>NZ_JAHWXM010000001.1:1200000-1800000 GCF_023091225.1 Microbacterium galbinum | reverse complement strand
CCCCATGCGCACGACCTGCTCGGCCGTGAACGGGAACGTGACGGTGTTCTCCTGCAGCAGCACCGCCCGCTGCTGCGCGAGGGTGCGCGAACGGATGCCGGTGACCGGCGCCCCGTCGAGCTCGACCCGTCCGGTCTGGGCCGTCACGTCGCCGGCGAGCACGCCGAACAGGGTCGATTTGCCGGCGCCGTTGGGGCCGACGAGGGCGTGGATCTGCCCGGCGTGGATGTCGATCGAGGCGTCGTCGAGGATCGCGCGACCGTCGCCGACGCGCACGGTGAGCCCGGTGCCCCGCAGGCGGACGGTCATGCCCAGCCTCCCGCCCGGCGGCGCGTGCGCACGAGCAGCCAGAGGAAGAAGGGGCCGCCGACGAGCGAGGTGATCATGCCGATCGGCAGGTCGGCGAGGGGCACGGCGGTGCGGGCGACGAGATCGGCCACGGCGATGAGCAGCGCGCCGCCGAGAGCCGAGGCGATCACGAGCGGCAGGTGCGCGGGGCCGATGATCATGCGCATCAGGTGGGGCACGACGAGGCCCGCGAACCCGATGATCCCGGCGAACGCGACGGCCGCGCACACCAGCAGCGCCACGGTGACGATGACCGTGATGCGCAGCAGTTCGACGTTGAGCCCGAGGTGACGTGCGGTGCGCTCGCCGAGGGCGAAGAGGTCGAGGCTCGGAGCGACGATCAACGCCACGACGATGCCGATCGCGACCAGCGGTGCGACGAGGGCGACGTTCTGCCACAGCGCGCCGTTGAGTGATCCGAGCTGCCAGAACACGATCTGCTCGCGCGTCGAGGTCGTGCCGATGAACGTGAGGAACGCCATCCCGGCGCCCGCGATCGCGTTGATCGCAATACCCGTGAGCAGGAGCGTGACGACCTCGGTGCGCCCGCCCGAACGGCTGATGAAGTAGACGGAGAGCACCGCCACGAGTCCGCCGATGAAGGCGAACGCGGGGGTCGTCCACATCCCGAACGAGGCGAGTCCCAGGGTGATGCTCGAGGCCGCGCCGAGGGCGGCACCCGACGAGACGCCGACGACACCGGCATCCGCCAGCGGGTTGCCGAAGATCGCCTGCATGAGCACGCCCGACACCGCGAGTGCGGCGCCGACGAGCAGGCCGAGCACCAGCCGCGGCATCCGGATGCTGTTGATGACGCCGTAATCGGTGGCGTTCGACGGCGCCCAGGCGGTGTCGATGCCGATGCCGTGCAGCAGCACGCCGACGAGATCGGTGGGGGAGAGGTCGTACTGGCCGCTCGTGATCGATGCGATGCAGGTGATCACGAGCGCTGCGAGCAGGCCGATGACGACCAGCGCGAAGCGCAGCCCCCGGCGCGTGGTCGGCGTCGGGGTGACGACCTCCGAGGTCATTTCGCGGGCTCGGGCGCGTAGAGGGCGCGGGCGAGGGCGCTGATGATCTCGGCCGAGCGCGGCCCGAAGCTCAGGATCTCGCTGTCGGCCATGTCGATCACGCGGCGGTTGGTTCCGGCGGGCGTCTGGGCGACGGCGGGTACGCGTTCGATCAGACCGTCGATGCCCCCGACCGATTCGAGTCCGTCGGTCATCATCACGAGCACGTCGGGCTTCGCGGCGACGAGGGCTTCGGCGGTCATGGGCTTCATGCCCTCCCAGCCGATCTCCTCGGCGACGTCGACGCCGCCGACCGCGTCGATGAGGGAATCGGCGCCGGAGTCCTCGCCGAAGATGTAGTAGACGTTCGCGCTGCCGCGCACGTAGAGGAAGAGCATGCGGGCGCGATCGGCCTCGTCGGCGGGCACGATCTCGGCGATCTCGGCCTCGGCGTCGTCGAGCTCGCCCGCGAGGCGTTCGATGAGGGCAGCTCCGCGGGTGGGCACTCCCAGGGCGGCGGCGATCTCGGTGACGAGTTCGTCGGTGGTGTCGATGCGGCGGTCGCTCGAGATGACGACGACCGCGATGCCCGCGTCGCGCAACTGCTGGCGCACCTCCTTGGGCCCGATGGTCGTGTCGGTGAGCACGACGGTGGGGGCGAGCTCGAGGATCGCCTCGGCGTTCAGGCTGTGCCCGCTCTGCGTGACGACGGGGAGGTCTTCGGTGCCGGCGAACTGGGTCGAGGCATCCCGCCCGACGACCTGGTCGCCGAGGCCCAGGGCGAAGACGGTCGAGGCGATGGTGCCCGAGATGTCGATCGGCAGGATGCGGTCGGCCGAGGTGATCGTGACCTCGCGGTCTTCGCTGTCGGTCACCGTGACCGGCAGCTCGGGCGCGGTGTCGTCGTCGATGGGGGTGATGGCATGGCTCGACAGGCAGGCGGTCGATCCGCCCTTGACGGCGCGGACGTCATCGACGAGGTCGAGATCGGCGAGAGCGACGGATGCCTGGGGGCAATCGTCCGCGGGCGTTGCCGAGGCGTCGGGGGTTGCGGCATCCGCGCCGGGCTGTGCGCAACCGGCGAGTCCGATCGCGAGCGAGGCAGCGAGGAAGACGGCAAAGACGCGGCGCATAAGGCAAGGCTATCCTAAAACTTGACGCGAGCCTCGCGCACAGCCTACGCTCAGAAACGGTAGCTGCTTAGTGCAGCCTAACCTAATCCCTTCGCCCGACTGCATAGCGGCACCGCCGGCGTGCGTGCCCGCGCACCCCGGGGCCCGGAGAGAAACCGTGAACTCCACAGCACCCAGCACCACAGCGACAGGCCGCGTCCGCGCGGCGATAGCTGCCCTGATATCGCTCTTCCTCGTCGTGACCGGCCTCACGGTCGCTCAGCCCGCGCTCGCGGCCGATACCGTCGTCACCACCAGCGTCACCGCGGCCGACACATCCGGCGTGACGGTGCGGGCCACGGCATCCGCTCTTCCCGAGGGAACGGCCGGCGCCTACGCCGCCGTCATCGAGAAGGGCAGCGAGAGCGGCGTGACCGCGGGTGGCGGATTCGCGGCCATGCAGTTCGTGCGCACCGTTACCGACGGCGGCTTCACGGTCGACCTCGCGGGGGCGGCATCCGCCTTCGACCGCACCAAGGTGTACGAGGTCATCGTCTGGCAGCAGCACACGATCCCGGACGCCACCAACATCTACGCCCGCGCCGATGTCGCCATCAGCGCGGAGCAGTGGGATGCCGTCTTCCCGCCCGCGACCGAGCCGGAGACCCCCGCTGAGCCGGAGACCCCGGCCGAGCCGGAGACGCCCGCTGAGCCGGAGACGCCCGCTGAGCCGGAGACGCCCGCTGAGCCGGAGACGCCGACCGAGCCGGAGACCCCCGCTGAGCCCGAGACGCCGACCGAGCCCGAGGTTCCGGCTTCCGCCGCGATCTCCGTCTTCCTCGCCGACGGCACCACGCCCGCGGCCGACACCGCGCTCAAGGCGGGCGACAAGGTCGTCGTGAAGGGCACGGGCTACGACCCGACCGCGAACGTCGGCGGCCGTGGCGTGCCGATCCCCGCGAACCTGCCCCAGGGCACGTACGTCGTTTTCGGCAACTTCGCCGAGAACTGGAAGCCGTCCGCCGGTGCCGCAGCCGCGACCCGCTCGGGTTCGGTGCAGGCGTGGGCGCTCGCCGAGAGCGTGCTCGACCAGGTTCCCTCGCAGTACCAGGCCGCCGTGCGCGGCCAGTGGGTGCCCCTCGCGGCCGACGGTTCGTTCACGGCGACCCTGACGCTCAAGGACACCACGGCGACCCCCGGCTCGTACGGCGTCTACACCTACGGTGCCGGTGGCGTGAGCAACGCCGACCAGGAGCGCAGCGTCGCCCTCAACTACGCGCCGGCCCCGAAGGTCGCCGTCTCCGACCTCGCCGTCAGCGATGCGGGCATCACGGCGAATGTCACCGGCACGCTGTTCGGCGCCGCGACCGGCGTCTACGCCGCGATCATCGAGACCGGCACCGAGGCGAGCGTCACCGCCGGCGGCGGATTCGCGGCGATGCAGTTCGTGCGCAACGTCTCGGGTGGAGCCTTCTCGGTCGCGCTCGCGGCTCCGGCCTCCGCTCTCGACCGCACGAAGACCTACGAGGTCATCGTCTGGACGCAGCACACGTTGCCGAACGCGCAGACCATGCTCGCGCGCACGCCCGTCACGATCTCGACGGCGCAGTGGGACATCGTCAAGCCGGTTCCGGCTGCCCCGTCGATCTCGGTCTTCCTGGCCGACGGCGTGACCCCGGTCGAGGGCACCGCTCTCAAGACCGGTGACAAGGTCGTCGTGAAGGGCTCGGGATACAGCCCGACCGCGAACGTCGGCGGCCGAGGCGTGCCGATCCCCGCGAACCTGCCCCAGGGCACGTACGTCGTGTTCGGCAACTTCGCCGAGAACTGGAAGCCGTCGGCATCCGCTCCTTCTGCGAACCGCTCGATCGGCTCTCAGCTCTGGGCGCTCTCCGAGACCGTGCTGAACCAGGTTCCGGAGGCATTCCAGCCGACCATCCGCAGTCAGTGGGTCGACATCGCGGCGGACGGCACGTTCACCGCGACGCTCACGCTGAAGGACTCCGCGGCCAAGCCCGGTGCGTACGGTGTCTACACCTACGCCGCCGGCGGCGTCGTGAACGCCGAGCAGGAGCGCAGCGTCGCCCTGAACTACGCCGAGGCACCCGTCGCGACCGCGACGGTGAAGACGGCGACCGAGGACGGTCTGACCGTCACGGCCGGAGGCTCCCAGCTGGGTTCGATCACGGGTGCGTATGTGGCGCTGATCGAGGCGGGTACCGAGGCGGATGTGACCGCCGGTGGTGGGTTCGCGGCGATGCAGTTCGTGCGCAACGTGTCCGGTGGTGCGTTCAGCGTTGATCTGGTGGCGGCGAAGGCGGGTCTTGACCGGTCGAAGTCGTATGAGGTCATCGTCTGGCAGCAGCACACCCTCCCGACCGCGTCGACGATCTACGCGCGTCAGGCCGTGAACGTGACGGATGCTCAGTGGAACACGGTGTTCCCACCGAGCAGCCCGACCGTGTCGGGTGCGGTGTCGGTGGCGTCGACCGAGGGTCTGACGGTCGCTGCGTCGGGATCGAACCTGGGGCCGATCACGGGTGCGTATGTGGCGCTGATCGAAGCGGGTACCGAGGCGGATGTGACCGCCGGTGGTGGGTTCGCGGCGATGCAGTTCGTGCGCAACGTGTCCGGTGGTGCGTTCAGTGTCGATCTGGTGGCGGCGAAGGCGGGTCTTGACCGGTCGAAGTCGTATGAGGTGATCGTCTGGCAGCAGCACACCCTCCCGACCGCGTCGACGATCTACGCGCGTCAGGCCGTGAACGTGACGGATGCGCAGTGGGATGCGGTGTTCGGTCCCCTGGACGGCCCGAAGGTGACGACCGCGGTGACGTCCGCGACCGCCCAGAACGGCCTGACCGTCACGGCGACCGGTTCGAAGCACGGCTCGATCACGGGTGCGTACGTCGCGCTCATCGAGAAGGGCACCGAGGCGGACGTCACCGCCGAGGGCGGCTTCATCGCGATGCAGTTCGTGCGCAGCGTCTCGGGCGGCGGCTACTCGGTCGACCTCACGGCGGCGGCGAGCGCGCTCGACCGCACCAAGACGTACGAGGTCATCAGCTGGCAGCAGCACACGATGCCGACCGCATCGACGATCTACGCCCGCAGCACGGTGACGGTCACCGAGGCGCAGTGGGACAAGATCTTCGGCCCGAAGCCGCCGCAGCCCCCGAAGCCCCCGAAGCCCCCGGTCACTCCGACCGCTCCGGTCGCGACCGTCCCCGGTGGATCGCTGCGCTGGGACGTGTCGAGCTCGTTCCTGAGCTACATCACGGGCAACATCGCCAAGGGCGCGATCGAGGTCACCGGTGGTGCCACGCGCGCCGACGGACTGTTCCAGTTCGGACAGGCGACCGGCAGCACCTACGACCCCGCGACCGGCCTCGGCGCGGTCTCGTACGTGGGCGCGGTCCGGTTCACCGGTCACGGCGGCATCCTCGATGTCACGGTCGCCAACCCGCAGATCCGCTTCACCTCGGCGAATGCGGCGACGCTCTACGTGACCAACGGCGGAAGCCAGGTGCCGTTCGCGACGCTCGACCTGTCGCGTGCGGGCAAGACCACGGCGAACGGCGCGGTCACCTACACGTCGGCCCCGGCATCCATCACCTCCGCCGGCGTCAACCAGGTGTTCCAGGGGTACTCGACGACTCTGAGCCCGGTCACGTTCACGATCGGTTCCGCAGCCGCGGCTCCGAGCGGATCGACCGGCACCGTCGCGGCGGCCGCGGCGGTCGTCAAGAAGGCGGCCCTCCCGGCCACGCCTCCGGCGACCACCGGTATCGAGATCGACGACGAGAACCTCACCGCCCTGCAGTCGGGCAAGACGGCGACGATCACGGCATCCGGTTTCGAGCCGAACGAGAAGGACATCCAGGTCGTCGTGTATTCGACGCCCGTCCTGCTCGGCACGGTGGATGCCGACGCCAACGGTGTCGCCACGTGGACCGGCACGTTGCCCGCCACGCTCGAGAACGGTGAGCACACGCTCACCCTCCAGGGCTCGGTGACCCGCGGACTCGTCTTCACGCTGGCCCGTGAGACCGTCGTGATCGGCGCCTGCACCGTCGAGGGCGCGAGCCTGAACTGGGGATACAAGGAGTCGTTCCGCACCTACATCGAGGGCATCGCGAAGGGCGGCTGGACGCTCACCGACGTGGTCTACCAGTACCCCGACTTCGTGTGGTCGAACGGCTCCGGCTCGTACGACGACGAGAGCGACGCGGGCCTCGTGACCTACGGCGGCAGCATCAACTTCACGGGCCACGACGGCGCGCTGAACACGACGCTGGCGAACTTCCGCCTCGAGCTCGCGGGCGACACCGGCTACATCGTGGTCGACGTCACCGGCACCACGCAGTCCGGCGAGGCCATCGACCTGAAGGACGTGCGGTTCGCCGAGTTCCCGCTGGCCGACGTCAGCGCGGTCGACGGAGTGATCACGCTCGACGGCATCCCGTCGACGCTCACCGAGGCCGGTGCCGCCGCCTTCGGCACCTACGCCGCGGGCGAGGCGCTCGACCCGGTCAGCGCCGTCATCCCCGTCGGTGCGGACTGCGGAGTCGCGGCCCCGGCCGACGACGAGGAGACCGAGTCGGAGGCGACCACCGCGGTCACCGCCGTCACCGAGGTCGCCGACGAGCAGGGCGGCGTGCCGGTCTGGGTCTGGATCGTCGGCGGACTCGTGGTCGTGGCCCTCGTCGGCACGGGCGGCGTGCTCATCGGACGCCGCAGCCGCTCGACGGCCGAGTCGTCCGTCACGACCACCGAGGTCTGACACCCGATCGAACCGCCCTTCCGCATCGCGCGGGAGGGCGGTTCGTCGTCGGGGCGTCGGGCGGAGGGCTCCGTGACGGGCGGAGCGACGCGGCGATGGGCGGAGTTCTCGGTGATGGGCGGAGGCTTCTGGGCGAAGCATCCGCCCGACGCGGAGTTCTCCTCCCGTGACGGAGGAGATCTCGCCTTCCCAGCGGAGGAGATCTCGCCTTCCGCAGGATCAGAACGGCGGATGCTTCCTGCGGAGCGCGAGTTCTCCTCCGCTGCGTGTGGCCGTTCGTCTCGCTCCGCTCGCTCAGGAGCCGGGTCTCAGGGGCCGCAGACACCCGGCTCCTGAGCGAGGAGCGGAGCGACGAGACGAAGGACGTGCCGCGGCCCGCAGGGAACGGTGGGAGAATGGGGGTATGTCCTCCTCCGAGACCCCGCAGACCGTCGAAGCGACCGTGCGCCACGTGCCGCGGTACGGCGTGTTCATGGGTATCGGTGTCGTGCTGGGTGTGATCGCCGCCGGCATCCTCACCTTCACCGGCAGCTTCGAGGAGTCGCAGGCCCTCGACGTCGTCTACCCGCCCGGGCAGGTCTTCGGATTCCTGCTGCTGTGGACGGTGCCGATCGGGATCGCCCTCGGCGGTGTCGTCGCGCTGATCCTGGAGCGCACCGGCCGCCGGCACGACCGGGTCGTGCGCGTCGACCGCGAGACGATCATCGAGATCCACGACGAGGCACCCGGAGCGCAGACGGCACCCGGAGCGCAGGCGGCACCCGAAGCCGCGGCATCCGACGCCGACGCACACGCCCCCGAGCGCGACTGACCCTCAGGCCAGTTCGGCGATGACCGGCCGGATGGCCGAGTCGAACGCCACGATGTCTCGGCGCAGACCGTCGGTCACCGCGACGGTCAGATCACCGATCCACCAGATGCCGCGCTGCGAGAACGGCAGCACCTGCACGTTCAGCTCGAACGAATGGGCCCGCCGGCCGATGTCGCGCTCGAACTCGGCGATCGCGCTGGCGTACGCCCGGTAGGCGTCGCCGCCGGTGTGGCTCTTCATCGACTTCACGTAGCGGTCGTGCGCGGCGCGCGCGTAGCGCAGAGCGGATGCCGCGTGCGCGGCGATCCCCGCCCCGAGCTCTTCCGCGCCGGAGGCGGGCAGCGCCACGAGCGTGTCGAAACCGTCGATCAGTTCGAGGGGAACACCGGAGGGGTGAGCGCGCGGCTCGACCGTCATGTCCCAGTAGTCGCGCCACTGCTTCTCGATGGCCGACGTGGCGTCGGCGGCATCCGGCGCGCGCACCGGCAGATCGCGCAGAGTCGGCAGATCGTCGGGAACGCGGATGCCGAGGGCCTGGCGCAGCGCGAGCGCGACGAGCACCGGAACGCTCGCGTCTTCGCGGATGAGCCACTGCGGCTTGTCGGCCATGGCCCCATCGTAGGGCTGTGGCCGCGCTCGGGGTGAGAATCCGGGAAGCAGTGCTAACCGCTGCCGCTCGCCGCGTCAACCCGCGCGCCCTTTCGACCGTCGAGGCGTAGACCGGGGGAAGTGGGCCATCCGCTGCCCGCGGACGAGAGGAAGAGATGATGCGCAATCAGGAGAACGAACGCACGGGCGAGGGCCCGGCCGCCGACGGTGCCGACGGAGAGTCCGGAGCGATGAGCGGGATGGAGACGGGGACCGCGCCCTGGGGTGTGACCGGCGAAGGCGACGCGCGGCACGGCGACGCCGCGGATGCCGGAGGAGAACGCGACACGGCCGACGATGTCGACGGGGCTGACGACGCTCAGCGCTGACGGTGACGCCGATGCGATCGCCTCCCTCCGCAGGAGCCGATCGCATCTCGGCACGCCCGGCGGGCGGTAGGCTGGACGCGTGGCTGCCTCCCCCACCAATCCCTATTCCGAAGCCGGCGTCGATACCGCTGCCGGCGACCTCGCCGTCGAGCTGATGAAGTCGTCCGTGCGGGCGACGCACGGCCCCGAAGTGCTCGGAGGCGTCGGCGGATTCGCCGGTCTCTTCGACGCGAGCGCGCTGCGCGACTTCCGCCGCCCGCTGCTCGCGACCAGCACCGACGGCGTCGGCACGAAGGTCGCGATCGCCCAGGCGATCGACAAGCACGACACGATCGGCCAGGACCTGGTCGGCATGGTCGTCGACGACATCGTCGTGGTGGGAGCGAAGCCGCTCTTCATGACCGACTACATCGCCTGCGGCAAGGTCTTCCCCCAGCGCATCGCCGACATCGTGCGCGGCATCGCCGAGGCGTGCGCCGCGACGGGCACCGCGCTGGTGGGCGGCGAGACGGCCGAGCACCCGGGTCTGCTGGGTCCGCGCGACTACGACGTCGCGGGTGCCGCGACCGGTGTCGTCGAGGCCGATGCGATCCTCGGCGCCGACCGCGTGACCGACGGCGACGCGGTGCTCGCGATCGCCTCGAGCGGTCTGCACTCCAACGGCTACTCGCTCGTGCGTCACATCATCACGGGCGCCGGCATCTCGTACGGCGACAACTCGGCCGACCTCGGCGGCACGTGGGGCGAGGCCCTGCTCGAGCCGACCCGCCTCTACACGCTTCCCCTGCTGCGTCTCATCGACGCCATCCCGGGCGCGGTGCACGCGCTCAGCCACGTCACCGGCGGCGGCATCGCGGCGAACCTCGCCCGCGTGCTCCCGCAGGGCAGCTGGGCCGAGGTCGACCGCAGCACGTGGTCGCCGAGCCCGGTCTTCCGCGTGCTCAGCGACATCGCCGGTTCGTCGCTCGAGTCGGCGGAGGGCACCTGGAACCTGGGTATCGGGTTCCTCGCGGTGGTCTCCGACAGCGCGAAGGATGCCGCGATCGCGGCGCTCCAGGCCGAGGGCATGCCCGCGTGGCAGGTCGGCACGGTGCGTTTCGACGGGCGTCCGGCAGGAGAGTTCGAACAGGGCGCCAAGGGCGTCGACGGCGGAGCGGTGCGCCTCGTGGGCGCCTACGCGGACGGAGCGAAGTAAAACCCCATGTGCGGCATCGTCGGAATGGTGGGGACGGCCCCGGTCAACCAGGACATCTACGACGCTCTCCTCCTGCTGCAGCATCGCGGCCAGGATGCGACGGGCATCGCCACGGCAGAGGCGAACGGCGTCATGCACAACGCCAAGGCGCAGGGGATGGTGCGCGAGGCGTTCCGTACCCGCGACATGCGTGCGCTGCTCGGCAACGTCGGTCTCGGTCACGTGCGCTACGCGACCAAGGGCACGGCATCGAACGAAGAGGAGATGCAGCCGTTCTACGTGAACGCGCCGTACGGCATCATCCTCATCCACAACGGCAACCTCACCAACACGCGTGAGCTCACCGCCGAGATGGCGAAGCGCGATCGCCGCCACCTCAACTCGTCGAGCGACACCGAGCTGCTGCTCAACGTGCTCGCGGGCGAGCTGCAGAACACCACCTCGACGGTCGACCTCGACCCCGAGCGGGTCTTCGAGGCCGTCGAGCGCACGCACGAGCGCATCGAGGGCGCGTACGCCGTCATCGCCGTGATCGCCGGCTACGGTCTGCTCGCCTTCCGCGATCCGTTCGGCATCCGCCCGCTGATCCTGGGGCGTCGCCCGTCGACCGTGCCCGGCAACGAGGGCAAGGACGAGTGGGTCGTCGCGAGCGAGTCGCTGGTGCTCGAGAACGGCGACTACGAGGTCGTGCGCGAGGTCGAGCCCGGTGAGGCCGTCTTCATCACGACCGAGGGCGAGCTGCACACCAAGCAGTGCGCCGCCGAGACGCAGCTCTCGCCGTGCGCGTTCGAGTACGTCTACCTCGCGCGTCCCGACTCGGTCATGAACGGCATCTCGGTCTACGAGTCGCGTCTGCGCATGGGCGACCGTCTCGCCGACACCATCGCGAAGCACGTGCCGATGAACAAGATCGACGTCGTCATGCCCATCCCCGACTCGTCGCGCCCCGCCGCGATGGAGGTCGCCCGCAAGCTCGGCATCGAGTACCGCGAGGGCTTCTACAAGAACCGCTACGTCGGCCGCACCTTCATCATGCCGGGGCAGGCGGTGCGCAAGAAGAGCGTGCGCCAGAAGCTCAACGCGATGTCGACCGAGTTCCAGGGCAAGAACGTGCTGCTCATCGACGACTCGATCGTGCGCGGCACGACGTCGAAGGAGATCATCCAGATGGCGCGGGATGCCGGCGCGATCTCGGTGACCTTCGCCTCGGCGGCGCCGCCCGTGCGGCACCCGCACGTCTACGGCATCAACATGCCGTCGCGTCACGAGCTCATCGCGCACGGTCGCACGATCCCCGAGATCGCCGAGGTGCTGGGCTGCGACCACCTGGTCTACCAGGAGGTCGACGACCTGAAGGCCGCGATCACCGAGGGCTCGGTCGTCGACGACCTCGACATGAGCTGCTTCGACGGCCGGTACGTCACCGGAACCGTGAGCGACGAGTACCTGGCCTGGGTGGAGAGCTCGCAGACCTCATGATCGCGGAGGGCCGCCCGCTCTGGCAGGGGCGGGCTCTCGCGCTGATCGGGATCGTGCTCGTGGCGTTCTCGCTGCGTTCGGCGGTCGCCTCGCTGTCACCGGTGATCGACCACATCTCCCGCGACTTCCCGGTGTCGCCCGTGATCGTCGGCCTCATCGGCGCCGCGCCGCCGGTGTGCTTCGCCGTGTTCGGGCTGGTCACCCCGCTCGTCGAACGCCGCTTCGGGCTCGAGCGTGTCGCGGTCGGCGCCCTCGCCCTGATGTCTCTCGGACTCCTGCTGCGCGGCTTCGCGGGCGACTCGACGAGCCTGCTCGCCGCGACCGTGGTCGTGTTCGCCGGTGTCGGCGCGGGCAACGTGCTGCTGCCGCCGCTGGTGAAGAAGTACTTCCCCGACCGTCTCGGCGTCATGATGACGCTGTACTCCACCATGATGGCGGTCTCGACCTTCGTGCCGCCGCTCGTCGCCGTGCCGGTCGCCGACTCGCTCGGCTGGCGGGTGTCGCTCGGGCTCTGGGGCGGGTTCGCGGTGCTCGCGCTGCTGCCGTGGATCGCGCTGCTGATCGGTGAACGCGGGCGCGCGTCGACGACATCCGCTCGTGCCGCCGACGTTGTGCTCGACCCGACCGACGGGGTCGACGACCTGACGGATGCCGCGGCCGTCGCCACCGGACCCATCGCCACGGTGCCGGCCAGCCCGCGCGTGTTCGGCCGGTTGTGGCGGATGCCGTTGCCGTGGGCGCTGGCGCTGGTGTTCGGCACGTCATCGACCATGGCCTACGTCGCCTTCGCCTGGCTGCCGACCATGCTGGTCGACATCGCCGGCGTCACCCCCGCGACGGCCGGATTCCTGCTCTCGCTCTTCGCACTCGCCGGTCTCCCGTGCGGGCTGCTGGTGCCGATCCTCATCGTGCGTTTCCAGGCGACGCGGCCGCTGTTCCTGTTCGCGGTCGCCTGCGGGGTCGTGGGTCTCGGTGGTCTGCTGCTCGTGCCGACGGTCGCCCCGGCGCTGTGGGCGATCATCTACGGGCTCACGGCGATCCTGTTCCCGCTCAGCCTCGTGCTGCTCAGCATCCGTGCGCGCACGCCCGAGAGCGCCGTCGCGCTGAGCGGATTCGTGCAGAGCATCGGCTACGGCATCGCCGCGGTCTTCCCGCTGCTGATCGGTCTGCTGCACGAGACCACCGGGAGCTGGCAGGTGCCGTTGATGGTCGTCATCGGCGTGCTCGTCGTGTCGATCCCCGCGGGTCTCGTGGCCGGGCGCCGCCGCACGATCGAAGACGAGTGGGAGGCGCGGCACGGCCGCTGGTGAGCTCGACGCTCAGAGCACGTGCACCTCGTCGCCCACGCGGATGACTCCCGCCGGCGCGTGCTCATCGCTCTGAGGGGTGACCGGGAGGAACAGCCGTCCGAGCGTCGGCTCGTCCTGTCCGAGCGCACCGGTGAGGGTCGTGAGCACCTTGACGTCGCGTTCGCCGGTGTCGGGGTTCGCGTGGGTCGCGAGGCAGCGCACGATCGGTCCCTCCGTGGTCAGCGTGACGTCGCCGATCCGTACCTCGCCGTCCCAGTCCAGCTCGGCCCACGCATCGACCCCATCGATGACGATGTTCGAGCGGAAGCGTCGATCGTCGATCCCCGTTCCCACCGCCTCGCCCAATGCCTCCGCGCTGCCGCGGCTGTGCAGAGAAACGTAGCCTCGGGCTCGGTCCTGGAAGCGCGAGGTCTCGCCGTCACCGACCAGCACGAGGGGGAGACGCCCGGGACGCTCGAGGCGTCGACCCTCCCGCGTCGCGCGCACGAACGCGGTGACGGCATCCGTCAGCTCTGCGCGTCCGTCGTCGTCGAGACCCGCCTCCGCGAGCACAGCGCCGTCGTGCTCGATCCGCACTCGTGCACGGGCGTCGTCGTAGTGCGTGCGCAGGGCGGCCAGCGCCGGGAAGTCCTGCAGGGCGAGACCCTTCGCCTTCGGCCAGTGCTCGAGGCCGTCGCGCTCTTCCGGTGTCGCGGCATCCGCGAAACGGAACGCGAGCACGCGATCTCCCGCGGCCCGTCCGTCGGCCTGCACGGTCAGGGACCCGACCGACTCCGGAGTGAAGCCCTTGATCGGGTGACGGTAGAGAGCGACGACATGGGGCATGCGTCGATCCTCGCAGATCGTGTCGCCCGGGTACGACGAAACCCCCGTAGGTCATACGGGGGAGAAGTCGAACAGAGGGGCGGTCAGGCCTTCTCTAGTTCGTCCTCGTCTTCGTCGGCATAATCGTCCGCCCACTTATCGACGTAGGCGTCTTCGTCGGTCGGGTGACCCAGCTCGCGCTCGAGCGCGGAGTAGTTCACCGACGGACTGTACGCCTTGAGTTCGCGGGCGATCTTTGTGTGCTTCGCCTTCTGACGGCCACGGCCCATGCGCGAGACCCCCTCACGAGTTAAGCGGCGGGTGGTCAGGACCCGCGGCATTCACGACACCGGCGCGCAGCCGGTAAGAGTAGCATTCAGAATAGCACGCGGGTAATACCCTCTGGCTGATGCCAGGCTGGTGAAGGGAGCGATCATCATGACCGAGAACACCTCCACTCCGTCCGACGAGGCCGCACAGAACGCGGCTCTGCAGAAGGCCGTGATCGTCGGAGTGCAGCCCCATCAAGACGGCCGCGTGGTCGACGAGGCCGTGCGCTACGCCCGACTACTCGGTGTGCCCCTCGTGGTCGCCCACGTCGACGTGACGCGTTTCGTCACCTACGAGGACCCCGACGGCTACGTGCACTCGGCCCCCATCGACATCAACTTCGACGCCGGTGCGGCCGAATTCGAGGCCGTGCAGGCGGCGGTCGCCCCGGCCCTCGACGCCTCGGGCATCACCTGGACCGCCCGTCAGCTCGTCGGCGACCCGGCGCTCGCGATCAAGCAGCTGGCGCACAAGCTCGACGCTCAGTTGATCGTGATCGGCACCCGCAAGCGGGGCATCGGCGAGAGCATCCGAGAATTCTTCACCGGATCGGTCGCCGCTCGCCTGGCGCATCGCCAGCACCGGTCGATCCTCGTCGTGCCGCTCGGCGACCTCGTGCCCGACTCCCAGAAGGAGATCTGGCCGGAGGCGGCGGAGTAGGTCTCCGGGGTCGTCTCAGCCGACCCAGCTCGGGTCGTCGAACAGCCGCTGGAGGTCATCGACGAGGCGGCCGGTGTGGAAGCCGTCCGCTGCGGCGTGGTGGATCTGGATCGCGAGGGGCTGGATCACTTGGCCCGCGCGCTCGACGTAGCGGCCGAGGGTGAAGATGGGCGGGAGATGCGTCCCGGCATCCTTGATCTGCAGTGAGAACGCGGTGAACGTCGTCCACGGCAGGCTCGAGACGTCGAAGGTGTTGGGCGGCGTATCGGACTGCGGGAACATCTCCGTCGCTGAGCGGTGCGTGCTCAGGAGGTCGACGGCGTGCTCTTGGAAGGTCGCGAAGTCGGGATCGTACGGCGTCCACACGCTCGCGAACGTCTCGCGTTCGGGGTTGAACACGGTGAACGCAGGGTGCACGACGTCCCAGATGCCGGGTGCGCCGTCGGCGGTCAGGCCCATCCGGAACTGCTCGTGACGGTTGACCGCATCAGCAAGGGCCCAGATCTGTGTCGGATATGTCTTGCGCGCGGCGTTGCGGATCGCCGCCGTGAGCCGCGTCGCATCGAGCTCGACCGTGAGGGCGTAGCTGCACGGCACGGCGGTGGAGTAGTGCCGGAAGTGCTCGGCGCGCGGCCACGAATCGACATCGATCGGGCGGAGAGTGCTCATGCCGCCATCCTCTCATCGGTCCCCGCGGTGAGCGAGGGACCTGACTGGTCCGATTCCATCGTGAGACTCAGCGCTGAAGTCGAAAGCTTCGGCCGGTACTCCTAGCCTCCCGGGCAGTCGCACGCGCTGCCGCTGTAGCACTGGCACACGGGCGCCGGGTAGTCAGCGTCAGTGACTTCACGGCGCACGTCGAGATCGTCGAGGGAGTAGACGCGGTCGAAGTGCTCGAGCTGAGGGATGTCAGGGCACCTCGCGGGCGTGGTGACGATGCGATCCCGAGTCTGCGGGAAGGTCAACGTGACGCAGACCGCGGCGGATTGTTGGTCGTACGTCCACCCGCCTCCCGTCTGCGCCCCACCCGATGCGAGCAGAGAGAGAGCCGGGCCGTCCTCGCCATCGCTCATGTTCAGAAGGAGCGTTCCTCCGCGGTTGTCCTCCAGTGGCACACCGTGACGGGCGTCCGCGATGAATCCGAGCGCGACGATCGCTTGTTCAGGATCAGCGACGATGTCCGCACGGTAGGGCCAGAGGTCGTCCTGAATCTGCTCGACGGACGAGGCGGTCGAACGCTGAAGGATGTCTGTGATGCTGGGAACGCATGCGGTGAGGGCGATGACCGAGAGCGCCACCGTAGCGGCGACTGCGGTGCTGCGGCGCAGCGGACGAGCGATGCTCATGGGGTGACAGTAGCGCAGAAGGTCCCGATATCGGCGGGCGATACCGGGACCTTCTCGGGGCGGGTGATGCGGGGCGCGGCGCTTCGACAGGCTCAGCGACCCGGCGCTGATCCTGTCGACCTGGTAGGCGGCCTAGCGGGTCGTCGAGATGCCGACCGTCACCGCGCGGGCGGCGGCGTCGAGGGCGTTCTCGAGATCGGTCACGACGTTCGCGGGGAGCGCGCCGCCCTGCGCCACGTGCGTGCGCAGATCGGTGCGGATGCGTGCACGGAACGCGTTGATCACGGCATCCGCCCGGTGCATCTCCTCGCGGCTCGTCACCCGAGTGTCATCGGATGCCGAGCGCGGGCGGCTCTTCGCCGACTGGCGTTCGTCGTGCGCGGCCGAGGCGAGGTCGGCGCGGAGGGTCTTCATCGCGTCCTGCACGCTCTGACGCACCTCGTTGGCGATGAGGCGCACCGAGTCGGCGAGCCCGGACTCGATCCCGGCCAGGTCGTTCTCGCGGGAGGCGAGTTCGGCGCGGCCCTCGTCGGTGATCGCGTAGATCGTGGTGCGCCCGTCGACCGTCTTGGTGACGAGCCCCTCTTCCTCGAGCTTCGCGAGGCGCGGGTAGATGGTGCCGGCGCTCGGGGTGTAGGTGCCGCCGGTGCGATCGGTGAGCGCCTGGATGATGCCGTAGCCGTGCTGCGGTGACTCGGCGAGCAGCGACAGCAGGTACAGGCGCAGGTCGCCGTGCGAGAAGACGGCGGGGGTCATGCCTCTTCCTCCCATTCCGCGTCGTTCGTGATCGACTCGGGGGTGCGGCGCAGAACCGTGACGCCGCCCGAGACGGAGTTCACCCGCAGATCGACGAAGCGCCCGGCGAGCTCGCCCTTGGTGCCGGTGTAGTTGCTCGGCCCCGAGGAGCTGCGCTCGATGCCGTCGATGAGCAGGCGGCCGCTGAGCGAACGGATGACGTAGTTCGCGGCGAGCGACTCGTCGAGGCGCACCGTGGTGCCGCCCGAGACCGAGTTCACCGAGATGGTGTTCACATCACCGGCGGCGTCGACGGTCGTCGAGCCCGAGACGATGTCGACGGTCGCCTTGCGCACGACGCCGGTGACGGCCACGTCGCCCGACACGCTGTTCGCGTTGATCGAGCCGGTGAGACCGCGCACCTGCACGTCGCCCGAGACGGTGTTGACGGTGAGGTCGCCGATCAGGGTGTCGACGATGAGGTCGCCCGAGACGGTGCTGAGGCGAGCATCATTGCGGATGCCGGAGACGAGGGCGCCGGCGCTGACGACGCCGAGGTTCAGCGCGATCGAGCGGGGCACGGCCACGCTCACCTCGGCGCGAGGACCGCCGCTGCCGAAGTTGCGGAACACCTCGAGGAAGTTGTCCCAGCCGAGCTGCGGGTGGTCGATCTCGACCTCGCCGTCGTGGGATTCGATGCGGAGGTCCTTGGTGGTGACGCCGTGGACCTCGATGCGGATGCCGGGTTCGTCGTGCGCGATCACGTCGACCTGTCCGCCGACGAGGCCGACCTTGAGGCGCGTCACGGATTCGATGTCGATGACGCGTTCTTCGCCGGGGGCGATGAGCCACTTCTCGGTCATGTCTGCTTCTCCTGGGTCGAGGATCGAGATATATCGTGTTCGAGAAAGATAACACGATATATCTCGAAATTGTCAAGAGGTCGGGAAACTCTCGGGTTCGCGCCGCTTGACATTGACGCAACGTCAACTTCTACGGTGGAGACATCCACACGGAAGGAGAAGCGCATGAGCAGTCGGGACTGGTCGATCCAGGAGATCGCCCGCCTCGCCGGCACGACCAGCAGAACCCTGCGTCACTACGACGACATCGGACTGCTGGCGCCGACGCGCATCGCGGCGAACGGCTACCGCCACTACGACGAGACCGCCCTCGTGCGCCTCCAGCGCATCCTGCTGCTGCGCGAGCTCGGACTCGGGCTGCCGCAGATCGCGGAGGTGTTGGGCCCTTCGACAGGCTCAGGGACCCAGGGTGCCGAGGGTGCAGGGATCCAGGGGGCCGAGGGTGCAGGAACCAAGCGCGCGGAGGCATCCGCTCTCGAAACCCACCTCGCGCTGCTGCGCGAGGAGCAGACCCGGCTGGCGCGACAGATCGCGTCGGTCGAATCCACCATCGACGCTCTGAGAGGAGGTGAAGAACTCATGGCAGAGAACATGTTCGACGGCTTCGACCACACGCAGTACAGGGACGAGGTCGAGCAGCGCTGGGGCGCGAAGGCCTACGCCGACGGCGACCGCTGGTGGCGGAGCATGACGGATGCCGAGCGCATCGACTGGAAGCAGAGGGTCGCCGACCTCGGTCGCGACTGGATCGCCGCCGCCGAGAGCGGCATCGACCCGGCATCCGATGAGGCGCAGGCCCTCGCCCGCCGCCACGTCGAGTGGCTGACGGGAGTGCCGGGGACTCCGGCATCCGCCCCCGACGGTGACGCGAAGGCGTACGTGCTCGGACTCGGCGAGATGTACGTCGCCGACCCGCGCTTCGGCGCGAACTACGCCACCTCATCGGGTGGCACTCACGGCGCGGAGTTCGTCCGCGACGCGCTCCGCGTGTACGCGGAGGCGAATCTGTAGGCCGCCCTTCGTCTCGCTCCGCTCGCTCAGGGACCGGTTTCACCAGCCGGTCCCTGACCGAGGAGCGAATCGACGAGACGAGATGAGACGAGACGAAGGGCCGCCCCGCGGCATCCGTTCGGGAGGATTTCTCGCGTTCGGCAGGATCGAAACGGCGGATGCTTCCTGCGGAGGGCGAGTTCTCCTCCGCTGCTGCGCGCGGGGGCCCTTCGTCTCGCTGCGCTCGCTCAGGAACCGGGAGGTGCCGTACTCACAGGGTGTTTCGCGCGCAAGGGGTGGTTCGGCGGAGGGGGCGCGGGCGTAAGGTCGGGGCATGACGTGGAGGCGAAGGCGGCGGCGAAGCACGGCCGCACCGCTGTTCGTCGTCGCAGCATCCGCTTACGGGGCCAATGCCGCGCTCGGCACCGCCGTGGCCGCGAAGGTCATCGACACGCGGAACTTCCGCTGGGTGCACCACGCCCTCTACATCGCGACGTGCGTCACCACCGGCGGAGCCATCGCCGCCGGTCTGTGGGCGCGCCCGCGCCGAGCGAGCCGTCGCGCCGCCCTCGCCCTCCTCCCCGCTGCCGCGCCGCTCGCGGCGATCCTCTACCTCGGCACGCACAGCGCACGGCATCCGCTCGTGGCGCTCGCCGCCGCCCCCTTCATCGTCGCGGGCGTCGTGTGCTCGCGCGTGCCGTCCGCCGACCGGAAGTGACCCCATGGAACTGCTCGACGCCATCCGCCGCCGCAAGACCACCAACGGCGGATTCATGCCCGATCCGGTGAGCGAGGAGCACCAGCGCATCCTGCTCGAGGCCGCCGGGCGTGCGCCCTCGCAGCTGAACAGCCAGCCGTGGCGGTTCGTCGTGATCGAGAACCCCGACACGATCGCGCAGATCTCGCGCATCTCGGGCGAGAGCATGACCGAGGCGATGTCGAACGGCACGTTCTTCGAGCGCTACAAGCCGTACTTCCGTTTCAGCCAGGCCGAGATGGACGAGAAGCGCAGCGGGATGCTGTTCGACAAGCTGCCCGCGGCGCTGCGCCCCTTCACGAGCCAGGTGTTCACCAAGCGCGGGCAGAAACTCATGAACACGTTCGGCGTTCCGAAGACGCTGGGCGAGGAGAACCGCAAGCTCGTCGCCGGGTCGCCGCTGCTGCTGGGCGTGATGCTCGACCGCAGCGAGTACCGACCCGGGCAGCTCTCGTCGTTCTACTCGGTGTTCAGCATGGGCGCCGCGATGGAGAACATCTGGCTCACGACGGTCGAGCTGGGGATGGGTATCCAGTTCATCTCGTTCCCGATGGAGGTTCCGGGGCGGTGGGGCGAGATCGTGCGGCTGCTGCGCGTGCCCGACGAGCTCGAGCTCATGGCCGTGTACCGGCTCGGCTACCTGCCGCCCGAGCAGCGCCGCCCGGCGATCGACTGGTCGAGCAGTCAGCGAAAGCTCGCCTCGCAGTACGTCTTCCGCGAGGACTGCGAGACACCGCAACAGGGGTGGGATGCCGCGCCCCCGCACGCGGACTGACCCCTCAGCGGATGCAGGGGGCGCGTCAGCGCCGGCCGGTGCGGGGGAGTTCGCGGAGGTCCTTCAGTGCCGGGCCCTCGATGCGCGTGCCGTCGGCGGCGAAGCGCGAGGCGTGCAGCGGGCAGTCCCACGTGCACTCGGCGTCGTTCCAGGCGAGCACGCCGCCCAGGTGCGTGCAGACGGCGTCGACCGCGCGCGTGACGCCGTCGACGGTCGAGACGCCGACCGGGAGACCGGCGCGGTTCGCGATGACCCCCTCGCCCTCGGCGGGGCGCGGTACCGGCACGGGATGGGTCTCGGCATCCGTCCATCCCTTCACCGCCTCCTTGCCGACCTCGAGGCCCTCCTGCGCACCCTGGGCGAGATCGGCGGGAACCGTCATGCGCGTGGCGATCGTCGTCATCCAGTGCGGCCGCTCGCGCCACGGCGTGCCGAGGATCTCGGACGACAGGCGGATCGCCGCCGCCGGGCCGTTCGACAGACCCCACTTCGCGTAGCCGGTCGCGAAGCGGATGCGGCCGAGGCCGCGCGGCATTGCGCCGACGAAGGGGATCCGGTTGTGCGATTGGTAGTCCTGCGCCGACCAGCGGTGCGTCTCCTCGGCGCCGGGGAAGTGCTCCTGCGTCCACCGCACGAGGTCTTCGACCGCCGCCTCTTCGCTGTCGGATCGTCCGACCGGATGCCCGTTCCCGCCCACCACGAGCTGGGCGATCCCGCCCGGGCCGTCGGCATCCGCCACCGGACGGATCGATCGGCTGGGCGAGTCCACCGAGAGGAACGTCTCGGCGGGCACCTCGCCCGGCACGCGGAACGAGACGCAGTACGACCGCATGCCGCTCGTCTTCGTGAAATACAGCCCGCGGTCGAGGATCGCGCTGCCGGTCGCCAGCACGACGTCCTTGGCGAAGATGGGTCCGGCGGCGGTCTTCACGTGCGTCTCGGGGATCACCCGCACCCCGGTGGCGCGGATGCCGGTGTGCAGCGTGCCGCCCGCGGCGAGGAAGACGCGGGCCAGGGCATCCGCGAGCTCGACGGGATCGATCGTCACCTGATCGTCGAGGGCGACCGCCCCGGCGACGGCGAACGGAAGTGCGCCGAGGTCGCCGGCCGCGAGCATCCGCGTCGGCAGGCCGGCTTCCTGCGCGGCGGCGTGCTGCGCCTCGAGGGTCTCGAGTCCGCTGCGGCCCTGGGCGTACGAGTGGTCGGTGCGGTGGAGGTACGAGACGTCGGCGCCGTCGGCGAAGGCGGTGAGCCAGTCCATCCCCGCCCGGTTCGATTCGACGTACGCGCGCACGAGCGCGGCCGGATGGTGCTCGCGGATCTCGGCCAGGCGCTTCCCCTGCAGCAGGGAGAGCTTGCCGGTGTTGCCGCCGGTCGCGAGCTCGGCGACATCGCCCGATTCGATGACGGCGACGTCGAGGCCGGCGCGGCTGAGCATCACGGCGGTCGAGAGACCCGTGATCCCGGCGCCGACGATCACCACGTCGTGACGCGCGCCCGGCTCGAAGGGAGTGCCGAGGGGAGCGGGGGCGTCGGACTTCCACAGGGGCTTCATGCGGGCCAGTCAACGCGCCCCGCACCGCACCGCCCACGCCCTTGACAAGTGCTCGGCGCGCCCTCGCGAGGAGTAGCGTGATGCCGTGACCCTCCGCCGCCTGCTCCTCGTGCTGGCCGGCGGCACGATCGGTACGGCGGCACGGTTGGCCCTGATGCTGCTGATCCCCGATCACGGCGGATTCCCCTTCGCGATCCTCATCGCCAACATCGTCGGGGCGTTCCTCATCGGCGTCGTCGCGGCGCGGTTGCCCGCGTCGAGGGATCTGCGCGTGTTCCTCGCCACCGGCATCCTGGGCGGTTTCACGACGTACAGCACCTTCATGACGGGCGCGCTGGCGCTCTGGGCGGATGCTCCGCTCGTGGGTGCCGCGTACGCCGTGGGGTCGCTCGTGTTCGGCCTCGTCGCCGCGGCGGCCGGGCTGCGCATCGGCCGTCCCCGACGTGATGCGGGAGTGCGTGATGCGGGAGCCCCGTCATGAGCCCGCTGCTGTTCGTCGCGGCCGCGCTCGCGGGAGGTGCGGGCAGCGTGCTGCGATACGTCGTCGATCAGGGCGTCGCCCGCTTCGCGGGCCGTCGCTACCCGTGGGGCATCCTGCTCATCAACCTCACCGGCTCGTTCGCGCTCGGGCTCGTGACGACGGCGCTTCCGGAGCAGCTCTTCCTCATCGGGGCCGGGTTGATCGGCGGCTACACGACCTTCAGTACGGCGATGCTCGACACCGTCGCACTGCAGCGGGGCGGCGCACGTCGGGCGGCGGCCTTCAACGCCGTCGGGATGCTCGTGCTGGGGCTCCTCGCCGCCGGTGCGGGGCTCGCGCTCGGCGCGGCGCTGCGGTAGACGGCATCCGCTCCCAGCTTCCTCCCACCCCAAAAATGTACAAATGTACATGTACGGACGTACGGGAGGACTCCGATGGTGACGAAAGCGCGGCGCAGACGCGACCCTGAAGCGCGCCGCCGCGAGATCGTCGAAGCCGCCGCCGAGCTGATCGTCGAGATCGGCGTCGACGCCCTCACCCACCGCAAGGTCGCCGCCCGGGCGTGCGTTCCGCTCGGGGCGACCACCCAGTACTTCGATACTCTCGACGACCTGCGCGATGCCGCTCTCGGCTTCCTCGTGCGCGAGATCGAACTGCGCATCGAGGCCACCCGTCAGGCCGTCGAATCGGTCGGTGTGACGCCCGAGGCGCTGGCCCGGCTCATCACCGAGAGCCTCGCCGACGCCCGCGCCCTCGAGACCGATCGGGCCGTCGTGACCGCCGCCGTGCACGATCCGCGCGTGCGCGAACTGGCTCGGCGCTGGTCCGACCAGGTCGTCGAATTCATCGCCTCCGTTCACGGACTGGACAGGGCCAAGGCCGCAGCCGTCTTCATCGACGGCGTACTCTGGCACGCCCAGATCAGCGACGACCCCCTCGAGGAGCGCCTCATCCGAGACGGCCTCGCCGGGATACTCACCCCGGGCAGCACCGCACCCGCAGCATCCGCACCCGCAGCACCTTCCCTCGCACCCGCACAGACAGCACCCTGAGGAACAACCTTGTCGAAACTCGCCGTCCTGAGCCTCAAGAACCGCGCGCTCATCGCCCTGATCACGATCGTCGCCGCGGTCTTCGGTGGGCTCGCGCTCACGAACCTCAAGCAGGAACTCATCCCCTCGCTGGAGCTGCCCGCGCTCGTCGTGATGACCACCTACCCCGGCGCCTCGCCGGAGGTCGTCGAGAACGACGTCTCGACGCCGATCGAGGCGGCGATCCAGGGCGTGCCCGACCTCGAGTCGACCACCGCCACGAGCACCACCAACGCCTCGATCATCCAGGCGAGCTTCACGTACGGCACGAACCTCGCGACCGCCGAGCAGAAGATGCAGCAGGCGATCAACCGCATCTCGTCGACGCTGCCCGAAGACATCGACCCGCAGGTGCTCGCGATCTCGATCAACGACCTCCCGGTGATCCAGGTCGCCGTGTCGGGCTTCGACGACGCCGACAACGCGCAGGCCGAGCTCGAGACCGTCGCGATCCCCGAGCTCGAAGACGTCGATGGCGTGAACGCCGCCGAGATCGTCGGCGGGGTCGGCCAGCGCATCACCATCACCCCGGACGTCGCGGCGCTCGCCGCCGCAGGTCAGAGCACCCAGGCGATCAGCGACGCGCTCGAACAGAACGGCACGCTGTTCCCCGGCGGCGACATCACCGAGAACGGCGAGACGCTCACCGTGCAGACCGGCGCGAAGATCGCCTCGGTCGACGAGATCGCCGCCCTGCCGCTCGTCGGCACCGACCTCACCGTCGGCGACGTCGCGACCGTCGTCCAGGAGTCCGACCCGGTCAGCTCGATCTCGCGCGTCGACGGCCAGGATGCGCTGTCGATCTCGATCACGAAGCTCCCCGCCGCGAACACCGTCGAGGTGTCGGCCGGGGTCATCGCCGCGCTCGACGAGATCGGCGAGGCGTTCCCCGACGCCACGTTCACCGTGATCTTCGACCAGGCGCCGTTCATCGAGCAGTCCATCGAGACGCTCGCGGTCGAGGGCCTGCTCGGACTCGTGATGGCCGTGCTCGTCATCCTGCTGTTCCTGATGTCGGTGCGCTCGACGCTCGTCACCGCGATCTCGATCCCGACCTCGGTGCTCGTCACCTTCATCGGTCTGCAGGCCTTCGGGTACTCGCTGAACATCCTCACCCTGGGCGCGCTCACGATCGCGATCGGCCGCGTGGTCGACGACTCCATCGTGGTGATCGAGAACATCAAGAGGCACTACGTCGGCGACGCCGACAAGGGTGATGCGATCCGGCTCGCGGTGCGCGAGGTCGCGATGGCGATCACGGCATCCACCATCACCACGGTCGCTGTCTTCCTGCCGATCGTGTTCGTCGGCGACATGGTCGGCGAGCTCTTCCGGCCGTTCGCGATGACCGTGTCGATCGCGATGATCGCCTCGCTCCTCGTCTCGCTGACGATCGTGCCGGTGCTCGCGTACTGGTTCCTCAAGCCCGGCAAGCCGCTGCTCGACGAGAGTGGCGCAGCCATCGACCCCGAGCACCAGGATGCTCCGCCCACCCGCCTGCAGAAGGCGTACCGCCCGATCCTCGGCTGGACGCTCAAGCACTCGGGCGTCACCGTCGTGCTGGCCGTGGTCGTGCTCGGTGCGACCCTCGCCGCAGCTCCGTTCATGAAGCAGAACTTCCTCGGCGACTCGGGGCAGAACACCATGACCATCACGCAGGACCTCGGCCCGACGGCCAGCCTCGAGACCAAGTCCGATGCCGCGATCAAGGTCGAGGACGCGCTCAGCGGCATCGACGGCATCGAGCACGTGCAGGCCTCGATCGGGTCGAGCGGCTCCTCGGTGCGCGACGCGTTCTCGGGCGGCTCCTCGGGCGTGACCTACTCGGTGCTCACCGATGAGAGCGCCGACCAGGAGAAGCTGCGCGCCGATGTGCAGGACGCGATCGACGGTCTCTCCGACGTGGGCGACGTGTCGGTGGCCTCGTCGGCCGGGTTCGGCTCGAGCGACATCGAGATCACGGTCTCGGCGTCGAACGGCGACGACCTCTCCACGGCGACCACCGCCGTGATGGACGAGCTCGACGGTCGCGATGGCATCGATCAGGTGAGCGACAACCTCGCCGCCGCCCTGCCCTACATCGCCGTGGTCGTCGACCGTGAGGCCGCCGCCCAGCGCGGGCTCTCGGAGGTCGCCGTCGGAGCGATCGTGTCGAACACGATGCGCCCGCAGCAGCTCGGCTCGGTCGAGATCGACGACACCGCACTCACCGTGTACCTCGTCACCTCCGAGCCGCCGGCCACGGTCGAGGCGCTGCGCGACCTGACGATCCCGACGCCGCTCGGCCCGGTCGCGCTCAGCGATATCGCCACGGTCGAGCAGCGCAACGGCCCCACCTCGATCACCACCGAGCAGGGGCAGCGCACTGCCACGATCACCGTGCCCCCGGCATCCGACGATCTCGCCGTGGCGACGGCATCCGTCTCCGCTGCGCTCGCCGCGGTCGACCTGCCCGCGGGCGCGTCCGCCGAGATCGGCGGCGTCGCCTCGCAGCAGGCCGACTCGTTCTCGCAGCTGGGTCTGGCGATGCTCGCCGCGATCCTCATCGTCTACGTGGTGATGGTCGCGACCTTCAAGTCGCTGCGCCAGCCGCTGCTGCTGCTCGTGTCAGTGCCGTTCGCGGCCACCGGTGCGATCCTGCTGCAGATCATCACGGGCGTGCCGCTCGGTGTCGCCTCGCTGATCGGTGTGCTGATGCTCATCGGCATCGTGGTGACGAATGCGATCGTGCTCGTCGACCTCGTCAACCAGTATCGGGAGAAGGGTCTGTCGACGGTCGCCGCCGTGCAGGCCGGATCGGAGAAGCGTCTGCGGCCGATCCTCATGACGGCGCTCGCGACGATCCTCGCCCTCACCCCGATGGCGCTCGGCATCACCGGGCACGGAGGGTTCATCTCGCAGCCGCTCGCGATCGTCGTGATCGGTGGACTCATCTCGTCGACCGTGCTCACGCTGATCGTGCTGCCGACGCTCTACAACCTCGTCGAGGGTGCGAAGGAGCGGCGCCAGGCCCGCAAGGGCGGGGGAGCGGATGCCGCGCCGACGGACTCCGCCCCGGATGCGCCGGAGGGTCCGGATGCGGGTTCGGCGGGGTCCGCGGTGGCGGTGGACGAGCTGGAGCTCACCGAGGCCGAGGTGTCGGTCGTTGCGCACGGAGCGACGCTCAGCCGCCGGGAACTGCGCGAGCGCCCCTGGCTGTCGCAGTGATGCGCTGTCCCTAACTCAGGACGAAAGGCCCCGAATCCACGCGAAAGCGTCGGATCCGGGGCCTTTCTGGTTGATCGTCCTGAGTTATTGCACGCGTCTGCCGGAGAGTCAGCCCAGCGAGATGCCCCAGTCGAGGGTCCAGGTCTCGCCCGGAGCGAGGCGACGGACGCCGAGGCCGCTGTTGAACGCATCGGCGGGTGCGGTCATCGGTTCGATCGCGACGGCCAGATCGTGGCCGGGGTAGTTCGTCGCCGTGTAGACCTGCACGAAATCGAAACCCTCACCCTGCCAGAGCGTGAGGCGGCGGCCATCGGGCGCGGTCAGCGAGTGCCGCACGCGTCCGTCGGGGTCGCGCGCGAGATCGGTGAAACCGGTGTCGAGCTTCGCATCGCCCAGGCGGATGCCGTCGCGCAGGGCCGCCTCGACCGGACGGGTGCCGGTGGGCAGCATCCGCTCGTCGGTCTCGAAAGCGGTCGACGCCGGCACTCGCAGCACGAGGTCGTGCGCGTCGACATCGCCGATGGTCACGTACGGGTGCGTTCCGAGGGCGACGGGGGCCGCGGTTTCCGATCGGTTCGTGAGGGTGTGCGTCACCGCGACGCCGTCGTCGGTGAGGGCGTAGGTGACCGAGGTCTCGATGAGGTACGGGTAGCCGGTCTGCGGCACGATCGTCGCGCGCAGGGTGGCAGCGGCATCCGTCTGCTCGATCTCGTAGGCGGTGAACCGCAGGAGTCCGTGGCTGGCGTTGCCGAACTTCGGCTCGGTGATCGCGAGCTGACGGTCAGTGCCCTCGTCGTTCCATCGCCCATCGCGGATGCGGTTGGGCCAGGGTGCGAGAACGACGCCCGAGCACCCCGGAGTCGGCCGATCGAGCGGATACGGGGAGATCAGGTCGACGTCGCCGATGCGCAGCGCGCGCAGCGAGGCGCCGACCTGGGCGATCTGCGCGGTGACGTCGCCACGACGGAGGGAGACCTGGATGCCGGTGGGATTCACCTCGCCATCGTATGGCCGCGGGGGAGTCTTTCAGGTGCGGCGGGTACACTGGGGAAGTCGGCTTCGGACACCCGCGCAGCGCGCGGACGTTTTACCTGTTTGAAGTGTGAGTCCAGGGGCCGATGGTGAGCGTCCATCGACGCGCATTCAACCATCACATGAATGGCCCCGGCCCTTGAGCGTCCGGCACCCCTGATCCACGGGTGCTTCTCCGCGTGCGCCGTGCTGTTCTCGTGCGAGAACGAAAGACACACATGCCGAAGAACAAGAAGCCCCAGGGCGGCCGCGCCGCTCGCAACTTCGAGCCGCGCTACGGCGCGAACAAGACCTCCTTCCACGACCGTCACCACGGCGCATCGTCGCGTGACGGCGGCCGCGACGAGCGCGGCGGACGATCGGATGCCGGCGACCGCCGCTCCGCTCCCGCCGCCGGTGGGTACGACCGTCGTCCCGGAAGCCGTAGCGCCGGCCACCGCGGATACCGTCCGGCCGAGGCCGAGTCGGGCGCCCCGAAGCAGCGCTGGGGTGCGCAGGAGCGCGCCGGTCGCGACGAGGCCCGCAGCATCCGCAACCGCGCCGAGTCGGGCCGCCGTGAGGCGCCGCACCGTCGCGACGAGCGTCCCCGTTTCGAGGGCGGCTCCGAGCGTCCCCGCTACAACGACCGCCCCTCGGCCGGCCGCCGCTTCGACGACCGTCCGCGTCGTGACGACCGTGGGGGTGCCGAGCGTCCGCGGTTCAACGATCGGGGTGCCGACCGTCCTCGTTTCGACCGTGACGAGCGTCCGCGTCGTGACGACCGTGGGGGTGCCGAGCGTCCCCGGTTCAACGACCGCGGTGCCGACCGTCCTCGCTTCGACCGTGACGAGCGTCCGCGTCGTGACGACCGTGGTGGCGCCGAGCGCCCCCGGTTCAACGACCGTGGCGCCGAGCGTCCCCGTTTCGATCGTGACGAGCGTCCGCGTCGTGACGACCGTGGTGGCGCCGAGCGCCCTCGGTACAACGACCGTGGCGCCGAGCGCCCTCGTTTCAACGACCGTGCGGCATCCGATCGCCCCGAGCGTTCGTACGATGCCGACCGCGCCCGCCGCGCCTTCGACCGCGACCGCACGCAGCGCTCCTACGACGCACCGGGCGAGCGCAGCCGTCCCTCGACCGGTGGCGCGTACCGCACCGACCGCCCGCGCCGCGACGAGCGTCCGAGCCGTGACGCGCGCCCCGGCCGCAACGACTGGAACGCCAAGCCGAAGGCGGCCTTCGAGCCGACCGACGACGTCGTGCACGAGCGCCTCGAGGCGAAGTCCGTCGCAGCCGTCGAGGTCGACGGGGTGAGCTTCGGCGACCTGGGCCTCGGCTCGAACATCGTCGAGACCCTCGCCGGCATGGGCGCGGCGACGCCGTTCCCGATCCAGGCGGCCAGCATCCCGGCCGTGCTCGGCGGGCGCGACGTGCTCGCCCGTGGACGCACCGGCTCCGGCAAGACGATCGCCTTCGGCGCCCCGCTCGTCGAGCGCGTGCTGCAGTCGCAGGCCGGCAAGCGTCGTGAGTTCGGTCGTTCGCCGCGCGCGATCATCCTCGCTCCGACTCGTGAGCTCGCCCTGCAGATCGACCGCACGATCCAGCCGATCGCCCGCAGCGTGGGTCTCTTCACCACCCAGATCTACGGCGGCGTGCCGCAGGGTCGCCAGGTGGGCGCGCTCAAGAAGGGCGTCGACATCGTGATCGGCACCCCCGGTCGCGTCGAGGACCTCATCAGCCAGGGCAAGCTCGACCTCTCGGACTGCCGCATCGCGGTGCTCGACGAGGCCGACCACATGTGCGAGCTCGGATTCGTCGAGCCCGTGCAGCGCATCCTGCGTCACACCGCCGACGGCAGCCAGAAGCTGCTGTTCTCGGCGACGCTCGACCGCGAGGTCGCGGCTCTCGTCGACGAGTTCCTCGTCGACCCGGCCGTCTACGAGGTCGCCGGTGAAGACCAGGAGTCCAGCACGATCGAGCACCGCGTGCTCGTGATCGAGCACCGCGATAAGGCCGAGATCCTCACCTCACTCGTCGACCGCGAGGGCAAGACGCTGGTCTTCGCCCGCACCCGCGCTTACGCCGACATGCTCGCCGAGCAGTTCGACGACGCCGGCATCCCCGCGGTCTCGCTGCACGGAGACCTGAACCAGGCCAAGCGCACGCGTAACCTCGAGCGTCTGACCTCGGGCCGCGTGAACGTGCTCGTCGCCACCGATGTCGCCGCCCGCGGCATCCACGTCGACGACATCGATCTCGTCGTGCAGGCCGACGCTCCCGACGAGTACAAGACGTACCTGCACCGTTCGGGCCGTACCGGCCGCGCCGGTCGCTCGGGCCGCGTCGTCACGCTCATCACGCGTCAGCGTCAGCGTCGTATGACCGAGCTGCTCGACCGGGCCGAGATCGACGCGCCGTTCGAGAACGCGCGCATCGACGACGACATCATCGACGAGATCACCGGTCGCACCCCCACCGCCGAGGCGCTCACCCGCTGAGCCGCGGGCGTGCGCCGCTGAGGGTCGCGTGACCTGAGGGGTCACGAAAGGCCGGGTCGGAAGCATCCGACCCGGCCTTTTTCGACCCCTCGCGCGTGAGCCGCGGCACAACTTCGGAGTTCTGAGGCGACACGCCGGACTGCAGGGCTGCCGGCGCGGGGTGTCTCGTCCGATCTCCGAAGTTGTGCGGGCCGGGCGGGCGGGTGCGCGTAACGGAGGAGAGCGCACGATGCGCAGGAGCGGATCCGCGAGAGGCTCCTGTGGAACGAGAGATCTCCTCCCCAGGGCGCGGACGGTGCGGCACCGCGAGGGTCGAGACACGCCGTATCGGATGCCGGGGCTGCGGCGTGTCTTGACCCCTCAGGGGGGCTACCCGAGCTCGTGCTCGTGGATCGCGGTGGTGAGGTTGGCGCCGTTGAGGTCGAGGTAGAGCACCTGTTCGGTGACCGTGAGGGTGAGCGTGTTGCGGCGCTCGATGTGCGGCGTGACCTGGTCGATGAAGCCGGGGTCGAAGCTGAACACGCGCAGGTCGTCGGAGCGGTGGATGCGCTTGCCGGCCCACGGGAGCATGACCTTCTCGGGGTCGCGGTGCGTGTAGACCACGGTGCGCTCGGCGAGGCGGCTGCCGTAGTGCAGGCGCTCGGCATCGGGGGCGCCGACTTCGATCCAGGCGGTGATCGCGCCGGTGAGGTCGCGGACGAGAACGGCCGGCTCATCGGTCTTCGAGATGCCCTCGCTGAATCCGATGCCCTCGGCGAGCTCGAGGCCGTAGGCGAGGATGCGGGTGATCATGTAGGCGTCGGTCTCGGACGGATGCCTCGCCACGCGCAGCGAATAGTCCTCGTAGACCCCGCGGTCGGTGTCTGCGAGTTGCACGTCGAACGTGTGGATGGTGGAGCCGGTAGCCATAGTCACCGAGCCTACGGGCCTGCGGCGCTCCGCCCCGACCAGCGGATGCCGCAGCCCACCCTCAGAAGAGCATGGGCTGCGCGGCGGCCGAGGTCGCCGAACCGGTGGTCCGGAAGGTGACGGCCGGGCTCGGACTGCCCGGTGCCCGCCCCGTCGTCGGCGCTCCGTCCTGACGCCAGATCGACTCGACGTGGCCCTGTCCCGGACGGAATCCGCGCCGGGGGTAGTCGTCTTCGTGGCGCGCGTCGAGGCCGTGCAGCCGGATCAGCGGTTTGACCCGTTTCGCGAGCCACTGCCGATAGGGCTTCGGCGCCTCGGCGGACGCTCCCGGGTAGAGGCCGCGGTACGACGAGACGAGGTCGGGCCGGTGCTCTCCGAGCCACTGGAAGAACCACGGCTTCACACCCGGCCGCAGGTGCAACGCTCCGTAGATCACCGTGCGCGCGCCCGCCTTTTTGATGCGCTCGAGCGCATGCGCGATCGCGTCGACCGAGTCGGTCATGTGCGGCAGGATCGGCATCAGGAAGACGGTGACGGGGAAACCGGCATCCGACAGCGCCTTCACCGTGTCGAGCCTCGCCTGCGTGCTCGGGGTTCCCGGTTCGATCGCCTTCTGCAGCTCGTCGTCGTACATCGCGATCGACATCTGCACGTCGATCGGCACGCGCTGCGCAGCCTTCACGAGCAGAGGGATGTCGCGACGGATCAGCGTGCCCTTCGTGAGGATCGAGATCGGGGTGCCGGATGCCGCGAGCGCCTCGATGATCCCGGGCATGAGCTTGTAGCGCCCCTCGGCCCGCTGGTAGGGATCGGTGTTCGTGCCGAGAGCCACGGTCTCGTGCTGCCAGCTGCCCTTGCGCAGTTCGCGCTCGAGCACCTCGACGACGTTCACCTTGACCACGATCTGAGAGTCGAAGTCCGACCCGCCGTCGAGGTCGAGGTACTCGTGCGTCCCGCGGGCGAAGCAATTGTGGCTGATGACTCCGTTGGCGACGAAATCGCCGGTCCCGGTCGTGATGTCGAGGAGGTCCTGCACTTCACCGAGGGGTTCGATCGACACGACCCGGAGATCGGATGCCGTTTTCACAGCGGTTCCGATGATGTCGAGTTTTCGCGTGATGGCAGGTGAGGCGATCGCGAAGAACCTCTGGCGGCTGGGTAGCCCGCCCGTCACGCGCACGTCGCGGACTCCGTTAGCGCGCGCGCCTTCGACGATGTGGGGAACGTCGAAGGCGCGCATGCCCTGCTCGATCAGGCGGATGAGTTCGGGATCCCCATTCGAGATGCGGAGCACTCCGCGCGAACAACTCCCTTTCGCATCAAAGATGCCGCCGAGGAATCCAGCGAACCAGCTCTCGTTCGGTTCCTCGGGCGAGAGGATGAGTTGCTCGATCCGCTCGACTCCCGCCCGAGCCGCCGTGTGAATCGCGTTCGCCGCGCTCCGAGTCTCGGTCTGAGCGGCGAATGGTCTGGTCCTCGTCGGCACATCCTCAGCTTCGAGGAACTCCCGAGTCCGGTCGAGAGCCTCCGGATCGACCAGCGCCAGGCGGAACATGTGTACCTTCCGCACCCGCTCCGGGCTGGGATAGGTGCCGTGGAAGATCATTCCGTCTCCACGAATCATCCCGGCCAGGTAACCGCGTCGATAATCGGTGCTCGTCTGATCGATGTCTGCCCCCGCCGGCCCGATGCCAAACCCCAACAACCGGTTGTTCGTGGTGAGGTGTGGTCTCTGCCCGGACTCTGCGTCGGTGACGTGCTTCCATCCGCGCTCGGTCAGGAATCGGTGATCCCCGCTCGCGATGATCTCGGTGCCGTCGGCCAGCGTCACCCGATACGCCGCCTTGCGGGTCGACCACTTGGCGCGGATTTCGGTAGGCACATAGCGGCGGTACGCGCCCTCGCGCTCGGTGCCGATGATCTGGTCACCGATCTCCAGGTCGCGTAGGGGGCGCTGGCGCCCGTCGGCGCAGAGGATCAACGTGTCCGGCGAGACGCAGTAGACGCACGCATGACTGCATCCCCGATAGGGGTTGATCGTCCAGGCGAACGGCATGCGCGATGCGCCGGGAACGTGGTTGAGCGCCGACTTCGAGAGCACCTCGTGGAAGGTCACCCCGGCGAACTCGGGGGTCGTCACCGACCGCAGCACGCTCGACCGGTCTTCGAGACCGGGGAGTGCCGCGGCATCCGTCTCTCCGAGCTTCTGTCCCTGCCAACGCATGCTTCATTCGAACATGCATCCGAAATTAATGCAAGCGAGGTTCGAAGAAAATGACGAAGAGGCTATCCCGTCGGTTCGGTCGCCCGGATCAACCCGCACTCCACGCACGACCACACGACGAGGAAGCGCTCGTCGTCGAGGATCTCGAACGTCAGTGCTCCACCGCAGGTCGGGCAGACCAGGGGGTTCGGCACGTGCGCGTCCATCTCCTCAGCCTACGGACGTCCGCCTACCCCCGGGTCGGCAGGAACGGGTCGATGCCGGTCGGCGCACCCAGCGGATGCCGTCGCTCCGACACCGGTCGCGGCCCGGCGCCGCGCACATCCGGCACCCGGATGCCGAGACCCTCCGCCGGCGACCCCTCCCGCACGCGCAGATCGCGCGCTGCGGCATCCATGAACAGCGGATCGGCGGTGATCGAGTGCCGGTCGTGACCGAGTGCCGCCCACTCGTCGTCGAGGCGCTCGACGATCTCGAAACCGACCCGCCCATCCGGTCCCGTCGAGCGATCGGCGTTCGCCGCCCGCACCGCTCCGTCGAGCGGCGTCGCATCCCAGAACAGATTCAGGTCGCTGTCGATCCCGAAGCGCCGCAGGTCGCGGTGGTCGGGGTAGCCGATGAACGCGGGCATGCCCTCGCCCACCACGATGTTGCGGTGGAACGTGAACGACACGTGCTCTTCGGGGCGGGTGATCGACACCTGCCCGTTGCGACCGAACGCCCACACGTTGTCGCGGATGATCACTTCGCGCCCGTAGTGCTGGTGGTAGGCCTGGCTCGACACGTCGTGCACCACGTTCTGCTCGATCACCACGTGCGACGAGCCCTCATCGAGGTAGATCCCCCAGCCGCCGTAGTTCGCGCACTCGATGTCGTGGATGTGGTTGCCGCGCACGACCGTGCCCGGCGCGATGCCGAGCAGGTAGACGCCGCCCATGTCGTTGAGCAGCCCCTGGCCGAGGTGGTGGATGTGGTTGCCCTCGATGAGGTTGCCCTCGGACGGGCTGTGCAGATAGTCCCACATCCAGCCGACCGAGATGCCGGAGTAGAGGAGATCGCTGATCTCGTTGTGCGCGATCACGTTGTGCGATCCGTGCTGGAAGAGCACGGCGACGGCGTTGGGATAGACCTGACCGCCGCGCGCGATCGTGCAGTCGGAGACCTCGTTCGCGCGGTTGTACTCCGCCGCCAGGGCATCGATCCCTCCGCCCGAGCGCACGGCCCCGGCCCCCAGATCGCTGAACGAGACACCGCTGATGAGCGCCCCGCGCGTGCCGGGGCCGAGGCTCACGCCGTAGCCGCCGACGCGTGCGATGCCGCCGCCGATGAGCGCGCACGAGCGGGCGAAGTCGAATCGTACGGCGGCGGGGACGGTGCTCGCCGCCTGCACGTCGGCCGCGTACCGGCCAGCCGACGGCAACTGCGGGTCCTCGCGTACCCCGAACGGCGGCACCGCGGGCGGCACGACCTCGAAGTCCGCCTCCGCGAAGTGCACACCTTCGAACCGCACCTCGCGTACGGGCGCGTCGGCGGTGCCGTCGAGCGTCACGAAGGCGTCGGTCACGGGCATCCGCACGTCGAGCGCGTCGATGTCGACGCCGGGCTCCGGCAGGTAGAGCACGTGCGGACCCGACGCGCCGACCAGCTCGCCGGTCGCGTCGAGGTACCACTCGCCGGCGACCTCGCCGAAGCGCTCGGCGACGTTGTCGAGCCAGTAGCGCGCGAAGAGCTTCGCGGCATCGTCGCGCAGCGCGAAGATGCTGCGCAGCGAGCTCGTGAGGGTGCGGGTGTCGCGGTCAATCGCGGTGATCGGCATCCGCTCCTGCACCCAGTAGTGCGGCACGACGACCTCGACCGCGCGCTCCTGCGCGAGCTCGGGGATGTCGCCCTCGGCGAAGCGGAACGACGCCGCCCCGTCGAACAGCGTGCCGACGAAGCTGCCCGCCGGGTCGAGGCCCTCCTGCTGCTCGACCCGCAGGAATCCCTCGCGCGGATGCCGGGGGCGCTCCGCCGCGACGCCGTCGACGTAGAGCCGCCGGGCCGCCGCCCGCGGCGAAGGCGCGGCGTAGGCCGCGACCCCGTTCACCGTCACCGGACGCCAGCCCGTCAGTCGCACGGATCCGCGCAGCACCGGCGGGTTCGCGGCATCCGTCGCCACCACCGCGGTGAAGGAGTCGGATGCCGTGAACGAGACGGGCTCGTGATGCCGGTACTCGCCTCCGGCCATCCAGATCACGGCCCGTTGACCAGGCTCGCGCCGTGCCCGCACGAGGGCGAGGCCGTGCGCCAGGTCGTTCGCGGGGTAGCCGTGCGAGCCGTCGGCGTAAGGCGACCCCTCCGGGTCGACGTACACCTCGATCCGGTCGGTGCTCATGGGATCAGCCCTTCGTGGCTCCGGCCGTGACGCCGGCCGAGATCTGCCGCTGGAAGACCAGGTACACGATGATGATCGGCAGCACCGCCAGCAGCACGCCGGCGATGTACGTCGGCACGTTGTCGGGGTACTGGCCGCGCAGCGCGCTCACGCCGACCATGACGGTGCGGTTCTGCGGCGACTGCATGATCAGCAGTGCGATGAGGATGTCGTTCCAGACGAACAGCGCGTTCAGGATGCCCATCGAGATCAGCGCCGGCTTGCCGACCGGGATCATGATGCGCGCCCACACGCCGAACAGGCCGTTGCCGTCGACGCGCGCCGCCTCGGTGAGCTCCTTCGGGATGCCCGAGTAGTAGGAGGTCATGAAGAACACGGTGAACGGCAGGAACTGCGCCACGTACGCGGCGATCAGACCGGGGAAGGTGTTGATCAGTCCCATGTCGCTGAGCACCTTGATCGTCGGCACCATGATCACCTGGAACGGGATCATCATCATCGCGAGGATGATGAGGAACGCGACCTTGCTGCCGCGGAAGGTGAGGTGGCTGAGCGCATAGCCGCACATCGACGCGAGCACGAGCAGGATCGCGACCGAGAACACGGTGACGATGATCGTGTTCGCGAAGTAGCGGCCCATGTCGGCGTTGTTCCACGCGTCGAAGAAGTTCTGCACGTTGAAGGTCTGCGTGACCCCGAGACGATCGAGGACGTAGTCCTTGCGCGTCTTGAGCGAGATGTTCAGGCCGTAGAGCATCGGTGCGATCGTGGCGATCGCGAGCAGCATCATCGGTACGGCGATGATCCACTTGCCCAGGCGTTCGCGGCGCATCATGCCTCCTTCGTGGCGCGACGCAGCACGCGGATCTGGATCAGGCCGATGACGAGCACGATCAGCAGCAGGAAGACGGATGCCGCGGACGCGAGCGCCGGGCGGGCCTCGCCGTTGAGCTTCCAGATGAGGAACTCGGGCAGGTAGCTCGCCGCCCCCGGACCGCCGGCGGTCATCGTGTACAGCAGGCCGAAGAGGCCGGTGAGCATGCCGATCGTGGTCGTGACGAACACGAACTGGATGGTCTGGCTGAGACTCGGGATGATGACGTGCACGATCTGCTGCCAGAGGTTGGCGCCGTCGATCTTCGCGGCGTCGAGCAGCTCGGCGTCGAGGGTCGCGAAACCGGCGAGGAAGATCGTGAACGCCATGCCGAACGTCGCCCAGATGTGCACGACGAGCACCGAGGGCAACGCCGTGGTGGGGAGGCCGAGCCAGTCGACGCCCGGGATGTTGATGGTGTTCAGGGCGCCGTTGATCGGACCGTTCGCGGCGAGCAGGATGTTGAAGATCGCGCCGATGATGATCGGCGAGAGCACCACCGGCAGGAAGTACACGCTGCGGTAGAAGCGGTGGCCCGGGATCTTCAGGAAGACGAAGGTAGCGAGGATGCCGGCGACGAAGACCTGGATCGGCACGAACAGCAGCACGACCAGCACGTTGCGGGCGGATGCCTGGAACCGGGCGTCGCCGAGGAGGGTGAGGTAGTTGTCGAGGCCGACGAACTGCCCGTTGAGCTCCTTGTCTCCCGTGAACGAGAAGTTCACGCCGAGCAGGAGGGGGTAGAGGCGGAAGACCGCGAGGATGAGGATGACCGGCAGCACCATGAGGTAGGGCGCGAGCCGTTCGGACGTCCACGGCTTCTTGCGCAGCGGCTGGCCGAGATCGCGGCGTGCGCCGCGTTCCCGGCGGCCGCGGCCCGGACCCTTGTTCGCGAGAACGAGGGTCCGGGTCGAGGTGGTGTCGATCGCCAAGGGATCAGCCCTCCGACGCTGCCAGCTGGGCTGCGGCGTCCTGCACGGTGACCTCGCCGCCGAGCAGCTGCTGGCCGAGGCGGTGCAGCAGGTCGAGCGTCTCGGCCTCGAGGGCGGTGTGGAGCAGCGGCTTGCTGCCCGCCGACTCCGCGACGATGTCGTTCGCCGACACGATGTCGGTGTCGAGCTCGATGGTCGTGTCGGACGTGATCTGACCGCCCGCGAGCGAGTAGGCGGCGAGGGCGTCGTGGTCGACCGTGGCCTTGATCCAGTCGACGCCGAGCTCCTTCTTGTCCTCGTTGAGCACGCCGTATCCGATGCCGCCCTCGGCCGGGAGGGCCAGGGTGGTGCCGTCGTTGACGGTGACCGGCATCATGAACCCGAGATCCTCGCCGAGGAACTCGTCGAACTGCTTCCAGTGCGCCGTGCCGCTCATGAGTCCGATGACCATGGCCGACTTGCCGCCCGAGAACAGGTCGAACGAGTCGTTGAACATCGCGGTGGAGTTCGCGCCCTCGTTGTACCAGCCGTCGGCAGCGGTGTCGGCCCACATCTGCAAGACCTGCACCGCATGCTCGCTCGTCCAGTCGCGGTCGCCGTCGATCCAGGCGTCGTACTCCTCGGGGGTGAAGACGCCCGAGCCGAAGCCCGAGAGGAAGAACTCGATGCCGAGGCCCTCCTTGTTGCCGAGCGCGAAGCACGAGGCATCCGTCTTCTCGGTGATCGAGGTGCAGGCGGCCGCCAGCTCGTCCCAGGTCTGGGGCGGGTTGTCGGCGTCGAGGCCGGCTTCGGTGAAGAGGGCCTTGTTGTAGTAGATCGGGAAGCCCTGGAGGAACATCGGGGCGGAATAGGTCTCGCCGTCGGCCTGGAAAGCGGGCCAGCCGGCGAGGGTGTCCTCGAGGTCGGCGAGCTCGTCGGTGACGGGGATGAGGGAGTCGGCGCGGCTCTTGAGCTGCGTGCCGCCGTTGAACAGGGCGACGTCGGGGCCGGTGCCGGCCTCGATCGCGCTGCCGAGCAGCGTGTAGTACTGGTCGAACGGCTGGTTGACGATCTCGACCTCGACGTCGGGGTGCTTCTCGGCGAACGCCGCCTTGACGTCTTCGGTGTATGCGGCCGCGGCCTCGTCGGCGTCGCCCCAGTTCCAGACGACGAGCTTGTCGCTCGTGCCCGAGCCTCCGCCGGTCGATCCGTTCGGCGATGCTCCACCGCATCCGGTGAGTGCCAGTGCCGCCACGCCGATGGCGGCGGGGATGGCGATCCTTCGCTTCATTGCGATCCTCTCAACATTGATAGGGAAGTTGCTGCAGGGACCCGAGGGTGCAGGCCTTGCGTCGAAACATACTACGTCTTACGAAAACGATCAAGCAAACATCACATGACTGATGTTCTTTAGGTCGTGCTGAGGGTCGTGCGAAGGGTTGCGCGGCGGAGGAGGGCCCCGGCGCCTCCGTCAGGAACGCTTCTTCGACGGCAGGCGGCGGCGCGACCACGAGCCGAGGATGTGCTCGCTCATCGCGAGGCGCGCGGCCTCGGCGTCGCCGGCCGAGATCGCCTCGAGGATCGCGGTGTGCTCGGCGAGGGTCAGCTCGAACGCATGCGCGGGGTCGACACCGGTGAAGCGGTCGCTGCCCACCGCATGAGCGATGAGCACGCGCGCGATGTTCTCGGCGAGACCGTTGTCGGCGAGCTCCATCACGGCGAGGTGGAACTTCACGTCGGCCTCGCGGAATGCCGCCGAGTCGTCGACGTGAGCCTCCATCGTCTCCAGGCTCTCGCGCAGGCGGGTGCGGGCGTCGTCGTCGACCGCGCGGGCGGCGGCGGCGGCCATCGCCGCTTCGAGCGCCCCGCGCACCACGCTGAGGTCGTCGAGCACGCCGAGGGTCGAGTCGTTCTCGATCATGGCGGTGAGCACCGAGGGGTCGAGCACGTTCCAGCTCGTGGAGGGATTCACGTGCGTGCCGCGCCCCTGGGCGACCGTGACCATGCCCTTCTCCTGCAGGCGCTTCATCGTCTCGCGGATGACGGTTCGGCTCACGCCGAACTGCACGCTGATGACGCTCTCGGGCGGCAGCAGGTCGCCCGGTGCGTACTCCCCGGTGACGATCGACTGGACGAGCTCGTTCAGCACGGTCGCGCCGATGCGATCGATGGGGGTGCGTGCGCGACCGGCGGTGGTGGCGTCTGCGGGCGGGGTCATGCCTGACACTCTATTGACCTCCGGAATGGGGCGGCAGGGGACACTCGCGAAACGACAGACATATGATGTATGTTGTTTTCACATTCGATCTCTCACACTCAAGGGCGACATGAAGATCACCGGCTACCGCACGCTGCGCACCGTCCACGACTGGGGGCGCCCCGTCGGCGACGTCAACGGGTTCATCGCATCCGGCGTCACCGACGTGCCGCTCGTGATCCTCGAGACCGACGAGGGCATCGAGGGTGTCGGCATGGGGTCGCACGCCGACCTCGAGCGCCTGTTCCCCGCCCTCGAGGGGCAGGACCCCCGCGCCGTCACCACCCTCTACGACGCCATGCTCGCGCGGGTGTTCAAGTCGTCGCACGGGGGCGCGACCTTCGGTGGCATCGGCGCCTTCGACACCGCGCTGTGGGACATCAAGGCCAAGCTCGCGGGTGAGCCGCTGTGGCGTCTGCTCGGAGCGGGCGACCGCTTCGTGCCCGGCTACGCCTCGGGCCTCGACGCCGCACTCGACGACGAGCAGCTCGCCGCCCTCTACCGCCGCTTCGGCGAGCGCGGCTACACCGCCGCCAAGCTCAAGGGCGGGCGAAACGTCGAGGCGGATCTGCGCCGCTTCGGCATCCTCACCGACGTGCTCCAGGCCGGCGGCGCGGCGCCTGCGCTCATGCTCGACGCCAACGAGTCGTGGAACCTCAAGCAGGCCGTCCGGCACGTCAGCGCGCTCGAGGAGCGCATCGACCTCACCTGGGTCGAGGAGCCGCTGCGGCGGTGGGATGCCGCGGGGCATGCGCGCCTGAGCGCGGCGATCAAGGCCTCCGTCGCCACCGGCGAGAACCTCACCGGGCTCGAGCAGTACCGTCCCCTTCTCGACGCCGGCGGTGCCGACATCGTGCAGGCGGGGGCGGTGTGGGGCGTCACGCACTTCCTGCGCGTGGCGATCGCCGCGCACGCCCGCGATCTGCCCGTCAGCCCCGTCGGGCTCACCGCGAACCACACCGTGACGGCGGCCGCGGCGGCCGTGCCGAATCACCTGTCGGCCGAGGTGCAGGATCTCGGGGCGCCGTTCGGTCTCGTGCTCGATCAGGAGTTCGCCGACGGCGGCGTCGTGCTCGGGGACCGTCCGGGCGTCGGCATCGAGGTCGACGAGGCGCTCATCCTCAAGGCCCGCAGCGAGGCCACCTGGCAGGAGCCGGCCGGGCCCCATGTGCGCTCGAAGCGCGCCGGACTCCGCCTGATCGACCACGGCACCTGGAGCGAATGATGCAGGTGCGTCACGGCATCCACCGCATCCAGGCGCCGCTCGGCGAGCGCTTCATCGCGATGTACCTGCTCACCGGCCCTGAGGGCGCCCTGCTGTTCGACACCGGTGTCGCCGACTCCGTGCCCGGCACCCTGCTGCCGACGCTGGAGGAGATCGGGTTCGATCTCGCCGACCTGCGCTGGGTGGTCAGCTCGCACTGCGACTTCGACCACACGGGCGGCAACGCGGCGCTCGCCGCGGCCGCTCCGCATGCCGAGTTCCTGGCCGGGCGCGCCGATGTCGCCATGACCGAGGACGTCGAGGCGCTCATCGCCGGGCGCTACGGCGAGTTCGCCGTCCGCGACGGCTTCGACGACCCGCCCGAGACGACCGCCGAGGTGCGGCGTTCGACCGGTCTCGTGCCGGTGGCGCGAGCCCTCGACGGCGGCGAGACGTTCGATCTCGGCGACCGCACGATCGAGGTGCTCGCGGTGCCGGGGCACTCCCCGGGGCACCTGGCACTGTGGGATGCCGCGAACGGCACCCTCCTCATCTCGGATGCCGTGCTCGGCGAGACGGTGCCGACGGCCGACGGTCGGGCCGCGTTCCCGCCCACCTATCGCGACACGGCCCGGTACGTCGACAGCATCCGTCGGTTGCGCGCCCTCGACGCCGAGCTGCTGCTCACGGCCCACTACCCGGTGTACGAGGGCGCGGCGGTGGCCGGGTTCCTCGACGACTCGCTCGCGTACGTCGAGCGCGTCGACCGGGTGATCGAACAGGTTCTCGCCGGCGGGGAGGAGCTCACCTCGCTCGAACTCATCTGGCGCGCGGCAGCCGATCTGGGGCCGTGGCCCGCAGCTGCGGCCGAGTATCTGATCTTCCCGATGACCGGCAATCTCGAGCGCCTCGCGCAGCAGGGCCGTGTCGCCGAGGGTGATCGCGACGGCATCCGCACCTGGCGGTGGGTCGTATGACCGCCGCGACGGTGCGCCTCGGCGCGATCGGTGCCGGCTGGTGGGCGACGAGCAATCACTTCCCGCTGTTCGCGGCGCGCGACGACGTCGAGCTCGTGGGCGTCTGCGGCAAGGGCGACGGGCTCGAAGCCGTGCGCGAGAAGTTCGGCTTCGGGTTCGCGACGGAGGACGCGACGGAACTGCTGGATGCCGACATCGACGCGGTCGTGATCTCCACCCCGCACGATCTGCACCACCCGCTCGCCGCACAAGCGCTCGACCGTGGACTGCACGTGCTGTGCGAGAAGCCGATGACCCTGCACGCCGACGAGGCGTGGGATCTCGCCGCCCGCGCCGGGCGCGCCGGCACCGTCTTCCTCGTGCCCTACGGCTGGAACTACAAGCCGTTCACGGTGGCGGCCAAGCGGATGCTCGATGCCGGGGCGGTCGGCGAGATCCAGTACGCCCTGTGCCATATGGCGTCCCCCACGCGCGGACTGTTCGGCACCGACCCGACGCACATGCTCGAGCGCTGGAACTCCGACACCGCTCCCGACCCGACCACGTGGTCGAGCCCCGAGCACGGCGGCGGGTATGCGCACGGCCAGATCACCCACTCCTCGGCGCTGCTGTTCTGGCTCACGGGGCTGCGCGCGGCATCCGTCGCCGGTCGTGCGATCACCGCCGGGGCGCCGGTCGACCTGTTCGACGCGGGAGTGATCCGCTTCGAGGGCGGGGCGCTGGGGTCGCTATCGGGGGCCGCGACGCTCGCCGACGGCGACAAGTACCAGGTCGACATCCGCCTGTTCGGCACCGAGGGCGTGCTCATGATCGACGTCGAGCGCGAGCGCGTGACCCTCAGCCGCTACGACGGCCGCCGCGAGGAGGTCGTGATCCCCGAGGGGGAGGGCGAGTACGAATGCCTCGTGCCGCCGGCCCGCTTCATCGAGCTGATCACCGGTGCGAGCCGCGAGAACAACTCCGACGTGACCGTCGCCGCCCGCTCGGTCGAGCTGATCGATGCGCTCCTGCGCTCGTCGGCCGCCGGCGGCGCCGACACGGCCGTCTGATCACGCCCGTCTGACAACCAGAGGAACGACATGTCCGACACCCCCACCCGCGGAATCCTCGACGGATACCGCGTCATCGACTGCTCGATCGCGATGGCCGGGCCCTTCGCCGCGCAGCGCCTCGGCGACCTGGGCGCCGACGTCATCAAGGTCGAGCCGACCGCCGGCGAATGGCAGCGCTTCGCCTCGGCCGGTGGCGCGCAGGGCAACGAGATCAACGTCTCGTTCCTCTCCCTCAACCGCAACAAGCGTTCGCTGGCCGTCGACCTGAAGTCGGATGCCGGGCGCGAGGTCGTGCGCGACCTCATCGCCGGGGCCGACGTGTTCCTGCAGAACTACCGCCCGGGGGTCGCCGCGCGTCTCGGCCTCGACTACGAGAGTCTGGCGGCGATCAACCCCTCGCTCGTGTACGTCTCGATGTCGGGCTACGGCGAGGACGGGCCCTACAAGGACCGTCCGGGCCAGGACCTCATCCTGCAGGCCATGAGCGGCGCGATGCTGTCGGCCGGGCGTGCGGGCGAGCCGCCGACTCCGGCGGGTCAGTACCTGGCGGACGCCGTCACCGCATCGACCGCGTTCGAAGCCGTGCTCGCGGCGCTGCTGCACCGCGAGCGCACCGGTGAGGGGCAGCTCGTGACCGTCAACATGCTCGACGCGCTCACCACCCTGCAGATGCAGGAGCTGAGCGTCTACACGGTCGGCGGGGTGCCGCAGAAGCGCGGCAGCGAGCCGAACGCGCACGTCTACATCCGCGCCCCCTACGGCGTCTTCGCGACGAGCGACGGCTACCTCGCGCTCGGGTTCGCCGACCTCGAGAAGCTCGGCGAGGTGCTCGACGAGCCCTCGTTCGCGGGTCTCGACCCCGAGGTGCACGGCTGGACGCACCGCGACGAGCTGTATGCGACGGTGGCCCGTCACCTGCGTGAGCGTTCCACGCAGCACTGGCTCGACACGCTGCTGCCCGCCGGCATGTGGGTGGGTCCGGTCTACGGTTACGAAGACCTCGTGGCCGACCCGCAGATCATCCACAACGGCACGTTCGTCGAGTACGACCACCCCACCGAGGGGCGCATCAAGACACCCGGGTTCCCGTACCGGTTCGCGAAGACGCCCGCCCGCATCGACCGCGGCGCCCCGCTGACCGGTGAGCACACGGCCGAGATCCTCGCCGAGCTGGGCGTCTCGCCCGAGCGCACGCAGGAGCTGCTCGATGCCGGGGCGGTGGCGCAGACCGCCGTGCCGGTGCCCGTGGGTTCGAGTGCGGTGCCGTCGTGACCGACTACGTCGGCCTGACCTGGGATCACCCGCGCGGCCGTCACGCTCTGGAGGCAGCGGCCGGCGACCTCGGCGACGGCGACACCCTGCGCTGGGAGGTGCAGTCGCTCGAGGGGTTCGAGTCCGCGCCGATCGACGAGCTCGCCCGCCGCTACGACCTGCTCGTGCTCGATCATCCGCACCTCGGCGACGCGCTCGTGAGCGGCGGCATCCGTCCTCTCGACGAGCTGTTCGACACCGCACGGATCGCGGCATGGGCGGATGCCGCGGTGGGGCCGAGCATCGCCTCGTACACGCTCGACGGGCGGCTGTGGGCTCTGCCGCTGGATGCCGCGACGCAGGTGTCGGTGCGCCGCCGCGATCTCGTCGCCGAGGCGCCCGAGACCTGGGACGACGCTCTCGCTCTCGCCGAGCGCGGGCTCGTCGCGACGAGCCTGGCCGGCCCCCACGCGTTCCTGTCGCTCTGCTCGATCGCGGTGTCGCTCGGCGACGACCCGGGACGCGGAGAGGGACTGTTCGACCGCGCCGTCGCGCGGCGGGCGCTCGATCTGCTCGCCCGCCTCTCGGTGCACGCCCCCGCGGGCACCGAACTGCTCAACCCGATCGGTCTGCTCGACCGGATGCGCGACCGCGGCGACATCGGGTACATCCCGCTCGTCTACGGCTACGTGAACTACAGCTCGCCGGTCGTCGCCTTCGACCGCGCACCGGCGCACGCGGGACGCCTCGGATCAACGATCGGCGGCACCGGCATCGCGGTCACCCGTCGCTCCGCGCCCTCGCCCGCCCTGCTCGCGCACCTGGAGCACCTGCTCAGCGACGACGCGCAGCGCGGGTTCATCCCCGCGCACGACGGTCAGCCCGGCCTGCGCGCGGCGTGGACGGATGCCGCGGTCGACGAGGCCGCGTACGGCTTCTACTCGCGCACCCTCTCGAGCATCGAGGCGTCGTGGGTGCGACCCCGGATCGCCGGGTACATCCCGTTCCAGTCCGCGGCATCCGCTCTCGTGCGCGATGCCGTCGCCGGGCGCCGACATGCCGGCGACGTGCTCGACGAGATCGAAGCGCGGTTCGCCGCTCTTTCTCCCGATGCCGCGACCGCCGACGACCGCCTGCAGAAGGAGACCGCATGACCGACTCGGCCATCACCGACGAGCCGTTGATCGTCGTCACACGAGAGGGGCACGTCGCGACCGTGCGCCTGAACCGCCCCGCCAAGCTCAACGCCGTCACCCAGGCCATGAGCGACGAGCTCGTGGGCATCGTGCGCCGCCTCAACGACGACCCCGAGGTGCGGGCCGTGGTCTACACCGGCACGGGTCGCGCGTTCAGCGCCGGCAGTGACATCTCGACCCTCGACCGGTACGAGACGCCGTGGGAGTTCCGCAACCGCCGTGACTACTGCGACGCACTGCGCGACCTGCGCAAGCCCGTGATCGCCGCGATCAACGGGTACGCGTTCGGGGGAGGGCTCGAGGCGTCGCTGACGTGCGACATCCGCATCGCCGCCGAGACGGCGAGCTTCGCCGCCCCCGAGATCAAGCTCGGCTGGATCGGCGGGGGAGGGATGTCGGTGCTGCTGGCTAACTCCATCGGGGCGAGCAACGCCGCCCTCATGCTGCTCAGCGGCGACCCGATCGACGCGCAACGCGCCCTCGCCTGGGGTCTCGTCAGCGAGGTCGTGCCCGCCGATGATCTGCTCGCCCGGGCGCAGGAGCTCGCTGCGACGATCGCCGCGCGTCCTCCGATCGCGGCCGAGACCGCGAAGGCCAATCTGCGCGCCGCGTTCAACCTGCCCCAGGACCAGGCCATCGCCTACGAGCGCGAGATGCAGGGCATCACCTTCGCCACCGAGGATGCCGCCGAGGGGCGCGCCGCCTTCGCCGAGAAGCGCCCCGGCGTCTTCCACCGGCGCTGACGCCCGGCGATCCCGCCGATATCGACCGAGCTCCCGACCGACCTCCCGAGGAGAGACATGAGCGACACCTGGACCGGAGACGCCGCCGGCATCCTTCCCGCCGATGCGAGCGACGCCCTGCTCGTCGGGCGTGTGCAGACGCCGGCAGGCCCGAGCGTGGTGGTGCTGCGCGACGGCATCCTGCGTGACCTGTCAGCCACCTTCCCGACGATGACCGCGCTCACCGAGAGCGCCGACCCGGCAGCCGCCGCGCGTGCCGCCGACGGGCCGTCACTCGGTGCGTTCGCCGACGTCTGGGCGAACACCGCGCCCGACACCCGCGACGATGCCCACCCGTGGCTGCTCTCGCCGATCGACCTGCAGGTCGTCAAGGCCTCGGGCGTGACCTTCCCCGTATCGATGCTCGAGCGCATCATCGAGGAGAAGGCGCGCGGCGAGGCCGAGTCCGCCGACGGCATCCGCGCCACGATCCTCGACGCGCTGGACGGTGACGTGCGCGACCTCGTGCCCGGATCGCCCGAGGCCGCCCGCCTCAAGCAGGTGCTCATCACCGCGGGACTGTGGAGCCAATACCTCGAGGTCGGCATCGGCCCCGACGCCGAGATCTTCACGAAGGCGCCCGTGCTCGCCACGGTCGGCGGTGGATCCGACGTCGGCGTGCTCGCCGAATCCCGATGGAACAACCCCGAGCCCGAGGTCGTGCTCGTCGTCTCCTCGCGCGGCGACATCGTCGGGGCGACGCTCGGCAACGACGTCAACCTGCGCGACATCGAAGGGCGCTCGGCCCTGCTGCTCGGACGCGCGAAGGACAACAACGCCTCGGCATCCGTCGGCCCGTTCATCCGCCTCTTCGATGGAGGGTTCTCGCTCGACGACGTGCGCGCCGAATCGGTCACGCTCTCGGTCGAGGGCGACGACGGCTTCGGTATGCGGGCCGAATCGCACATGGCGCAGATCAGCCGCGACCCCGCCGATCTCGTGCGGCAGGCGTCGGGCGACCACCACGCCTACCCCGACGGCTTCGTGCTCTACTTGGGAACGATGTTCGCGCCCACCGACGACCGCGACGAGCCCGGCCACGGCTTCACCCACCACCTCGGCGACGTCGTGCGCATCTCGTCGCCGTACCTCGGCGCGCTCGTCAACCGGGTGCAGCACAGCGAGGATCTCGCCCCCTGGAGCGTCGGCATCGGCGCGCTCATCACCAGCCTCGCTCAGCGGGGACTGCTCGGAAAGGCCAGCGCATGACCACCCTGACGACCACCGATCCCCGCACCGGCGCACACTCCGACACCGGCATCGAAGCGACGGATGCCGCGGTCGTCGCTGCGACCACCGCCGCTGCGGCATCCGCCTTCGCCGACCTGCGCTCGCGTCCGCGCGCCTGGCGGGCCGGGCTCCTGCGCGCGCTCGCCGACGGGCTCGAGGCCGACCGCGCCGCGCTCGTCGACGCCGCTCTCGCCGAGACCGGGCTGCCCGAGGCGCGCCTGAACGGCGAGCTCTCGCGCAGCGCCTTCCAGTTCCGTCTCTTCGCCGACGCCGTCGACGAGGGCGGCTACCTCGAGGCGATCATCGACCACTCCGGCCACACACCGCTCGGCCCGGGCCCGGATGTGCGGCGGATGCTCGTGCCGATCGGCCCCGTCGCCGTCTTCGGCGCCAGCAACTTCCCCTTCGCGTTCTCGGTCATCGGCGGCGACACCGCCTCGGCGCTCGCCGCGGGCAACCCGGTCGTCGTCAAGGCGCACAGTTCGCACCCGGTGACCTCGCAGCGCTCGTTCGAGTCGCTCGTGCGCGCGGCCGCGGCGTACGGGGCGCCGGAGGGCACGTTCGGGATCGTCTACGGCCAGCAGGCGGGAGCCGTTCTCGTCGCCGACCCGGTCATCACGGCCGTCGGGTTCACGGGGTCGCTGTCGACCGGCAAGATCCTGCAGGCGATCATCGACGAGCGCGAGACGCCCATCCCGTTCTACGGCGAGCTGTCGAGCCTGAATCCGCTCGTCATCACGCCGGGGGCGGCGTCCGCGCGCACCGCGGCCCTCGGCGAGGGTCTGTTCGGGTCGGTCACGGGATCGGCCGGGCAGCTGTGCACGAAGCCCGGCATCGCCTTCGTGCCGGCCGGGGCCGAGGGTGACGCGCTCGTCGCCGATGTGGTGACGAGGGCGCAGGATTCCGCGGCGCAGACCCTCCTGAACTCGCGCATCCACGGGGCGTTCGACGAGATCCGTGAGCGGCTGATCGCCGAGGGCGGGGCGCGCAGCCTCGTTACCCCGCACGCCGGAGCCGACGGTTTCTCGCTGACGCCCGCGGTGCTCGAGATCGCGGCGACGGATGTCACTCCGGCGGTCGCCGAGGAGGCGTTCGGCCCCCTCGTGGTGCTCGTGCGGTACGCCTCGACGGGCGAGATCACGGCGGCCCTGCAAGCCGTGCCGCACTCGCTGACCGCCACGATCCACTCGCAGCCCGAGGAGGCCGAGGTGCGCGGCGAGCTCACCGACGCCGCGCGCGACCTCGTCGGCCGCATCGTCTACGACGGATACCCCACGGGGGTGCGGGTGTCGTGGGCCATGAACCACGGCGGCCCCTGGCCCGCGACCAACACGCAGCACACCTCGGTGGGCGTGACGGCGCTGCGGCGGTTCCTGCGCCCGCTCGCCTGGCAGGATGCCCCGGCCGACGTGCTCCCCGCCGAGCTGCGCGACGGTGCGGTCGATGTGCCCCGCCGCGTCGACGGCGTGCTGGAGTTGGCCGGCGCCTGACCCTCTCGTCGGGACCCTTCGTCTCGCTGCGCTCGCTCAGGAACCGGTTCCTGAGCGAGGAGCGCGGCGACGAGACGAAGGACCCCGCCCCGCGGCATCCGTTGAGGAGGAGTTCTTGCCGTTGGGCGGAGTTTTCGCGCGGATTCTTCCGCCCAACGCGGAGTTCTCCGCCCGAGTCGCGCGTGGGGACGCTTCGACAGGCTCAGCGACCCAGCGTCTGAAACTGGGTCCCGGTGTTTGCCACTGGGTCCCTGAGCTTGTCGAAGGGCCCCGCCCCGCGGCATCCGTTGAGGAGGAGTTCTCGCGTTCGGGAGGATCGAAACGGCGGATGCCTCCTGCGGAGCGTGTGTTCTCCTCCGTTGGGTGAGGGCGAGGGCCCTTCGTCTCGCTGCGCTCGCTCAGGAACCGGTCCCTGAGCGAGCGCAGTGACGAGACGAAGGGCCCTCAGCCGAGGATGCCCTCGGGCAGCAGCCCGCGCGAGATCAGCGCGTCCCAGAGGCCCTCGTCGACCACGGCATCCATACGCTCGACCCCTTCGACGACCTGGCGCGCGTCGCGGCATCCGAGAACCACCGAGGTGACGGCCGGATGCCGCAGGCTGAACTGCATGGCGGCGGTCGGCAGGTCGGTGCCGAACTCCTCGCACACCTCGGCGATCGCGTTCGCCCGGGCGATGAGCGCGGCCGGGGCCTGCACGTAGTCGTAGGTCGCGTCCGCGGCGACCCGCGGTCGGGCCAGCAGGCCGGAGTTGTAGACACCGACGTTCACGATGCCCACGCCCGCCGCGAGCGCCGCGGGCAGCAGGTCGGCCAGCGGCCCCTGTTCGAGCAGGGTGAACCGCCCGGCCAGCATGACCACGTCGATGTCGGTCTCGCGCACGAACCGCGCCGGCAGGGCCGACTGGTTCATGCCCACACCGATCGAGGCGACGACGCCCTGCTCGCGCAGCTCGATGAGCGCCCCGATGCCCTCGGTCGATGCCTGCTCCCAGTGGTGGTCGGGGTCGTGCAGGTAGACGATGTCGAGCCGGTCGACGCCGAGCCGGTCGAGGCTCTGCTCCACTCCGCGCAGGATCGCGCCGCGCGAGAAGTCGAACTCGCGGCGGTACGCCGCGGGCACCGCGAAGCCGCCGTCGTCGAGCTGACCGGCCGAGTACACCTGCGGCACGAGCGTGCGCCCCGCCTTGGTCGAGAGCACGTACTCGTCGCGCGGATGCTCGGCGAGCAGTTCGCCCAGTCGCCGCTCGGAGTAGCCGAGACCGTAGTGCGGGGCCGTGTCGAACAGGCGCGATCCGCGCGCCCATGCCTCCTCGACCGCACCCCTCGCCTGCTCGTCGGTGGTGACGCGGCCGAGGTTGCCGAGCTGCGCGCCGCCGAGTCCGAAGCGGGTGAGCGGGGTGCCGGTGCGCAGGCGCGCGCTCTCCATCGTGACCGGGGGCATCAGCGCCCGAGCCATCCGCCGTCGACCGGCAGCACGATTCCGTCGACGTAGTCCGAGGCCGCCGACGACAGGAACACGGCGGCTCCGCCGAGATCGGATGCCGCGCCCCACCGCCCCGCCGGGATGCGGGCGAGGATCGACTCCGAGCGCTCGGGGTCGTCGCGGAGGGCTTGCGTGTTGTCGGTGGCGATGTAGCCGGGGGCGATCGCGTTGACGTTCACGCCGCGACCCGCCCACTCGTTCGACAGCGCCTTGACGACGCCCGTGAGACCCGACTTCGCCGCCGCGTATCCGGGGACGTTGATGCCGCCCTGGAAGCTGAGGAGCGACGCGGTGAACACGATCTTGCCGCGTCCGCGCTCGAGCATCGATCCGCCCACGGCCTGCGCGAGAGCGAACTGGCTGGTGAGGTTGATGCGCAGCACGCGCTCGAACCACTCCATCGGATGCTCCGCCGCCGGCGCGCGCAGAATGGTGCCGGCGTTGTTGACGAGGATGTCGACCTCGGCTGCGCGCAGTTCCGCGCCGAGCTCGGAGACGGCGTCGGCATCCGACAGATCGCACCGGATCGCGCGGAACCCGCGCCCGCGTGCGGTGACGGCCTGCTCGATGTCGCTGCCGGAGGGCTCGATGCTCGTGCTGACCGCGATGATGTCGGCGCCCGCGTCGGCGAGCGCCGTGGCGATTCCGAAGCCGATGCCGCGGTTCGCGCCCGTGACGACGGCGCGCTGACCGGTGAGGTCGAAGAGCCCGCTCATGCGCCGGCCTGCACGTCGACGAGGATCTTCATCGCGCGCCCCGCTTCGAGCTCGGCGAAGGCGTCGGCGGTCTCGGCGAGCGGCACGATGCGCGTGATGACCCGGTCGGTGGGGATCACGCCGTCGGCGAGGAGCTCGATCGCGGTCTCGAAGTCGGCGCGCTGGTAGACCCGTGCGCCGAGCAGGCGCAGCTCGCGCCAGAACACGCGCTGCAGGTCGACCTCGCGCGGGGTGGGGTGGATGGCGACGACGACGATCGTGCCGCGCACCTTCGCGAGCGCCGTCATGCCGCGCACTGCGGTGGCCGCGCCCGAGACCTCGAACACGACGTCGGCCCCGGTGCCCGCGGTCCACTCCTCGACCCAGGCGACCTGGTCGGATGCCGAGGGGTCGAGCGTCGTGAATCCGAGATCTTCGGCCTGGGCGCGGCGCTGCGCATCGATCTCGATCACGACGACCTCGGCACCGGTGTGCCGGGCGACGGTGGCGATGAGCGTGCCGATCGGGCCGCCGCCGATCACGACGGCCTTCTGCCCGGCGGTGAGGTCGGAGCGCCGCACGTCGTGCACCGCGACGGCGACCGGTTCGACGAGCGCGGCGTCATCGAGGGGGATGTCGGCGGGAAGTGCGAGGAGGGTCTCGGCCGGAACGTTCCACAGCCCCTGCAGCGAGCCGGGGGAGTCGATGCCGATGAAGTTCAGGTTCTGGCAGATGTGCTCGTTGCCGGCGAGGCAGGCGGGGCAGGTGCCGTCCCAGTCGAGGGGCATGACGGTGACCTTGTCGCCGACGCTCCAACCGGTGACCCCGGCGCCGAGGGCGTCGATAGTGCCGCTCATCTCGTGTCCGAAGACGAGCGGGCGCTCGACGCGGGCGTCCATGTCGCCGTGCAGGATGTGCAGGTCGGTGCCGCAGAGACCGGTGTAGGCGACGCGGATCCGCACCTCTCCGTCGCGCGGTTCGGTCTGATCGGCCGTGCGCACGTCCAGCGTGCGATCGCCTACGTAATTCACAGTCAGCACTGATTGCTCCTCTTCTCGCAGAGTTCCAGATTACTCATACGTATGATGAATCTCCACCTGCCTGTGAATGCATATCGGTGACCGCGCGGCGATCGGGGCAGAATGGAGATCATGCCCGAATCGCCGCACGCTCAGCATGCGGCTCCGCGCTCCCCGATCCGTGGTCCCGCCCTGCCGATCGGCGTCGCGGTGACCGCCATCGGCATCCTCCTCTCTCTCGCTTCGGCGCCGGCATCCTCGACGCCCGAAGCCTCGCGGATGCCCGAGCCGGTCGCGGTCGTGCAGGTGCCCTCGGTCGACGTCGGCTCCACCCCGGCCGCCGACCCGTGCGCCGAGGCATCCGTGCAGGAGTCGCTCGCCGCCGGAGACGACGCGGCCACCATCGCCGGCTTCGGTGGGGGCGAGGCGTTCCGCGCCGCCGTCGTGGCGGGCAACGCGCCGTGCATCTCGCTCTCCGACCCCGCGCGGGTGTGGGTCGTCGTCAACAAGGCGCGACCGCTCGACCCCGCCGACTACGCGCCCGGCGCCCTCGCCGACGTGCCGCTGCAGATGACCACGGCATCCGGGCAGGTGCGCACCGACGTCGCGACCGCGGTCGGCGACATGGCTAACGCGGCCATCGAGGCCGGGGTCGGGCGCCTCGGTGCGAACAACGGCTACCGCTCGTACGGCCTGCAGGTCACGACCTACGAGTCGCACGTGCGCGACCAGGGGCAGGCCGGGGCGGATGCCGGATCCGCGCGCCCCGGACACTCGGAGCACCAGACCGGCCTCGCGGTCGACGTCGTCGCGTGCGGTCTGGGGTGCGGCGGGCTCGACGGGTTCGGCGGCACCACGCAGAGCGACTGGGTCGCCGCCCACGCCTGGGAGTACGGGTTCATCGTGCGCTACGAGGACGGGGGCTCCGGCATCACCGGCTACGCTCCCGAGCCGTGGCACCTGCGCTACGTGGGGCGCGACCTCGCCGCGGCCTACCAGGCGGGCGGGTTCCACACGCTCGAGGAGTTCTTCGGGCTTCCTGCCGCGCCCGACTACCTGCCCTGAGCGACGCTCGGAGGCATCCCACAATCGCGGTACCCAGTACCACGAAACGCGGGATGCATTCCCACAACGTCCTGTCGCGGCATCCGTCATCGCCCTAGAATCGCGGGAGCAAAGACGCCGACACGTTCAGGAGGACGCGCAATGGAACGCGACATCTATGAAGAGGATCACGAGGCCTTCCGCGACCTCGTCAAGGACTTCGTCAAGCGCCACGTGACGGGTGCGGACATCGAGCGGTGGGATGCCGCGGGCGAGGTCGACCGCGACACCATGCGCGCGGCCGGCGAGGCCGGGATCATCGGCCTGTCGGTTCCCGAGGAGTTCGGCGGGGCCGGGATGCTGCAGGACTACCGCTTCCGCGCGGTCGTGAACGAAGAGGTCATCGCCGCCGGCGCGGGCTCGCTCGCCGGGGCCTTCGGCATCCAGGACGACCTGGCGGTTCCGTACCTCGTGCACATGGGCACCCAGGAGCAGAAGTCGAAATGGCTGCCGCGGATGGCGACCGGCGAGGTCGTCGGCGCGCTCGCGATGACCGAGCCCGGCGCGGGAAGCGACCTGCGCGGCATCAAGACCACTGCCAAGAAGGTCGACGGCGGGTACATCGTCAACGGTGCCAAGACGTTCATCTCGTCGGGCGCGACTGCCGACCTGGTCGTCACGTTCGTGAAGACCGGTGAGGGCAACCGACCGGATGCCTTCAGCCTCGTGCTCATCGAGAACGGCATGGAGGGCTTCGACCACGGCAAGAAGCTGCACAAGATGGGCTTCCAGGGCCACGACACGGCAGAGCTGTCGTTCAGCGACGTGTTCGTTCCCGACGAGAACCTCATCGGCGGAGTCGAGGGCAAGGGCTTCGTGCAGCTCATGATGAACCTGCCGCTCGAGCGCCTGTCGATCGGCGTCGCGGGTGCCGCGGCCGCGCAGGCCGCCCTCGACTGGACCGTCGCCTACACGAAGGACCGCGAAGCGTTCGGCGAGCGGATCATCGACTTCCAGAACAGCCGCTTCGCGATCGCCGACATGGCCACGACGGTCGACGCGCTGTGGGCGTACATCGATCGGGCGCTGCTCGCGTACTCTCAGGGCAAGCTGTCGGCCGAGGAGGCCGCGAAGGTCAAGTTCTGGGCCACCGAGCGCGAGTGGGAGGTGCTCGATCAGGGCGTGCAGCTGCACGGCGGCTACGGCTACATCACCGAATACCCGATCGCCCGCGCGTTCCTCGACGCCCGCGTGCACCGCATCTACGGCGGCACGAACGAGATCATGCGCGAGATCGTCGGCCGCCAGATCGCCGGCAAGCGCTGACCCTCGGCCGGTTCCTGAGCGAGGAGCGCAGCGACGAGACGAAGGGCCGCCCCGGTCCCTCGAGCTGGGTCCCTGAGCCTGTCGAAGGGCCCCGCGCGACGTCTCAAGCGCGAATGCTAGGAGGTGGCAATATCCTTGCTACCCGAGTAGCATTGAAGCATGACGAACAGCAAGGTCAGCCTCAGCCTCAGTGCGAGTGACGTAGCGTTCCTCGACGCGGAGGTCTTGATGGGAAAATACGCCACCCGGTCGGCGGCGGTTCAGGATGCTGTGTCGCTCTTGCGCGAGAGCCGTCTGGCAGATGCCTACGCCGAAGCATTCGCTGAAGGCTACGACGACGAATGGGACACGGCTGCCAGCGACGGACTCGCCTCAGCGTGAGTGCGCCGTCGACCACGCTGCTGCGGCGCGGCCAGATCGTGCTGGTCGCCTTCGACCCGGTTGTCGGGGCCGAGGTCGCGAAGACCCGTCCTGCCGTTGTCGTCAGCAACAACACGGCCAACACCGCGGCTGTACGCAGTACGCGCGCGACGGTAACGGTCGCGCCGGTCACGTCCAATGTCGCGCGAGTCCTCCCATTTCAGGTTCTGTTGCCTGCGGCGGGCACCGGGCTCAGCGTCGATTCGAAGGTACAGATCGAACAAGTCCGCACGATCGCGACCTCGCGCATTGTTCGGCCGGTGGGATGGGTGCCTGCCGAACTGATGGGAGAGGTCGACGAGTGCCTTCGCATGCACCTCGCACTGTGATCGTCGTCCGGCATTAACGCCGCGCGTCAGCGGCGTCCGCCGACGCCGGCGCGGCGTAGGCGATCCGCGATCAGGATGCCGAGGGCCGTCGCCGCGACGCAGCTGGCCATCGTGACGGCGAAGAACGCCGCCTGGTACCCGAGGCCGAAGCTGCCCAGGTCGAACCAGGCCCACGCCGAGATCGGGTAGACGATCGCGACGGCGACCGCTCCGACGTAGTGCATCCAGGTGCCCCAGTAGCGCCACAGCACGAACAGGAACGGCAGCTCGGTGAACGCCGCCCACCAGAGGTTCGTGGCGACGCTGCCGAAGCCGTACCCCGAGAACGGCACCATGACGAGCCCCGCGATCAGCGCGACGAGCAAGCCGACGAGCGGACGCTTGAGCAAACGCAGCGCGATCACCGAGGGCAGCAGCCACAGTCCGGCGAGGCCCATCCCGAGGAAGGGCAGTGGTCCGGTGAGCAGGGTCGAGAGCCAGTTCATCGGCGCGAGCAGAACCGCCCCGGCGACGCCGAGCGCCGCGCAGGTCAGCAGCAGGGCAGTCGGGAAGCGCACCCGTCCGCGCGCGGGCCGCGTCGCCACGGCATCCACTTCCGTCGCCGCATCCGCGCCCGAACCGGCAGCCGACGAACCGGTATCCGCCCCGTTCATCCGAGCGGCTCCGCGGCGGCCTCGCGAGCGGCCTTCGACGTCGGGGAGGCGGCACCGATCTTCCAGTAGCCGCAGAAGCTGACGGTGTTCTTGTCGACGCCGCGCTCGCCGACGAGCAGCTTGCGCACACCCGAAGCGAGCGACTGCTCTCCGGCCGCGTAGGTGTGGAACGTCTCGGCCGGCAGGTCGATCTCGGCGACCCGCTGCAGCGCGAGGGCTCCCGGCTGCTCGTCGTGCGGGCGCAGCACCCACTCGACCGAGAGCCCCTCGGGGTGGGGGAAGTCGAGGGCGTCGTCGAGCGACGGCACCTCGATGATCGCGGTGCCGATGGCCCCCGCGGGAACGGATGCCGCGATCGAGGCGATCGCCGGCAGGGCCGTCTCGTCGCCCACGAGCAGCACCCGGTCGACACCGCGCTCGGGGTTGAAGGTGAGGCCCTCGTCGATGATGAGCACGTGCTCGCCCGGGGTGCAGGTCTCGGCCCACCGCGATGCGGGTCCGGCGGTGCCCTCGGCGGCCGATCCGTGCAGCACGAAGTCGACGTCGATCTCGGCGCCGCGATCGCCCTCGGCCGGTCGGTACGCGCGCACGCTGTAGTTGCGCATCACGGGGCGCTCGCCGTCGGGGATGCGCAGGAACTTCAGGTACCCGAACATCTTGTTGGCCTTGGCGGGCACGCGGTCGAGTCCGGCGTCACCGCCGATCGGCAGGAACAGGCGGAACCACTGATCGAAGCCCATCGGCCGGAACTTCTCGATCTCACCGCCACCGAGGGTCACGCGCATCCAGTGCGGGGCGAGACGCTCGGAGCGCAGCACGGTGAGGTGCACGAGTTCCTGCGTCTCGGGCTTGACGAGCTTGCTGAACGCCATCGGGTGCCTTTCAGAGGGAGGGCGGTTGCCAGGGGGAGAACACGAGGAGGATCACCGCGGATGCCGCGAGACTCAGCGCGACGAAGATCGTGTCTCGCGTGCGGAACGGCACCAGGTGCCGCTCGGTGCGGGTGGGGTGTGCGCCGAAGGCCCGGGAGTCCATCGCGAGGGCGACGCGCTCGGCGTGCCGGATGGCCCCGGCGAGCAGCGGGACGATGTACCCCCATCCGCGTGCGATGCGCGAGAAGGGGCCGTTGCCGCCATGGTGTCCTCGCACGCGATGGGCTGCGCGGATCACCGAGAGCTCGTAGCCGAAGCGCGGCACGAAGCGGAACGCGGCCAACGCCGTGTAGCCGATGCGGTACGGAACCCGCAGCTGCTGCACGCTCGCCCGCACGAGGTCGGGTCCGCTGGTGGTGAGCCCGCCGATGAGGGCGAGCGAGATGATCGCGCCGAGGCGCAGCGCCGTGGCGAAACCGATCATCAGTGCTCCGCTGTAGAGGGTCCAGTCGCCGATCCGCAGCACCGGGGTCGTGTCACCGACGAGCGCGGTGTCGACCCAGAGCGAGAAGCTCACGCCGATCACGGCCATGCCGACGGGCAGCACCGCGAGCAGCAGGAGCAGACGCCAGGTGAGGCGGGCGCCGACGAGCAGCAGCACATAGGCGAGCAGCAGGAACGCGGCCGGAGTGGCGAGGTCGCGCACGAACACCAGGAAGATCATCGCCGGGGCGAATCCCGCCACCTTCGCGAGCGGGTTGAGGGCGTAGAGGAACTGATGCCGCGAGGTGACGGTCATCGTCGCGTACGGGTCGAACGCGGTGGCGGTCATGCCTCGGCCCCCCGTGCGTGCGCCGCGAGCACCCGCTGCAGGGCGGGCAGGCGGAGCCCCGCCGAGGTGAACGTCTGCTCGTCGCGGAAGAGATCGGCCGTGCGTCCGCTCGCGTGCACGCGCCCGTCGGCGAGGATCACGGTGTGCGTCGTGTGCTCGGCGACGAGCTGCAGGTCGTGGGTGACGATCACGATCGTCGTGCCCTCGGCGCGCAGACTCTGCAGCAGCGCGAGCAGTTCGGTCGCCCGCGCGCGATCCTGGCCGAAGGTCGGCTCGTCGAGCGCGAGAACGCGGGGGCGGGTGATCAGCGCGGTGCCCACCGACAGGCGGCGCTTCTCGCCGCCCGACAGCAGGAACGGATGCACGTCGGCCTTGTGCGCGAGGCCGAAGCGCTCGAGCATCTCGGTCACGCGCTCGGTGACCTCGGCATCCGTGATCTGCTCGCCCTGCGGCCCCTGAGCCTGTCGAAGGGTCAGCCCGTGCGCGAGCTCGTCGAACACCGTGTGCGCGATGAACTGATGCTCGGGGTTCTGGAACACGAAGCCGATGCGGGCGGCGAGGTCGCGGGGAGCGGCCCGCCCGGGATCGATGCCGTCGACGTCGACCTGCCGCTTCGGCGGCGGAACGACGCCGGCGAGCGCCTGGATGAGCGTGGTCTTACCGGCCCCGTTGGCGCCGACGATGGCGGTGAGGCTGCCGGGCGTGAGATCGAGGTCGATGCCGTGCAGGATCTCGGTGCGGCCCCGGCGCACGGTGAGCCCGCGCGCCCGGATGATCGCCTCGCCCGAGGGCGCGGCATCCGTCGTCGGGTCGGTCGCGGTCGCGGTCGCAGCCGCGCTCGCGGGGGTGGATGCCGGGGGCAGTTGCGCCGCCAGCTCCTCGGGTGTCAGGGGCAGGGGGTCGAGACGGATGCCGTCGTCGCGCAGTCGCAGCGCCGCCAGCGTCGCCGCGGGCAGCCACACCCCCATCGCGACGAGCTCGTCGGTGTGCGCACGGAGGATCTCGGCGACCGGGCCGTCGTAGGCGACGCGCCCCTCGCGGTCGAGCACGATCGTGCGGGTGACGAATCCCATCGCGGCGTCGAGGTTGTGTTCGACGAGGAGGATCGCCCGGTCGCCCGCGGCGATCACGTCGGCGAGGGCGGCGTAGACGTCATCGATGCCCTGCGGGTCGAGGTTCGCGGTCGGCTCGTCGAGCACGATCAACGGCGACCCCATGGCGAGGGCGCAGGCGATCGCGAGGCGCTGGCGGCCGCCGCCCGAGAGCCGGTCGGGGTTGTCGTCGCGGCGCTCCCATAGCCCGACGCGGCGCAGGGCGTCTTCGGTGCGGGCGGTGACTTCAGCGACGGGCAGGCGCAGGTTCTCGGGGCCGAAGGCGACCTCGTCGTAGAGGGTTCCGGTGACGATCTGGGCATCCGGGTCTTGGAAGACCATCGCGACCCGCGTGCTCAGCTCGGAGGTCTGCGCGTCGGCGGTGCCGACCCCGCCCGCCTCGACCGTGCCGGTCATGGTGGCGGGAAGCGCGTGCGGGATGAGCCCGTTCAGCGCGAGCGTGAGCGTCGACTTGCCCGAGCCCGAGGGGCCGAGCAGCAGCACGACCTCGCCCGGGTCGATGTCGAAGGTCACGTCGCGCGGGGAGGGGTGCGCGGCATCCGCGTGGGTGAGAGAGACATCACGCACGCGGAGAAGAGGCGCGGATGGGCGCACGGCGAGACCCCGGGTCGGTGGACGTACGTCTTCGGTGGAACGTACGTCTCTAACTTAGCCGAGCCTTACCTGACCTCGCGACGTGCATTCGTGAGTCCGTAAGGGGTCAAGACACGCCTCACGCCCGGCATCCGCTGAGGCGTGTCTTGACCCCTCACGGAGAGTCGAGCGCGACGGATGCCGGGAACGACGCGCTCAGCGACGGGCGACGCCGGCGCGGCTGAGTGCCGTGCCGACCGCGAGGCCGATCGCGGTCCACGCGATGGGGCCGAGCACCGAGATCGCGAGGTACGTGATCTGCGCCCACAGCGGCATCGTGCCGAGGTGCGCGGCGAAGAACACGGCGACGGCCACGACGACGCCGATCAGCGCCGCCGAAATGAAGAAGCGCCAGGCGCCCCAGGCGCGGTAGCGGGTGAGGGCCGCGACGCCCTCCTGGATCGCGCCGAACAGCAGCGCCGTGCCGATGAAGCGCAGCGCCCAGGCCGGGTTGAACGCGCTCGAGACGAGGGCGGCGATCAGGTGCGTGATGAGCGCCACGAACGGACGCCGCAGCACCTCCTGCGCGATGATCCCCGGCAGCACGTGCGAGCCGAGCACGAGCCCGTAGAGGAAGAGCAGGGGGCTTGCGAGCAGGATCGGCGTGACCCATCCGGCGATGCCTCCGATGAGGCCGGTCGCGACGCCGATCGCGGCGCAGATCAGCAGCACGCGGGTCGGCAGGACAGAGGTTCGGGCCACGGTTCCAGCCTACTTGCGCGCACGATGCGCGGATGCCGAGGGGGCCGTGCAAAAGCACGGCGTCGGTGGTCAGCGCAGGCGTTCGGCCAGGTAGGGCGCCGTGCGGCTCGCGGGAATCTGCGCGACCTGCTCCGGGGTTCCGGCCGCGATGACGCGGCCCCCCGCGTCGCCACCGGCGGGCCCGAGGTCGATGACCCAGTCCGACGCGGCGACGACGTCCATCTCGTGCTCGACGACGACCACGGTGTCGCCGGAGTCGACCAGCGCATGCAGCTGCGCGAGCAGCCGTTGCACGTCGGCGGGGTGCAACCCGGTGGTCGGCTCGTCGAGCAGATACAGAGTGTGGCCACGGCGCACGCGCTGCAGCTCGGTCGCCAGTTTGATGCGCTGCGCCTCGCCGCCGGAGAGCTCGGTGGCGGGCTGGCCGAGGCGGAGGTATCCGAGCCCGACGTCGAGGAGAGCACGCAGGCTGCGCGCCGCCGCCGGAATCGAGGCCAGCGCCTCGGATGCCTGCTCGACGGTGAGGGCGAGCACGTCGGCGATGGTCCGGCCGTCGTAGGTGACCTCGAGCGTTTCGGCGTTGTACCGCGCGCCGTCGCACGTCGGGCAGCGCCCGTAGCTGCCGGGGAGGAACAGCAGCTCGACCGAGACGAATCCCTCGCCGAGGCAGGTCTCGCAGCGCCCGCCGACGACGTTGAACGAGAAGCGTCCGGCGCCGTACCCGCGCTCGCGAGCGAGGTCGGTGCGGGCGAAGACGGCACGTACGGCATCGAACAGACCCGTGTAGGTCGCAAGGTTCGAGCGCGGTGTGCGGCCGATCGGCTTCTGGTCGACCCGTACGAGACGATCGATGTGCTCGAGACCGCGCACGTCGCGCACGGTCAGGGAGTCGCCGCCCGCATCCGGCACCGTCGCCTCGGCCGGCCGGGAGTCGTCGCCTCCGGCATCGATCGGGGTGTCGTCGATCTCGTCGGGGGTGTCGTCCGAGCGCAGGTGCGCGCGCACGACTTCGGGGAGCACCCGACTGACGAGTGTCGACTTGCCCGACCCCGAGACACCCGTCACGGCGACGAGGGTGCCGAGCGGGACGGATGCATCGATGTCGGCGAGGTTGTGCAGGCTCACGCCCTCGACAGTGAGCCACGCCGATGCCTCTCGGCGGTCGCGTCGCGTCACGGATGCCGCATGCGCGTCGGGGAACAGGAACGGCCGGGTGACGGATGCCTCGACAGCGGCGAGCCCCGGGACCGCGCCGCTGTAGAGCACGTGCCCACCGCCTTCGCCGGCACCGGGGCCGACGTCGACGATCCAATCGGCGTGCCGGACGATGTCCATGTTGTGCTCGACCACGAAGACCGAGTTCCCGGAGCGTTTGAGCTGTGCGAGCACGTCGAGCAGCTGCTCGGCGTCGGCGGGATGCAGACCGGCCGAGGGCTCGTCGAGCACGTAGACCACCCCGAAGAGTCCCGACCGCAGCTGCGTCGCGAGCCGGAGCCGCTGCATCTCACCGGGGGACAGGGTGGTCGTCGCTCGGCCCAGCCCCAGGTAGCCGAGCCCCAGGTCGGTGAGCACCTCGATGCGCGCGAGGAGATCGGTCGTGAGGGCGACGGCGACGTCGGTGCGCTCGCCCGAAAGAGTGGTGGGGAGCGCAGGCGTGACCTCGGTGAGCTGCGTCGTCGGGCGGATGACGTCGGCGAGGTCGGTCAGCGGGAGAGCGTTGAGCTCGGCGATCGATCGGCCGGCGAACGTGACGGCCAGGGCCTCGCGCCGCAGCCCCGTACCCCCGCACAGCGGGCACGGTCCGGAACGCACGAACTGGAGCACCTTGGTGCGCATCATCTGGCTCTTCGAGTCGGAGAGCGTATGGAAGACGTACTTCTTGGCGCTCCAGAACATGCCGTTGTAGGGCTTGGCCACGCGGTCGCGCTGCGGGGTGATCTGCACGACCGGCTGCTCGTCGGTGAAGAGCAGCCACTCGCGATCGGCACGGGGAAGATCCCGCCAGGGGACGTCGACGTCGTAGCCGAGCGCGATCGTGATGTCGCGCAGGTTCTTCGCCTGCCACGCGCCCGGCCAGGCGGCGATCGCACCTTCGCGGATGCTCAGCGAAGGGTCGGGCACGAGCGAGTCCTCGGTGACGGTGTGTGCGACGCCGATGCCGTGACACTCCGGGCAGGCTCCGGCGACGGTGTTGGGAGAGAACGCATCGGAGTCGAGCCGGGTCGTGAAACCCTCCGGGAAGGTGCCCGCCCGGGAGAAGAGCATGCGCAATGAGTTCGACAGCGTCGTCACGGTGCCGACGCTCGATCGCGAGCTGGGCGCGCCGCGCCGCTGCTGCAGGGCGACCGCCGGGGGCAGGCCCGAGATCGATTCGACGTGCGGATCGTGGCCCTGCTGGATGAGCCGCCTCGCATACGGCGCCACCGACTCGAGATATCGGCGCTGGGCTTCGGTGAAGATGGTGCCGAACGCGAGCGACGACTTGCCCGATCCCGAGACTCCGGTGAACGCGACGATCCGATCGCGTGGCATGTCGACGTCGACGGAGCGGAGGTTGTTCTCGTTCGCCCCGCGGACGCGGACGAACGAGTCGGGTGCGTTCTCAGAGGGGGAGGGCATTGTCGCGAGTGTATCCGCGACGTCGGACATCGCCCTGGGTGCCGTTCAGGAACGGATGCCGCGGCATCCGTTCGTCGCATCGTCGATGCCGCTCGTCGCACGGCATCCGCTCCCGCTCCTCGACCCCCGCGCCCGTTTCCTAGCGTGGGGGAACGCAATGACGCGCACCCCGAGGAGAACCCCATGACCGCACCTTCGTCGCGCCGACGCGGCGCCGGAACCGTCGACGACGAGCCCATCATCGTCACCGACCCGAAACTCCCACCCGTCGCCCTCTCTCCCGAGCACGAGGAGAAGAGCCGGCGCTGGACCCTCCCGAAGATCCTGATCTGGACGGCGATCGCGCTGCTCGGCGGTGTCGCCTGGGTGATGCTCGCGATCGTGCGCGGCGAGACCGTGAACGCGATCTGGTTCGTCTTCGCCGCGGTCTGCACCTATCTGATCGGCTACCGCTTCTACTCGAAGGTGATCGAGAAGTACATCACCCGCCCCGACGACCGCCGCGCGACACCGGCCGAGGTCAAGCAGGACGGCAAGGACTACGTCCCCACCGACCGCCGCGTGCTCTACGGGCACCACTTCGCCGCGATCGCCGGCGCCGGCCCGCTCGTCGGTCCCGTGCTCGCCGCGCAGATGGGCTACCTGCCCGGCACGATCTGGATCATCGTGGGTGTCGTGCTCGCGGGCGCCGTGCAGGACTACACCGTGCTGTTCTTCTCGATGCGCCGCGGAGGCCGCACCATCGGCCAGATGGCCCGCCAGGAACTCGGGCGGATCGGCGGCACCGCCGCGATCATCGCCTCGCTGCTGATCATGCTGATCATCGTCGCGATCCTCGCGCTCGTCGTCGTCAACGCCCTCGGTGAGAGCCCCTGGGGCGTCTTCTCGGTGGCGATGACCATCCCGATCGCGATCTTCATGGGCATCTACCTGCGCTTCCTGCGCCCGGGCAAGGTCACCGAGGTCTCGATCATCGGGTTCGTGCTGCTCATGGCCGCGATCATCGGCGGCGGCTGGGTCGCCGGCACCGAGTGGGGCCAGGCGATCTTCCACCTCGACCGCACCACGATCGCGTGGGGCATCATCATCTACGGCTTCATCGCGGCGGTGCTCCCGGTGTGGCTGCTGCTCGCTCCCCGCGACTACCTCTCGACGTTCATGAAGATCGGTGTGATCGTGATGCTCGCCGGAGCGATCATCCTGGTGCGCCCCGAGATCACGGTGCCCGCCGTCAGCATCTTCGGCGAGAACGGCATGGGGCCGGTGTTCGCCGGTCCGCTCTTCCCCTTCCTGTTCGTGACCATCGCCTGCGGAGCGTTGTCGGGCTTCCACGCCCTGATCGCCTCCGGCACGACGCCCAAGCTCGTCGAGAAGGAGCGTCAGACGCGCTTCATCGGCTACGGCGGCATGCTCATGGAGTCGTTCGTCGCGATCATGGCGCTCGTCGCCGCGATCTCGATCGACCAGGGCATCTACTTCGCGATGAACGCGCCATCGGCGGTGACGGGCGGTACGGTCGAGGGCGCGGTCGCCTTCGTGAACTCGCTGGGTCTGACGGGGGTGAACCTCACCCCCGAGATGCTCACCGGCACGGCTCAAGCGGTCGGCGAGGAGTCGATCGTCTCGCGCACCGGCGGCGCCCCGACCCTCGCGCTCGGCCTCGCGCACATCATGCAGCAGGCGCTCGGTGGGCAGGCGCTCATGGCGTTCTGGTACCACTTCGCGATCATGTTCGAGGCGCTGTTCATCCTCACGGCGGTGGATGCCGGCACCCGCGTCGCCCGCTTCATGCTGCAGGACTCGATCGGCGCCTGGTTCCCGAAGTTCCGCGACGTCTCGTGGCGGCCCGGCGTGTGGATCTGCACGGCGATCATGGTGGCCGGCTGGGGAGCGATCCTCATCCTCGGCGTCACCGACCCGCTCGGCGGCATCAACACGTTCTTCCCGCTGTTCGGCATCGCGAACCAGCTGCTCGCCGCGATCGCGCTCGCCGTGGTGATGGCGATCGTCGCCAAGCGCGGCCGCAGCTACGTCAAGTGGTTGTGGATCATCGGCCTGCCGCTCGCGTTCACCGCGGTCGTCACGGTCACGGCCTCGCTCTACAAGATCTTCTCGCCGGTCCCGGCGATCGGATACTGGGCGAACCACTTCCGCTACCTCGAGGCGCTGAACACCGGTGACACGTCGCTCGGCGAACGCGAGGTGCTCGAGGCGGTCATCCGCAACACGGCCGTGCAGGGCACGCTCTCGATCATCTTCGTGACGCTCGCGCTGATCGTCATGATCGCGGCGATCGTCGTCACCATCAAGGCGATCCGCAACGGCGGCGGCGAGAACACCGAAGACGAACCGGTCGCCTCCCGCCGGTTCGCCCCGGCGGGCTTCCTGCCCAACGCCGACGAGCGCGAGCTCGAGAAGCAGTGGGAGCCGATCCTCGCCGATGAGCGCAAGGTCTCGAGCCACTGACATGGTGATCCATCACACGGATGCCGCGCCCACCCCGTTGCGTGCACTGATCGGTGCCGCGGCGCGGGTCGGGCGCGGCATCCGCTGGTACATGACGACGCTGATGGGCGACACGGCCTACGCGACCTACGTCGCCCATCACCGTCGTCATCATCCGGACGAGGACCCGATGACCGAGCGCCAGTTCTGGCGTCAGCGCATGGACGACCAGGACCGCAACCCCGGCGCCCGGTGCTGCTGACCGGTGCGCGTGGGGCCCTTCGACAAGCTCAGGGACCCAGTTGTGCGTGGCGGGGCCCTTCGACAAGCTCAGGGACCCACAAGGGCTGGGTCGCTGAGCCTGTCGAAGCGTCCCCCACGAGGCACCCTGCCTAGGCTGATCACATGACCGACGTCGTTCTCGCCGCCGTGCTGGGCGTGCTCGGCGGCATAGCGCTGACGGTGCTGCTGCTGCTCGCCCGCCGTCTCGCGCGCGGCGCGGCCGATCTCGGCAGCGAGGGTGAGCAGGCGGCTCTGCGGGCGCTGCATCACGCGAGTCTCGCCGCTCCGCACCTGCGCGCGGGCCTCTCGGCTCCGGAGGTCGTGAAGGCCGCCCGGCACCTGCGCGTGCTGCTCGGCAGTGCCGCGGTCGCGATCGTCTCCGCCGACGACACCGTCTCGTTCGACGGCGCGCCCGATGGGCTGGAAGCCGCGGCCGTGCGGATCGCGAGCCGCGTGCGCGAGTCGGGTCGCCGACAGGTCTTCCCCTCGCGGGCCGCCGACGACCACCTCGAGGGCGTCGGTGCGCCGATCGTCGTCGACGGCCACGTGATCGGCGTGGTCGTCGCGTTCGCCGCCCCCGTGCGGGCGGCGCTGGTCCGGGCGGCCGAAGAGGTCGCCGACTGGTGCGCGGCACAGGTCGAGCTGGGCGGACTCGACGCCTCGCGCACCCAGCTCGCCGAGGCCGAACTGCGCTCGCTGCGCGCGCAGATCTCGCCGCACTTCATCTACAACGCCCTCACGGCGATCGCCTCCTTCATCACGACCGATCCCGCCCGCGCCCGCGATCTCGTGCTCGAGTTCGCCGACTTCACCCGCTATTCGTTCCGGCGGCAGGGCGAGTTCACGACCGTGGCCGATGAGCTCGAGAGCATCCGTTCCTACCTCGAGCTCGAGCGCGCCCGCTTCGGCGAGCGTCTGCGCGTGACGCTGCAGATCGCGCCCGAGACTCTCGCAACGGTGATCCCGTTCCTCTCCGTGCAGCCGCTCGTCGAGAACGCGGTGCGCCACGGGCTCGAGCCGGGCGAGGGCGGGGGCGAGATCCGGATCGCGTCGCGCGACGAGGGCACGCACACCGAGATCACGGTGGAGGACGACGGCATCGGCATGGATCCGGATGCTCTGCGCTCCACCCTCACGGCGGCCGACGACGGCCTGCACGTGGGGCTGCGCAACGTCGACACGCGCCTGCGCCAGCTCTACGGGGCGGACGGCGGCCTGGTCGTCGAGACGAACACCGGCGCCGGTACCCTGGTGCGCATGCGGGTGCCCAAGTCGCAACCGCTGAACGACCCGGACAACGACTGAGGTGCGGCCATGATCGACGTGCTCGTCGCCGACGACGAGAGACCGGCGCTCGACGAACTCGTGCACCTGCTGCGCGCCGATGATCGCATCGGTGACATCCTCACGGCCACGACGGGTGCCGACGCCCTGCGGCAGCTGTCCCAGCGCGCGGTGCGCATCGCCTTCCTCGACATCCACATGCCCGGGCTGCTCGGCACCGAACTCGCGCGAGGACTGCTCTCGCTCGCCGAACCGCCCGCCGTGGTCTTCGTCACCGCCGATGACGCCCGCGCCGTCGAGGCCTTCGAACTGCGCGCGGCCGACTACCTGCTCAAACCCGTGCGCGCCGCGCGCCTGCGGCAGGCCGTCGACCGGGTGATCGAGCGCGGCGACGCGCCCTCGGCGGGTGACGACGAGGTGCTGCCCGTCTCGATCGGCTCGGCGGTGCGCTTCGTGCGCCGCAGCGACATCCGCTGGGTGCGGGCGCAGGGCGACTACTCGCGGCTCCACGACGACGGCGATGCCGGGCATCTCGTGCGCATCCCGATCTCCGAGCTCGAGGCGCGATGGGCGGATGCCGGATTCCTGCGCATCCATCGCTCGACACTGGTGCGGGCATCCGCCGTCACCGAGGCCCGACTCTCGGGCACCGATCCGTCGGTATCGGTGGGCGAGATCGTGCTGCCGGTGAGCAGGCGCCTGGTGCCGACCGTGCGCGAGGCGCTGGTGCGCAGCGAGGGGCTGCCGTGATCGAGGCGCCGAAGCGGGTGCGGGTGACGGCGGATGCCGCGCCGCGCCGCCCGACGACGGCGACGCGCGGGATCGCCCTGCCGGGCTCCCCGGTCGACGAAGCGGATGCCGTGTACGCGCGCGCCCTGATGCGCAGCCAGTTCCGGCTAGCCCTCGGCACGATCGCCGGGTTCGTGCTGGTGGTGCTGGCGATGGCGTTGACGATCGCGCTCATCCCCGCGATCGATCGGATCGTGCTGTGGGGGTTGCCGTTGTCGTGGCTGCTGCAGGCGTTCGCGTTCTATCCGGTGATCCTCGTGTTCGCGCTGCTGTACGTGCGCACCGCCGCGCGCAACGAGCGCCGGTACCGTGCCCTGCGGGACCGCGAGTGAACGCGGTCCTCGATCTGGTCGGCGTCGCGCTCGTGGTCGTCGCGACGCTGCTGATCGGCGTCTACGGCCTGCGGATCTCGCGCACGACGAGCGACTTCTTCGTCGCCTCCCGCACCGTGCGCCCGGTGTGGAACGCCTCGGCGATCAGCGGGGAGTACCTCTCGGCGGGCACGTTCCTGGGGCTCTCGGGGCTGGTACTGCTCGACGGGGCGCGCGGGTTCTGGTTCCCGATCGGCTACGCGGCGGGGTATCTGCTGGTGCTCGCGTTCGTCGCCGCACCCCTGCGCCGCAGCGGGGCGTACACGATCCCCGATTTCGTCGAGGCCCGGTTGGAGTCGACCTCGGCGCGACGGGTGACGAGTGCGGCCGTGCTCATCATCGGTTGGCTGTACATCGTGCCGCAGCTGCACGGTGCGGGCATCACCCTCGTCGTCGTCGCGGGGCTGCCGGAGTGGGTGGGCGCGGTGACCGTGGCGGTGCTCGTGGCCGCCGCCGTCGCCGCGGGCGGCATGCGCGCGATCACCTACGTGCAGGCGTTCCAGTACTGGCTCAAACTCACGGCACTCCTCGTGCCGGTCATCCTCATCGCGTTCGCGCTGAGCGGCGGTCCGCACGACTTCGACCCCGCGCTCGTGTTCCCCGCCGAGGCCGGCCCCTCGGGGTTCGACGCCTATGAGACGGCCTCCCTCCTGCTCGCCCTGCTGCTGGGCACGATGGGGCTGCCGCACGTGCTCGTGCGCTTCTACACGAGCCCGACCGGCGTCTCGGCGCGCCGCACCACCGTGATCGTGATCGCGATGGTGAGCGCGTTCTACGCGGTCTCGAGCGGCATGGGACTGCTGGCGCGCATCGCCGCGCCCGACCTCGCGGTGCCGGGTCTCGCCGACACCGTCGTGCTGCAGCTGCCGTCGCGGGTGTTCCCCGGCATCATCGGCGAGCTGCTGACGGCCCTCATCGTCGCCGGGGCCTTCGCGGCATTCCTCGCGACGTCGGCGGGACTCGTCGTGTCGCTCGCCGGGGTGATCAGCCAGGACGTCTTCTCGGGCTCGGTGCGCTCGTTCCGCGTCTCGGCGCTGCTGTGCGCGCTGGTGCCCCTCGCGATCGCGCTGCTCACGGTGCCGGCGGGGTTGGTCGCGAGCGTCGGCGTGGTGTTCGTCGTCGCGGCATCCACGCTGTCACCGGTCGTGCTGCTGGGGGTCTGGTGGCGCGGGCTCACCGCGCGCGGGGCCGTGGCCGGCATGGTGAGCGGCGGGGTCGCGTGCGGGCTCGCGTTGCTCGTGCACGCGGCGATCGACGGGGTCGGAATCGCCGCACCGTATCTCGCGCAGCCGGCCGCGTGGACGATCCCGCTCGCCGTCGTCGTCACGGTCGTCGTGTCGGTGCTCGATCCGCGCGGGCCCTCGCCCCGCACCGACCGATTCCTCGCCCGCGTGCACACCCCCGAGCGCGGGTGACGGATGCCGCGGGCGTCAGAGCTTGCGGCTGCGGGGCATCAGGCGCACGGGCGGCAGCGGAGGAGCTGGGATGCGTACGTCGTGCCCCTCGACCTCTCCGAAGCGGGCGGATGCCGCCTCCCACTCCTCGCGCGCCTCGGCGATCTCGTCGTGCGAGCGGCCCGCGAAGTTCCACCACATGACGATCTCGTCTTCGAAGGGCTCGCCGCCGAGCACGAACAGCAGAGCGCCCTCTGCGCTCTCGACCGTGACCGTGTCGCGGGAGTCGCCCAGATAGAGGGTGTCGTTGAGGGAGAGCGGATGCTCCGCCACCTGCGCATCGCCCTCGACGAGCATCACGGCGTGCTCCCACTCGGGGCGCAGCGGCAGCCGCACGCGGGCTCCCGCGGGCACGACGATCTCGGCGCCGACGATCGGGGTGTGCACGGTCGCCGGTGAACGGACGCCGGCGAACTCGCCGAGAACGACGGTGGCGGAGGCATCCGCTCCCTGTTCGGCGGGAAGAGACAGGCCGGGCAGTTCGGTGTGGCGTTCGAAGCCGGCGGCCCCGTGCCGCGCGGACTCCGGCAGCACCACCCAGAACTGCAGGGCGTCGAGGGGGATCGGGTCGTCGCCGATCGAGTACTCGGAGTGCGAGATGCCGTTGCCCGCCGTCATGAGGTTGAGCTGCCCGCGGCGCAGGTCGGCATCGCTGCCGAGAGAGTCGCGGTGGCGGATCTCGCCGACGAGCGGCCAGGTCACGGTCTGCAGGCCGATGTGCGGGTGGGGCTCGACGCGCATGCGGGTGTCGGCGGGGCCGAAGCGGTCGAGGAAGCACCACGCGCCGATGGTCGGCAGGTTGCGGTGGGGCAGCGCACGCAGCACGTTCATGCCCCGGACTCCGCCGAGGGGAACCTCGCGGGGTTCGAGGACGATGCGCCGCTCGCCGATCATGCGCCCGGTCGCTTCGGCCAGCGGATCTCGGCGCCCGGGATCTCGTGCGTCTCGAGGTAGGAGGCGATGTAGGGGCACAGCGGCACGATCGCGTCGCCGCTCGCCGCGGCATCCGTCAGCGCGGCCTTCGCGAGCTTGCCTGCCAGCCCCTGCCCCTGGAACGCGGGGTCGATCTCGGTGTGCGTGAACCGGATCTGGCCGTGCTTCGTCTCGAACGCGGCGAAGCCGGCGAGCAGGTCTCCGGTGCGGATCTCGTAGCGCGAGTCGTCGTCGTTGCGGGTGACGGTGATGTCGGTCATCGGATGCTCCTTCGGGCGTCTGGTTCAAACCTACGCCCGCGCGGGGGGAGCGCGGCTCACCCGGTGAGGGGTCAGAACACGCCGCGCGCCCCGGGGCCGTGGCGGCGTGTTCTGACCTCTCAGGGTGTGGGGATACGGCGCATGCTCCGGAGGAGATCTCACGTTCTGCAGGACGGAAACGGGGAAACGCTCCTGCGTTGCGTGAGATCTCCTCCGATACGGCGGCGCCCGCCCGGTGACGGACCTGTGGAGAGGGGCGGGCCGGCGTCGGCGGGGGTCGTTACGCTGGAGGGATGCCGCAGACTCCCCGTGACCCGTACGCGGACCTGCCGTACGCCGACGAGCCCTACGACGACGGGTGGGAGCCCAGCGCCCCGCCCGAGCCGATGGACTGGGAGCCGCAGGGCGCCGGTTTCGAGCCGCCCCTCGACTGGGGCCCCGGCCCCACGACCCCGGTGTCGACGGCATCCGCACCGCGGCCGAGCAGCGCACCCGTCACCCGCCGCGCCACGCCGAGCCGATACGCGACCGCGCGCGAGGCCTTGCACACGGTCTTCGGCTACGACGATTTCCGCGGCGACCAGGCCGCGATCGTCGATCAGGTGATCGCCGGCGGCGACGCGGTGGTGCTGATGCCCACGGGTGGCGGCAAGAGCATCACGTATCAAGTTCCCGCGCTCGTGCGCGAGGGCACCGGACTCGTCGTGAGTCCGCTCATCGCTCTCATGCACGACCAGGTCGACGCGCTGCGTGCCAACGGCGTCAACGCCGCCTACCTCAACTCCACGCAGTCGCCGCAGGAGCGTGCAGAGGTCGAGCGCTCCTACATCGCGGGTGAGCTCGACGTCATCTACGTCGCCCCCGAGCGTCTGTCGAACGCGCAGACCACGGCGCTCCTCCAGCGCGGCACCCTCAGCGTGATCGCGATCGACGAGGCGCACTGCGTGTCGCAGTGGGGGCACGATTTCCGCCCCGACTACCTCGCGCTGGGCGACCTGGGCGAGCGGTTCCCCGGGGTTCCGCGCATGGCGCTCACGGCCACCGCCACCCGCGCCACACACCAGGAGATCACGGAGCGTCTTCAGCTCGGTACCGCGCAGCACTTCGTCGCCAGTTTCGATCGCCCGAACATCCAGTACCGGATCGTGCCGAAGGTCGACCCGCGCAAGCAGCTCGTCGCCTTCATCAAGTCGCAGGAGTCCGCCGAAGGCGCGGCCACCGGTCCCGCGGGAATCGTCTACGCGCTCAGCCGCAAGTCGGTCGAGCAGACCGCCACGTATCTCGCCGCGCAGGGCCTCGACGCCCTGCCGTACCACGCGGGCCTCCCCGCCGAGGTGCGGGCCGCCAACCAGTCGCGGTTCCTGCGCGAAGACGGCGTCGTCATGGTGGCGACGATCGCTTTCGGCATGGGCATCGACAAGCCCGATGTGCGTTTCGTCGCTCATATCGACCTGCCCAAGTCGGTCGAGGGCTACTACCAGGAGACGGGCCGGGCGGGGCGCGACGGCGAGCCGTCCGTCGCCTGGATGGCCTACGGCCTGGGCGATGTCGTGCAGCAGCGGCGCCTGATCGACCAGAGCCCCGGCGACCGCACCTTCAAGATGCGCATGGGACAGCACCTCGACGCGATGCTAGCCCTGTGCGAAACGGTCGAGTGCCGCCGGCAGAACCTGCTCGGCTACTTCGGCCAGGAGTCGCAGCCCTGCGGCAACTGCGACACCTGCCTCGAAGACACCGAGACCTTCGACGGACTCGTCCCCGCCCAGAAGCTGCTCTCGACGATCGTGCGCCTCAAGCGCGAGCGCAACCAAGCCTTCGGCGCGGGGCACCTGATCGACATCCTCCGGGGAGCGTCGACCGAACGCATCCGTCAGCAGGGCCACGACAAGCTCGCCACCTACGGCATCGGGTCCGATCTCTCGGATCAGGATTGGCGCAGTGTGGTTCGCCAACTTCTTGCCCGAAGCATTCTCATGGCGCAAGGGGAATATGGCACCCTCGCACCCGGCGAGCAGGCCGCCGGAGTGCTGCGCGGCGAGACCGCCGTGCCCCTGCGCAAAGACACGATCGGGCGTGCGACGACTACGCGCGCGCGCAAAGCGACGGCCGCGGATTCGGTGGATGCCGACGACCGGCCACTCTTCGAAGCCCTCCGGATCTGGCGTGCGGAAACCGCTCGTGAACTGGGCAGACCCGCGTACATGGTGTTCAGTGACGCCACGCTTCGAGCCCTCACGGAGAACCGCCCGGCGAGCCTCGCCGACCTCGATGGCATCAGCGGTATCGGAGCGAAGAAGCGCGATGACTACGGCGACGCCGTGCTCTCGGTCATCGCCGCCAACTGATCCTCTCCACCAGCGTCTCCGTCGATGACACGGGGCGCACAACGACGTTTCGCGACCCCGAATATTCTCGAAATGGAATTCACTGAACGCCTAGACAACCATCGAAATCTCCCGTAGAAACACTCTTACTTGCGCCTGACCGGTAAAGAAGCCGGTTCCTGGGGGGGCCTAGTGACGACGAACTTCGTTCGACATCACGGGAGGGCAAATGAGCAGTACACGAAGGAGGACTCTGCCCAAAAGCAGGATCCTCGCAGTAGCAGCAATCAGTGCAGTGGTGGTCGGGAGCGTCATCGCCCCGACAGCGGCGGTGGCAGCTCCAGGGGACGATTCTGCCTCCAGTTCGCGATTCCTCACGGGCAGTCTTCTGCTCGGCGGACTACCGCTCGACGACGTCGTGGCGCTGCAAGGGGTGCAGACGACCAACGACGGCTCGACGGGTGAACCCGTCGTCGACACCGGAGGCCTCGACATCACGGCGCTCAACGCGCTGAGTGTCAGCGTCCCGGGTGGTCTCAGCGTGCCGGCGCTCTCGAACTTCCTCACGCTCGGTGCGGCGAACCAGTACTCCGCCTCGAATCCCGATGGCTCGAGTCGCGCCGCGACCGGGGCAGTCGCGGACAACGGCGTAGTCGATACCACGGGCGCCGGTGCCTACCCGGCGAATGCCTCGCTCAATCTGCAGGGGCTGCTGGGCTCGACGGTGACGAGCGTCGTCGGAGACCTCGACGTCTCGCTCGGGGCGATCAGCTCCGAGGTTTCTCTTGCGGGCGATGGGACCGTCTCCCGCGACTACAACGTCGCCGGAGGAACGGTGACGCTCCAACTTCCCGCGGTGGCCGGGCTGACGAACACGCTCGTCGGTACCGGCGGTGTCGCCTCGACCGTCGACACGGCCGTGGGCACGCTCACCGGACCGAACGGCCTCCTGGCGGGTGCGATCGCGGGCCTCAACGCTGCGTTGGCGCCGATTCTCGGCAACCCGAACCTGAACATCACCATCACCACCCAGGTGAATCAGGCGCTGAACACCCTCCTCGACACGCCCATCGGCGATGACGTGGTGACGGTCAACCTGCGAACAGGAGTCGTTTCGGCCGATCTCGATGAGTTGCTGGAGGACACGACCGGCCGGGGACTCAACAGCCTCGAGGTCGATGAGGAAGTGCTCTCGGCGGAAGTGCTCAACAACCTGATCACCCGCGTCGGGAACGTGCTCGGCACGGTTCCCGAGCTCGTGCGCACGACGCTCACCACCACGCTCAATGCCGCGGTCCTGAACATCTCTGGCACCGTCTGCGTCGTGGGCACCGGCGCCACCTGCTCCACGACGCCGATCGACCTCGGAACCGGCGTCGTGATCGCGGTGACGAACCAGACCCTCGGCAGCATCACCGGCGCTCCGGGATCGCCCGCTCCGGCGGCCACGATCACGGTCAAGGTGGCGGGAGCGAACGTCCCGATCGCCCTCGGCACGCTCGTCGCAGCTCTCGCAGGGCCGATCAACACCGTGCTGCTCGGACCGGGTGGTGTCGTCAACACCGTCGTGCCCACCGTGACAACGGCGGTTACGGGGATCGTCACCGCGATCGCCCCGGCGGTCAGCCTGCTCAACGGCGTCGTCTCGCTCCGCGGTAACGTGCAGCCCGACAACGGCCCGATCTACAGCCAGGAGGCGTTCGTCCTCACGGTCGGCGCGATCGCCGGCGGAGGCGGGGTGGGCACGCTCGTGCTCGCTCGAGCCGAAGCGGGGCCGAACGCGCTCGCTCCTCTGCTCGAGGCGACGAGTCCGGTGAAACCGGGACAGCCCACCACGCTGACCTCCAGCGGTTGGCCGGCGAACACCGCCGTGAGCGTCCAGCTCGCCGATGCGGAGGGAACGGCGGTCGGTGATCCGATCAGTGTGACGACGAACGGCGACGGAGACTTCCCCGCCGGAACGACGCTGACGGTTCCGCCCACGTCGGCAGCCGGCGACTACACGATCACGGCATCCGCCGGTGATCAGACGGTCGAAGCGCCGCTGGTGGTCGAGGCCTACACGCCGACGGTCTCGGCGACCGGTCCGATCACGGTCGGAGAATCCACGACGCTCACCTCGGGCGGCTGGCCCGCCGAGGCCGAGGTCACCTTCGAACTCGAAGACCCCACCGGCGCCGCTGTCGGCACCCCGGTGACGGTGACGACCGACGAGGACGGCAACATCCCCGCGGGCACGACGCTGACGGTTCCGGCCGGCTCCGCGATCGGCGACTACACGGTCGCCGGTGAGGACGAGTTCGGAAACACGGCGGAGGGCACCGTCACGGTGCTCGCCGTTCCGGGCACGCCGCAGTTGACGGCATCCGGTCCGGTGAAGCCGGGCCAGACGACCACGATCGCCTCGGGCGGGTGGCCCGCCGAGGTCGACGTCACGTTCCAGATCGAGACCGAGGCCGGCGATCCCGTCGGCGACCCGGTCACGGTGACGACCGACATCGACGGCAACATCCCGGCCGGCACAACCCTCACGGTCCCGATCTCGACCGACCCGGGCGACTACGTCGTCGTCGGTGAGGGCGAGGGCGATACGGCCGAGGGGCCGCTCGTGGTGGCTCCGTGGACCCCGACCGTCGAGGCGTCGGGTCCGGTGAAGCCGGGTCAGGCGACGACGATCACCTCGGTTGGATGGCCGCCGGCGACGTCGGTGACGTTCCAGCTGGAAGACGGCGAGGGTGAGCCCGTCGGTGCACCGGTGACGGTCACGACGGATGCCGAGGGCAACGTGCCCGCAGGGACCGTGCTCACGGTTCCCGTCGGCACGGAGCCGGGCGACTACACGGTCGTCGGTACTGGCGTCGAAGGGATCACCGCGGAAGCGACGGTCACGGTGGAGCCGTGGACGCCGACCGTCGAGCTCTCGGGTCCGGTGAAGCCGGGCCAGCCCACGACGATCACCTCGGGTGGGTGGCCGCCGCTGGCGAGCATCACGTTCCAGCTGGAGGATGCCGATGGCAACCCGGTCGGTGACCCGATCACGGTCGAGGCGGATGCCGATGGCAACATCCCCGCTGACACGGTCCTGACCGTTCCGGTCGGCACCGATCCCGGCACACTGACGGTGGTCGGCACGGATGCCGATGGCAACACGGGTGAGGGGGATGTGACGGTGGAGCCGTGGACGCCGACCGTCGAGCTCTCGGGTCCGGTGAAGCCGGGCCAGCCCACGACGATCACGTCGGGTGGGTGGCCGCCGCTGGCGAGCATCACGTTCCAGCTGGAGGATGCCGATGGCAACCCGGTCGGTGACCCGATCACGGTCGAGGCGGATGCCGATGGCAACATCCCCGCGGGGACGACGCTGACGGTTCCGGCCGATGCGGATCCGGGCACTTTCACGGTGGTCGGTACGGATGCCGATGGCAACACGGGTGAGGGGGATGTGACGGTGGAGGCCTGGGCCCCGACCGTCGAGCTCTCGGGGCCGGTGAAGCCGGGGCAGCCCACGACGATCACGTCGGGTGGGTGGCCGCCGCTGACGGAGGTCACGTTCCAGCTCGAAGACGAGAACGGCGACCCCGTGGGCGAGCCCGTCATCGTCACGACCGACGAGAACGGCGACGTTCCGCCCGGAACGACGATCACGGTTCCGGCCGATGCCGACCCCGGCACCTTCACGGTCGTCGGTACCGACGAGAACGGCAACACGGGTGAGGGAGACGTGACGGTGGAGGCGTTCGCGCCGACGCTCGACGTGACCAGCCCGGTCGCGCCGGGAGCGGTGACCGACATCACCTCCGACGGGTGGCCGCCGCTCACCGACGTCACGTTCCAGATCGAGGATGCGGCAGGCGACCCCGTGGGTGCTCCGGTGACCGTCACGACCGACGGGAACGGCGTGGTGCCCGCGGGGACGCAGCTCACGGTTCCGGGAACGGCCGAGCCGGGTGACTACACAGTGGTCGGCGAGGACGTGAACGGCAACACCGTGGAGGCCGACCTCGTGGTCGAGGCCACCGGAACCGACACCGATCCGGTGACGGACCCGGGTACGGACACGGACACCGATCCGGGTACGGACACGGATACGGGTACCGATACCGACACGGGTACGGACACGGGTACGGACACGGATACGGGTACGGACACGGACACGGGTACGGACACGGACACGGGTACGGACACGGACACGGGTACGGACACGGACACGGGTACGGACACCGATCCGGGTACGGATACGGACACGGGTACGGACACCGACACGGGTACGGACACGGACACGGGTACGGACACGGACACGGGTACGGATACCGACACCGGTACGGACACCGATCCGGGAACCGACACGGGTACCGATCCGGGTACGGACACGGATACCGACACGGGTACGGATACCGACACGGGTACGGACACGGACACGGGTACGGACACGGACACGGGTACGGACACGGACACGGGTACGGACACCGACACGGGTACGGATACGGACACCGATCCGGGAACCGACACGGGTGCCGATCCGGGTACGGACACGGATACCGACACGGGTACGGATACCGACACGGGTACGGACACGGACACCGGTACGGACACGGGTACGGACACGGGTACGGATACCGACACGGGTACGGACACGGACACGGGTACGGACACCGACACGGGTACGGATACCGACACCGGTACGGACACCGATCCGGGAACCGACACGGGTGCCGATCCGGGTACGGACACGGATACCGACACGGGTACGGATACCGACACGGGTACGGACACGGACACCGGTACGGACACGGACACGGACACGGGTACGGACACCGACACCGGTACGGACACGGACACGGGTACGGACACCGACACGGGTACGGACACGGACACGGGTACGGATACCGACACGGGTACGGACACGGACACGGGTACGGACACGGACACCGCTACGGACACGGATCCGGGAACCGACACCGACACGGATCCGGGCGCTGACCCCGGCACCGACACGGACACGGGTACGGACACCGACACGGGCACGGACACCGGAACCGACACGGGCACGGACACCGGAACCGATCCGGGTTCCGAGCTCGGGATCACGATCCTCTACCCGCAGCGCGCACAGGGCGAGTCCCAGTCCGCGACGGGAACCGGGTTCCGGCCGGGTGAGGTGGTGACGGGCGTCATGCAGTCCGCGCCGCTCAACCTCGGCACGCAGGTCGCGAACGCGGCCGGCCAGGTGACGTTCACCTGGACGATCCCGGCAACGCAGGATCTCGGCATCCACACCGTGACGCTCACCGGAGCGGAGTCCGGATCGGTCTCCATCCAGTTCCGAGTGACCCCGTCGGGTCTGGCGACCACGGGTGCGGAATCCGGACCGTCGCTGGTCTGGGGCCTGGCGTTCCTGTTGGCCGGTGCGGCCCTCGCGGCCGGCGCGCGGAGGAGGCGGATGTCGGTGACGTCGAAGACGTGACCGATCACGATCGGCGGCACCCGGGATCCCCCGGCTCGGGTGCCGCCGTACGTCTCCGCAGCAGGCCGAGCAGAGGACGCAGATGACCCACACGTCGACGAGAGCGCAGCCGATTCCGAAGGCGGCGAAGGTCGCCAGCGCGGCAGCGCTCCTCCTGGCGGCGGTGCACATCGCTCTCACCGCCGTGTTCAACGTCCCGTCGACGGAGGTCAAATACGAGGCGCTCCCCGGTCGGGCGGCGGATGCCTGGATCCGGCCCTACTTCGTGCAGGACTACCGGATCTTCGCCCCCGACCCGGCCAGCGCCGACCGCAACCTCTGGGTGCGGGCGTGGGTCGAGACGCCGGACGGCGAGCGGGTCGAGACGAAGTGGGTCGACGTCACGGCCATCGAACTCGCCGAACCGTACCGCCGCGTGCTGCGCAAGCAGCTCACGGTGATCGGTGCGGAGCAGCTCATGACCTCGTTCGGCAAGCTCACCGAGGCGCAGAAGGCGGTCGTAGAGGAGAACTTCCACACGAGCCCTGACCTGGCCGAACTGAACGAGGCTCTGCTCGCGGCCGACGATGCGAACGCGGGTGATGTGCGTTCCTTCATCCGCGCCACGAACTACACGACGTCGTACGCGACGCAGGCGGCGCGCGCACTCTGGGGCGACGACGGCGAGATCCTCGCCGTGCAGACCCGGTCGGTCTACAGTCCGGTGATCCGGTGGGACGACCGCAACGACCCGGATGCCGTCCGCCCCGACTCCTCTTATACGCAGCTGGGCTGGCGCCCCGTGCTCGACTGGTCGCAGCAGAGCGAAGACGCGTTCGCGCGCACGTTCCTGCACTGGGCCGAAGCGGCCGGCGTGACCGGCTCGCTGACCGGCGACGAGGAGGATGCCGAATGAACACGGTCACCCGACTCTGGGACTCGTTGCTCCACTGGCTGCTCGATCGCCGGCACGCCACCTACGGCCTCGCCGTGATGCGCATCGGTTTCGCGGGACTCACGATCGTCAGCATCCTGCTCTATCTGCCGGACTACTCCTATACCTTCGGTGAAGGATCGCGCTGGGGAGAGTCGCTGTATCGACCGAGCGGGGTGAACACCTACATCTGGCCGATCTCGATCCTGTTCTCGCGCAGCGATCCGGACTGGTTCACCTACCTCAAGCTCGCCCTGCTGCTCGCGGTCGCGGTCGCCTACCTGCTGGGCTGGCGGATGCGCATCATCGCGCCGCTCTTCGTCGTGCTGTGGCTCGGCTACGCGTCGACGAACCCGCTCGTGCTCAACACCGGGCACTACCAGACGTTCCGGGTGATGCTCCTCTTCCTCCTGCTCGCCGACACGTCGCGGCGCTGGTCGCTCGATGCGCGCCGTCGACGGGTGACCCGTGACGAGCATCCGCTCTCGTTCCGCGGCCACATGCTGCCGCGCTGGGTGCCGGTGCTGTCGAACAACGTCGCCGTCATCCTCATCGGCGCGCAGCTGTGCATCGTCTACATCACCAGCGCACTGTGGAAGCTGCAGGGGTCGATGTGGACCGAGGGCATCGCCGCCTACTACCCGTTGCGTCTCGAGCAGTTCATCCTGTTCCCCTGGCTCAACGAGATCGCCTGGCACGTGACCCCGGCGATCTTCATCGCCTCGTGGCTGAGCGTCTACATGCAACTGCTCTTCCCGCTGACGCTCCTCAACCGCTGGACGCGCATCTTCGGACTGATCGCGATCACGGGCATGCACGCCGGCATCGGCATCCTGATGTCGCTGCCGTTCTTCTCGCTCGTGATGATCTTCAGCGACATGATCTTCGTGCGCGACGTGACCTGGCGCAAGGTGCAGCTCTGGGTCGTGCGGAGGTGGAAGCGACGCCGGACTGTGAGCAACCGACAACCCGACGCGGGCACATCCCGACAGGGCGTTGGAGAGGATGTACAGGTGACTTCGCCCGAAGTTGTCGGAGTTCTACGATAAGAGCACTCCACCTTCTTCTCCGAGAGGAATGCTCATGGTCGACGCCGCCGTCCGCACCACGAAGACCCCGATCGTCGAGGCCACCAGCCCCGCCATCGATGTCGCCCGCGTCAACGATCTCCTGCTGGGGACCTGGGGCGACACCCGCCGCGAGGCCCGCGAGATGATCAAGGACTCCGCCTTCTGGCGGCAGGACGACCTCGGTAAGGACGAGCACCGCGAGCGCGTGCTCAGCCAGCTGCACCTGCTCGTCGAGAAGAAGGCCGTGCACCGAGCGTTCCCGAAGTCGCTCGGCGGCGAGGAGAACAACGGCGCCAACATCGCGAGCTTCGAAGAGCTCGTCGTCGCCGATCCCAGCCTGCAGATCAAGTCGGGTGTGCAGTGGGGCCTCTTCGGATCGGCCGTGCTGCAGCTCGGCACGCAGGAGCACCACGAGAAGTGGCTGCCCGGCATCATGGACCTCTCGATCCCCGGCGCGTTCGCGATGACCGAGATCGGCCACGGATCGGACGTCGCCGCGGTCGGCACCACCGCGACCTACGACCCCGCGACCGAGGAGTTCGTCATCCACACCCCGTTCCGCGGGGCGACGAAGGAGTACCTCGGCAACGCGGGTCTGCACGGCATCGCCGCGACCGTGTTCGCGCAGCTCATCACGAACGGTGTGAACCACGGCGTGCACTGCTTCTACGTGCCGCTGCGCGGAGACGACGGCGTCGATCTCCCCGGCATCGGCCGTGAGGACGACGGACTCAAGGGCGGACTCAACGGCATCGACAACGGGCGCCTGAGCTTCGATCAGGTGCGCATCCCGCGCACCAACCTGCTCAACAAGTACGGCGACGTCGCCGCCGACGGCACCTACACCAGCGCCATCGACAGCCCCGGTCGTCGCTTCTTCACGATGCTCGGCACCCTCGTGCAGGGGCGCGTCTCGCTCGACGGTGCGGCATCCTGGGCATCCGCCCTCGGCCTGCACATCGCGATCACGTATGCGACCCAGCGCCGCCAGTTCGACGGCGTCGACGGGCAGGAGGTCGTGCTGCTCGACTACGGCAAGCACCAGCGCCGCCTGCTGCCGCGCCTGGCCACGACCTACGCGCAGATCTTCGCGCACGACGAGTTCCTGCGGAAGTTCGACGGCGTCTTCTCGGGGCGCACCGACACCCCCGACGACCGCGAAGACCTCGAGACCCTCGCCGCGGCGCTCAAGCCGCTGTCGACCTGGCATGCGCTCGACACGCTGCAGGAGGCGCGCGAGGCGTGCGGCGGTGCGGGCTTCATGTTCGAGAACCGTCTCGTCGGACTGCGCGCCGACCTCGACATCTACGTCACCTTCGAGGGCGACAACAACGTGCTGCTGCAGCTCGTCGGCAAGCGCCTGCTCACCGACTACGCGAGCCAGTTCAAGGGCAAGGATGCCGCTGCCCTCGCCAAGTACGCGGTGGGGATGACCGCCGGCAAGCTCTTCCACGGTGCGGGACTGCGCCAGTTCGGTCAGTCGGTCGCCGACCTCGGACAGGTCTCTCGGTCGGTCGAGAACGGTCTGCGCGAGGAGCAGCAGCACCAGTTGCTCACCGAGCGCGTGCAGCAGATGGTCGCCGACATCGCGAACCGGCTGCGTCCCGGTGCGAAGGACAAGGCGCTCGGCGCCCGCCTGTTCAACGAGAACCAGGCCGAGCTCATCGAAGCGGCCCGCGCTCACGGTGAGCTGCTGCAGTGGGAGGCGTTCACGGATGCCGTGCACACCGTCGACGACGAGCAGACGAAGGCCGTGCTCACGTGGCTGCGCGACCTCTTCGGTCTGCAGCTCATCGAGAAGCACCTCGCTTGGCACCTGATCAACGGGCGTCTGTCGATGCAGCGCGCGGCGGCGGTGTCGAGCTACATCGACCGGCTCTGCGCCCGCCTGCGGCCGCACGCGCTCGACCTCGTGAACGCGTTCGGCTACGAGCCCGAGCACGTGCGCGCACCGATCGCCTCGGGTGCGGAGAAGGCCCGGCAGGACGAGGCCCGCGCGTACTACGCCGACCTCGCAGCCTCGGGCGAGGCTCCGATCCAGGAGAAGGCGCTGCGCGCCGCGAAGAAGCACTGAGCCGGGGTTCACAACTCCGGAGGAACTGCATGGAAAAGGGCCCGATCGGCGTGATCGGGCCCTTTTCGCCGATTCTCCGGAGTTATGAACGGGTCGGACCGGTGCCCGGGGCGGGCGGGTAGGTCGGAATCGCCGGGGAGTGCGCCGCAGGACCCATCCCCGTGCCCGGGAAGTACTGTGCGGGCGACGGCGGGTAGATCGGATGCTGACCCGGGAGCTGCCCGGACGACGAAGCCGCGACCGGGGCTGCCGGGGTCTGCTGCGCCCGCGAGCGAACCCGTTGCAGCACGAACGTATAAGAGAGGTACAAGAAAGCCACTGCCGTGCCGGTGCCGAAGAGCAGAAGGGCCGGGAGCGTGCTGCTGATCTCCCGCGGCAACTGGAACAGCGCAGGGAAGAACACGTCAGGGAGAAGCACAAGCGCGTTGACCACGAGAAGCGCGAGCGCGGGCAGCAGGAGCGCGAACGGCGACCAGCGCGTCACCGCGATCCCGATCACCACGAGGATCACCCCACCGAGCACCGAGGCCACGGCGACGGGCTGCACGGCCATCTCGAAGCGCTGGTAGGCGTACAGCATCCCGGTTCCGATCCCCCAGGCGAGGAGTCCCGCGCCGAAAGCGAGCAGGACGGGGGCGAGGATGCCGCCGACGATGCCGAGGCCCGCACCCTTGGTCTCGGGGCGTCGACGCGCGAGGGCCAGGACCACCCCCATCGTTCCGAGCGCGGGGAAGAGCACGAGCGGCACGCCGTAGATGATGCCGTCGGTCCACTCGAGGGGGAGGCGGACCGCGCGCTGCGAGGTGATCAGCGCGGCCGGGAACATCGCGAAGACGATCGGTGCGAGGGAGAGCACGCCGACCGCGATGAGACCCGCCGAGCTCCAGATCCCCGTGATCACCACGGCGACGAGCAGCAGGATGCCGAGGACCTGCAGTGCGGTCGGTCCGGCCAGCTCCGCGAGGTCGAGCTCACGGGCGTATTGGAAGACCGAGGACATCCAGACCCGGCCCCCTCCGGCGAGGAGTCCGGCGCCGACGGGCGCGAGAACCACGGCGACGATGACGGTCAGGACACGCGCGAGCGCGGACGATCGGTACATGGGACTTCCCCTCCAGAGTCTCGTGCTCACCGTATCGACTCGGGGCCGTTGCGCGGAAGACGGGATAATCGTCGGCATGAGCTTTCTCTGGCGGTACTTCCGTCGCGAGGTCGACTATTCGTCACTCGATGACGGCACGCCCGACGACGACGCCCCGCTCCCGGCGCCGTCACGGGCCGGGCGAGTGCTCGCCTGCACCGTGGTGATCCTGTTCGGCGCGGTCTTCCTCGTCGCCGTGGTGGCCGTCGGCATCCGGGTCGAGTGGGTGCTGACCGACACGATCCCCTGGCGCAATACCGAGATCTGGGCCTGGCCGCCCATGGTCTTCTGCGCGATCGTCGGCGTGGCCGTGACCGGCTTCGGCGTGCGTCTGCTGATGACGGCGATCCGCGGTCCGCGACTCTGAGAAGACGCGACTCTGAGAAGAGGGGACAGGCGGCGCGGGTAACGTCGTGTGCATGACCCGCGTGAACGCCTATGCCGCCCCCTCCGAAGCCGCTCCCCTCGAGAAGACGACGATCGAGCGGCGAGAGCTCGGCCCCCACGATGTTCTGATCGATGTCGCCTTCGCCGGCATCTGCCATTCCGACATCCACACGGTGCGGGGCGACTGGGGTGCCCGCGAGTACCCTCTCGCGCCGGGACACGAGATCACCGGCACGGTCGCGGCCATCGGTGCCGAGGTCACGAAGCACGCGGTCGGCGACCGCGTCGGTGTCGGCTGCATGGTCAACTCCTGTGGGGAGTGCGACCAGTGCCGGCGCGGCGAGGAGCAGTTCTGCCGCAACGGCGCCGTCTTCACCTACGGCAGCGTCGACCGCGACGGCACGATCACGCAGGGCGGCTACTCCGAGAAGGTCGTCGTGACGGAGGGCTTCGTCGTGAGGATCCCGGATGCGCTCGCGCTCGATGTCGCCGCGCCCCTGCTGTGCGCGGGCATCACGACCTACTCGCCCCTGCGGCACGCGGAGGTCGGGCCGGATTCGCGGGTGGCGGTCGTGGGTCTCGGCGGGCTCGGCCACATGGGCGTGCAGATCGCTCACGCGCTCGGAGCGGAGGTCACCGTTCTCTCCCAGACGCTGAGCAAGAAGGACGACGGTCTGCGCCTGGGCGCCGACCACTATTACGCGACGAGCGACGACGACACGTTCCGCTCGCTGCGCGGCTCGTTCGACATGATCCTCAATACGGTCAGCGCGCCGATCGATCTGCGATCGTACCTGGGAATGCTCGACGTCGACGGGGCGATGGTGTGCGTGGGGATGCCGTCCGATGCGCTTCCCCTGTTCGTCGGATCGCTCATCGGCGGACGCAAGTCGATCTCCGGCTCCAACATCGGCGGCATCCGCGAGACGCAGGAGATGCTCGACTTCTGCGCCGAGAAGGGCATCGCCGCCGAGATCGAGGTGATCCCGGCATCCGACATCAACGCCGCCTACGAGCGCGTGCTCGCGTCGGACGTGCGCTACCGCTTCGTGATCGACGCCTCCACCTTCGCCGCCTGAGGTCCGCGGGGTGGGCCCTTCGACAAGCTCAGGGACCCAGTGCTTTGGGTCGCTGAGCCTGTCGAAGCGCCCCACCGCGAGGGGCCGTGTCGGTGCCCGCCGCTAGCGTGGGGGCATGAGCTCGTTGATCACCGGTCCCGACGAACGCGCGCGCTGCGGCTGGGTGGGTGACGACGCCGAGTACCGCCGCTATCACGACGAGGAGTGGGGCACCCCGTTGCACGGCAATCGGGCCCTCTTCGAGAAGATGGCGCTCGAGGGCTTCCAAGCCGGTCTGTCGTGGATCACGATCCTGCGCAAGCGCCCGCGATTCCGCGAGGTGTTCGCAGGGTTCGACCCGGCGGTCGTCGCGGAGTTCGGCGACGACGACGTCGAGCGCCTGATGGGCGACGCCGGCATCATCCGTAACCGGGCGAAGATCCTGGCGACGATCGGCAATGCGCAACTCGTGCGCGACATGGCCGAGGGCGAGCTCGACGAGCTGATGTGGTCGTTCGCGCCGCCGGCATCCGACACGCGCCCGGCGTCGTTCGCCGATGTGCCGGCGGTGACCGCGGAGTCGACCGCGATGAGCAAGGAACTGCGCAAGCGGGGGTTCCGCTTCGTCGGCGCGACGACCATGTACGCGCTGATGCAGTCGGCGGGAATGGTCGACGATCACATCGAGGGATGCTGGCGCGCCTGAGCGCGTCGCCGGTCGCGGTTATACTCGTGCGCGGGGGAACCCGCGGTGCGCTCGTGCCGCGGCGCTTTCGATGCGACCCCCGTCGATGACAATTCCCGGGGGAGGGCGAGTGGCGAAGCGGATTGCCTCCACGCCTCCGGTGCTGTCGGGCTACAGCTACGTGCGCCCGCTGGGCTCCGGTGGATTCGCCGACGTCTTCCTCTACGAGCAGGACATGCCCCGCCGCGTCGCCGCGGTGAAGGTGCTGCTGGCGGATGCCGTGAACTCCGACGTGCTGCGCGCGTTCAACGTCGAGGCCGACATCTCCGCCCGCCTCAGCGCGCATCCGTCGATCGTCACGATCTATCAGGCGTCGATCTCGTCGGACGGGCGCCCGTACTTCGCGATGGAGTACTGCCCCGACACGATGAGCGCCCGCTACAAGAAGGCACCGCTGCCGCTCGCCGAGGTGCTCGATATCGGCGTGCGCATCGCCGGCGCGCTCGAGACCGTGCACCGGGCGGGGCTGCTGCATCGCGACATCAAGCCCTCGAACGTGCTCATCAACTCGCTCGGTGCGCCGGTGCTCGCCGACTTCGGCATCGCGGCCGCGGTGCTCGACGAGGGCGACTCCGAGACCATCGCGATGTCGATCCCGTGGAGCGCCCCCGAGGTGCTGCAGGAGAAGGTGTCGGGCTCGGTACCCAGCGAGGTCTGGAGCCTCGGGGCGACGCTGTACACCCTCCTTTCCAGCCGCAGCCCCTTCGAGCGCGACGACCGTGCGTCGAACACGCGTGAGCTGCTCACGCAGCGCATCGTGAAGGCCAAGTACACACCGCTGCCGATCGCGGGCATGCCGAAGGTCATCGACGAGATCCTCGCCACGGCGATGGAGAAGGATCCGGCGCGCCGGTTCCCGAGCATGGCCGCGTTCGCCGACCGTCTGCGTCATGCGCAGTACGAGCTCGGCATCGCGCCCACCGCCTTCGAGGCGGCATCCGCCGAGTGGGCCGCGGCCTCGCCGGTCAGTTTCTCGGATGCCGCGCCCCGCGGCCCCGTCGTCACCACCGTCGCTCCCGACTCCCGTCGCGCCGCACGCGCCGCGAAGCAGCAGGGCGCTGCCCGTGACCGCGACGACCTGCCGGTCGCGACCCGGGCCCCGTCGCGTTCTCCGCTCGTCGCCGGAGTGATCGGCGCGCTCGTGGGCGCTGTCGTGATCGCGGGCGTCGGCGTCGGCATCCTCTTCCTCACCGGGGTCCTGTGATGGCGATCGGCGAACGCGACCGCACCGCGACGAGGCCCCGCTCCCGCGGGCGCGTCATCGCCGCGATCTCGGGCGTCGCGGCTCTCGCCGTGGTCGTCACCCTCGCCGTCACGGCGCAGGGCTACCAGTCGCAGGAGGTGCCCCGTCTGGAATCGGCCGTCTGGGTCATGCGCGACAGCGGCCAGTACGCGCGGGTCAACACCGACCTCGCCGAGATCGACACGGTGCGCAACGTCGACGATCCCGAAGCCGTGTGGCAGAGCGGTTCCTCGGCCGTGCTCTACGCACAGGGCAACCGCCAGCGCTGGGACCTCGATCCCGCGAGCCCCGGAGACCTGATCGCGGATGCCGGCGACGAGGGCACTCCTCTCGCCTCCGAGCCGACCCCGGCCGGAACCCGCGAGATCGTGTCGGCCGGGCCGTACGTGGCCTATCGCACCGACACCGGACAGGTCTCGGTCACCACCCTCGACGCGGGGGCGGGCACGGCTCTGGTCGACCCCTTCGCCGCGGTCGAGGTCGAGGAGGGCGAGGACCCGCCGTCGTACACGGCCAATGCGATCGGCCTCTCGCCCGAGGGCGTGCTCGCGCTCTACTCGGCCGAAGAGGGCGCGGTGCGCCGGTTCGACATCGATGAGCACCGCTTCCTCGGAGACGGTGCCGAGGTGTCCGACGCCCCCGAGGGCGGTGACGGTCTCGAGCTCACCGTGGTCGGCGATCGCTGGGCGATGCTCCAGGCCGCGGAAGGGCGACTCTGGACGTCGGGCGCCGACGCCCCGATCACGATCGACGTCGCCGAGGGCGCACGACTGCAGGCGGGCGCGGCATCCGGTGACGACGTCGTCGTCGCGGACTCCGACGGTCTCGTTTCGGTGGCGCTCGCCTCGGGCGACTCGGAGCGTATCGCCGAAGCATCCGGCGTCCCCGCGCGCCCTGTCGTGGTCGGCACGACGACCTACGCCGCTTGGCTCGACACCGGGTCCGGCACCCTGTGGGCCGGCGGCGAGACCACGTCGCTGTCCGTCCCCGACGACGCGCTCGAGTCCGCGACCATCGAACCCGTCTTCCAGGGCAACGGCGACCGCGTGGTGCTCAGCGAGATCGGCACCGGTCTGCTCTGGACGGCACCGGACGGCGTGCTCATCCCGCTCGAGCAGTGGGCGATCGACGACGACACCGAGCAGCAGGAGGGCACGATCATCGTCGAGGACGTGGCGGAGCAGATGCCGCCCGTCGCCGTCGACGACTCGTTCGGCGTGCGGGCCGGCGAGCAGGTCATCCTGCCCGTGCTTCTCAACGACCACGATCCGAACAAGAAGGACGTCCTGACGATCGACCCCGAGTCGGTGTCGGCGGGGCTCGGCGACGACGGCTTCGGTCGGCTGTCGCTCGTGTCCGACGGACAGTCGCTCGTCGTCGACGTGACCGCGACGAGCGGACAGACCTCCTTCACGTACGCCGTGACCGACGGGGCCGCGGTGTCGCCGCCCGCCACCGTCACGCTCACCGTCGTCGATCCCGGGGTGAACTCCGCCCCGGTCTGGTGCGGTGTCGACGCGTGCCAGCAGGAGTGGCCGACACCGCAGCTGCTTCCGGGCGGCAGCACGGTCGTCTCGGCGCTGTCGGGATGGGTCGACCCCGAGGGCGATCCCTTCGTGCTCGTCGACGCCTACGAGACCGACTCCGCCGCCCCCGTGATGGTCGTTCCCATGGCCGACGGTCGGGTCGCGATCCGTCACACAGACCCGAACGCCTCGGATGCCGTCATCCCCGTGACCGTCGTGGTCGAAGACGTGCACGGTGCGCGCGCCGAGAAGAACCTCGACGTGCAGGTCACCGGCAGCCCCGCGCTCCTCGCCTCGCCGGTCGCGCTGACCGCGCGGGTGGGGGAGCCCCAGTCGATCCGCATCTCCGATCACCTCTCCGGGGGCTCCGGGTCGTACCGCCTGGTCGACGCCGTGCAGACGGCGGCGACGGCGGCGGGCCTCGAGGTCGCGCCGAACCTCGCCTCCGGCGACGTCGAGCTCACGGTCGCCGAGCCCGGTCAGTACGTCGTGACGTACACCGCACAGGATGCCACGACGCAGGCCGAGCAGTCGGCCGTGATCCGCATCACGGCGGTCGACGGGGCGGCTCCCCTCGCGATGGCTCCGCTCACCGCTTTCGTGCGCGAGGGCGAGGACACCACGGTCGACGTGCTCAGTGCCGTGCAGAACACGACGGGCCGCGTGCTCATGCTCTCGGGAGCCGAGAGCTCGTCGCCCCAGTTGAGCGTGCGCGTCGTCAACAACGAGAGCATCCGCGTCAACGGCACGACCGACGACGGCGAGCCGGGCGTGATCGGCCGTGCACGCGTCACCGTCGCCGACGGCTCGGGTGCGGCCGTCGAGGGAACGGTCACCGTCTTCCTCACGCCGCCGTCGACCGTCACCCGCCCGATCGTCTTCCCCGACGCGATCACCGTGCGGGCGGGGTCGCTCACCCGCATCAACGTGACCGCCAACGACGTCGCACCGCGGGGCGAACCCCTCGTCGTGCAGCCCGAGGTGACCGGTTCGGGTGAGGCGGGAGAGCTCGTCTTCGCCGACGGCAACGCGCTCCGCTATCTCGCCCCGTCGACGCCCGGCACGTACCGGCTCACCTACTCGGTGTCGCTCGAGCGCAACCCGTCCCTCTCCGACGACGGCGCCGTGACGGTGACCGTCGTGCCGCCGGGCACCAACCGTGCTCCCACGCCCACCACGCTCACCGGTCGGGTGCTCAGCGGGCAGACCGTCTCGCTGTCGGTGCCCGCCACCGGGATGGACAGCGACGGCGACCGCGTCGTGCTCGCCGGCATCGATCAGCCCGGCAAGGGCGCCGGCACGGCCACGATCTCGGCGCGCGGCGACTCGATCGTCTACCGCGCTCCGGCCGGAGGCGTCGACGGCGGCCAGGCGACCTTCCGTTACACCGTGCGCGATCCGCAGGGCGAGACGGGCACCGGACTCGTGCGGATCGGCGTGCTCGACGCCGACATCGACGATGCGGCCCCGGTGACCTTCAGCGACTACGTGCGCGTCGAGGCCGGGTCGTCGACGCCGATCGTGCTCGACCCCCGGGCGAACGATCTCGACCCGGCGCAGGGCGACCTCGAGATCACCGAACTGGTGCCCAACGCTCCGCCCGTCGCCGGCAACCCGCTCTACGAGCGGCTGAAGTCGCTGATCGACCCCGACACGTCGCTCGAAGACGGACGCGTCGTGCTGCGCGCGGGCGACGTGGCGGGCACGAACTCCTACTTCTACACGGTGACGTCGAGCCGCACGCAGAGCACCGCGCAGGGCCTCATCGTCGTCTCGGTGACCGATGGCGCCGTGACCGACCAGCCCACCGTCGCCGACACGGTGCTCACCGCGCGCGACCGCGACGATCTCGCCGACCGCGGCATCGACGTCGTCACCGACCGGGTCAGCTGGCCGTCGGGCGACGCGAGCTCGCTGAAGCTCAGCCTCTGGGGTGACCAGCCCGGCTTCTCGGCGCAGGGCGACCGCATCGTCGGCGCGGCCCCGGCCGAGGGCACCCTCGTGCCGTTCCAGCTCACGGGCACCGCTGCGGGCGGACGCGACGTCGTCGCCTACGGGTTCCTGCACATCCCCGCGTTCGACGACATGCAGGTGCAGATCACGCCGGGCGCGACCCCGGTCGTGGTCGACGAAGACGCCGAGGCGACGTTCACCGTTGCCGACTACCTCGACCTCGCGGCGAGCGACGCGGTCGAGATCGGAACGGGCGAGTTCACCACGCAGCGCGCCGCCGCGGTCTGCCTCCCCGCAGGCGGGGGAGAGGCGACCTATCGCGCCGGCCGCGAGTCGCCCTGGTCCGACACGTGCCTCGTGCCGGTGCGGCTCCAGGGCCAGGAGCGCTGGTCGTACATCGACGTGCCCATCAGCATCCGTCCCGCCGAGCCGCAACTGCTGCTCTCGTCGATCGCCCACACCGTCGCGCCGGGCGCGAGCGCGGACTTCGACCTCTACGCGAACATGGCGAGCTGGGAGGGCGGCCGCGAAGGCGACGCCCGTTCGCTCGACTTCCGCACGGTCTACAGCGGCGCCTCGTTCACGGTCACGCAGAACGGCCCGACGCTCACCGTCGAGGCGCACGCCGACGCGCGGCCCGGCTCCGCCGAGGCCGTCGAGGTGACCGTCTCGCAGTACGGCGAGGCCGCGGCATCCGTGCGTCTGGTCGTCGGTGCGGCGCCGCCGGATGCTCCGCGCGGGGCGACCTTCACGAAGCAGTGCGTCGTGACCAGCCCCAGTTGCTCGATCGACGTCGTCGACATCGCCGGCGAGTACGACCCGTTCGCGGGCAAGCAGGGCTCCGGCTTGAAGCTGGTGTCGCTCGGCTCCGGCGCCCGGTGCGACGTCGCGACGCTCGCCGCGTCGGGAGAGCGCGCGATCACCGCGAGCTGGCCCGGCGGCGGGCAGGCTCCCGGCGGGCAGTGCGTGGTGCCGTTCGTGGTGGCGGATGCTCAGGGCCGCACCGGCACGGGCACCCTCACCCTCGATCTGCAGGGCTACCCGCAGGCGCCGGCGAGCGTCACGACCGTCGGGTACACGCGCTCGACCGTCGTGCTCGAGGTGCCGCTCGGTGAGGCCGGACGCGCGCACCCCTCGGTGACCGGCGTGACGATCCAGCAGGACGGCGCGGCCGCGAACGCCTCGTGCGGGCCGGCCGGTGGCGGCCTGTACCGCTGCACGGTGAACGGCCTGGTCAACGGCGAACCGCATGCGTTCACGGCATCCGCGGTCAACTCCGTCGGTGCATCGGCTCCGACCTCCGCGCACACCAGCTGGGCGTACGCGGCGCCGACGGTGTCGAACGCGACGGCGACGCCGGTGTATGTGGCCGGCACGACCAGCCGGACACAGGGTGTCGTGAGCCTCTCGATCGATGCCCCCGATGACGCGCGCTCGTTCCGCGTCGAGGAGACGGGGCAGGTCATCGATCGCACGGGCGGAACGACGGCGGCCCAGATCACGCTCGCTCCGGGTGCGCAGACGCTCACGATCGTGCCGATCAGCCAGTTCCAGCCGCCGACCGGCAACGCGGGCAACGAGGGTGGCGCGTTCACCACGCAGGCGACGGTGGCGGGAACTGTGTTCTTCGATCCGTCGCACACGGATGCCAGGCCGTCGTCCAACACCTCGATCAGCATCGCCTCTCCTGGCACCGGAGCAGCACAGGCGAACGGCAGCGCGCTCGGCGTGAACGTGACCTACGTCGCGTGGCGCTCCGGCACCGTCTCGTGCACGGCCGGCCCCAGCGGGGAACTCCGGGTGTCGGGAGCCGAGAAGCAATCCCCCTCTCCCTCGTTGGACGGGCTGGTCGAGTACCAGCTGTACAACGTCAAGGCATGCGCCTCGAACGGCTACGGCGTCAGCGAGACCTCTGCCACACAGGTGTTCACCTTCACGTCGGTCGAGGGCCCCGGAGGTGACACGAGCTATCGCGTCGCGACGACGCCGAACCAGAGCGGAAACTCGTACTCCTACCCGCTCGAACGCGGACCGTCGATCTCGGTGCGCGACGGGTTCGCGGCACAGTACAACGTCTACGGCACGTGGCGCTCGGAGTTCTCGTTGACCGCCGACACCGCACCCGCCCAGGTGCTCGCACAGGCATGCCACACGTTCGTGACGGGGTACTGCTCGGCACCGGTGCAGATCACCGCCCAAACCGTGCCCACGATCGTCAACGTCCAGTTCCGCGAATGCCTGCCCGAGAACATCGCCGACGTCGTGAGCGTCTCGGGCGCGGCGAGCGGGTCGCATCTGCCTCCCGCCGCGGTGGCGGTCGACCCCGCGGCGCCCGAGGGCGCCTATGACATCACCCTCACCTGGACAGGTGCGTACGGGCAGCTGGATGCCATCACGCACCGCGTCCCCGCCCCCTGCCCCTGACCCGTCCGAGACCATCGAGAAGAATACTGTTGCTCCTATGCCTGCTTCCTCCGCTGCACCCGTGACCATCGCCCCCGAACAGGCCGCCTGGTTCGCCGAGACGTTCTCGATCCTCACCGGCAACGTCGAGCAGGTCGTGCTCGGCAAGCGCCACATCGTCGAGCTGGTGCTCGCGGCGGGCATCAGCGGGGGGCACGTGCTGCTCGAGGACTACCCGGGCACCGGCAAGACCGCGCTCGCCCGGGCCATCGGCCAGACCATCTCGGGCACGAGCACGCGCATCCAGTTCACCCCCGACCTGCTCCCCGGCGACGTCACGGGCATCACCGTGTACGACCAGAAGGAGGGCACGTTCGAGTTCCACGCGGGTCCGGTGTTCGCGAACATCGTGCTCGCCGACGAGATCAACCGCGCGAGCCCCAAGACGCAGTCCGCGCTGCTCGAGGTCATGGAGGAGGGCACCGTCACGGTCGACGGCGTCACCCGCCCGGTCGGCTCGCCGTTCCTCGTGATGGCGACGCAGAACCCCATCGAGCAGGGCGGTACCTACCGTCTGCCCGAGGCGCAGCTCGACCGCTTCATGATCAAGACGTCGATCGGCTACCCCGATGACGCGGCGACCATGCGCATCCTGCAGGGTGCGGCGCAGCCGACCCGCGTGCTCGACGGCATCGTCGGCACAGACACCATCCTGACGATGACCGAGATGGCGCGCGGCGTGTACGTGAACCCGCTCGTCTCGGACTACATCATGCGCATCGTCGACGCCACGCGCCGGGCATCCGAGGTGCGTCTGGGGGCCAGCGTGCGCGGTGCGATCGCGCTGTCGCGGCTCGTGATGACCTGGGCCGCGAAGAACGGGCGCACCTACGCCACCCCCGACGACGTGCGCGAGCTCGCCGTCGTCGCTCTGGCGCACCGACTCGTGCTCGAGCCCGAGGCCGAGTTCGACGGCGTGACCGCGGTGGCCGTGGTCGGCCAGATCCTGCTCGACGTCGAACCCCCGCGCGAGAACGGCACTGCGTGAGCTTCAACACCGAATCGCGCCTGACCCGCACCACCGCCGGCACGTCGACCTCGACGCGCACGGCGACGGTGACGCGGTACTCGCGTACGCGCCGCGGCCCCGTGCGGGGAGCGGTGTTCGGCATGCGCCGAGCGGCTCGCACCGTGACGCGCGCCGGTCGTCGCACGGCCGGCTGGGTGCGCGAGACGGTGACGGCCGCGGGGATGCTCGTGGCCGCGGCCCTGGTACTCGGCGTCGTCGCGGGACTGCTCTTCGGCTGGGTCGAGGCGTGGGCCGTGGCCGCGATCGCGCTGGTGCTCCTGATCGTGTGCGTGCCCTTCGTGCTGGGCGCGCACGACTACCGCATTCACCTCGCTCTCGACCGTGATCGTGTGGTCGCGGGGGCTGAGATCGGCGCGACGCTCGACGTGCGCAACAACGGCACCCGCCTGTCGCTGCCCGGCGTGGTCGACGTTCCGGTCGGCGAGGGCCTGGTCGAGGCGCACGTGCCGCTGCTGCGCCCCGACGGGCACCACCGCGAAGAGCTCACGATCGCGGCGCACCGTCGCGGCGTGATCGACGTCGGGCCGATGACGATCACGCGTGGCGACCCGATCGGCATCCTCCGCCGCGAGATGCGCTGGCCCGAGGTGCAGCGCATCCATGTGCACCCGGTCACCGTGCGCATCCCGAGCACCAGTGCGGGGCTCATCCGCGACCTCGACGGCACCCCCAGCACGACGCTCGTCGACGCCGACCTGTCGTTCCACGCCGTGCGCGAGTACGTCGTGGGCGACTCGCAGCGCCACGTGCACTGGAAGTCGACCGCCAAGACCGGCACGATCATGGTGCGGCAGTACGAGGAGTCCCGGCACGCCCGCATCGCGATCATCCTCGACCTCGACGCCGAGTCGTACGACAGCGACGACGAGTTCGAGAACACGGTGAGCGCCGCGGCATCCCTCGCGCTGCAGGGCGTGCGCGACGGCCGCGACGTGCTGTTCTCGGTGAGCAACGAGATCCCCGAGCACAGTCGCACCGAGGTGCTGTCGATCCGCACCCTTCCGACCGTCACCCCGAAGGCGATGCTCGACGCGACCTCGACCCTCGACGCGTCCGACCGGGTCATGCGCCTCGAGGCCGTGGCAGCGCTGACGGTGCAGTCTTACCCCGACCTCTCGATCGGCTTCCTGCTCACCGGATCGCGCACACCGCTCGAGCGACTGCGGCACGCCGCGGTGAAGCTGCCCGCCCAGGTCGACGCCGTCGCCGTGCGCAGCGAGCTCGGCGAGCAGCCCACGATGCGCACGGCCCGCGAGCTGTCGGTCATGACCCTCGGAGCGCTCGGCGATCTGCCGCAGATGCTGGCCCGAGGAGCGCTCCGATGAGCGGCACGCGCACGCCTCTCCGGGGTGCGAACGGCCCCGCACTCCGGTTCTCGGCCCTCACGTTCTGGGCGCTCGGTTTCGTGGCGGTCGGCATCGCGCTCGCGACGGCCGCCGCCTGGCCGGTGTACGAGTCGCCGCGCGCGCTCGTCGTCGGTGTCGCCGGCGGCCTGCTCGGGATGGGGGTGGCGGTCCTCGCGCGGATGCTGCGCTGGGGCGCTCTGCTCGCCGCGCTCGCGGCCGTGGCGATGTACCTGATCGTCGCCGTCCCCCTGGCGATCCCCTCGGCGCTGTCGTCGGTGCCCGCGTTCCTCGGCGGCCTGCGCGACGCCGTGTTCGGCGTCGTGCTCGGCTGGAAGCAGATGCTGACCCTGGCCCCGCCGCTCGGCGAGTACCAGGCGGTGCTCATCCCGTTCCTCGTCGTGATGCTGTTCGGCGGATTCCTCGCGACCTTCCTCGCCCTCCATCCCGGGCGTCGTGCCCTGGCGGCGGTCCCGGTCGTCGCCGCGATGAGCGTCTTCGGAGTGGCCTTCGGGTTGAGCGCGACGAGTTCGCCGGTCGTCGTCTTCGGCATCGAGGTGCCCGCTCCGCGCGAGTGGCTCATCGGGGTGGGGGTGTTCGCCGCCGCCCTGGTCTGGGTGATCGGCCGGGCGCGCATCGAGCGGGCGCAGGCGCTGCGCATCGTCGCGGCGACCGGCGTCTCGCGCCGGGCGGCACCGGTGTGGCTCAGCATCCGCCGGCACCTGCTCGCGGGCGCGCTCGTGGTCGTCGCGCTCGTCGCCGGCGTCGCGGCGGCCCCCGTCGCCGCCGGCTGGACCGACCGATCGGTGCTGCGCGACGAGGTCGAGCCGATGATCGTCGTGCAGCAGCAGACCAGCCCACTCGGCTCTTACCGCGCGTGGTTCGCGGGGGATCGCCTCGACGAGACCGTGTTCGGCGTGCAGGGCGACCCCGGAGCCGTCGATCGCGTCCGTCTCGTCACGCTCGACGCTTACGACGGCAACGACTTCCACATCGCCGAGGACGACCGCTTCAGCCGGCTCCCGCGCACGGCCGGCCCGGGCGAGGGTCGTATCGCGCTCGACATCACGGTGGGCGATGCCTACCGGGGCATCTGGGTTCCGACCCCCGCCGGACTCGCCGAGGCGCCGGCGTTCGCCGGATCACGGGCGGATGCTCTCGCCGACGGGTTCCACATCGACGCCGACGGCGACACGGCCATCACGATCGCGGATGCTCCGGGCGGGGGGAGCGGCTTGGTTCCGGGCGACCGGTACTCGGTGCTCGTCGACGCTCCGGCCACCGGCGACGGGATCGCGCCGCTGCAGGGCGGCGACTCGACGCTCGACGCCGACGCGTTCCCCGCGCTGGTCGAGTGGGCCGAGATGCAGGAGCAGCCGCGCACCGGCGCCGGCTACGTCGAACTGATCGACCGACTGCGCTCGCGCGGCTACCTCAGCCACGCGGTGCTCGACGACGCCGCGTCGGCCGGGTGGATCGCCGCACTCGACGGGGCGGAGGGCTACGGCTTCGCCTCGAGCTATGCCGGTCACTCGGCGGCGCGCATCGAAGAGGTCTTCACCGCGATGGTCGAGCAGGAGCGGCGGGCCGGGTCGGATGCCGCGCCCGAGCTGCTCGTGTCGGCGATCGGAGACGACGAGCAGTTCTCGACGGCCGCCGCGCTGCTCGCCGAGCACTGGGGCCTCGAGTCGCGCGTGGTCATCGGTGCGCGTCTCGCGGGCGCCGAGGAGGTGCCCGGCATCCCGGCCTGCACCGAGGTCTGCACGGGCGAGAGCATGAGCGCCTGGGTCGAGGTGCGGTCCACCGGCGGCGAATGGATGCCGATCGACGTCACGCCGCAGTACGCGATGCTGCCGAGTGCGATCACCGAGGGCGAGCAGTTGCCCGAGCATCCGACCGTGCCGGAGCAGCCGCGCTCGGAGGCGCTCGATCCGCCGCAGGCGCAGAGCGACTCGAACGACGACGCTCCGCCGCTGGAGGCCCCCGAATCGGAGTTCCTGGCCGTTCTGCTGCCGATCCTGCGCGCCGTCGGTCTCGGCGTCCTCGCGCTCGTGCTCCTGGCGCTTCCCCTGCTGGTGCTGTTGATCGCGAAGGGCCGCCGGGCACGCGCACGGCGCGACGCCGGTGATCCCGAGGTGCGGCTCGCGGGCGCCTGGGAAGAGCTCGTCGACCTGTACACCGATCACGACGTCGCCCTGCAGACCCAGGGCACGCGCGTGCAGCGCGCCCGGTCGACCGATCGCTCGGCCGCTGTGCGGCTCGCGGTGCTCGTCGACCGCGGCATCTTCGCGGGGCATCCGCCCACCGATGCGGATGCCGTCGCCGCCTGGCAGATCGTCGACGACGAACGAGCCGCGCTGTCGACGGCCGACAGCCGGTGGCGGCGGCTGGTCGCGCGGGTGCGCCTCACCTCGTTGCTGAGCCGGGCGAGGCCGACGAGCGGTCCTCGTTTCGCGGGTCGCCGTCCGGTGATCGGTACGCTCGCAGTAGCCGGTTCGCCCCACGACCGGCAGAAGGAGACCCTATGACACCGTCAGCAGAGTCCGGACTGCTCTCGATGCTCCTCATCGGATGGGGTGTCGGCCTGCTCCTCGGCCTCGGGATCTACGTCTGGTACGCGGTGGCGCTGTCGCGCCTGTTCCCGCGGCTCGGGGGAGAGGCGTGGAAGGGCTGGGTGCCCATCCTCAACGAGGCCGAGATCCTCGCGCGCGGAGGCGTCGCCGCCTGGAAGGTCGTGTTCTACCTGATCCCGATCGTGCAGATCTACGGCATCTATCTCAAGGTGATCGCGACGCATCGGATCAACCAGCAGTTCGGTCGCGGCGCCGGGTCGACGGTGCTCGCGATCCTGCTGCCGCCCGTGTGGGCGACGATCCTCGCCGCCGGGGCGCCGCCGTACCCGGAGGGCGACCGCCTCGCGGCCCTGCAGCCGGGGCCGCGCCGCACGCCCCAGCCGCTGCTCGAACCGACCACCGGAGACACCCGCGACTATGCGCTCCCGGCCTTCGCGCCGCAGCGCCCCGCTTCCGCACACGCCGGAGCGGCTCCGTCGGGGGGATTCATCCCGGCCCCGCGCTCGACGAACGCCGGGTCGGAGGCATCCGCCCCGCCCGCCGGGAACGCCGGGATCCCGGCCGAGTGGCAGGCGTTCGCCCCCGCCCCGCAGGCTCCCGCGTCTGCGCCTCAGCCCCCGGTTCCGCAGTCTTCCACGCCCGAGCCTTCCGTGGCCGCGCCGTCCGAGGCCGCGCCGCAGCCGCCTGCCCCCGCCCCGCAGCCGCCGGCTCCGTCCTTTGCTCCGCCCACGGCACCCGCTCCGCAGCCGCCGGTCGTCTCCGCTCCGGCCGCGCCGCCGGCCGCTCCGCCCGCTCCGGCCGCCGCCCCGGTGCCTCTCGCCGCTCCGGCCGCACCCGCGGGTCCCGCCGAGGAGTTCCCGCTGCCGCCCGCCTTCGCCCCGACCCCGCCCGTCTTCACGCCCCCGGCGCCCCCGGCCGCTCCGGCCGCGACGGTGCCGCCCGTGACGGAGACCCCGGCACCCGGAATCCGTCCCGTCCCCCTGATCGCCACTCCTCCGGTCGCTCCCGCCGCGCCGACCGAGACGTCGGCGGCGGAGGCTCTGCTCGCGCACGACGCCGAGTCCGACGACCTGCTCGCCGACGACCTCGCACAGACGATCATCAAGCCCCGCCAGGTCGCCGTCGACGACGACCTCGAGGCGACCGTCGTCGTGGCACGCAAGCGCGGAGTGCGTCGCTCACTCGTGCTCGACGATGGCCGCAGCTTCGCGCTCTCGGGCGCGAGCGTCGTGATCGGACGCAACCCGGTGGGCGATCCGGGCGAGCAGCGTCTGTCGATCACCGATGCGACCCGCACCCTCTCGAAGACCCACGCGCGACTCGTCGTCACCGATGACGAGTGGCGGCTGACCGATCTGCACGCGACCAACGGCGTCGTCGTGGTGGCCGAGGACGGCACCGAGGTGCTGCTCGACCCGGGCGAGAGCGTGGTCGGAACCGGACGCTTCATCCTCGGCGAGGTCGGGATGCACGTGATCGCGGAGCGCGATTCGTGACCGTCGAACAGGTCGTCCTCAATGTCGCGTCACTGACCGACACCGGTCTCAAGCGCGCCGCGAACGAGGACTCCCTGCTCACCGCGGCCCCCGTGTTCCTCGTGGCCGACGGCATGGGCGGGCACGAGGCCGGCGACCGGGCGAGCGCCGCGGTGGTCGCCGCCTTCGAGCCACTCCGGGGCACCGCCGTCACGATCGATGACGTGCGTCTGGCGCTGGGACGCGCGACCGCCGTGGTCGAGTCGATCGCCGCCGCGCACAAGCAGGGAGCCGGCAGCACGGTCTCGGGCGTGGCCCTGGTCGAGCACGAAGGACTGCCGCACTGGCTCGTCTTCAACGTCGGCGACTCGCGGGTCTACCGCCATCACGCCAACGATCTCGTGCAGCTGACGATCGATCACTCGCTCGGCCAGGAGATGGTCGACGCGGGCGAGATGCGTCCCGAAGACCTCGCGACCTTCGCGCAGCGCAACATCATCACCCGCGCGATCGGCGCGGCCGACAGCGAGGCCGACAGCTGGCTCCTCCCGGTGATCGACGGCGAGCGCCTGCTGCTCTGCTCCGACGGTCTCAGCGGCGAGGTGAGCGACGAGGCGATCCGCGCCACCCTCACGATGTGCGGACGCCCGGAGACCGCGGCATCCGCTCTGGTGCGCCGGGCGCTGCAGGCGGGCGGACGCGACAACGTCTCGGTCGTCGTGATCGACGTCGTCGCCGGCGGCCTGCGCGCCGGCCGTGACGACGACACGGCCGGCCGGTTGGCGGTGTCGGTCGGCACCGATTCGATGCTCGAGGGCACGACGATCCCGGTGCGCGCGCGATGACCGACGAGAGCATCGACGAGGAGACCGTCATCGTCACGCGACGCGACCGTCGTCGCGCGGTCGAGCAGGCGGAGTCCGTGCAGGCGGATGCCGAGTCGCAGCCGGCGTCGTCGCAGACGGATGCCGGGGCGCACGTCGAGGAAGACAACGAGGCGACGGTGCTCGTCGGGCGCTCCCGCCCCGCGGCATCCGACATCGACGAGGCGACCATCGTCGTCGACCGTACCCGCGACACATCGTCGGACGATGACCACGAGGCGACCGTCGTGGTCGACCGCGCCCGCCCGGCATCGTTCGAGCCGGACGAGTCGACGGTCGTCGTCGATCGCTCGGGCGGCGCTGCCGTCGCGCCGTCGGGTCTGGAGGAGACGATCGTGCGTCCCCGGCGCGGCCTGCGTCGCCGGCGGACCACGGTGTTCGATGATCCGTCCGACCTCGATGCGACGATCCCTCGGGGACCGGTCTCGTTCGAGCGCCCCACCGAGCCCGAGCCGCCGGCGATCTACAAGCCCCGCCCGGCTCCCCTCGTGCCGAAGGCCCCGCCCGCGGTCGGCGGCGGTCCGGCACCGACCCGCATCGAGGACCCGGGGCTCCCATCCGTGGCGCGGCAGGGAGTGCGCCGCAGTCGCACGGCGCTCCTCGCCTTCGTCGGTGCGTGCGCGGTGTCGGTCGCGGGGCTCGTGACGCTCGGCTTCGTCGTCTTCGCCTGACGCCGCGACGCTTCGCCTGACACGTACCGAACCGCATGGGGAACTCTCCCCATGCGGCGGTATTCCAGCGCGCGGTTAGGATGATCAGGTGCGCCGAGCGGCCCGAGGCCGTTCGGCCCCAGTCGAGCACGGACCTGTGGGGGGAACACGGAATGAAGGCGCTGTCCTGGATGCGCGCGCGACCGAAGACGCTGGCGTCCGCCGCCGGCGTCACCGTCGGTGTGATCGCGATCACCACCATGGCCTTCACCTACGAAGGCTTCCCGACCACCAAGGTCGACCTGAACGACGGCGGTGTCTGGATCACCAAGACGTCGAGCCTGCTGGTCGGCCACTTCAACCATGAGTCCACGGTGCTCGACGGCGGGCTGCGCACGACGGGTGAGAACTACGACATCCTGCAGGATGCCACGAACATCCTCGTCGTCGACGAGAGCGCCTCCACGATGACCGCGGTCGATCCCGCCCGCGTCGCCCTCGGCGATTCGGCCGCGATCCCCGCCGCCTCGAAGGTCGCCCTCGGCAACCGCACCACCGCGATCCTCGATCAGAAGACGGGCGAGCTGTGGGTCGTCCCCGTGCAGGGCGTGCCCGGGTTCGAACCCGAGGTGCAGGACCCGGTCGCCGAGCTCGGCGCCGACGCCGACGTCGCGGTCGGTACCGACGGAACCGTCTACGGTCTCTCGGCCGAGCGGGGCGAGGTCGTCACGGTCCCCGTCGACGCCGAGGGAGAGGCGGGCGCCCCCTCGGCCGCGTCCGTCGGCGAGATCGACACCTCCGCACGGCCCACCATCACCGTGGTCGGCACGACCCCGGTCGTGCTCGACGCCGCAGCCGGCATCGTCACCTCTCCCGGCGGCTTCCGCGCCGAACTCCCCGGGGCGAACGAGGCGGTGCTGCAGCAGGCATCCGCCGAGACGGATGCCGTCGCCATCGCCACCCCGGATGCCCTGGTGCGTCTGCCCTTCGACGGCAGCGAGCCGAGCACGACCCAGGCCGGGGGCACCGGAACTCCCACCGCGCCGGTCTGGCTGCGCGGCTGCACGTACGGCGCCTGGGCGGGGACGGCGACGTTCATCCGCGAATGCCCCGGCAGCACCAACGACGTCAATGCGACGGTCGAGGGCGCCGAGGAGTCGCAGAGCCTGGTGTTCCGCGTGAACCGCGACGTCATCATCCTCAACGACGCCGTCGGCGGTGCGGCCTGGCTGGCCGACGAGAGCCTGCAGCGCGTCGATAACTGGAACGACCTCACCCCGCCCGAGGGCGAGACCGAGAACGAGGACGACTCCACCGAGGAGACCGTCGAGACGACTCTGCCCGAGCGCAAGGAGGAGAACACCCCTCCGATCGCCGAGGACGACTCGTTCGGCGTGCGCCCCGGTGTCACGACCATGCTCCCGGTGCTCGATAACGACAACGACCCCGACGGCGACGTGCTGGTCGCCACGCTGGTCGAGGCGCAGCCGTCGATCGGAGAGATCCAGCAGGTGCAGAACGGCGGTTCGCTGCAGATCGCCGTCGCAGAGGATGCGAAGGGCTCGGCGACCTTCACCTACGAGGCCGACGACGGTCGGGACGGCAAGGACACGGCGACCGTCACCCTCACGGTTTACGACGAGAGCATCAACACCGCTCCCGTGCCCAAGCGCAAGACGAGCCTCACGATCGAGACCGGCGGCACGGTCTCGTACAACATCCTCCCGGACTGGATCGATCCCGAAGGCGACGACGTCTATCTGAAGGACGTCGTCCCCGCTCCCGGTGACGAGGTCGACTTCAGCACCGACGGCCAGATCACCTACAAGGCCACCGCGAGTCTGCAGGGCCGCAAGGAGGTGCAGGTCACGGTCGCCGACGGCTACGGCGAGAGCGCGACGGCATCCCTCACCCTCGACGTGCGCCCCGAGGGATCGACGAAACCGAAGACGAACGCCGATCACGTGGTGACCCGCGTCGGCGAGCAGGTCACGATCGCCCCGCTCGCGAACGACACCAGTTCGGGCCGCGAGCCACTGCGCCTCGGTCGCGTGAGCGAGGTGACCGGCGCCACCGTGCTGCCCGACGCCCCGAACAAGACGTTCACCTTCAGCGCCGACAAGGCCGACACCTACTACGTGCTGTACCTTGCGACGGCCGGTCCCGAGAACGGCGAGGGCATCGTGCGCGTCGACGTGCTCGAGGCGACCGAGACCGATCTGCCCCCGGTCGCCGTGCGCGACGTCGCACTTCTGCCCACCGGTGGCGACGTGCTCGTGGGTGTGCTCGCGAACGACGTCGACCCCGCGGGCGGCATCCTCGTCGTGCAGTCGGTGTCGATCGAGGAGGACTCCGGCATCTCTGTGTCGGTCATCAACCACGAGACGTTGCGCATCACCGACCAGGGTGCGCTGACCGATCAGGCGCGCATCACGTATCGCATCTCGAACGGCTCGAAGTCGGCCGAGGGTGAGGTCGTGGTCATCCCGATCCCGGCGCCCGACAAGTTGCTCCAACCCGTCGTGAACGATGACACCGCGACCGTGCGCGCGGGTGACGTCGTCACGATTCCGGTGCTCGACAATGACACCCACCCGAATGACGACGTGCTGCACGTCGTGCCCGAGCTCGTCGAGCCGCTCGTCGATCCCGAGGACGGCGAGGCCTTCGTGTCGCAGGACACGGTGCGCTTCAAGGCCGGCCCGGTCGCGAAGACGGTCTACCTGACCTACGAAGCCGTCGATTCACGTCAACAGAAGGATGCCGGCTACGTCACCATCCAGATCCTGCCGGTCGACGAGGAGACGAACGCCGCTCCGCGCCCGCAGGACCTCGTGGCGCGGGTGCTCGCCGGGTCGACCGCCAACATCGCGGTGCCGCTCGACGGCATCGACGCCGACGGCGACTCGGTCGAGCTGATCGACATCGCCTCCAACCCGACCAAGGGCCGCATCACCGAGACCGCGCAGAACTACTTCACCTACGAGGCCTTCGACGGCTCGGCCGGTGTCGACGTGTTCAAGTACCGCGTGCGCGATCGCCTCGGCAAGGAGGGCATCGCGACGATCCGCGTCGGCATCGCCCCCGCCGAGAAGGTCAACCAGGCGCCGTATGCGGTGAAGGATGCCGTCGTCGTGCGACCCGGTCGTGAGATCGCCGTGCCCGTGATGGAGAACGACTCCGACCCCGAGGGCGACAAGATCGTGCTGGTCGAAGACGGCCTCGAGGTGCCCACCGAGACGGGCATCGAAGCGCGCGTCTCGGGCGATCGCGTGCTCGTGCAGGCGCCGGATCGTCCGCTCGAGACCTCGCTGCAGTACACGATCCGCGACACCCGCGGCGCGACCGCGACCGCCGCGCTGCAGATCACGGTCGACGACGACGTGCCGCTGCAGGCGCCGATCGCCCGCGACGACCGCGTGCGGCCCACCGACCTCACCGAGGGGACGATGGATGCCGACATCGACATCCTCGCGAACGATGAAGACCCCGACGGCACCACCGATCGGCTCGAGGTGACCCTCGGTGAGGGCGCGACGCAGCTGGAGAACGGGATGGTGCGGGTCACCGTCACGGAAGAGCTCCAGCTCATCCGTTACACCCTCACCGACCAGGACGGCCTCGAGGCATCCGCGTTCATCTTCGTGCCGGCCGAATCCGACCTGCGCCCGATCCTCGACTCCACCGAGCCGCTCGAGGTCATGAGCGGCGAGACCAAGGAAGTGCCGCTCGCCGACTACGTGACGGTCGCCGGCGGCGGCACGGCCCGCATCACCGAGCACGCCCGCGTGAGCGCCGTGCACGCGAACGGCGCTGACCTCGTGCAGGACGAGACCACGCTGGTCTACACCTCGGCCGACGGCTACTTCGGGCAGGACGCGCTCACCTTCGAGGTCACCGACGGCACCGGGCCCGACGACCCCGAGGGGCGCAAGGCCACGCTGAGCATCCCGATCAACGTGCTGCCGCCCGACAACCAGCAGCCCGAGTTCATCGGCACCGAGATGGTCGTCGCCGCGGGCGAGGACCCCGTGAGCCTCGATCTCGTGCCGCTGACGACCGACCCCGATCCCGAAGACGCCGGCGTGCACACGTACAAGTACGTCAGCGGCGCGGGCGACGGCATCAGCGCGCGGATCGACGGACAGGAGCTGCTCGTCGAGGCGGGCTCGGATGTCGCGAAGGGCACGGTCGCCTCGCTCAAGCTCGAGATCTCCGACGGCACGACCGACCCCGTCGAGGGCACGGTGACGGTGCGCGTCGGGGCGTCGACGCGTCCGCTCCCGGCCGCCAACACCGACACGATCTCGGAGGCCGACCAGGGCAAGAGCATCACGGTGCCCGTGCTCGCGAACGACTTCAACCCGTTCCCCGAGACGCCGCTCAAGCTCATGAACGCGTCGACCGAGTCGGGGTCGGGCGGTGCCGAGGTGCAGGGCGACGAGGTCGTGGTGACTCCCGCCGCGGACTTCGTCGGCACCATGGTCGTGCGCTACCGCATCCAGGACGCCACGAAGGATCCCGACCGCGAGGCCAACGGCCAGATCATCGTGACCGTGCAGGGTGTGCCGGATGCCCCGGGCACTCCCACCGTGTCGAGCGTGCAGGATCGCACGGTCGTCGTCTCGTACGGCGCACCCTCGAACAACGGCGCCGAGATCACGAAGTACACGGTGCGCTCGGTGACCGGCAATCCGTACTCGAAGGAGTGCGGCTCGACGACCTGCACCCTCGACGGCCTCACCAACAACGTCGAGTACTCGTTCCAGGTCACGGCCACCAACCGCGTCGGCGAGTCCGAGCCCTCGGGCGGCTCGGCGATCGCGCGGCCGGACGCGCGCCCCGACACCCCGAACCCGCCGACCCTGAAGTTCGGCGACAAGTCGCTCGACGTGAGCTGGCAGACGCCCACCACCCCGGGGTCGCCGGTCGAGAGCTACACCCTCGAGATCTCGCCCGCCCCGCCGTCCGGCGTGACGCAGAAGCAGGTCACGGGCAACTCCATGACCTGGGAGGGCCTCGAGAACGGCGGCAACTACCAGGTGCGCGTTCAGGCCCACAATCGTGCGCCCGAGCCGTCGAGCTGGAGCGGATGGTCGGCATCCGAGATCCCGGCAGGGCCCCCGATGCCCGCCGCCGCGCCCACGACCGCCGAGATCCAGGGCGTCGGCAACCAGGCGCAGATGCAGGTCTCGTGGGAGCCCGGCAGCGCCAACGGTGACGCGATCGACTCCTTCCAGCTCGAGGTGTGGGAGGGCAACACCCTCCGCAACACCCTCACTCCGAATGCAGGAGCGCGCACGCAGGCGGTCACGGTCTCGACCTCCGAGACGCCGTACACCTACCGCATCCGCGCGATCAACAAGGCGGGCTGGGGTGAGTGGAGCCCGATGTCGGCGCCGCGCCGTGGCGTCAACAAGCCCAGTGCGCCGTCGTTCTCGTCGGTCACCGACGGCGACCGGGCACTCACGCTCGCGTGGACGCAGGGTGCGCGCAACGGCGCCCGTGAGAACGAGGTGCAGTACCAGTACTCGCTCAACGGCGGGGGGAGCTGGGCAGGCATCCCGGGCAACAACGTGATCTCGGGCCTCACCAACGGCACGACCTACAACGTGGTGCTGCGCGCGGTCGCCACCGTCGACGGCACGACTTACGCCAGCGACGGCTCTGCCACGCGGTCGGGCCGTCCCTACGGGCCGCTCAGTCAGCCGGGGCTCTCGACCCGCCAGAACGCGACGAGCGTCACGTTCGAGTGGAACGGCAACCAGTCGATGAACGGCCGCGAGCTGAGCTCGGTGCAGATCCGGATCGACAGCGGCGGATGGGAGGACGTCGGCGCGACCGGCTCGCGCACGGTCGGCAACGGCTACAGCCAGCAGCACTCCATCACGGTGCGCGTGACGGACTCCGCCGGTCAGACGATCGAACGATCCGCCAGCGAGACCTCCGGCTCGAAGCCGCCGCCCAAGGCCTGGGTCACCTCGAGCGGTAACGCGAACGGCCAAGACAACTGCAACGACGGCACCTGCGCGTACTTCTACGTCACGATGCGCGACTTCCCGCCCAACAAGACCATGTACCTGCAGTGTGCGAGCAACGCGCCCGCACCCTACGGCGGCACGTTCGGCGGACGTAACGTCACCACCGACGGCAACGGCAACTTCGAGCAGCAGATCGGCTGCTATCTCGGCATGCGCCGCGGAACGATCGAGGCCTGGGTCGTCATCGACGGCACGGCCTACGAGCACAGGGTCTGGCAGTGATGCCGCACCACACCCCCGCACGCGAAGACACCCCACGAGAACAGGGAACGACACACTCATGACCATGACTCCCGAGCAGGCCACCTGGTTCCAGGGCACCTTCCACCGTCTCGTCGAGAACGTCGACAAGGCGGTGCAGGGCAAGCAGGAGATCGTCGGCCTGGTGATCTCCGCGATGCTCGCCGAGGGGCACGTGCTACTCGAGGATGCGCCGGGGACGGGCAAGACGAGCCTCGCGAAGGCTCTCGCCGCCACCGTGCAGGGCACCAGCGCCCGCATCCAGTTCACCCCCGACCTGCTGCCGTCCGACGTGACCGGCGTCACGATCTACGACCAGCAGCAGCACCGGTTCGAGTTCCACAAGGGGCCGATCTTCGCGTCGATCGTGCTCGCCGACGAGATCAACCGCGCCTCGCCGAAGACGCAGTCCGCACTCCTCGAGGTCATGGAGGAGTCGCGCGTCACCGTCGACGGCGTCACGCACGAGACCGGGCGCCCGTTCCTCGTCATCGCGACGCAGAACCCCATCGAGCAGGCCGGAACCTACAAGCTCCCCGAGGCCCAGCTCGACCGCTTCCTCATCAAGACGTCGATCGGCTACCCCGACCTCGCCGTCACCGAGAGCATCCTGGCCGGGGCATCCGACCGCAACCCCTCCGCCGGCCTCGGCGCGATCATCACCACCAGCGCGGTCGCCGACATGGCCGACCTCGCCGCGACCGTGCACGTCGAGCCCGCCGTGCTGCGGTACACCGCCGAGCTCGCCGAGGCGACCCGCACCGACTCGGCGACCCGCCTCGGAGTCTCGGTGCGCGGGGCGATCGCGATGATCCGCATCGCGAAGGTCTGGGCCGCCGCCCACGGCCGCCACTTCGTGCTGCCCGACGACATCAAGGTCCTCGCCCGCCCCGTCTGGCAGCACCGCATGCTGCTCGACGCCGAGGCCGAGTTCGCCGGAACGTCGAGCGAGACCGTGATCGCGCGGGTTCTCGACTCCGTGGCGGCCCCGCAGGCGCGAACGGCGGCCTGATGACCACGGAGGCCCTGCAGAGCACGCACCCCACGATCGACCGCGACGCCGGCTGGCGCGACATCGCGGCGGTCGTCGGTGTGCGGATGCTCGCGCGCCTCCGTCTCATCGCGCAGGCGGTGCGTCCGCTCGCGTGGGTGCTCATGGGCCTGGCGGTCGGGTTCTGGATCCTCGGGCAGGTCGCCGGGTGGGTGGAGTTCACGATTACCGCCCTCGTCATCGCGATCGTCGTCGCGCTGTGCGCTCTGTTCCTCATCGGCCGCACGGCCTACGACGTCTCGCTCGATCTCGCCCGCACCCGGGTCGTGGTGGGGGAGCGGGCGATCGGCGCCCTGAAGCTCGCCAACCTCGGAACGCGCGCCATCCTGCCCTCGCGCGTGGTGCTGCCGGTGGGGTCGGGACGAGGAGAGTTCGGCATCCAGCGCCTCGCCCCGGGAGCCGAGGCCGAGGAGCTCTTCGCGATCCCGACGCAGAAGCGCGGCGTCGTGAAGGTCGGTCCGGTGAGCGTCGTGCGCGGCGATCCACTCGGTCTCTTCGAGCGCGCCCGCCGCAGCGACGACCCGGTCGATCTGTTCGTGCACCCGCGCACGATCCTCTTCGACGGTCAGTCGCTCGGCTTCCTGCGCGACCTCGAGGGGATGCCGGCGGCCGACCTGTCGCGCGACGACGTCTCGTTCCACGCCCTCCTCGAGTACCAGCCCGGCGACGACCTGCGTCACGTGCATTGGAAGTCGACCGCCCGCACCGGCACCATGATGGTGCGGCAGTACGAGGAGACCCGTCGTTCGCACTTCGTGATCGGCCTCTCGCGCTCGACCGGCGACTACGCCCGTGACGAGGACTTCGAGCTCGCGATCTCGGCCGCCGGATCGATCGGCCTGCGCGCGCTGCGGGATTCGCAGCGCGTCGACATGCGGGTGCAGGGCAGGGAGCTGCCCTCGAGCACCGGCAAGCAGTTGCTCGACTCGCTCTCGGCCGTCGAGAACTCCAAGCCCCGCGAGGGCGGCATCGCCGAACTCGCCGGCGTGCTCGCCGCGAGCATGCCGCTCGCCAGCATCGTCGTGCTGGTGTGCGGATCGAAGGTGCGCACCGAAGATCTCCGGCTCGCGTGCGCGCGCCTGCCCTTCGGCGCGCGGGTGCTCGCGATCGTCACCGACTCCACGCTCTCCTCGCCCGAGCTGCGGCGCATCGGCGACGCCGACGTCGTCACGATCGGCGCGCTCGAGCAGATCCCCCTCGCCCTGCAGAAGGTGCTCGCATGACCGCGCCCGCGATCCCGGCTGCGCCGACCGCCCTTCCGCTGCGCCGCTGGATCCTCGATCTCCTCGCCACCGCCCTGCTCGTCGGCGCGATACTCCTCGGCTTCTGGCCGACCTTCGCCGGCGGGTCGTTCCTGCCCGCGGCGATCGGCGGACTCCTCCTCGGCCTGGCGGTCGCCGGCGTCTCGGCCTGGCGTCGCTGGGGCATCCTGATCATCACCGGTCTCACGATCGCGGTGTATTTCGTCTTCGGTGGGGCGCTCGCGTTGCCCGGCACGACCATCGCCGGTTTCGTGCCCACGATCGAGACGCTCCAGAAGCTCGCGCTGGGCGTGGTGACGTCGTGGAAGCAGATGCTCACGACCGTCGCCCCGGTCTCGGCCGCCGACGGCCACCTGCTCGTACCGTTCCTGCTGGCCCTCGTGGCGTCGACCGTCACGGCCTCGCTCGCTCTTCGGCTGTCGAACGTGGCCTGGGCGCTGATCCCCGCGGGCACGCTGCTCGTGCTGGTGATCGCGCTCGGCACTCCCGAGGCGGCGTTCCCGTTCGTGCAGGGACTCGTGTTTGCGGTCGTGGCCATCGCCTGGATGGCACTGCGTCAGCTGTGGGCCCCGCAGAACTCGGCCGTCTCGGTGAGCGAGGTCGACCCTTCGCGTGCCGCCCACATGCGCCTGCGCCGTTTGCTGGCCGGAGCGGCCGTGCTCGCGATCGCCGCGGGAGCGGGCATCGCCTCGTCGGCCATCGCCGCTCCCGCCGAGACCCGCCACGTGTTCCGCGACGTGATCATCCCGCCGTTCGACATCCGCGACTACCCGAGCCCGCTGCAGGCGTTCCGTAAGAACGTGCGCGACGAGAAGGTCAAGACGCTCTTCACCGTGCGGGGCCTGCCCGAGAAGGCGCGCATCCGCATCGCGGTCATGGACCAGTTCGACGGCATGGTCTACAACGTCACCGACGGGGGACCGGGGTCGTCGAGCGCGTTCACGCCGCTGCGCTCCGACATGTCGCCCGAGGCTGAGGGAATCCCGGTCACGCTGCAGGTCGAGATCGCCGAGTACGGCGGTGTGTGGGTGCCGGATGCCGGTGCGGTCTCCGAGATCGAGTACACGGGCGACCGCGCCGAAGAGCTGCGCCGCGGCACGTTCTACAACACCGAGACCGGCACCGCGGTGGCGACGCCGCGGCTCACGGCGGGCGACACCTACACGGTCGACACCGTCATCCCGAACGAGATCGACGACGACCGGCTCGCCGAGGTCGAGTTCGGCAACGTCACCCAGCCCAAGCAGAGCAACGTGCCCGAGGAGCTCACCTCGCTCGCGGCCGAGACGGTCGCGGATGCCGAGTCCCCGATCGAGCAGGTGCGGGCGCTCGAGACGATGCTGGCCGACGGCGGGTTCTTCAGCCACGGTCTGGAGGGCGAGGTCATCTCTCGCGCCGGCCACACCGCCGAGCGCATCTCGACCCTCGTGGGCGGCGACCAGATGATCGGCGACGACGAGCAGTACGCCGTCGCGATGGCGCTGCTCGCCCGCGAGGTCGGCATCCCCGCGCGCGTCGTGATGGGGTATTACCCCGACGAGGAAGACGCGAAGGCCGCCGAGTTCGCCGCCACCGGCGACGACGTCCACGCCTGGGTCGAGGTGAACTTCGAGGGCGTGGGTTGGCTGCCGTTCAACCCGACTCCTCCCGAGGACCAGGTGCCGAACGACCAGAACACCAAGCCGCGCGTCGATCCGAAGCCGCAGGTGCTGCAGCCGCCGCCCCCGCCGCAGGAGCCGGTCGATCTGCCCCCGACGCTGCCCGATGACCGCAAGTCCGAGGACGAGACGCTCAACATCCTCGGCATCCTGGGCGCGATCCTCGCGATCGGCGGCATCACGCTCGCGATCCTCGCCATCCTCGCCTCGCCCTTCATCGTGATCGGTGCGTGGAAGGCGGCCAAGCGCCGTGCGCGTCGCAGCGCCGCGCGCACCTCCGACCGCATCAGCGGCGGGTGGGACGAGCTCACCGATCGTGCGACCGACTACGGCGCGCGGATCGCTCCGGGAGGCACGCGCGTCGAGGACGCCGCGACCGTCGTCGCCACGCTCGATGTGCCGAAGGCGGCCGCGCTGGCGCAGCGGGCGGATGCCGAGATCTTCGGCCCGACCGATCCGACGCCCGCCGATGTCGAGGCGTTCTGGAGCGAGGTCGACGACATCGTCGGCGGCCTGGGCAAGGAGGCCGGCTTCTGGCGGCGCTGGAAGGCGCGGGCGAATCTGCGCTCGCTCCTCGGCGGAACGGCTCTCTCGCACGGCTTCCAGAACCTGAAGGATGCCGCGGCCGCCCGCGTCGCCGACTCCGCGGACGCGCGCGCACGCCGCGAACCTGGCACCATCGAGAACAACGACCGCACCACCGCCCCCGAGAGCGAGAACCCATGACCCAGCTCCCCTTCGGTCAGATCGCCCCGATCTCCCGACGCGCGGTCGCGTACCTCATCGATGCGCTGATCGCCGGCGGTCTGGCGATCGTGCTCAGCGTGGTGCTCGGCATCGCCACCGCGCTCTCGGGTGGGCTCGAGGCGTCGTTGCTCACGGTGACCATCGGCGGGCCGCTCGTCGGGCTCGTGCTGCTGGGCTGGTTCGTGGTCTACACGAACATGCAGGCCGGTGCGGGCTCCATCGGCATGCGCGCTCAGGGCCTGCGCCTCGTGTCGGAGACCGACGGGTCGTCGATCGGCTTCGGCCGCGCCCTGCTGCGCAACATCATCTTCGGTCTCGCCGCAGGCATCGTCGTGGGGTACTTCACGCCGCTGTTCGACGGATCGGGTCGCTTCCAGGGATGGCACGACAAGGTCGGCCGCTCGCTCGTGCTCGACGCCCGCGCCGAGGGCGGGATCGTGCCGATCACGGCGCCGGCGACCACGGCGATGCCGACCGTCGACGGTGCGTCGCCGACGTCCCCCGCGCCGACCGCTCCGTCGCAGCCGCCCGCGATCCCGGGTCTGCCCCACCCCGGATCGTACGGGGCGCCGCATGCCCCGGCCCCGCACGCGTCGGCCCCGCACGCGGGGGTCTCGCCCTACGCACCGCCGGCCGCTCCCGGTCAGTCGCCCGCTGCTCCTCCCGCCGCCGCGGGGGTTCCGCAGAGCCCGCCCGCTCCGGCCGAGGCCTACGCGCCGTCGGCGCCCGTGTTCCCCGCCCCGGCGACGCCGGTGGCACCGGCCGCGCCGATCGGCGAGGGCGGCGACCTGATCGCCTTCGTCCCCGGCGTGACGCAGGATGCTCCGCCCCGCCCGCCGCAGCCCCAGGCCTCGGCCTCGGCCCCCGCCGAGCCCGAGCCCGTCGCCCCGGCATCCGCGCCGACGCCGCCCGCGCCCCCGGCACCGGTCGCCGCACCGGCGCCTGCCGCGCCCGCCCCGGCCGCCGCGGCCGCGCCGGCTGCTCCCGCCCCGGCACCGCTCGTCGACGACCCCGACGTCGAGTCGACCCGCATCAGCATCCCCGGGCACCGTCTCGTCTTCACGTGGGACGACGGCACCCGCGTCTCGGTCTCGCGGCGCACGGTCTTCGGCCGCAACCCCTCCCCGGAGGAGGGCGCGGCGACGGTCGCGGTGCGCGACGAGACGCTCTCGCTGTCGAAGACGCACTTCGAGGCCGCCGCCGAGACCTCGGGCGGATGGGTGCTCGATCGCCACTCGACCAACGGCACCACGATCGTGCGCGAGGGTCAGCGCATCGCCTGCCCGCCCGGTCAGCGCGTGCCGATCCGGCTCGGTGACGCGATCGAGATCGGCGACCGCATCGTCACGGTCGGGGGCTACGCATGAGGCCCGGACTGGTCGTCTCGTCGGGCGCGGCGACGCACGCGGGTCTGCGCCGACCGCTCAACGAGGACGCCTACCTCGCCACCTCGCCCGTGTTCGTCGTCGCCGACGGCATGGGCGGGCATGAGGCGGGGGAGCGCGCGAGCGCGGCCGTCATCGCCGAGTTCGCCTTCTCGATCGGGCGCGCGGCGCTCGAACTCGACGACGTGCGCCGGGCGCTGGCCACGGCCCGCGAGCGTGTCGAGGAGCTGTCGACCTCGGGCAACGGCCGTGCGGGCACGACGCTCAGCGGTGTCGTGATCGCCGATGTCGACGGCATGGGCTACTGGCTCGCGGTGAACATCGGAGACTCGCGCACCTACCGCTTCGCCGACCGCGAGCTCGAGCAGATCACCGTCGACCACTCGGTCGTGCAGGAACTCATCGAGGCGGGCGAGCTCACGCCGCTCGACGCACTCACCGATCGTCGGCGCAACATCATCACCCGGGCGATCGGCGCCTCCAGCACCGGCGACGCGGACTACTGGATGTTCCCGGCCGAGCTGGGCGATCGGATGCTGGTGTGCTCCGACGGCCTCACCTCGGAGGTGTCGGACGAGCGCATCCGCGACATCCTCGGCACGACGCCCGACCCGCAGCGGGCTGCCGACGCGCTCATCGAGGCGGCCGTGGCCGCCGGCGGGCGCGACAACATCACCGTCGTCATCGCCGATGCCGTCTCGGTCGCCTCGCGCCCGGGCACACTGCTCGCCACCGACGACGACATCGACATGAACACGCGTCCGCGTGAAGCCGCAGCAGGAGGGGGTCGCTGATGCAGACCATCTATCGCCCGGGCCAGTGGAATCTCATCGTGATCCCCGGCGCGCTCGTCGCGCTGCCGCCGGATGCCCCGACCGAGGTCGTGTCGACGCTCTGGGAGCGGCTCCCCGCGCACAAGACGCTGGCGACGGTGGTCGACGTGCTCACGACGCAGGCGGGCGGGTCGTTCACCGCGCTGCCGCCGTTCGTCGCGGCGGTCGCCGAGGGCGCCGATGTGCGCATCGCGCTGCGCGGCGGGGTCGCCGCCCGCGTGACCGCGGTCGACGGCGCGCACGAACTCTCCGGCGCCGAGGTGACGACGTGGAGCGAGCGCTTCATCGGCGGAGCCACGCGCATCGAGATCACCGTCGAGACCGTCGAGGGCGACGCGGGCCTGCCGGTGCATACCGGAATCGTGCGCGCGGCCGCGGTGAGCGCCGATCTCGAATCCGACGACGCCGCTCCGCTGACGGGTGCGCTCGGGCCGGCGCCGGTCGTCGTCGCCACGCACGAGGGCGCCTCGGCCACGGCGCTCGCCGCCGCCCCGGTGCCGCTCGCCCTGTTCGGAGGTGCAGCGCTCGGGGGTGCAGCGCTCGGAGGTGCAGCGCTCGGAGGTGATGCCGCCGTCAGCGCCCCGCTCGTCGGTGCCGTCCCGGTGCCCCCGGTCGTGTCGCCCCCGGTCGTGACGCCACCGCCCGTTCCCTCGGCCGTGACGCCTCCGGCCGCGCCTCCCGTGCCGGATGCTTCCGTGCCGGATGCTCCCGTGGCTGATGCCCCCGTGGCTGAGCCGCCGGTCGCGCCGGTGACCGAGGAGATCCCCGAGCAGTCCTCCGACTCGGCTCCTCTGCCCGTCATCGAGGATGCCACCCTGGTGCCCACCGAAGACACGATCACCCCCGACGACGACGACATCTTCGACCAGCTCTTCGGGGCGACGGTGCACACCGCACCGGCGCCGGCCGATGCCCCGCCGGTACCGCCACTCCCCGCCCAGGGCGACCACGACGGTGCGACGATCTCGGCCGCCGAACTGCGCGCCCTGCGGCAGCAGCCCGCCTCGGCCGACGAGACGCCGACCGCCGTGCTGCCCGTCGCGGGAGCATCCGACGGCCCGACCATCGGTCGACTGCGGGTGTCGAGCGGACAGGTCGTCGAACTCGATCGCACCGTGATCATCGGGCGTCGTCCGCGCTCCACGCGGGCGAGCGGGGCGAGCCTCCCGCACCTGATCGCGGTCGAGAGCCCGCAGCAGGACATCTCCCGCAGCCACCTCGAGGTGCGCCCCGAGGGCGACACCGTGGTCGTGATCGACCTGCACACCACGAACGGGTCGACGCTGCTGCGTCCGGGCGCCGACCCCGTGCGCCTGCACCCGGGGGAGCAGACGCTCGTGCTCACCGGCGACGTGGTGGACCTCGGCGACGGGATCACCGTCGCCTTCGAGGACCTGCCGTGAATCGTCGCCCGTCACCGCCGCCCGTCCTTCCCGGCTTCACCTACGTGGAGCCGCTGGGCACGGGCGGCTTCGCCGACGTCTTCCTCTACGAGCAGGAGATGCCGCGCCGCCGGGTCGCCGTGAAGGTGCTGCTCGCCGACCGCATCTCGAGCGGATCCGCCCAGGAGTTCGCCGACGAGGCCAACGTCATGGCGATGCTCTCGACGCACCCCGCGATCGTCACGATCTACCAGGCCGGTGTCGCGGGCGACGGCCGCCCGTACCTCGTCATGGAGTACTGCCCGCGCCCGAACCTGCAGCTGCGCGCCCGCAAGGAGCCGTTCTCGGTCGCCGAGGCGCTGCGTGTCGGCGTGCAGGTCGCCGGCGCCGTCGAGACGGCGCATCGCGCCGGGGTGCTGCACCGCGACATCAAGCCGGCGAACATCCTCGTCACCGAGTACAACCGCCCGGCCCTCACCGACTTCGGCATCGCGTCGACCACCGGTGCGACGACCGAGGCATCCGGCATGTCGATCCCGTGGTCGCCGCCCGAGTCGTTCGCCGAGCCGCCCACGAGCGGCCCGCGCACCGACGTCTGGGCACTCGGAGCGACGCTGTTCACGCTGCTCGCCGGGCGCTCGCCGTTCGAGCGACCGGGTGAGCGCAACTCCAGCGCCGACCTCATCGAGCGCATCGAGCGCGCGGCCCTGCCGCACCTCGGCCGACCCGACTCCCCGGAGAGCCTCCAGCGGCTGCTCGAGCGGGCCATGGCGAAGAACCCCGACGACCGGTTCCCGAGCGCGGTCGCGTTCGCGCGGGCGTTGCAGAAGGTGCAGATCGAGCTGTCGCACTCGGTCACCCCGATCGACATCGTCGACGAGCATCCGTCCGCCGAAGAGCTCGAAGACGACGACGACGGCCTGACCCGGGTGCGCGAGGTCGTCAGCATCGACCCCGACATGGCCACGTCGACGCGGCCCTCGGCCACGACGCAGCGCCACACCCCGCCGCGCACGCCGGAGGTGCCCCGCTTCGACGCACCGGTCGCGCCCTCGGCGTTCGAGCAGACGCAGCTGCGCCCCTCGGCCGCGCCGGTGCCCCCGCCCGTCCCCGACGACGAGCACACTCTGCTCCGCGCGCCGCAGGTGGTCGCGCCCGAGACCCCGGCGTTCGTCCCGGCTCCGCCGGCACCCGGTTCCCCGGCGGCTCCCGCGCCCGCGGCGACGAGTGCCCGGCGCTCGCGCACGGGTCTCTGGATCGGTCTCGCCGCCGCAGCGGTGGTGCTCGTGATCGGCGGAATCGTCGGACTCAACCTGCTCGTCGCGGGTCTCGAGCCCGAACCCGCCCCTCAGGCATCCGAGGACGCGCAGCCGCAGGACGTCGTGCCGGACGTGGTGCCCACGCTCGCCGCGCCGACCGGCACGCGGGAGGGCTCGACCGTCACGTTCACCTGGACGAACCCCTCTCCGCAGGAGGGCGACAGCTACCTCTGGCACCAGGTGCGCCTCGACGATGTCGGCGAGCAGAAGCAGACCGCGGAGACGACGGTGCAGGTCGAGAGCCCGGCGGGCGATATCGTGTGCATCGAAGTGATGCTTCGGCGCGAGGACGGAAGAGCCTCGGAGCCGGTACGGGGGTGCGTGGAGTGAGCGGTACGACCGGAGTGACCGTCGAGTTCGCCGGGGAGTACTTCCCCATCGAGCGCGGGGGACGATTCATCGTGGGCCGGGAGGGGGATCTCGAGCTCGACGACAACCTCTTCCTGCACCGGCATTTCCTCGAGATCACGGATGCCGACGGGCTGTGGTGGCTGTCGAACGTCGGCACGCGGCTGACGGCGACCGTGACCGATTCGGCCGGCGGGGTGCAGGCCTGGCTCGCGCCTGGCGCCCGACTGCCGCTGGTGTTCGAGAAGACCACGGTGGTCTTCAGCGCGGGGCCGACGACCTACGAGCTCACCCTGCACGCCGCCGAGCCCGCGTTCCGCGCGACCCGGCGCGACCACGACGACGGCGGTGCGTCGACCATCGGGGACGTGCCCCTGACCCTCAGCCAGAAGCTGCTGATCCTCGCGCTCGCCGAGCCGCAGCTGCGCCGCGACGGCACGGGCATGAGCGACATCCCCACGTCGGTGAAGGCCGCCGAGCGCCTGGGCTGGACCGTCACCCGCTTCAACCGCAAGCTCGACAACGTGTGCGACAAGTTCGACCGCGTGGGCGTACCCGGTATGCGCGGAGGGCAGCGCAGCTTCGCCACCAACCGCCGTGCCCGCCTCGTCGAGCACGTGATCGCCTCGCGTCTCGTCAGTCGCGAGGACCTCCCGCTGCTCGACATCTCGCACGCCGACGAGGTCGAAGGGGAGCAGGAGTGATCTGGGAGATCGACGACGGCGCGTCCGTCGTCGAGGGTCTCGACGCGCACGGACGCCCGGATCCCGCCTACGCCGCCTCGCTCGGGCTGCTCCCCGCGCGCAAGGGATCGCGCGTGCTCGCCTCGCTCCTCGAGGCGGCCGTCGCAGTGCTCCTCGCCCTGCCCGCCCTCATCGTGCTGCCTCCGATCCTCGCCGACATCGCCTCCGGCGGGTTCGACGTCGATGCGTTCTTCGCCCGGGGCGACCTGGTCTGGGTGATCGTCGCGCTGGCCGTCTCGCAGGTGCTGACCCTGGCCTACGTGATCGTGCAACTGGTGATGCACGGGCGAAAGGGTGTGACGCTGGGCAAGGCGGTGTGCGGCATCCGCTCGGTGAACGTGCGCACCCTCGAACGCCCGAAGTTCTGGCGCGGAGCGGTCGTGCGCTACCTCGTCGCCTCCGCCTCGCTCATCGTGCCCGTGATCGGCCCGGTGCTCGTGATCGCCCTGTCGCCGCTCTTCGACATCGAACGTCGCGGGCGCGGGTGGCTCGACCTCGCCGCCGGCACCTGGTTCGTCGACGTGCGCCGGGGCCTCAACCCCTACGACCAGAAGCGCATGCGCATCGCCCGCAAGAGCGTCAAGATCTCGGAGCACGAGGAGAAGGCGCCGCTGCCCTCGCTCGCCACCCCGGTCGACCGTGACGCCCCCGCCGAGTACGTGCCGAGCGCGCGTCTCTCCGGCGGGGTCATCGGCGCGCATCGGTCGCAGACGCCGCAGCCGGAGCAGACGGATGCCGCCGCTCCGGGCTCGATGGTCGCGGCGGTGCCGCCGTCGCTCGCGACCGGCGCCCCTCCCGCGTTCCCGGTCGCCCCGGCCGCAGCTCCCGCCCCGGCCGTGCCCTCGCCCGCACCGCCGGCCTCGGTGCAGGCCGGGCCCGTCGTGGCACCGCCCCAGGCGCCGGCGGCGCCCGCTCCGGGACCCGCCGTCGCGCAGCCCGCACCCCCGGCGCAGGTCGAACCCGGCCCCGCGGTCGCGGCCCCGGCGGCGCCCGCTCCGGCATCGCCTTCTCCGGCAGTGCCCGCTCCGGCATCGCCTTCTCCGGCAGTGCCCGCTCCGGCATCCGTTCCCCGGGCCGACGCCGGCGACGGCATCCGCGCCGTGCTCGTGCTCGACTCGGGCGCGCGCGTCGAGGTGCGCGGAACAACGCTGTTCGGCCGCGCGCCCGCCGCCGCGGCGGGCGAGGGCGAGGCGCAGCTGATCCCCGTTCCCGATGAGACCCGGTCGGTCTCGAAGACCCACGTGGCCGTGATGCCCGCGCGCCGCGGTGTGTTCGTGGTCGACCGTGCGTCGACGAACGGGAGCGCGATCATCCGCGACGGAGCCGAGACGCCGCTCGTCGCCGGGCACCCCGCCGAGCTGCGCACGGGCGACACCGTGCGCTTCGGCGACCGCACGATGCGGGTGGAACACGCATGACCGGGGCCGAGTGCCCCACCGCCGGAAGACGTGAGACGCGCCCCGGGCGCGGTGAGGATCGACGATGAGAGTCAAGCTGACCCTGCGCCGCCCGGCGGCGCCCCTGACCGACATCGTCGTGATGGCCGACTCGACCGCGACCGTGGCCGACGTCGCGCGCCAGATCGCATCGACCGATCCGACCCGCAGCATCCCGGCCTCGCCGGCCGATGTGCTCACCCTCTCCGTCGCCCCGCCGACCAGCGAGCAGCTCACCATGCTCACCCCCGACCTCCTCGTCGGTGATGCCCCGATCGGTTCCGGCTTCCTCGCCGAGGTCGTCAACCTCGGCCCGAACCGGGCGTCGGTCGGCACCGCCGGGGCGCGCCCCGCCGCCGTGCTCACGGTGGTCGCCGGCCCCGCGCAGGGCCAGGAGTTCGCCCTGCCCCTCGGACACTTCCTCATCGGTCGCGACGCCGCGAACGACGTGACGATCGCTGATCCGCTGGTCTCGAAGCGCCACGCGCGCATCGAGGTCGCGACGACCTTCGTCGAGATCGTCGACCTGAACTCCGCCAACGGCATCCTCGTCGACGGCGGCCTCGTGCAGCGCCTGCGCGTGATCCCCGGCCAGCGCTTCACCCTCGGCGACTGCGAGTTCGTCGTGCACCTCGTGAGCGACTTCGACGGCTCGGCCGCCGGCGACCCCGTGCTCGAGCGCGGGGGCGCGCTGCTGTTCAACCGCAGCCCGCGGGTCGAGGCGCGATTCACCGGCGAGGAGCTCGACGAGCCCCGCTACCCCCGCGACCAGGTGCAGCGGCTCTTCCCGTGGCCCATGCTGGTCGCGCCGATCCTGTTGGGAGCCGCGATCTACGCGATGAGCGGGAACCCGCGGTCGCTGCTGATCGTCTTCATGTCGCCGCTGATGATGTTCGGAAACTTCATCTCCCAGAAGACGAACCTCGGTCAGCGCCTGCGCAAGGAGGTCGAGAAGTTCGAGGAGAACTTCGAACGCCTCGAGGAGAAGCTCTACCTCGCCCAGCCGCGAGAGCGCGAGGTGCGCCAGAACGAAGTGCCCGCCGTCGCGGTCGTGTTCGACGAGGCGATGCGACTCGGCCCGCTGCTGTGGACCCGTCGACCCGAGCACTGGAACTTCCTGGCCGTGCGGTTGGGGAGCTGTACCGACGAATCGCGTACGCGCATCAAGCGCTCCGACATTCCCGAAGCGCTGCCCGAGTACATCGAGCGCGTGGACCGCCTCGAGGAGCGGTACAAGATGATCGACGACGTGCCGATCCTCGAGTCGCTGCAGAGCTCGGGATCGATCGGCGTCGCCGGCCCCACCTCGCTCGCCAGCGATGCGCTGCGGGGACTCGCGGTGCAGCTGTTCGGGATGCACTCGCCCAATGAGCTCGTCGCGGTCGCCCTCACCGAGCCCGGGTGGGCGAACGAACTCGACTGGCTCAAGTGGCTCCCGCACACCTCCAGCGAGCGCAACCCGTTCAAGGACGTCGCGCTGGCCGACTCGGCCTCGACGGGCACGGCCCTGCTCAACGGCCTCGAGGAGATCGTGCTCCGCCGCTCGCGCGAGGCGAAGTCGCAGCGCCCGCCCTACGGTGACGACTGGGACCCGATGTACTACGGCACCGACGTCAAGCGCGCCGCCGAAGAAGCGACGTTCCCCGGCCAGACCGCGATCCTCGTGATCGTCACCAACGACGCGCCGGTCGACCGCGCACGCCTCACGCAGATCCTCGAGCGGGGAGCGGATGTCGGCGTCTACGGGCTCTTCGTCGCCCCGGTGGTCGAGTCGCTGCCGGCGGCGTGCCGCTCGTTCGTCGACGTCAGCGCCGGCCTCGAGCACGCGCGGGTCGGCACGGTGCGCAACGGTGTCGCCTACGAGGACGTGCGCGTCGAGGGCGTCTCGCACGCGTACATGACGATGTTCGCCAAGCGTCTCGCTCCGGTCGTCGACTCGAGCACCGTGATCGAGGACTCCTCCGACATCCCGAACTCGGTGATGTTCCTGTCGCTCGTCGGCAGCGAGCTGGCCTCCGACCCGAACGCCGTGATCGACCGCTGGCGTCAGAACAACACCATCCTCGACCGTTCGGGTGCTCCGCAGTCGCGCCTGAAGAAGGCGGGCAACCTGCGCGCCATCATCGGGCAGTCGCAGACGGATGCCATGACCCTCGACCTGCGCACGCAGGGGCCGCACGCACTCGTCGGTGGAACCACCGGCGCCGGTAAGAGCGAGTTCCTGCAGGCCTGGGTGCTCGGTATGGCGGCGGCGCACAGCCCCGACCGGGTGACGTTCCTCTTCGTCGACTACAAGGGCGGTTCGGCGTTCGCGGACTGCGTCGATCTGCCGCACTGCGTCGGCCTGGTCACCGATCTCAGCCCGCACCTCGTTCGCCGCGCGCTCACCAGCCTGCGCGCCGAGCTGCACCACCGCGAGCATCTCTTCAACCGCAAGAAGGCGAAGGACCTCCTCGAACTCGAGAAGCGCCGCGACCCCGAGACCCCGCCCGCCCTCGTGCTCGTGATCGACGAGTTCGCGGCGCTCGCCGGAGAGGTGCCCGAGTTCGTCGACGGCGTCGTCGACATCGCGCAGCGCGGTCGCTCCCTCGGCATCCACCTGATCATGGCGACCCAGCGGCCCGCGGGTGTCATCAAGGACAACCTGCGCGCCAACACCAACCTGCGCGTCGCCCTGCGCATGGCCGACGAGTCGGATTCGAAGGACGTCGTCGACGACCCGGTGGCGGCGTCGTTCCCACCCTCGCTCCCCGGTCGCGGCATCGCGAAGACCGGCCCCGGTCGTCTCGTGCCGTTCCAGTCGGCGTACGCCGGTGGGTGGACGACCGACGAGGTGCAGCAGGCAGAGGTCAAGGTGGCCGAGCTGCGGTTCGGATCCATCCAGACGTGGGAGGCCGACCAGGCACCCGAATCCGACTCGCACGACGAGGACCTCGGCCCGAACGACCAGAAGCGCATCGTCTCGTCGCTCGTCGCGGCATCCTCGATCGCCGGCATCCCGGCCCCGCGCCGCCCGTGGCTCGACGACCTCGAGCGCGCGGTCGACATCCGCGACCTGCCGGTGCTCGGTGACGGGCAGATCCTGCTCGGCAAGATGGACGTGCCCTCCCGGCAGATGCAGGAGCCCGCGTACTTCGTGCCCGACAAGGACGGCTCGCTCCTCGTCTACGGCACGAGCGGCTCGGGCAAGTCGACCGTGCTGCGCACCGTCGCGATCGCGGCCGGGTTCCACGCCGGGCACTCCGAAGTCGAGGTCTACGGCCTCGACTTCGGGTCGGGTGCGTTGAAGAGCCTCGAGGTCCTCCCGCACGTCGGATCGATCATCGGCGGCGACGATGCCGAGCGCGTGCAGCGCATCCTGCGCTCGCTCGCGCGGGTGCTCGACGATCGCGGCAAGCGCTTCAGCGCCGCGAACGCCTCGAGCCTCACCGAGTACCGCGAGATCACCGGGTCGCGCGAGCCGCGCATCCTGCTGCTCATCGACGGATTCCCGCAGTTCCGCAGCGAGTGGGAATCGACCACCGCGCGGATGCCGTTCTACCAGACCTTCATGCGCATCCTCGGCGAGGGGCGCCCGCTCGGCGTGCACGTGATCGCGAGCGCCGACCGCTCGGGTTCCGTGCCGACGGCGGTCAGCGCGAACGTGTCGCGCCGCGTGGTGCTGCGTCTCTCCGACGACTCCGGCTACGCGATGCTCAACGCCCCGAAGGACGTGCTCGACGAGACGTCCGCCCCGGGTCGTGCCATCGTCGACGGCCTCGAGACGCAGATCGCGACGCTCGGCGGCACCCCCAACGTGGCCGAGCAGACCAAGCTGCTCGAGCAGCTCGCGGCCCAGCTGCGCGGAGCCGGGGTGCGCGAGGTCGAGGAGATCGGCGCGCTGCCCACCCGCCTCTCGGTGCGCGATCTGCCCGATCGCCTGGGCGAGTTCCCGGTGCTGGGTGTCGCGGAGGACACGCTCGCCGCGCGCGACTTCGATCCTGTCGGCACGTTCGTCGTGGCCGGTCCGCCGCAGTCGGGCAAGACCACGGCGCTCAAGGGGCTCATCACGTCGATGCGGCGGCTCGACCCGACGGTCAAGCTGTTCCACTTCGGCGGACGGCGGGCGCAGCTCAAGGGATACGCCGACTGGACGCGCAGCGCCACCACGCCCGAAGAGGCGAAGGAGCTCGCGAAGGAACTCGTCGAGCTCGTCGCCGACGAGGCGCTCGGAATGCGCATCCTCATCGTCGTGGAGGACGTGCCGCAGTTCGCCGACTCGCCCGCCGAGCGCGATATGAAGGCGCTGTTCCAGGCGATCAACCGCAGCGACCACCTCATGATCGGCGATGCCGACGTGACGCAGGTCACCAGCGGCTTCGGGTTCATCGGCGATTTCAAGGCCGGCCGCAAGGGCATCATCCTCAAGCCCGACTCGTTCGACGGCGACGCGGTGTTCAAGGTGCCGTTCCCGAAGGTCAAGCGCACCGACTTCCCCGAGGGTCGTGGCATCTTCGTGCAGGCCGGTCGCCAGGTCACGGTGCAGATGCCGCTCGTCGAGGGCGACCGCATCGGGTGAGCTCCGTCTGCGGCTGCATCCGGTCGGGAGAAAACCCGGAGCGGATGCCGTCGCTTCGGCGTGCCGGACGGTGGGAGGCCGTGACGCGCCGCCCGCGCAGCATCCGGTCTCCGTTTTCTCGCGTGGCCGAGCGCGGAGGCGCGTGCGTCCTACGCTGGTCGCGTGAGTGTGTTCGGTGCGGTGGTGGAGTTCGAGCGGGGCGTGCTCGAGCGTGACGAGGCGCTGAAGTCGGTCTGGGAGCGTTTCGCGGTGTTGGGTGAGGCGCGGTTGGGGGTGTTGCGGGAGCGTGTGGGGTTTCCGTCGTGGCCGGGGGTGACGTCGGCGTCGGCGTTGAAGGCCGCGTCGGTGGAGGCGGAGGTGTTCGCGGTGCTGGCGGAGTATGCGCGGGAGGCTCGTGGGTTGGTGCGGCCGGGTGATGCGGAGCGGTGGGAGGCGCTGGTGGGCGAGGCGCAGCGTCGGAGCGGTGAGGGTTTTCTGGGTGAGTTGCAGGAGAGCACGGTGGGTGCTGCTCTGTTGCGGGAGCGGTGGGGGTGGGTTCCGCGGTCGAGGTCGCAGCGGGGTGGGATTCCGTGTCAGTGCGGGTTTGCGACCGAGGGGGTGTTGCCGCGGGGCGTTGTGCGATGACTGTCAGGAGACGTTGTTGCGACGCTGGGTCGCGGAGGAGCGGCGACTGCTTCGGGGGATGCCCGAGTACGCGGAAGAGGTCACTGCGGTCATCGAGCGCACCGCGCGAAAACAGGAGCAAGTGTATGTGACCGGCGGCGAGTACACCGCGTCTGAAGCGACTGCGTTTCGTCGAGCGGGAGGCCGCGTGGTCTCCCGCTTGCGTCGACGGCACCGGGAGGAGCTGCGCGGCGTAGAGATGTCTCGATGGGAGACGCTGGGAGCACCTCTCGCCGCCGCGTCGATGCTCGCGTATCGCGAGACGGCGAGCAAGGTCTTGAGACGCGGACTCGGCGCCGCCGCCCTGACTGAGCTCGTCGGACTGGCGCTGCAGGTGAGAGCGCAGCATTCTCGACCGGCGACTGGACGCAAGAGTCGACGGTGAGCGCGTGCGGAGGCGCGCACGGCTTACGCTTTTCGCATGGGTGTGTTCGATGCGGTGGTGGAGTTCGAGCGGGGCGTGCTCGAGCGTGACGAGGCGCTGAAGCCGGTCTGGGAGCGTTTTGCGGCGGCGGGTGAGGCGCGGGTGCGCGAGGTGTCGCGCGATGCGGCGTTTCCGTCGTGGCCGGGGACGACGTCGGCGTCGGCGTTGAAGGCGGCGCTGGTGGAGGCGGAGGTCTTCGCGGTCCTGGCGGAGTATGCGCGGGAGGCGGGGCCGTTGGTGCGTGCGGGCGATGCGGAGCGGTGGGAGGCGCTGGTGCGCGAGGCGCAGCGCCGGAGCGGTGAGGGGTATCTGGGGGAGTTGCACGAGAGCGTCGTGGGTGCCGCGTCGTTACGGGAGCGGTTCGGATGGGCGCCCGCACGGCGCACACAGCGCGGGGGGATCCCGTGCGACTGCGGGTACGCGACGGAAGGGACACGTCCATCGCGTCTCTGCGACGAGTGCGAGGATGCACTGCTGCGGCGATGGGTCGCGGAGGAGCGGCGGATCCTCCGGGGGATGCCCGGTTACGCCCAGGAGATCGCGGCGGTGATCGCCGACACGGAGGCGAAGCAGCGCAGGATCCTGGAGAAAGGGAGCGACGAATACAGCGAGACGTTCGGTCAGCGGAAGGCCGGGGGAAGGCGTCTCGGCCGACTGCACCGGGCGCATCGGAAGGAACTCGACGCTCAGGACCTCCGCCGATGGACGCGGCTCGGCGAGATGGTGGAGCATTCCTCCACCACCAGCATCCGCACCACCGCGGCGAAGACGCGCGGTCGGGGCCTCGGCGCCGGCGGCATCACGGAGCTGGGGATTCTGGCCGATCGCGAGAGCATCCGGGCGCTGACGAAGAAGGCCGAGAACGGCACCGCGCGCCGTGCCGCGCGGTGATCCGCAACATGGGGAGTGCTCCCCATCGTGTGAGACATCGCCGCCCACTAATGTCGTATCGTCCAGGAACTGAGGAGGGGCGATGAGCGGCCAGAGCATGATCGTGCCGATCGAGTATCTGCAGACCACGAGCGAGCAGCTCACGGCGATCGTCAGCGAGTTCGAGTCGGCGTCGGGGCGCCAGGACGACGTCGAGGCCGCCGTCGCGCGGCCCTACGGCGACGGTCGACTCCAGGACCGCTGCCACGACTTCGAGGGCAGCTGGAACGACAGCCGCGACAAGCTGCTGACGAAGCTCAAAGAAGTCGCCCAGCGAGTGCAGGGGACGGTCGACGAGGTCACCAGTCTCGACTCCGAGATGGCGACGTCGATGGAGCAGTCGGGCAGCAGCGCGGGCGGATCCGGCGGTCACGCGCCGGTGGCGTACTGACACGGAGGGGCGGGAAGATGCAGACGCACAGCGGACGCGATGTCGAGGTGGTCGCGGGGGATGCTGCGGCGATCTCCACGCGAGGGTCGCAGATCACCGAGCTCGGCGAGAGCATGGTCGAGGCGGCGAGCACGCTCGAAGGCATCAAGGACGGCACGATCGTCGGGCGCGGATATGCGATGGACAAAATCAAGGAGGTCATCGACGACGTCCACAAAGACCTCGACGAGGCCGGTCGGCGCTACACGCCGGCGGGGTCGACCCTCTCCGCCTACGCGACGGCGCTCGCTCAGGTGCAGTCGCGCATGCAGACGGTGGTCGCGGATTGCGAGTCCAGCCTCACGGCCCTGCAGACGGCGCAGTCGAACGCGGCGGATGCATCGGCCGCGCTGAGCACCCACAACACGAACACGCGTCTGAACCCGCCGGAGGAGGATGCCGCGGCGGCCAACACCGCTGCGGGGCAGGAGCTCGCTTCTGCGGCATCCGGAGCCCAAAGCGCTCTGAGCACGGCATCGAGCGATCACGATGACAACCTCGCCGCTTTCGACGCCGAGTACGACACCTGGCACGAGGCGTACGAGACGGCCGTGTCGGGCCTCACGGATGCCAACGACATCGGCAAGGACTCCACCTGGGAGGACATCGCGGGAGTCCTCGCGGTCGTCGCCGAATGGGTCAGCTGGGTCGGTCTCGCGATTGCGGTGCTCGGCCTCATCATCGGCGGCCCCTTCTTCGCGATCGCCGCCCTGGTCGTCGGCGTCATCGCGCTCGCCCTCACCGTCGCGCTCATGTTCGACGGCCGCAAGGGGTGGGGGGATCTCGCGTGGGCCATCGTCGGAGTTCTCCCGATCGGCAAACTCGGTCAGGGATTGGGCAAGTTCTTCAAGGCGATCCCGAAGCAGCTCACCGGGCCGCTCGGGCAGATTCGCAATATCCACAACATCTCCGCACTGCCGAAGAACGGCTGGCGCGCGGCGAGCAAGCTCAACTTCGCAAACTTCGTCGAGAACGTCTCGCGCACCCGGCTGACGGGGCCGTTCACGCTCGCAGGACTCGGACAGCGATTCCTCGGCGGAGCGAATCGGTCTTTCACCGTCGCGTTCCAGGAGGCCGCTGCGGTCGGTACCGGTTATGGGAACAGGCTCTACACGCAGCTGCCGCAGGCGCTGCAGCAGCTGGCCAAGTCCGATGCTCCCACGCTGTTCGAGCAGGCATGGAACGTCTACAAGTGGGCGGACAAGGGCGTAGCCATGACCAACGGTCGACCGTCCGGTGGCCTCTCGCCCGCTGGCCTGCTGAACGGGATCACCCGATGACGCCGCTTCCCGTCGAGACGGCGACCGATGCGCGATGGGACTTCGCCTACGACGACGAGTGGTTCCTCCCGCTGCCGACCGCCCGCGATCTCGCGGGCGACGGCGGAGAGGAAGCGTGGGTCGACGCGGCGGTCGAGCTCTACGCGACACGTTCGTCTCTCACCGACGGCGATCTGGATGCGATCCGCCTCACGGCGCAAGGCCTCGTCGGGCTCGCGGGCAACGCAGCGACCCAGCTGTGGTTCATCCCCCGCGGGGTGTACAGCGACGTCCTCGTCGAGATCACGGTGGCGGATGCCGAGGCGCTCGATGAGCGCGCTGTGCTGGAAGAGATCGCGACGCTGCCCGACTCCACGGCATCCGAGCTGATCCAACTCGAGACCGACGCGCACGGCAACGGATTCCTGCTGCGCCGCACCTCCGCCGTCGTCGTCGACGGCGCCGCGCGCCCGATCGCCAACTGGACGGTCATGCTCCGTGCGGGAGAATGGGTCATCATGATCGAGGCGATGGGCTCGACCCTCGAGTCCTTCGCCCTCATGGAGGAGCACATCCTCCGCGTGATCGACGGCATCACCCTGCCGGCGTGACCGCCGCCCCGAACAGACCAGCGCGAGGAGCCCTTCGGTGAACGAGATCAACGACCTCGGCGTCGAGATGCAGTTCGGCGTTCCCCCGTTTCGCCTCGTGCTTCCTCCGGGCTGGGTGCGGCACGTGCCCACCAATGCGGCGCAGCAGGAGGACGTGCGCAAGGCGAGTGCGATCTTCATGCAGGCCGGGCGTCCCGACCTCGATGCCGAGTTCCGCACCATGATGGCGCAGGTCAACCAAGTCATGCGCAACACCAAGGTGTTCGCCGTCTACCGGCAGCAGGACGTGCCGATGGAGGAACTGCTCCCCCTGTCGATCACGGCCTCGCTGCTCACGGCCGCCCCCGGCGAGAACCTCGACGGCTGGGTGACCGAGGCCTTCCGCCTGCGGGGCGCCGTCTTCCTCGACGACCACGTCAAGCACATCGTGCGCTGGGTGACCGAGGCGAAGCGCCCATCCGGGGCGTCGTCGATCGACGGCGTCGGCGGACGCACGATCACCTACGTCGTTCCGGTTCCCGGCACGCAGCGCCGGAAGGCGCTCGTGTTCACGTCGACGATCGTCATCCCGGACGGCGACGTGCTGCCCGCCGAGGTGCTCGATGAGCTGGCGCTGCTGAGCGATTCGATCGTCTCGACCTTCGCCTGGGAGAGGGTCGCGGAGGAGGACGCCGTACCCGCGGTCTCGCCCGCTGAAGCCGGTTGAGGGCGTGGCGGACCACCGATGCGTCGCCCGAGCGAACCGATGCTCTGGATCGCCCACGATGCCGAGGGCGAGGCATGAAGCCGGTCGTGCGCCTCTCCGGTGACGATGAGACGGTCACCGCGGTTGCGAACGAAGCGGTGGAAGTGCTTCGCGCACAGCCGCGGGCGGCATCGGCGCTGTTCTCCCGCCTGTGGAACCTGCATCAGCGTCGGCGGCGCTTCGTCTCGGCGTCCGCGGCGCCGGCGATCGCCACCGCGAGCGCGCCGCCACGGGCGCAGTCGAGCGCGGGATATCTCGCCGTGTGGGGAACGCTGCTCGGCATCGGATTGACGGCGGCGCTGGCGTCGGCGGTGATGCTCGGTCCGTCCGACCGCAAGAACGCCTTCACCGACCCCGAGCTGGCCGTGTCGACCGCCGTCGTCGCGGGAGTGATCGCCATACCCGTTCTGCTCGTCGTGCTCTTGCTGCGGGTGCCGGACGTTCGGAGCGCCCGCATCGGTGAGGCGTCGTCGGCGCTGGTCGGCTTGCTGTGCGTCGCGATGCTCGCTATACGCCTCGTCCTCGGTACGGGCGACGACCGCGGGTTCACGCCGGAAGACCTCGCGATCTGGCTGCCGATGACAACGGCTATCACCCTCCTCATCGCGGGGGTCGCGATCCGTAGCGATCGGGTGCGGAGACAGGATGCTGCGCTCACGCCCCGCGCGCGAGCATCCGTCGATCCGGGCGACCTGCGCCAGATGCGGCGTGATGCGGAATGGGCGGCGTCGTCGTCCTCGCCGACGCCCTCCGACAAGGCCGAGTGGTCCCGTCGACTCGACACCCTGGCGAGCGCGGGAATCGACGCCACGACCATCGCCCAGGCGCGCACGCTCGCGCCGGCCGCCTGGGTCGCGTGGCTCGCCTACGACGGCGAGATCGACATCGCCGGCGTCATCCCCCGGCCCTGATTCCGGTTCTTCGCCCGGTTCGGCTCGATGGGGAGGTCTCCCCATCGACGGTGGGGGTGGGGGTTGTTAGGTTTGTGGGTATCGGGCCGGAGGGGTCCGGTTCATTCGATTTCCGGAGGTGTGGACGATGGCCGATTTCGGTGCGTCTTATGCAGAGATGGAGCAGGTGGCGTCGTCGCTGTCGCAGGCTCGTGATGACATTCAGGGTCAGTTGGACACGCTGAAGGGTCAGGTGGACACCCTTCTGGGTGAGGACTTCAAGACGCAGCATGCGTCGGGCAAGTTCGGTGAGGGTTACACGGAGCTGACGACGGGTCTGAAGACCGCGGTCGATGGCATCAATGACATGTCGGAGTCGCTGCTGGGCATGATGCGTGCGATTCAGGACCTCGACACGCAGCTCGCCGGCAGCTGACCGAGCGTTCTTCGTGGGGCGTCGACCGATCGGGTCGGCGCCCCCTTTCGACCGGTGACCAGGGGAGGGGACACGTATGCCTGATGTGAGTATCGACTACTCGGCCATGGAGGCGAGCAAGACCGCGTACGCGAACATGCGCACGTCGTTGGATGCCGCGACCAGCGCTCTCGGCAGCGTCTCCGGCTCGGCCGTTCCGCAGCAGGAGCTGCGGCGCCGTCTCGAAGACCTTCACGATTCGTGGGGTGGCGGCATCGACAAGCTCGGTCGCTACGCGGAAGATGCGAGCACCGGGCTGCAGGGCATCCTCGAGGCGTTCCGCGGGCTCGACTCCGAGCTCGCCGCCAGCATGGAGCCCGAGGAAGGGGCATCCGCATGACCGCGTTCCCCGCTCTGGGATTCGATCCCGCTCCCGGCGATCTCGGCGAGCTCGAGGGCTTCGTGCTCGGGCTCTCGACCGGCTGCGACAGCGTCGACGACGCGCTCGCGATGCTCAACGGCGACGATGACGCCGCCTGGACGGGCGAAGCCGCCGTGGCGTTCCGCGCCGCGATGAGCGAGGACTTCCGTCCGCACCTGGTCGACACGGGTTCGGCCCTGCGCACCTCCCGCGATGCGCTCAGCACCTGGGTAACGCAGCTGACCGGCTACCAGCAGCGCGCTCGCGAGCTCGAGGATCGAGCGGCCACCGCCGCCGCGTCGGTGAGCAGCAAGGCGACCGCGAAGGACAAGGCCGTCGACGGCGCCGACGCCGAGGATGCCGATCCCGACGCCGTGTCGAATGCGACCACTGACCTCGCGACGGCGCAGGGCGCGCTCGACGACGTGATCGCCGAGGCGCAGCGCCTCAAGATCGAGGTCGACGACGACGCGGCGATCGCCGCGCAGCACCTCGTGAGCGCGAGCGACACGCTCAACTCCTATGCGGGCAACGCGTTCTCGAACTTCCTCGAGGGGGCGGGCGACTGGCTGGCGGATGCCGGCGAGTGGCTCATGGACAACGTGGTGCCGATCCTGGAGGACATCCTCCGCGCGGCGCTGCCAATCATCGCCATCCTCTCGCTCTTCATCCCGGTCCTCGGCACCGTGGCGCTCGTCATGGCGATCGCGCTGGTCGCGATCGACGGGCTGCAGGCGCTCACCGGCCGCGGGTCGTGGACGGACTTCGCGATCGGCGCGGTCGGGTTGCTCGCCGGTGGTCTGCTGGGTGTCGCGGCGAAGACGCTCATCGGCCCCGGCGGTGCGGTGCTCATCCCGTCGATCCAGCGCATGACCCCGGCTCTCGCCGGTGGCGGTACGGCGGCGGGAACCCTCGCCGTCACGCTGAACATCAACATGAGCAACATGGTCGCCAACACCTACTGGATGACCAACACCGCCATGGACGCGCACAGCAAGGGGCAGGACTTCGTCGACAGCCTGTTCGGTCCGTGGCAGAACCTCGCCGAACGTGTCGACAACACGGTCCACGGCAACGGCCCGAAGACGGACGACGAGCTGTGAGCGTCGAACAGGCAACCGGCCACCGGGTCTGGCAGCGGATGCCGCAGGGCTGGATCGAGTTCCGTGCCCTCGGCGATCGCTCGCCCGACGAATGGCTGGAGCGTTACCTCGAGGGCGGCAAGGGCTGGCTCCCGGACGAGGCGCGTGAGGCGATCGTCGCCGGCTTCCACGAGGGTGTGCGCACCTTCGCCGACACCGGATTCGACTTCGCCGGGGTGTCGATCGTGCTCGGTGAGCGGCCGGCGGTGTCGTTCCTGTGCACGAACGTGGTCGTGACGGGTCCGGGAGACACTGCGGATGCCGTCTCGCTGCACCGTCTCCTGCCGCTCGGTCGCTTCGGCGACGACGCGACCGCCGAGACCTTCGCGTCGCCGGACGGGCGGGTCGGCACCGTGACGAGCGGACTGGTGTCGCGCGGGGGTATGGACGCGGTCATGACGGTGGGTGAGATCCGTCTTCCCGACGAAGCGGGAACCGTGGTCGTCATGGGCATGTGCTCCGACCCGGCGCAGCGGCAGGAGCTGGCGGTGATGACGGCGTTCGCGCTGTCGATGACGCAGTACCTTCCCGAAGGCGTCGAGCCGCAACTGCCGGAGGGCGCGCGATTCGAGACGCCGCTCGACGACGGCCTAACCTGAATCCATGCCCTTCGCCCTGATCCTCCCGGCCTCGCGTCCTCTCATCGCCGAGACGGGATCCGATGACGCTCGCCCCGTCGAAGCCGACCGCGCCGCCGCGGCGCTGCGGGCGGACTTCGAACGATGGTCGCGGTGGGGTCTCGGCATCCTGGGCTTCGCCCTCGCTGCCGGGGGTTCATTCGTGGCGGTCGGTCTCATCGAGACGGTGCGGATGCTGGGCGGCACGCCCGTCGGCAGCGACCTGGTGACGATCGTGGTCGCCGTCATCGTCACTCTCGCGGGCGTCGCCCTGCTGGTGCTGCTGTGGTGGTCGGGGCGGCGGCTCCTCTCCGCCGCGACCTGGTGGATGCGCCTGCCGTACACGCGCGGAGGGCGCCAGCGCCGCGCCGGCGGTTGGCTGCAGGCTCGCACCGTGAACTTCGAACCGCGGGTGTTCGTGCGGATCGTCACGGCGACCCTGGCACTGCTGATCGCGGTGGGCGGGATCGCACTGTTCGTCCGCGACCTCATCGAGGGGTCGAGCGAGCTGACCGCGGCGGCGGGGGTCGTCGGTGTGATCGCCGCGCTCGCCGGCATCGGTCAGATCGGCGGGGTGATGCGGATCGTGTCCGGTCTCTCGGAGCGGGACCCGCTCTGGGTGCGGATCCGGTCGGGCGTGATCGGCCGCTGACCTCGCCGTCACTCGCGGCTCGATGGGGAGGTCTCCCCATCGACGGTGGGGGTGGGGGTTGTTAGGTTTGTGGGTATCGGGCCGGAGGGGTCCGGTTCATTCGATTTCCGGAGGTGTGGACGATGGCCGATTTCGGTGCGTCTTATGCAGAGATGGAGCAGGTGGCGTCGTCGCTGTCGCAGGCTCGTGATGACATTCAGGGTCAGTTGGACACGCTGAAGGGTCAGGTGGACACCCTTCTGGGTGAGGACTTCAAGACGCAGCATGCGTCGGGCAAGTTCGGTGAGGGTTACACGGAGCTGACGACGGGTCTGAAGACCGCGGTCGATGGCATCAACGACATGTCGGAGTCGCTGCTGGGCATGATGCGTGCGATCCAGGACCTCGACACGCAGCTCGCCGGCAGCTGACCGAGCGCAGTTTTCGAGGGGTCGACGGTTCGCCGTCGGCCCCTCGTCGTGTCCCGACCTCGTTGCCGGTACCGGATGGATGGGGAGTCCTGCCCATCGTGGCATCCCGATATGCCCCACTAGCGTGAAACCACGGAGCACCGGGGGGTGAAGATGTCGGACGTCGCGATCGACAAGGCGGCGCTCGAAGGGGCGATCCTGCAGATCGACCTTTCGATCGGCAATTACGTGATGTATGCGAACGACATCTGGGCCCGCGACACCGGCGTCGGCAACCCAGTGGGGCGCACGAGCCTCCGGGTCATGCTCGAGAACGCACTCGGTCAGGCGTCGATGGAGGCGAAGGCGCAGCACCTCGACGGCATCGCGATCAGCGACCGCCTCAAGAGCATCAACGATTCGTTCGATGACCTCGACGTCTCGCTCGGCGCCGGATGGGATTCCGACTATGTCGCTGACTTCTCCTAATCGCGGCTGGACGCTCGAGGAGATCGAGTACGACAGCGGCTCGCTCGAAGGCATCCATCGTGACCTCGAGACGTTGATCGATGAGGGTGGCAACGCCCGGATCGTGCTGCGCAACATCGACGGCGGACTCGAAGGGCGCGGCGAGAGCATCGATCGCGTTCAGACCGAATCGGGCGCCCTCGCGAGCCGGATGAACCCGACGATCCTCACCCTCGAGCGCATCGCCGATGTCGTGCGCGCCTACGGCGAGGCCGTGGCGCAGCACGCGAAGGCGGCGAACGACCTCATCGACGACATCGAGACGGCCCACGCCGCGAAGGAGACTGCGGCGGCCGATCTCGATGCGGCCGAGCTCGCGCAGCGCCAGTGCACGCCAGACGACACCGCGCAGACCCGCAACACGGCGGAGCAGGGCGTGACGGATGCCGAGAGCGGTCTCGCCTCGGCCACCAGCACCGTCGACGATCTGTGGGAGCAGTGGGAATCGGCGTACTCGCTGTGGGATGAGGCCTATGGGGCTGCGATCTCGGGCCTGGTCCGCTCCGATGGCACGACCCTCAGCGACTCGACGCTCTCGGCGATCGATGCGCTCGCGAACGCCGACAGCCCGGCCGAGGTGGCCGAGATCTGGGACAGCCTCACCGATGCGCAGCGCGCGGCGTTGGCCCGCACCTACCCGGAGTTCGTCGGCAACCTCGAAGGCGTTCCCTACCTCGACCGGTTCCTCGCCAACAAGGCCGCCTACGACCGGGTGATCGAAGGCGGCCCGTATGGCGAGCCACTCGACTCGCAGCTCGAGCAGCTCGGGCGCGAGGTCACGGACTTCGATGGCCAATTGCTGATGTTCCACCCGTTCGAGCACCCGCAGGCAACCGCCGCTGTGATGTACGGCGTGCGCATCGTTGACGATGAAGGCAACCCTGTCGATCCGATGGACGGCATCACCAACGTCAACGTGCTGGTCGGTGGGATGTTCTCGAGCCTCGACGACCTCAAGGCATGGGGGGCGAGTGGCCGCAACCTTAACAAGTTCGCGAACGAGTACGGTGAGGGCGTGGGGTCGGCGACGATTGCCTGGTACGGCTACGACTCCCCGAATCTGGCGACCGAACACGTGATGGGCAGCGCGACCGAGGGCGCGGCGAGGCTCAGTTCCACGCTGCGAGGGCTCGACAACGAGGTTTCTTCACAGGTCACGACGTCGGTGATCGGGCACTCATACGGCAGCACGACCGCGTTCCTCGCGGTGGGCGGATCGCCCGACAACCTTGGAGTCGACAACCTCATCGCAGTCGGGTCGGCAGGCGTCCCCGACGGGTATCACGCAGGCTGGACCGGAGACGCGCCAATGGACTACTCCGGCACGCAAATCTACGCCTCGCGTGCTCCCGGGGATGTGGTCGCACGGTACGGGGAGCACAGCTCGTTCGGCCACGGGATGAATCCCGAGGCGTTGCCGGGTGCGGTCAGTTTCGAAAGCGACGGGGGTGAGGTACCGAGCCTGGGCGGTGGTACCGAGATGGCGGTCGGAACACCCGGGCACGCGGCCCACGACGGCGGCAACACGGTGTGGGGGTGGTGGGAAGCGGGTAACGGGTACCTTTCTCGCGACTCGGAATCGTTCCGTAACATTGCCAACATCATCGCCACCGGCGAGCCGATCGATTGACTGGTACGCGGTGACGATACACGAGGAGTAGAGGCGTGCAGATGAGGAAGCGCTGGCGGGTGTCCGCTGCTGTGGTGGTGTTGTCGGTTGCCCTTACGGGGTGTGTGAACGGAGGCGGAATGATTCCCACGGGTGACGAGCTTGTTGCTCAGTCGAAGCAGCACTACTTCGACTACCGGGCCATCACGAATGATGTCCAGGCGCTCATCTACGACGGGCCCTGGGAGTCGGATATCGGTTTGTTCGGGATGCAGCCTTCGGGCGCCGGGTGCGGTGACGACAGTTACAATTTCGATCTCACCCGCAACACGAAGATCGATCCGGATAAGCGGGATGGGATGCGCGAGAAGGTGCAGGATTATCTTGCCGATGCGGGCTTCGAGGTGGAGGGTCAGGAACTCGGCTCCGGTGACGCGCAGTCGTCCGATGTGATCGTGCGTCGGCAGGGCGACTTCTCGTTGCTGATGGTGACGTTCATCGCCAACGGCTCGGTTCTCGTCACCGCGACCACAAAATGCTGGCCCGGCGACCCGGCAGAGCTCAGCAAGCTCATCTTCGGCGGTGTCACCCTCTCGGAGGGGTATCTGCCGCGAGAGGAGTCGCCGAGCGATCCGCTCTTCTTCGGCGTCACGCCAGGTGAGCCGGCCTTCGGCCCCACACCCGCACCGTAAGCGTTCGTCAGCGCGCGAGATCCGCCAGGTGGCGCGCGTCGTGGTTGAGCACCTTGACGATGATGCCGCGGCGACGGAGGTCGGCGACCGTGCGCGACTCCTCTTCGCCGTCGCGCCCGAGCGCGTGCGTGTTCGCGACGACGAGCACGTCGCCCTTGTGCAGGGTGTCGATGAGGCGGGCGAGACGATCGCCCCAGCTCTCGAGGATGTCGGGTGCCGGGTGACGGAACCCCTCGATCGGAACGCCGAAGCGCGTGAGATCATCGCGCTGCTGCACGACCGGAGGCATGCCCTCGCGGGAGACCACGAGTCCGACGAGGCGTGAACCGTCGGGGCGAGCGAGCCAGAAGTCGCGGTTCTGCTGCAGTTCGGTGAAGCACTTGGGGCACTCCGCCGCGGCGTGCGGCAGGTGCAGCGGGCTCGTCAGCGCGTCATCGACCGATGCCGTGCCGGTGGTCCGGTCTGTCGTCTCGCTCATGGGCGCACCTCCGGACTCCATTCTGCCCTGTCGGTGCCGAATCCGTATCGACTCCGCCGACGGGATCGGATGCCGCTCAGAGCTGTTGCAGGCGACGGGGAGGTCCCTCGAGCCGGGCGATCGTGATCTTCACGTCGACCAGCTCGTGCTCGACGCCGAGGAGGCGTTCCTCCACCCGGTCAATGCGGGCGTCGACTCGATCGAGTCGGGCGTCCACCTGGTCGAATCGGCGATCGACCTGCTCGAACCGGGCGTCCACCTGGTCGAACCGGGCGTCGACCTGCTCGAACCGGGCGTCGACCTGCTCGAACCGGGCGTCGATCCGCGCATCCATCTGCACGAATCGCGCGTCCAGACCGCGCGTCTGGTGGGCGAGCATCGCGCCCACGCCGCTGAGCACCGTCGCCGTGAAGGCGAAGAGCGCGATGATCATTCCGATCGTGTCAGGAGACAAGGTCACCGGTCCATTCTGCTCCGCGGAGCGTCGTCAGTCCAGTAACCATATGTTGGCGAATCGCGTACGTGTGGGGACAGTGGATAAGTCGGTTATCCACACGTTCGCGCCGGAAGAGTGGATCAGATCAGACCGAGCGACCGCACCGCATCGCGCTCCTCGACGAGTTCGGCGACCGAGGCGTCGATCCGCCGCCGGGCGTCCTCGCCGATCTCCAGAGCCTCGACGACCCGCCACTCGCCGTCGACCGCACGCACGGGGAACGACGAGATCAGGCCCGCGGGCACCCCGTACTCACCGTGCGAGACGACGCCGGCCGAGGTCCAGTCCTCGGTGCCGCGCACCCAGTCGCGCACGTGGTCGATCGTGGCGCTCGCCGCCGAGGCGACCGACGACGACCCGCGCACCCGGATGATCTCGGCACCCCGCTTGGCGACCCGCGGGATGAAAGTCTCGTCCAACCACGCCGGCACGTCGCCGACGATCGCGGCGAGAGCCTCCGCCGCAGGCTCGCCCGCCACGGTCGCGTGCGACACGTCGGGGAACTGCGTCGCGGAGTGGTTGCCCCAGATCGGCAGGCGCCCCACCGTCGCGACAGGCACGCCCAGCGTCTGTGCGAACTGCGCCCTGGCGCGGTTCTCATCGAGGCGAGTCAGCGCCGTGAATCGTTCGGCCGGCACGCCGTCGGCGGATGCCGCGGCGATGAGCGCGTTCGTGTTCGCGGGGTTCCCGACGACCGTGACCCGCACGCCGGGTGCCGCGTTCGCGGCGATCGCCGCCCCCTGCGGGCCGAAGATACCACCGTTCGCGGCGAGCAGGTCGCCCCGCTCCATGCCGGGTCCGCGCGGGCGCGCGCCCACGAGCAGCGCGAGGTCGGCACCGTCGAAGCCGATCGCCGCGTCATCCGTCACCTCGACGTGCTCGAGCAGCCCGAAAGCGCCGTCCTGCAGCTCGAGCGCCGCGCCCTCCGCCGCTCCGATCCCCTGCGGGATCTCGAGCAGCCGCAGCCGCACCTTCTCGTCCGGTCCGAGCAGGTCTCCCGCCGCGATGCGGAACAGCAGCGCGTAGCCGATCTGTCCGCCCGCGCCCGTGATGGTGATCGTCGTGGTCATATCCCGAGCCTACGACCGTCCGAGGGGCGGAGTACCCTCGGAGCCATGACGTTCAACCCCGACGCCGACCTGTCGACCAACACCACGCGCCGCCGCGGTCGCAACGCGGCGATCGCGGGAGGCACAGGAGTCGGGGTGCTCGGCCTCATCGCCCTGATCGCGGGGCCGCTGCTCGGGATCGACCTGACGGGGCTTCTCGGCGGCGGTACGTCGACGGGCGGTTCGGGCTCCGACTCCGGGAGCTCGGTCATCGAGAACTGCGACACGGGGCAGGACGCGAACGAGAACGTCGACTGCCGCATGGCCGGCGCACAGGTCGCACTCGACGCGTTCTGGGAAGACAACGTCGAGGGGTACGTGCCGCCGACCCTGACGGTGGTCGACGGTGCGACCTCGACGCAGTGCGGCACCGCCTCCAACGCCGTCGGGCCGTTCTACTGCCCGCCCGAGCAGGGCGTCTACCTCGACCCCACGTTCTTCTCGCTCATGCAGCAGCAGTTCGGGGCATCCGCCGGCAACCTCGCCCAGCTCTACATCGTGGGTCACGAGTGGGGCCACCACATCCAGAACATCGTCGGCACGATGGATCAGTACCCGAACAACGGCACCGGAGAGGGCAGCAACGGCGTGCGCATGGAGTTGCAGGCGGACTGCTACGCCGGTGCCTGGATCGGGCGGATCTCCGAGCAGACGGACGCCGACGGTACGCCGTACCTGCAACCGACCACCGAGGAGCAGCGGCGGGACGCATTGGATGCCGCTGCCGCGGTGGGAGACGACCACATCCAGGAGATGTCGGGCGTTTCGAACCCCGACAGCTGGACGCACGGGTCGAGCGAGCAGCGGCAGTATTGGTTCGCGCTCGGCTACAGCGAGGGCCTGGGGGTCTGCGCCGAGACGTTCACCCGCTCGGTCGACGACCTCGACCCCTGAGACTGACCCAGGGGTGCGTCAGGCGCGCAGCGCCGCCAGCAGGGTCTTCACGAGGCCTCCCACGCCGCCGCTTGCGCGGAATCGGGTGAGCCCCTCGCTCACCTCGGCGCCGGTGCGCGAGGTCACGAACCACGGGGGCGTCGGCAGGATCGTGACTCGACCGCCGCCGTTGAGGCCCGGCGCGGAGCGCGGGAACGGCCGGAACGGGCCACGCAGCACCGATCGCTCGACCCGATCGAGCAGCAGGGCGTTGTGCACGACGCCGATGCCGCTGCCGACGTCGTCGATCGTGCTGCCGGGGAAAGCGCCCCAGGTCAATGTCGGGGTGATGAACGCGAAGCCGGTCCAGCCGTTGATCGCGATCGATCCGTACCGGAGGTCGGCGATCGCTCTCTCGAATCCGGTGCCGAGCGACTTCTCGGTCGCCGGGTCGATGAGCACGTTCGCCCCGAGCGTGCCCTGCAGCTCGTCGTTCGCGTAGGCGACGGCGGCGTCGAGGAACTCCTGGCCCGTCCCGGCGACGCTCACGACGCCGAGGACCGGTGCGAAGTACTCGGTGCTCTGCAGGGCCGAGGCGTCGTCGTCGCCGTCGATCTCCACGAGCAGCCGGTCGCCGAGCACGAGGGCATCGGGGTAGGCATCGGATGCCTCGTGCATGCGGTTCGTCGACCCCGGGTACCAGGTGGGTCGCTCGGGCGCGCTCGCATAGGCCCGACGGAGCGCGGCGCGGAAGGCATCCGCCTGGTCCCAGTCCTCCGACAGGATCACGACCTGCCCGGCGATGCAGTTGTGGCCGCTGTTCTGCAGCCGCATGGTCGCGACGTGCTCTGCCTGGTACCGCAGGTCGGCCTCGGACCAGTCGCCGGGCACGACGATGATCGGCGAGACCCCGCCGAGCTCGGCCGTGATCGGCTTCGACATCGACGGCTTCTTGCGGCGGGCGCCGCGCGCGGTCTTCGGGCCCCAGACGATCGCGTCGAACGTCGCCGCGGACCCGGTGATGTGCACGTGCGAGAGGTCGGGATGCGCCGTGAGGTAGGCGCCGACCGCCGGGCCGCCGCGCACGATGCGCAGGAACCCCGGCTCGATGAGCGGGGCGAGCGCGCGCTTGTAGATCGGCACGAGGGGATCCTGCGTCGGGTTCACCTTGAGCAGCGCGGTGCGGTTCGAGGCGAGCAGTTCGTAGAGCACGTCGAGCACGGGGATCGAGGTGACGTTGCCTGCGCCGAGCACGAGCCCCACTCCGCCGGAGACGGTCGGCGTGCGCTGGCCGAGCCCGGCGGCGGCTCGGGCCGCGCGCGGTGTCGTGCCCGGTTCGAGCCAGACCTCGCCGGTGAATCCCGACAGCAGGAAGCGATCGATGCCGGTGAGGGGGAACGCGTGCACGCGCGTGCGGCCGCCGGGGGCGCGGTCGATGGTGATTCCGTCGAGCGGGTTGGCGCCGCGGGCGAGCCGCGAGAGCGTCTCGATGTAGGCGTCGAGCGCGCCGAGCACACCGTAGGGCCCGCTCAGCCATTCCTCGCCACGGAGCGGATGCCGCGCATCGAGCCCCTTCGTCGCCGCGGCGGTCGTCGCCCAGTCCTCGGCGGTCGCGGCCACGCTCGTGCGCACCTGACGCAGCAGCGTCACGCGCTGCGCGACCGTGAGCGCCGACCACACTCGGGCGCCCGTGTGCAGGTCGTCGATCGCCGTGTCGAGCCGCGCGTGCTCGCTCTCGCCGATCTCGGGCGTGGTCGTGGCGACGGGCGTGGAGGTCACGGGCGGCTCCTTCGAACGGGATCCCAGCTTATGCGTCGATGTCGTGGCGGCGCAGGCGGTAACGGTGAAGAGGCAGGAGGCTCGCGAGCATGATCAGTGCGGGAAGGATGCTGAAACTGAGCACGATGCCGGTGATGGCGGCATCCGGCTGCTCGACCGTCGTGCCCGCGACCGTCGAGACGTACCCGGTCAGGGCGAGGGTGAGCGAGACCGTCGTCGCACCGAGAGCGAAGCCGACCGTCTCCCCGGCGGTCCAGATGCCGGTGAAGGTGCCCGCGCGCCCGCTGCCGTGGGTGCGCTCGTCGTGCGAGATGACGTCGGGCAACATCGCCATCGGCAGCGACTGCAGACCGGCGTAGGCGATTCCGGCCACCGCGACGGAGGCGTAGATCCAGGCGCCGGGCGTCCAGACTGCGATCGTGAGGGACGCCGCGGCGAGAGTGAACAGCACGCTCGCGATGCCGAACGCGCGCTCCTTGCCGACCCGCCGGGCGATGACCGTCCAGGCGGGCGTCGCCACGAGCGCAGGGCCGACGAGCGCGACGAACACGAACGTCACGGCGTCCTCCGACCGCAGTACCCAGGTCGCCACGTACTGCGCCCCGGCGAGCATGGTGCCGGTCGCGAGCGCCTGCAGCAGGAACGCGCCCAGCAGCGCACGGAACGGTTGGCTGCGCCGCAGCGCCCGGAACCCCGAGGCGTACTGCTCTCGGATGCCGGCGGCCGGGGCCACCGCGCTCTCGTCGCCGACGCGGCGTGCGGCTGCGGCATCCGCCGTGCGCGTCGCCACGAACATGCCGATGCCGATCGCGAGTCCCGCGACGATCCCCATCAGCAGATATCCGAGCACGGGGTCGTCGCCCGCCTTGCGCAGTGCGGGGCCACCCGCGCCGAACAGGAGGATGGATGCCGTCAGCACCACGACCCGCCAACCGAGCAGGCGCGTGCGCTCGTCGTAACCGTCGGTGAGCTCGGCGGGCAGCGCGACGTACGGCACCTGGAACAGGCTGAACGACGTCGCCGTGGCGAGGAAGGCGAGCAGCACGCACACCGCACCGGCCATCGGCCCCCACGATGGAGGCACCGCGAACGTCAGCGCGAAGAACACGGGCAGCGTGACGGCGCCCAGCACCATGAACCCGCGACGCGAGCCGGTGCGCGCGAGCTGACGGTCGGAGGCCGCGCCGATCAGCGGGTCGATCACGACGTCCCAGATCTTGGCGGCGGTGACGATGACTCCGGCGGCCAGAGCGGCGACCCCGAGGTTGTCGGTGAGGAAGTACGTCAGCACCAGCCCGGGCAGCGTGGCGTATCCGCCGGTGCCGACGGACCCGATCGCGTACAGCACGATCGTGCGCGCGGACAGGCGGACGGATGCTCGTTCGGGCCGAGCCTCTGTGCTCATCGCGCCAGTGTAGCGGTGGCCCTTCGTCTCGTCGCCCCGGCACAACCTCGGAGATTGCACACGGCACGCCGCTGAATCGGATGCCGTCGCGGGGCGGCGCTCCGGAACTCCGAAGTTGTGCGGGCGCGGCGCTCCGGAACTCCGAAGTTGTGCCGACGCGGCGCTCAGATCAGGGAGAGCTCGCGCAGCTTCGCCTCGACGTCGGCGTTCGACGGCTCGACCTGGTGGGAGGAGTCGGGGTACAGGACGACGGGGATGTTCGTGCGGCCGGAGATGTCCTTCGCGACGTCGGCACCGGAGGGGTCGGCGACGAGATCGACGTACGTGTACTCGACGCCGAGGTCGTCGAGCTGCTTCTTGGTGCGGATGCAGTCGCGGCACCAGTCGGCGCCGAACATCGTGATGGTGGATTCAGCAGGAGAAGTCATGACACAAGCGTAGAACGCCCTGGCGGGGAGAGGGCCGAGAAGGGCTTGTCGGTAAGGGTAGGCTTACCTATAATCGAAGCCATGAACCACGCGAGCGAGCACCTGGACGACCCCGACTGGGAGAACATCGAGGGCGCTGTGCTCGTCGCCGGAGACGCGGCGGACGCCGGGGTGATCGCGGGGATCGCCGCCCGACTGCCGTGGGACGCGACCGGCGTGATCCTGCTCGAAGCGGCCGCGCGAATCCAGATGCGTCACATCGACGTGCCCGACGGGGTGTCGGTGCGCTGGCTCGTGCGCGGTGACGGCATCCGCGCGCACACCAAGGGTGAGCGCCTCGCCAATGCCGTGCACTCGTGGTGCGTCGAGTGGGCGTGCAGCGAGCCGCCGGCGCAGTGGACCGTCTGGCTGGGGCCGCACACGCCACCCCACGTGGCGCGCATGGCCCGCAGCCTGCTCGGCGTCGCGAACTGACTCCGTCGGCGAACCGGCCCGTCAGCGCGCGAGCGCCGGAGCCCCCGCACCCGCGGTGATCGCGTCGAGCGCTCGCCGCAGCGATGAGCTCGAGGTGTGCGCCGTGTACGGGAAGTACACGACCTCGACGCCGACGCGCGCGAACTCGCGCTCGAGCCGCAGCCCCTTCTCGGTGCCGCGCCAGTCGTCGCCCTTGAAGAAGTGCGTGAAGCGCACGTCTTCCCAGGCATCCAGCTTCGACGGCGTCGTCTCGACGTGCACGTCGTCGACGAACGAGATGTGTCGCACGATCTCCGCGCGCTCCGCCGTCGGGATGACGGGCTCGATGCCCTTCACCTCGCGCAGCATCTCGTCGCTCACGACGCCGGCGATCAGAATGTCGCACTGCTGCTTGGCGTGGCGCAGAAGGTTCAGATGCCCCACGTGGAACAGGTCGAAAGCTCCCGCGGCATAGCCGATACGCGTCCCCATGATCTCCCCAGATCAGTGATTCCCCAGTAGGCGGATCCCCATCCACCTGCGACTCCCACAGCCGCACGGGTCAGTCTAGACCTCCCACGCGCGAAAGCGCACCCCCGGATGCGGGCGCGCGGCAGGGCGAGGTCAGGTTTCGAGCCCATAGGAACCCGTGGCACGATGAGATGCCGCACAGCGGCGCGCGCAGAGGGGGCGACATGGACACGAAGGTCACGGTCATCGTGCCCACCTTCAACGAACGCGAGAACGTCGCCGAGCTCGTCGCCCGCACCGCCGCCGCGCTGACGGGGTACGACGCCGAGATCCTCTTCGTCGACGACAGCAGCGACGACACCGCCGACGAGGTCGCGCGGGTCGCCGCGGATGCTCCGTTGCCCGTGCGCGTGATCCATCGGGTCGAGAACACGGGTGGGCTCGGCGGCGCCGTCGTGGTCGGCCTGGAGGCCGCGGCATCCGATCTCTGCATCGTCATGGACGGCGACCTGCAGCATCCTCCCGAACTCCTGCCCGTCCTGCTCGCCCGGCAGGCCGAGGGCGATGCCGACGTCGTCGCCGCCTCGCGCTACATCGGTGGTGGCGACACGAGTGGGCTCGGCACCGCGGTGCGCTTCGGCGTCTCGCGCGCGGCCACCTGGCTGACGCGGGCCATGTTCCCGATCCGCCTCGCCCGCAGCACCGACCCGATGACCGGGTTCTTCCTCGTCGACCGGAGTCGCCTCGACCTCTCGACGCTCCAGCCGCAGGGCTTCAAGATCCTGCTCGAGATCCTCGCGCGCACCGATCTGCGCATCGCCGAGGTGCCGATGGAATTCGCGGAGCGGCGCCACGGCACCTCCAAGGCGAGCCTGCGCCAGGGCGGCACGTTCATCGCGCATCTCGCTCGACTGCGCTTCGGCAAGATGTCGCTGTTCGCCCTGATCGGCGCGGTGGGCGCCGTCGCGAACCTCGCCATCATGTGGCTGCTGACGGCGGCCGGCGTGCCGTACATCTGGGCGGCGATCATCGGGGCGGTCGTCACGATCGTCGGCAACTTCCTGCTGCAGGAGCGGTTCGTCTTCGCCGACATGCGCACGAATGCCCGCGGCGTGTGGCAGCGCTTCGCGGCATCGTTCGCGTTCAACAGCATCGAGGCGGCGCTGCGCATCCCGGTGATGGCGCTGATGGTCGAGACCTGGCACATCTCGAGCGTCCTCGCGACGGGGCTCTCGCTGATCGTCGCGTTCTTCGCGCGGTTCCTGTTCCACTCGCTGGTGGTCTACGCGCCGCGACGCCGGGGGCAGAGCGGCGAGCCGAAACCCGACACCGCCACGCTGCGCATCATCCGTGCGATCGACGAAGAGGCGATGCGTCCGGGCGAGCTCTGACCCCGCTCGCCTCGCGACGGGATGCCAGCCGCGCCACCGGGATCGCCGTGAGCGCGAAGAGCAGTGCCAGGGTGCGCGACGACGTCAGCAGCGGGCTGAAGAACGTGTCCCAGGCGCCGAGCAGCACGAGCCACACCGCGATCCCGGCGGCGGCCTTGACCGAGACGCTGCGCGCGACGGCGTAGATCGCGCACCCGATCAGCGCGACGGCGAAGATCGCCCCGACCGGGCCGAAGCGCAGCCACAGGTCGCCGACCACCGAGTGCACCTCGTACTGGCCGCCGAACATGTATCCCTCGACGTAGCCGTTGTCGGGGTCGTAGTTCAGCTCGCTCATGCCGGTCTTCGCGATCCACACGTCGTGCGAGACGGGGAGCACTCCGCTGCCGAACCCCTGCGGCCGCTCGGCGACGAGCGCGGTCGCCGCTCCGAGTTCGGGGCGTCCGCCGGCGATGAGCGACCCGGAGGTGTCGATCTGCGCCTGGGTGCGCTGCTGGGCGGCGTCGCCGAGCGCCCCCTCCAGGATCAGCGCCTGCAGCAGGCTGAAGGCTGCGAGGCTCAGCACGCCGAGCAGCACGAGAGTCTGCAACGGGCGAGGCCGCCGGGTTCCCGGCGGCATGAACATCTGCCACAGCACGATGACGGCGGCCAGCAGCAGGAACGAGGTCATCGATCGGGAGTCCGACGCCAGGCACACCACGGCGAGCGCCCCGAGCGCGAGCAGGTCGAGCCACCGCCGTCCGCTCATCGCGGTGAGACCGAGCACGATGATGATCACGGGCACCGCGAGCGAGTACTTCCAGAGGTTCGCCGAGTTGCCGCCCGTGAGAACCACGTTCGCCAACGCCCCGACGCCGAACGCCACGGCGGTGCCGCCGAGACCGATCTGCGTGCGCGCCCACAGCAGCACTCCGATACCGCCGGCGAGCGAGAGCAACGTGAAAGTCTGCTCGAGCAGCAGGCTCGTCGACACCGGGCGCATGGTCTCGAACAGCGTGAGCACCCCGCCCCACACGGCGGCGATCGCGGCGAGGGCGAGCAGCAGGCGGGCGAAGCGGAACCTCGCCAGCACGTGCCACCACACCGGCAGCAGCACGACGGCGGCGATCAGCGAGAGGCTCACGCCCGGCCCGAACTGGTACCGGACCGCGGTCGCTGCCGCAGCGGCCGCCGCGACGATCGAGGTGGTCGTGTACTGCTCGGCGCGCCCCATTCCGGGTGTGCCGATCAGCGCAGGTCTCCGCGGAACACGGCGACCTTGGCGCCGAACAGGTAGTCCACGGTCAGGGTGACGTCGTCGCGGTCGGCCTCGGGCACCGAGAACAGGTAGGTGCCCTCGGCGGAGTCGCCGGGTTCCACGGTGCCCTCGAACGGTGCGCCGCCGGGCTGCGTCAGCGTGCCGGCCGGTGCACGATCCTCGCCGATGTAGGCGTTGACCGCCACGTACTCGAGGTCGAGCGGCTCGTCGCCGGTGTTCGTGATGCGCACGGTCGCGCGGATCGCGGGACCGGAGGTCTCGCCCGCGAGAGTGGCCTGACCGTCGACGGCCTGCAGCGACGACAGCGAGATCTCGATGCCCTCCTCGGTGACGATCGTCTGGTCGGGGGCGACCGGGCTCAGTTCGGCGAAGGGCTCGTCGGTCGCGCCGGCCGCGGGCGTCGGCGTTTGCGTCGGTCGCGGGGCATCGGGATCGACGATGTCGCGCGGAGGAGTGGTGGGAGTGGCGGATGCCGAAGGCTCGGTGCTCGGCGTTCCGGCGAGCAGCGGCGGCACGAAGATCGCGCCCAGGACCGCGAGCGCGATCACCACGATCAGCGCCGACAGTGTGATCCACACGCGCCGTCGATTCGGCTGCGTCTCTTCGGTTGCGTCCATCGCAGACCCCCTGCTCCCCGTGTCTCCCCATCCGGCGCCGCAGTGGCGGCGGCCGGTGATGAGAGTTTAGACCGCGGGCCCCCGCTGCGAACCAGCCTGTGCAAGAAGTCGTCGTCCGTCGCGCACACCGCGCCATGCCGCGCGCAGCGGAGCGATCGGGCGGAGGAACTGCCGGCGTCCCCCGCGCAGCAGAACCTGGCGCGCATTGCTCCAGGCGGTGCGCGACCAGGCCTCGGCATCCGCTGCGTCGAGCAGCAGACCCGCGAAGAGCAGCCGGTTGCGGATGTTGTAGTAGTAGTACAGCTCGGACTTCGCCTCCGGTCGCTGGGCGCTCGCGCGATGCGTACCGCCCTCGTCGTGCACCGCCAGAGCGTCGTCGACGACGAGCAGGCGCGCTCCCGCGCGGGCGGCGCGCACCGAGATGTCGACGTCCTCCCAGTACAGGAAGTACGCGTCGTCGAAGCCGCCCGTGAGGTCCCAGGCCTCGTGTGTGAACCACAGGCAGGCTCCGCTGAGCCAGGGCAGGCGTCGGGCGTCCGGGTGCTCGCGGCGGCGACGCGGCCCGCCCATCGATCCGTCGCCGAGGTACACGTCCATGCCGGCGAACCACACCCGGCCCGCGACGTCCTCGACGCGCGGCGAGGCGACGCTGGGCCCCTCCGCGGTCGCCGCGGACAGGGCGGCGACGGAGCGACCGTCGATCCGGGCATCCGGATTCAGGAGCAGGATGTCGGTGACCCCGAGCTCGTCGAACGCCACGGCGGCACCGGCGTTCACTCCGCCGCCGAACCCCGCGTTGTCGTCCATCGGCACGAGCCGCCACCCGTTCGCGACGCTCAGGGCCTCGACGCGTGCGCGCTCCTCCGGTGTCGAGCGGTTGTCGACGACGACGATCCGCGCGTCCGGCACCGCCGCAGCCGTCGCGGTCAGGTTCTCGGCGAGAAGGCCCGCCGAGGCGTAGTTGACGACGATGATCCCCAGCATCCGTCGTTCGTCCATTCGTGCATCCTCCCCGTCGTCACGAAACCCACGGACCCGTGCGAGGGCACCTGTGGCTATAGTGAAGGCTACATTTGACGCCACCTGGGGAGATGTCGTGTCAGAGATTCGTGGGGCGATGCTGCGTCTGAAACAGGCGCAGAAATCATCGAAGGGCGCGGCGGCATACTCGCGCTACGTGAACCGGCCTTTGGGGCGCCCGCTCGCGGCGACGGCCTACGCGTGGGGGATGACCCCGTCGCAGGTCACCATCGTGAGCGCGCTGTGCACCCTGACCGGGGTGGCGCTGATCGCGCTGCTCGCGCCGACGGTCTGGTCGTCGGTGCTGGTGGCGGCGCTGCTCGTGCTCGGCTACGCGCTCGACTCGGCCGACGGGCAGCTCGCGCGTCTCACCGGAACGGGCTCGCTCGCGGGGGAGTGGCTCGACCACTTCTTCGATTCACTCAAGCTCGCGACGATCCATCTCGCCGTGCTCGTGTGCTGGTTCCGGTTCTACGATCTCGACGACCGGTGGCTGCTCCTACCGCTGGCGTTCGCCGCGATCGCGAACACGTTCTTCTTCGGCATCATCGCCGCCGACTTCCTGCGGCGCATCCACCGGCTCCAGTCCCCGGCCGAGACCGAGGAGGCGCCGCGCGAGGCCTGGCGCTCCGGCTCGCTGTACTCGCTCGCGGTGATCCCCAGCGACTACGGATTCCTCTGCCTCGCCTTCGCGCTGCTGTGGTGGCAGCAGGGCTTCGTGGTGATCTACACGGCGCTCGCCGCGATCAATGCGCTGCTCCTGCTGCTCGCCGCACTGCGCTGGTACCGCTCGATCAAGGGCCTGCAGGCCGATGGCTGAGCGCCCGGGGCCCGTGCGCGTCATGCAGTCCTTCGGGGCGCCGCGAGTGACGACCAACCCCTACATCACGATGCTCGATCGGGCACTCGCCGACTCCGACGAGGTCGAGCACCTCCGCTTCTCATGGCGCGGCGCGATCCTCGGCCGCTACGACGTCTTCCACTGGCACTGGCCCGAGGTGAAGCTGCACGGCGGGAGTGCCGTGTCGTCGGTGGGCAAGTACGTGCTGACCGCGCTGCTTTCGCTGCGGCATTCGCTCTCCCGGCGGATCGCCGTCGTGCGCACCGTGCACAACCTCGAGCTTCCCGACGACAACGCCGCCCGGCTGTGGCTGCTGCGACGCATCGAGCACCAGGCCGATCACCGGATCGTCCTGAACGAGACCACGCTGCTGCCGGAGGGCACCGCGCGCTCGGTCATCCTGCACGGGCACTATCGCGACTGGTACGCGCCGCAGCCCCGCGCCGACCGGGTGCGCGGGCGCCTCGGAACCTTCGGCGGCGTGCGCCGGTACAAGGGCGTCTCGGGATTCGTGGATGCCTACGCCGAGGCCCGCGGAGATGATCGCGAGCTCAGCATGACGATCGGCGGGAAGGCCTCGACGCAGGAGTTGGCCGATGATCTGCGCGCGCAGGTCGAGGGGCTGCCCGGGGTGACGCTGCAGCTCGCGTTCCTCAGTGATGCCGAGCTGGTCGAGCTGGTCACGGCATCCGAGCTGGTCGTGCTCGCCTATCGCTTCATGCACAACTCCGGCAGCGTGCTCGCGGCCCTGTCGCTCGACCGGCCGGTGCTCGTGCCGCGCAACGAGCCGAACGAGGCGCTCGCCGCCGAGGTGGGCGCGGAGTGGGTGCAGATGTACGAGGGCGAGGTCGACGGCCGCGCGCTGCTCGAGGCGCTGCGCGCGGTGCGGCGGATCGAGGCCGAGCGGCCGGATCTCTCGCGCCGGGAATGGGCGGATGCCGGGGCCTCGCACGCGGCCGCCTACCGGGCGGCGCTGCGCAGCCGCTGGCTCGGCGCGAAGGCCCGGGGGGTGGACGCGTGATCCGCGAGGCGGCGTTCCGCCTGAAGACCGCGATCGGCGGACGGTCGAGCATGGAGGCCTACCGGGCGTTCCTGCAGATGGACGCGCTCGCACCCGAGGAGATCGCCGACATCAGTGCGCGTCGGTCGGCGGAGCACGCGCGGTTCGCCTTCGCGCACAGCCCCTTCTATCGCGACCTCTACTCGTCGCACGGGTTCTCCGACGACGACCTGCGCGACCCCGCATCGTTCTCGTCGCTGCCGATCGTCGACAAGGCCATGCTGCGCGAGAACTTCGACGCCATCCGTACCGATGAGGCCGACCAGCGCACCAGTGTGGTGTCGAAGACGGGCGGCAGCACGGGGCTGCCGCTGCATCTGCTGCGCGATCTGCGCTTTCCGGCGCGGGCGCTCGAGTGGCGGCTGTTCGAGTGGTGGGGCGTGACGCCCTGGGACGACCGCGGCATCGTCACCCGGCACGTGCTCACGGGAGCCGCGCGGCTGCGGCACGATCTCGGGTGGTTGCCCTCGCGGCGCGTGCAGCTGGACGCCTTCCAGATCACGGATGAGGCGGTGACGCAGTTCGCCCGCGACTGGAACCGGGTGAAGCCGCGGTTCCTCATCGGCTACGGCGGCGGGGTGCTCGACACCGTGCGCCGCCTGCGGCGTCTGGGGCTGGAGGTGCATCCGCCTCGTGCGATCGCGGTGACCGCGGCTCCGCTCACCCCCGGCACGCGCGCCGAGATCGAGACGGCCTTCGGCGCCCCCTGCTACGACCACTACCGCTCGGCCGAGATCCCCTGGATGGCGGGGGAGTGCAGTCACCAGAGCGGCTTGCACGTGTTCGCGGACGTGCGGCGGATAGAGATCGTGGACGCCGCGGATGCTCCCGTGCCCGACGGCGTCGAGGGCGAGGTCGTCGTCACCGACCTGAGCAACCGGGTGTTCCCGGTGGTGCGCTACCGCCTCGGCGACATCAGCAGCTACCTGCCCGGCACCTGCGCCTGCGGGCGCGGCCTGCCGAGACTGGGCGCGATCTCCGGTCGGTCGTCGGATGCCGTGCGCCTGCCCGACGGCACGACGATCGCGGGTGCGCTCGGCCACATCTTCGACGATGCGCCGCTGTCGATCCGGCAGTTCGAGATCGTGCAGGAGGCCGACTACGCCGTCACCCTCCGCTGCATCCCGAGCGATGCGCCGAATGCGCAGGCCGGGATCGACGCGGCCGCCGCGAAGCTGCGCTTCGCCACCAAGGGCCTGGTTCCGGTGGCGGTGGAGCGGGTCGAGAGCATCCCGCAGGTGGGCGGCAAGATGCGCTTCATCCGCAGCGCAGCGCCGGTCCCACCGGCCTGATTCCGGCCCGTCGGGCTTCCGATATATTTCAGTTTCGCAACGATCTTCCAGTAGGCGTGTGTACACTGACCCCTGGCCGCCGCCCTCCGGGTAGGCGGTGCGTACCGATACTGCACACCATCTCGCCCGGAGGGGGCAAGTTGGAGGGGCGCGGTGTACGCGGGCTGAAACCCCTAGGAGAACCCTGTTGCGTCTTCGACGTCACCATCACCGTCCTGATCCCTCCCCTCGTCTGGCGACCACCGGTGCCACCGCTGCGGTCGCAGCCGTGACGCTGCTGCTCGGCCTGGTCGGCGCTCCCGCCTCGGCGGCTGAGACTCCGGCACCCGAGCCGACGACGACCGAGACCCCGGCCCCGTCCCCGGAGCCGCAGCCGAGCGCGAGCGAGGTGCCGGCCCCCGATCCGGCGTCACCCGATCCCGCCCCCGGCGATTCGCCGGCCACGGATGCTCCCGCGCCCGAAACCCGCAGCGCGGCGGCAGCGGCACCGGCCGTGCTGCTCGCCGACGACTTCGAGCGCACCTCGCCCGCGGGGTGGGGCAGCTCCGACAACGGGCTGGCCTACACCTCGTGGTCGTCGCGTGCGGGTGTCGCGAGCGTCGCCGACGGCGCGGCGACCATCGCGCTGAAGCCCGGCGAATCCGCCTATCTCACCCCTCGCGCCGTCCAGGCGAAGGACGTGCGGCTCTCCGCCGACGTGCGCCTGTCGTCGACGGGCGGGCGGGGCTACTACGCCTATACGACCCGCGTGCAGAGCGACGGCGCCTCGTACCGTGTGCGCCTGCTCACCGACGCGAAGGGGCAGGTGCAGCTCTCGGTGCTGCGCACCCAGGGCGGCAAGGACACCGAGCTGAAGTCGGCGTCGGTGCCGTTGAGCATCCTCGGTGATTCCTGGTACACGTTCGACGCGACCGTCACCGGAACGGATGCCGTCAGCTTCGAGGCCCGCCTCACCCCGAAGGGCACCACTCCCGGTGCACCGCAGCTGACCGTCACCGACACCTCATCGAGCAAGATCGGCGGAGCCGGTGGATTCGCGCTGTGGGGCTATGCCTCCAGCAGCGGCGCCTCGGCATCGGCGCTGCAGATCGATGCCCTCGAGGCGACGGTCGCCACGGGACCGTTGAGCAGCGAGGTCGTGACCGACCCGGAGCCCGAGCCCCAGCCGGAACCGCAGCCGGAGCCCGAACCCCAGCCCGAGCCGGAACCGCAGCCCGAGCCCCAGCCCGAGCCCGAGCCGGAGCCCCAGCCGGAGCCGCAGCCCCAGCCGGGCACCGGTCTCGAGGCCCGCGGATCCGCCCCGGTCGGTACCGCGTCGTACGCCGTGCCGCAGGGGGCCGTGTTCGTCAACGGCTCGTCGACATCGCAGACCCAGAACGGCAGCGCGGCGGCACCGTACCGCAGCGTGCAGAAGGCGGTCGACTCCTCGCCCGCCGGCTCGACGATCGTCGTGCGCGCCGGGGAGTACCACGAGTCCGTCGAGGTGCCCTTCAACAAGACCATGACCATCCAGGCCTACCCCGGCGAGGCGGTCTGGTTCGACGGATCGACCCGGGTGACGTCCTGGACGAAGTCCGGATCGTCGTGGGTGAGCGGCGGATGGACCGCCGAGTTCGACGACGACATGCTGAACGGCAACGCGAGCTGGTTCGTCGACCCGAACTACCCGATGGCCAACCACCCCGACATGCTGTTCATCGACGGGGTGGCGCAGAAGCAGGTCGCCTCGGCATCCCAGGTCACAGCCGGCACCTTCGCGGTCGATTACGCAGCCGACCGACTGATCCTCGGTACCGACCCGAGCGGTAAGCAGGTGCGGGCCAGCGATCTCGGGCAGGCGTTCAACGTGCGCTCCGCGAACTCGCAGCTCAAGGGCCTCGGCGTCCGCCGCTACGCGACCTCGTACGACGTGCTCGGCACCATCCGCATGCACAACGTCGGGGTCACGCTTCGAGATCTGGTCATCGAGGACAACGCCACGATCGGACTCTTCGTGGGCAACGACCGCGCCACGGTCGACAACCTCACGATCCGCCGCAACGGTCTGCTCGGCATGTCGTTGACCACGGCGTACGACTCGACCGTGTCGGACTCGCTCATCACCGACAACAACAACGAGCGCTTCAACGGCTCGCCCGTCGCCGGTGGTATCAAGGTCACGCGCTCCCGCGGGGTCGACATGACCAACGTCGACACGAGCCGCAACGTCGGCAGCGGAACCTGGTTCGACGAGTCCTGCTACGACGTGAACATCGTCGACGTCACGTCGAACGACAACACCGAGATCGGCATCCACGCCGAGCTCTCATCGAAGGTCACGATCGCCCGCAGCCAGACGTTCGACAACAAGGAGGGCATCCGGATCTTCGATTCGGAGGGCGTGCTCATCACCAACAACGACCTCGGCAACAACTCCCGGCACGACATCAACCTCATGCAGGACGAGCGACGTCAGGCCACCCACAAGGTCGGACGCGACCCGCGCGTGACCGGTGCCGACCCGACGGTGACGTGGATCACCCGCAACATCACGATCCGCAACAACGTGTTCGGCGCGGGCGGACCGCGGGCGATCTTCGCTCACGACACCCAGACCGGGCGGGCCGTCGACACGTGGAACCTCACGATCGACGGGAACCTCTTCAGCAGTTCGAAGGGCGGACCGTCGATGGTCACCTGGGGTGGCTCGGGCAACGTCTACGAGACGTTCTCGACGCCGCTCGCGCTCGCCTCGGCGAAGAACACCGGATGGCGCAATGCGATGACCACCACCGCCGAGCCCTTCTCGGGCATGGCCGACGAGATCGCCGCCAACAGCGGCATCGCGCGTCCGCTCACCGGCGCGGCTGCGACCCTTCTCGGGGTCGGCAGCGGCACCGTGCTGCTGGGCAGCGGCCGCTGACACCCACCCCCACCGAATCCGCCCGCCGCGTCCGTGATGCGGCGGGCGGATGGGTGGTAGGGGCGCGCCGAGCGGCCGTGCCGTGCAGAATGGTCGGGTGACAGCCGACACCCGCCGCCCGCATCTGCTCGTGCACGCCGGCTGGGAACTGTTCGGTTCCGACCGGATGCTCCTCGAGAGCGCACGGGGTCTGCGCGACGCGGGCGAGCGGGTCGTCGTCGCGCTTCCCGCGGCGGGGCCGCTGGTCGGCGAGCTCCAGGCCGCCGGCGTCGAGGTCCTGATCCCGCCGACCTTCGCGTTGCGCAAGTCGGCTCTCCGCCCGCGCAACTGGCTGCGCTCCCTGCGCGATGCCATCCGCGGGTTCGTCGCCGCCGTCGTGATCACCCGTCGCCTGCGACCTCGGACGCTGTACGTGAGCACGATCGTGCTGCCGCTCTGGCCCATCGTCGGCCGCCTGCTGCGCGTGCCGACCGTGACGCACGTGCACGAGGCCGAAGCATCCGCCGCCCGCATCGTCAACACGGTGCTCTATGCACCGCACCTCGCCGCGCACCGCATCATCGTGAACAGCGAGTTCACGATGCGCACGGTGGGCTCGGTGATCCCGGCGCTCGGTCGTCGCGCGACGCTCATCCCCAACGGGGTCGACTCCCCGGACTCGGTGCCCGAGCCGCGCGCGGTGATCGATCGCCTGCGCATCGCCTACGTCGGTCGAATCTCCCACCGCAAAGGCCCCGACGTGGCCGTGGAAGCAGTCGCTCTCCTCGGCGACGCCGGGATCGAGGCGGAGCTCGATCTCATCGGGGCCGTCTTCGAGGGCAACGAGGCGTACGACGAGACCCTGCGGCGTCGCACCGACGAGCTGGGCGTCGCGCATCTCGTGCAGCACCACGGCTTCCGGTCCGACGTGTGGCCGGCGCTCGGAGCGGCCGACGTGCTGGTGGTGCCTTCCCGCCAGGACGAGTCCTTCGGCAACACGGCCGTGGAGGGTGTCCTCGCCGGGCGCCCCGTCGTGGCGAGCGAGATCCCCGGACTGCGCGAGGCGGTCGGGGCGTACGGCTCGGCCGCGTTCGTCGCGCCGGGTGATGCCTCGGCGCTGGCGGATGCTCTCGCCCGCGTCGTCGCGGACTGGTCGGCGCTCCGCGTGACGGCGCTCGCCGATCGTGACCGGGCGAAGGAGCGCTTCGCCCCGGAGGTGTACCGGGCGACGATCGCGGCCTTCCTCAGCGACCTCGCACGGGGGCGCTGAGATCGAGGGCGCAGGGGTCCGAGACCGCTGACGTCAGCGCGAACCCGACGCAGAGTCGAGGAAAGCCGCAGCCTGACGCAGGAACTGCCCGACCTCGGCCGACGTCGAGGTCAGCATCGCGCGGTGCTCGCGCGCCGAGTCGTGGTGCGCGTCGGCGATGTCGAACGGGTTCCGGCGGCGGCGACCGAACAGCGCGCGGTTCGTCTTCGGCGGTGCGGTGAAGCCGCGACGGGCGTGGAGCGCCTCGGCGTATCGGGCCAGGCCCGTGGTGCTCGCGGCATCCGCATCGAATTCGGCGATGATCTCGAACTCACGGGCATCGACGGGCTCGACCCCGAGGTGGATCGCCTCGCGCAGGGTGAATGCGCGGGAACGGGCGGCGGGTGCGGCGGCGGCGACCGCCGAGCGCTCGGCGCGACTGGCGGTGAGGATCAGATCGGCGGTCCGCAGCGCCTCGGCGTCGATCGCCTCCGAGCGGTGGCCGGCGGCGAGGATCGGCGTCTCGGCATCGCCGGAGGCCTCGGCGATCTCGGCCGAGGTCACGCACATGCGATTGCCCGCGGTCCCCACGCGGGTACCCGCGCTCGAGATCTGCCACCCGGCCGCATCGCCCTGCGCGCGGAGCACCAGCTCCATCAGCGGCGACCGGCAGATGTTCGCCTCGCAGACGAAGATCAGTCTGTGCGTCACGTGTTCCCCCGTCGTGCCCCGCAGAGATCTCTGCGGTCCGATCCTCCAACATAGGTGATAATGGTCGCGGGGAAGGCACCGTGCGAGACACTGAGGCACGTCGAGGTGCCGAGGGGATACGGGGACACATGACACTGCAGGACTATTTCCAGTCGCTCAGGAACCACTGGATCGTGATCGTCGTGCTGATGGTGCTCGGCGCGGGTTCCGCATACGGGTACTCGCAGTTCATCGACCCCGAGTACCGGGCCGAGTCGCAGGTGATCGTGATCCCGACCCGGGGCGAGAACACCAGCGAGCTGGTGCAGGGGTCGAACTACGTGCAGAGCCTGGTGCAGACCTACACGCTCCTCGTGAAGTCGCCGACCGTGCTCGACCCGGTGATCGACGACCTCGGGCTCGACGAGACCGCCAACCGTCTGGCGCGACGGGTCGACGTCAACGTGCCCCTGAACACCGTCGTCATCGAGATCGGGGTGACGGATGCCAGTGGCGAGAGCGCGGCCGAGACCGCGAACGCGATCGCCCAGGAGCTCGCGACGGCCGTCGCGGGCGTCTCTCCGGTCAGCGCCGACGGCGAGCCCGCCGTGCGCGTCGACACGATCTCCGCCGCACGCACTCCGACGGTTCCGATCTCCCCGAACACCCGCCTGAACGTGATGGTGGGTGCCGTCGCCGGAATCGCGCTCGGTGTCGTCTTCGCGCTGCTCCGACGGCTTCTGGCCACCCGCATCACGACCGCGCGCACGCTGAGCGACGCCACCGAGGTCGCCCTCCTCGGCGAGATCCCCGAAGCATCCGACACCCACACGATCGCCCGCATCATCCGCTCGCAGCCCGACGGCCGCGTCGCCGAGGCGATGCGGCAGGTCGCCGCGAGCCTCAAGTTCGTCGACGTCGACAAGAACCGTCGCGTCATCCTCGTCACCTCGTGCTCGGCGCAGGAGGGCAAGTCGTCGGTGAGCCTCGGACTCGCCCTGACCCTCGCCGAGGGAGGGCGCTCGGTGCTGTTCATCGAGGCCGACCTGCGCCGCCCGAGCACCGCCCGCTACACCCAGCTCGAGGGCTCGATCGGCCTGACCACCGTGCTGATCGGCGACGTGGAGCTCGCCGACGCCGTGCAGCAGTGGGGTAGACCCGGACTCGACATCCTCACCGCCGGAGCGCAGCCCCCGAACCCCGGCCAGCTGCTGTCGAGCGGCGGACTGCATCGCATCGTCGACGAGGCGCGCGATTCCTACGACTACGTCATCATCGACACCGCGCCCGTGCTGTCGGTCAGCGACGCGCTGTGGCTGTCGACGATGGCCGACGGCACCCTGTTCGTCGTGCGCTCGAACCGCACCAAGGCCGCCGATCTCACGCGCGCCCTGGGTTCGCTCGAGTCGACCAGGACCCCGGTGCTCGGAATCGTGCTGAACGGTGTGCGCGGCGCGGCGAAGAGCCCGTACTACACCGACGAGCCGAGACGCGGCGTCCGCCCGCGCCTCGCCGCCCGCGCCCCGCGCTGACACCGCCATGAACTCGCTCCTGGCCCTCGGCGCTCGCGCGCTGACGATGGTCGTCTCGCTGGTCTGCGGGGTCATCACGACCCGCATGATCCTCGGCGAGACCGACATCCAGCACTACGCCCTGTACTCGCTGCTCATCACGATCCCGTCGCTGCTGACGTTCACCGACCTCGGCAGCGGCGCGGTTCTCGTGAACGCCGTCGCGACCAGTGACGACATCCGCACCGATCGCCGGCTCCGACTGCAGGTCACCTCGGTCGGCCGCATCCTGCTGATGTTCGCGACCGGACTCATGCTCATCAACACCGTGCTGCTCGTCACGGGCGGATGGCGCGCCCTGTTCGGCGACGCCGGTGCGATCCCGGGGGCGGCGCTCGCCGCCTTCCTGTGCATCACGTTGTTCAGCCTGTCGATCACCCTGGGCGTGTGGTTCCGCATCCTGCTCGGGCAGCGGCGCAACCACCTGGTGATCCTGGTGCAGGGCCTCATCTCGCCGGTCACCCTCGGTGGTGTCTGGCTGATGCTCCACCTCGGCGGGCGTGAGTTCGATTCGTATCTCGCGATCGCCTCGTACGGCGCCTCGCTGCTGTCGGCGATCATCGGCTTCCTGCTGGTGACGCGGTCGACGCGGCCGCTGATCCCGGATGCTCTGCGGATGCTGTTCCGCTGGCGCAGCATCCCCGGGGTGAGGGTCATGGACGTCGGCTGGCCGATGCTCGCGCAGATGATCACCTACCCGATCGCCGTCGGGTCGCAGCGTTACGTGCTCGCCCAGTTCGGAACGCCGACCGACGTGGCCGAGTACGGTGTCACGGGTCAGGTGTTCTTCGCCCTCAACGGCCTGGTGATGGCCGCGGGCGTCGCGCTGTGGCCGCAGTTCGCCCGTCTGCGGCACAGGGGTGAGCTGAAGCGCGGACCGTATCTGCTCTCGCTGCTCTTCGCCGGAGCCGTAGCGGCCGCCACCGCGTTCGTCTGGCTGATCGCACCGTGGCTGTTCGAGTTCATCACCCAGGGCGAACTCGACGTGCGCACCTCGACGATCCTCGCCTTCGGCGCGATGATCATGCTCACCGCGGCCGTGTATCCGCTCGGGATGTTCATCATGGACAAACCCGGCATCCGCTTCCAGGTCATCCCGACCCTGGCGATGGCCGCGGTCAGCATCGTGCTCTCGCTCGTGCTGACGCCGGTGCTCGGCATCGTCGGACCGCTGCTCGGCGTGAGCTTCGCGCTGATCGTCTGCCAGGTGATCCCGTACGCGATCTACATCCACCGCCACCGGGATCGACTCCTGAAGAGCGAACCCGATGCCGCGGCCGAGACCGCGGTCGACGCGGTCTAGCCGGGCCACTCCGTCTCCGCGCGGTGCGCGCGGCGCGCGAGGGGATGGATGCTGTCGCCGGCCGCCAGGCGCCGGGCGAGGTCTTCATAGGTTGCGGCGACGTCGTTCCACGAGAACGCATCGGCCGCGCGACGCCGGACGGCAGCGGATGCCGCGGCGACGGCTCCGGCATCCGATTCCGCCGCGTCGACCGCAGCCGCGACATCCGCCGGCGTGCGGAAGTACCAGCCCTGCTCGTCGAGCACCTCGCGGTTGAAGACCACGTCGAACGCGATCACGGCCGTGCCGGCGCCCATCGCGCGCAGCAGGGAGGGGTTCGTGCCGCCGACCGAATGGCCGTGCAGGTACGTCGAGGCGTGGTGGTAGAGCGCGTCGAGGAGGTCTTGGTCGTAGACGGCGCCGAGCAGTCGGATGCGTGGATCGGCGGCGGCGATCCGGTCGATCGCGGCCGTGTACTCCGCGGCGTAGGGCGCGGAGCCGACCACGACGAGCGGTTTCGTGGCCTGCGACATCGCATAGCCCTCGACGATCTCGCGGACGTGGTTCTCGGGTTCGAAGCGGGCGACGACCAGGTGGTAGCCCCCGGGCTCGAGACCGAGTTCGCGGATGCCGTCGGACGGAGCGTCGTCGAGCAGGGGGGCGCCGTAGCGGATCAGCTCGCTCGCGACACCGAACTGGTGGTCGTAGTAGTCGGCGATGCCGGGGGCGTCGGCGATGATCGCGTCGGCCTGACGCACCCCGAACGACTCGGCGGCGCGGTAGTACGCCTTGCCGCGCGGGCCCCACTTCGAGCGTCGCCACTCCAGCCCGTCCATGTGGAGGGCGACCGGGATGCGACGGGCGCGCAGCAGCGGGAGGAAGGGCGAGTTCGCGGCGTTGAACACGAACGCGGCATCCGGTCGGGCCCTGGTGACGGCGTGCACCGTCGACAGGGCCGTGTGGCTGAGGGTCTCGAGCGCCTTCTGACGCACCGCCGGCAGGGTCACGCGGCGCATGCCGAGGTGCACGTCGCCCGCTGTGCCGGCGTCGCGCCCGTAGACCAGCACCCGATGCCCGCGTTCGACGAGGCGCCGTCCGACCTCTTCGACGGCGGTCTCGAATCCGCCGTAGGCGGCGGGGATGCCGCGCGTGCCGATGAGGGCGATGCGCAGGGACGTCGACGACGGAGCGGAGGCGGTCTGCATCGCATCAGTATGCCCGAGGCGGCCGACAACGCCGGAAGACCGCGGGCTATCCTGGGGCGGTGTCCACGCCGCCGCACGAACGCCGCCCGCTGATCTGGGGATTCCCTGCCGAGCAGTCGGTGACGCGCTGGGAGCGCCGGCACTCCGCCGGCGAGGTGCCGAGCGTGTGGCCCTACGGGCTCGACGGTCTGTGCGAGTACGCGCCGGTCGCGGTGCTCGACCTCCCGGCCCCCGGACGTCTCTCGCGCCTGCGGTCGCGCGTGGGGATCGGACCCCGACCGCGCGCCCAGACGGCGTTCACGTGGGACGAGAACGCGGCGTTCCGCATGCAGGTCGCGAGCCCCTACGAGCGGTTCGCCTCCGGAGTGATCTGGCTGACCGACATGATCGAGCGCGGAGCCGACACCGGTCGTCTCGTCGAGGTGCTCCGCGGCGCCGAGACGCTGTGGGTGCTCAGCGAGGCGCAGGTCGAGCCCCTGCGCGCCCTCTTCGGAAGCGCGGGGCCACGGATCGTCGCGGTGCCGTTCGGCGTCGACGCCGAGTTCTTCTCGCCCCGCCCGTACCCCGATCGCCCGCGCATCGTCAGCGTCGGCAACGACCGCGACCGCGATCCGCAGACGCTGTTCCGCGCGCTGGCGCGCGTGCACGAGCAGCGCCCGGACGTCGAGCTCATCGTCCAGTCGTCGGCGTCGACGGATGCTCCGGCCGGTGTCGAGGTCGTGCAGCGGATGAGTCATGGCGAACTGCACGAGCTCTATGCGACGGCATCCGTCATCGCCACCGCGACCCGGCCCAATCTGCACGTCTCCGGCATGACGGTGACGCTCGAGGCCTTCGCGACCGGTCGGCCGGTCGTGAACACCGACACCCCCGGAATGTCGCAGTACGTCACGGAGGGGCGCACCGGCCATCTCGTGCCGCTCGGCGACGACGAGGCCCTCGCGCAGCGGTTGATCGGCCTGATCGACGATCCGCAGCGCGCGGCGGAGATGGGGCTGGCGGGGCGTCGGGACGTCGAGGAGCGCTTCACGACGCACGAGATGTGCGCTCACCTCGCGCAGATCCTGGTCTGACGCCGGGGTGATCTTTCCGGCCCGAGACGCCTGATCCGGGGTGTCGCGGAACCGTCGCGAAACTTCTTCTGGTATCCGCCGCGGTTGTGCGCTATCGTTGCCGCGGATGCGTCTATGGGGGACGCGGGGGAATCCACTTCTTTTGCCGATCACTCGGCAGCCGCCTGGGGAGGCGCTATGCGAGTCCGTCGACTCGACGCGATCGAAAACGATCACGATTCGAATTCACGTCCATTCCGTCGTATCGCACTGGGGATCGTCACCGTTCTGGTGACAGCGATGCTCGGTGCCACACTGACGGCTCCCGCCGCGCAGGCCGATACGGTTCCGACCGATCCGGCGCTGCCGACGACCATGAGCGCCGATCCGCTGCCGACCGTGCAGATCAACGGCATCGTGTGGGCTCAGGCCGTCGCGGGCAACAAGGTCTTCGCCGGTGGCCAGTTCACCAGCGCGCGCCCGGCCGGCGCCGCCGCCGGCACGAACGAGACAGCGCGGTCGAACCTGCTGGCGTACAACCTCGCCACGGGTGTGCTCGACACATCGTTCAACCCGAACGTGAACGGTCGCATCCTCGCGGCCGCCGTCTCGCCCGACGGCTCCCGCCTCTACATCGGCGGCGGGTTCACGGCCGTCGACGGGCAGAACCGCTACCGTCTCGCGGCCTTCAACACCGCGACCGGGCAGCTCATCTCGACCTGGACCCCCGGGACGAACACGATCGTGCAGGGCATCGTCGCCACCGACACGACCGTCTACGTCACCGGTGAGTTCACCAACATCAACAACGTCGCCCGCACCGGTGTCGCCGCGCTGAGCGCATCGACCGGTGCCGTGCTCGACTTCAACCCGCAACTCGCGGGCGGCTACGGCGTGCGCGCCGTGGTGGTGTCGCCCGACAAGTCGAAGGTCGTCATCGGTGGTTCCTTCACCTCGACCAACGGCTCGACCAACCCCGGGCGCGGCATGGCCGCCCTCGACGCGGTCACCGGCCAGAGCCTGCCGTGGGCGATCAACAGCGTGATCCGCAACGCCGGCACCGGCGCATCGATCTACGCGCTCGCCTCCGACGGCGACAGCGTGTACGGCAGCGGCTACGACTTCGGCGGCTCCAAGACCGAGGACGACTTCGAGGGCGCATTCCGTGCGAACTGGAGCGACGGATCGATGGCGTGGATGGAGGACTGCCACGGCGACACGTACTCGATCTTCCCGACCGGGGGCGTGCTCTACACGGCGTCCCACACCCACTACTGCGGCAACATCGGTGAGTTCCCGCAGCTCGACCCGTGGAACTTCAACCACTCGCTGGCGTTCGACAAGAACCCGTCGAACCGCACCATCACGCCCGACCCCTACGGTTACCGCAGCTTCACCGGCAACCCTGCCGCGAAGCTGCTGCACTGGTATCCGAAGTGGCAGCCGGGCTCGGTCTCGGGCATGGACCAGGCCGGATGGTCGGTCACGGGTGCCGGCGAGTACCTGATCTACGGCGGTGAGTTCACGGCCGTCGGCGGCGTCGCCCAGCAGGGCCTCGTGCGTTTCGCGAAGCCGTCGACCGCGCCGAACAAGGTCGGCCCGACCATCCAGGGCGGGGCCTACCAGATCAGCACGCAGTCCTTCCGTGCCGGTCAGGTGCGCATCGCCTGGTCGGCCAACCACGATGCCGACAACGCGAAGCTGACCTACGAGGTCTTCCGCCGCGACATCGCGCAGCCGATCTACACGACCACGGCCGAGTCGACGTACTGGGTGCGTCCGCGCCTGACGTACTCCGACAACGCGGTCACCGCGGGTCAGACGTACCAGTACCGCGTGAAGGTCACCGATCCGAACGGCAACTCGACGACGTCCGACTGGACCTCGGCGACCGTGGCCGCGACCGGCACCGAGAACGCCTACAACATCGCCGTGCTCAACTCGCAGCCGAAGTACTACTGGCCGCTGAACGAGGCGTCCGGCACCTCGGGCATCGACTGGATGGCGGGCAACGACGTCACCCTCGCCGGCGGGACCACCCGCGGGCAGGCCGGCCAGGTCGTCGGAGCGGCGTCCTCGTCGACGGCGTTCAACGGCTCGAACGGCACGGGTGCATCCTCGGTGTCGGAGGTCGGACCCAACACCTTCTCGGTGGAGGCCTGGTTCCAGACCACCAGCACGAGTGGCGGCAAGATCGTCGGCTTCGGTAACAACGCCACCGGCAACTCCGGCAGCTACGACCGGCACATCTACCTCAACAACACCGGCCAGGTGTCGTTCGGTGTCTACCCGGGCACCACCCGGGCGGTCACGAGCGGCGCCGGTCTCAACGACGGGCAGTGGCACCACGTGGTCGGCACGATGAGCTCGTCCGGCATGGTGCTGTACCTCGACGGCAAGCGCGTCGGTTCGCGTTCCGACACCACGACCGGTCAGAGCTACTCCGGCTACTGGCGGATCGGCGGCGACTCGCTGGGCAGCTGGCCCTCGGCCGGCAGCTCGGGGTACCTGAACGGTCGGATCGCCGATGTGGCGGTCTACAACACCGCGATCACCCGTGACGTCGTCGACGCCCACTGGGTGGCCTCCGGTCGCACGTCGGCTCTGCCGGCAGCGCCGGCGGATGCCTACGGCAAGGCGGTCTACGACCTCGACCCGACCCTCTACTGGCGTCTGGGCGAGACCACGGGAACCGTGGCAGCCGACTCCGGCCGCGACGGCAGCACCGGCAGCTACAAGACGAGCGGCAACGCCTCCATCCAGCGCGGTGAGACCGGAGCCCTCGCGGGAGTGACCAACAAGTCGATCCGGTTCACGTCCTCGAGCGTCGGCAGCACCTGGAACAACCGTCAGAACGTGATCAGCGATCGTCAGTACGCGGCATCCGACATCTACTCCATCGAGACCTGGTTCAAGACGACCACGACCGGCGGTGGCAAGATCGTCGGCTTCGGCAACAGCAACTCGAACAACGCCAACGCCAGCTCGAACTACGACCGCCACATCTACATGGACACGGTGGGCCGCTTGAAGTTCGGCACCTACAACGGGGGGACGAACATCCTCACCGCGCCGAGCACCTACCGCGACAACCAGTGGCACTATGTCGTGGCGCAGCAGTCTCCGAGCGGCATGCAGTTGTACGTCGACGGTGAACTGGTCGCGTCGAACTCGGTGTCCAACGCCGAGGACTACGCCGGATACTGGCGGGTCGGCGGAGACTCGACATGGGAGGGCAACCCGTTCTGGGTGGGCTCGGTCGACGAAGTGGCGATCTACTCCGCGCCGTTGTCCGCGAGCCAGATCCTGCAGCACTACCAGCTGGGTAAGACCGGACAGGGCAACGAACTCCCGGTCGCGCAGTTCACGACCACGCCGACCGACCTGTCGGTGGCCTTCGACGCCTCGAGCTCGAGCGATGTCGAAGGGCCGATCGCCGACTACAGCTGGAACTTCGGTGACGGCGAGACCGGCAGCGGGGTCGCGCCGACCCACGCATACACGACGGCCGGAACGTACACCGTCACTCTGACGGTGCGCGACAGCGGGTCGTTGACCTCCTCGGTCAGCCACGACGTGGTCGTGCGCAACCCGAATGTGCTGCCGACATCGGCGTTCACCGCGAGTGCCGAGTTCCTGGCGCTGTCGGTCGACGGTTCGGCCAGCGCCGACCCGGACGGCACCATCGCGAGCTACTCGTGGAACTTCGGAGACGGAGCATCCGCGACGGGCGCGACCGCGGCGCACACCTTCGGCGCGAGCGGCACCTACGCGGTCTCGCTCACGGTCACGGACGATCGCGGCGGCTCGGCGACGAGCACACAGCAGATCGTGGTCGAGGCGGCGAACGTGCCGCCCAAGGCCGTGGCCAACGTCGTGCGCGGTGCGGACGGCATGACCGTCTCGGCCGACGGCAGCGGGTCGACGGACACCGACGGCACGATCACGGCCTACGCCTGGAACTTCGGTGACAACGCGACCGCGACCGGAGCGACGGCCAGCCACACCTACACGACCGCCGGCACGTACACCGTGACCCTGACGGTCACCGACAACCGCGGTGCGACGCACCAGGCGACCTCGTCGGTCGTCGTGGCTCCGGCCTCGACCGAAGACGTGATCGCCCGCGACGCCTTCGCACGGTCGGCGAGCGCCTCGTGGGGCAGCGCCGACGTCGGAGGCGCCTGGACGACCACCGGCGGGGCTGCGGCCTTCTCGGTCGCGGGCGGCGTGGGCAAGATGGCTCTGGCAGCCGGGCAGACCCGCGAGGCGCGCCTCGCCGGAGTCAGCTCGACGAACACCATCACCTCGCTGACGATCTCGTCGAGCAACGCGACCTCGGGCGGTGCCTTCAACCTCACGGTCAACGGCCGTCAGGTCGGGAGCGACGTCTACTCGGGCCGCATCAAGGTCGAGTCGACCGGAGTGATCCGCCTCTACCTGCTGCGCAACGAGACGGCGATCGGCAACAGCGTGGTGCTGCCCGGCAACTACGTCGCGGGTGAGAGCCTGTCGGCCGTGCTGTCGGTGCGGGGAACCTCGCCGACCAATCTGTCGCTCAAGGTGTGGCGCACGGGAACGACCGAGCCGACCACGCCGCAGCTCCAGACGACCGACACCACGGCCGCGCTGCAGCAGGCGGGATCCGTGGGGCTGAAGATGGCCGTCAGTTCGGTCTCGACCGTGTCGACCGTGATCAGCATCGACGACTACAAGGTGGTCACCGGTGCGGTCGTCGCGCCGCCGAACCAGGCGCCGGTCGCCGCGTTCGTGTCTTCGACGACGGGCCTCACGGCCAACGTCAACGCGAACGGTTCGAGCGACTCCGACGGCACGATCGCGTCGTACGCCTGGAACTTCGGAGACGGAGCGACGGGTACCGGCGTCACGGCGTCGCACCCTTACGCCGCGGCCGGCACCTACACGGTGACGCTCACGGTGACCGACGACGACGGAGCGACGCACACCGTCACGGCCCCCGTGACCGTGACCGCGCCGCCCGTCGACCCTCCGGCGGGACCGACGCCGCTCGCGACCGACGAGTTCAACCGCACTCTCACCGGAGGGTGGGGGACGTCGGATCTCGGCGGGGCCTGGGCCACGTCGGGCGGTAACGCCGCCTTCGGCGTCGCCGCCGGTCAGGGAACGGTGACTCTGGCACCCTCCCAGACCCGTGAGGCCCGTCTGGGCGTCTCGGCGACGAACATCGTGCTCGATACGCTGTTCTCGTCCGACGTCGCCTCGACCGGCGGCACGGCGAGCGTGACGGTGCTCGGACGCACGGTCGGAACCTCGAACTACTCGGCCCGCGTGCGGTTCGAGCCGGCCGGGGTCATCCGCCTCTACATCCTGCGCGACGAGACCGCGATCGGTAACAGCTACGTGCTGCCGACCGCGTACACGCCCGGGCAGGTATTGCACACCAAGCTGTCGGTCACGGGCACGAACCCGACCACGATCGCCGCGAAGATCTGGGTCGAGGGGCAGCCAGAGCCCACCGCGTGGCAGCTGCAGGGCACCGACACGACGGCGGCTCTGCAGGCGGCCGGCGGCGTCGGAATCAAGACGTCGATCAGCTCGGCGTCGACCAACCCGGCGACCAAGCTGTCGTTCGATCGCATCGCCGTGGTGGTTCCGCAGTAGGCACGGTGCGGGGAAGGCCAGGCCAGGCGCTCGCCCTCCCCGCATCTGGGCGATCCGGGAGTGCCCGATACGCTCCCGTCGCTGGAAGGCCCGGCATCCTCGCAGATGCCGGGCCCTTTCCGTGCTCGAGTATCCACGTGAGGGGTCACAACACGCCGCACGCGGGCCGTCCCGCAGGGCGTGTCTTGACCCCTCGCCCGGAGGTGGGGGGCGAGGACCCCTGCGAGGGGTCACGACACGCCGCCCCCGAGGGCTCGGCAGGGCGTGTCTTGACCCCTCGTGACTGCACACGCCTGCGCGTGTGACCAGAGACGACCAACGACGGCTAAAGACGGCCGCACGGGCAGCGCTGGCGCCGCGCGGACGGCTACGCCGGAGCGGAGTTCGGCTTCGGGGGCCGCGCGTACTCGGGCGTCACGTGCCCGACGGCGCCGAGGATGCGACCCTGCGCGAACCAGGTGCGTCGTGTCAGCACGGCATGGGCCGCGACGTCTCCCCGTAGACGCGCGAGCGCGCCGCGAGCCGAGAACACGATCAGGCGGGCGACGCCGCCGAGCAGATGCACACCGCGCAGGAGAATCCGCCGCGGCGTCGACGACGTGCGCGTGAGCAGGCGCGTGCGCATCTGCCCCTGCGAGATGGTCCGGCGTCGCACGAACTCTCGCGTCGTCCGGGCCATGGGAACCTCGTCGCGCACGATGGAGTCGGCAGAGGCGATGATCGACCCGCCCGCCGCGAGGATCGCTCGCCCGAACAGCATGTCCTCGCCGCCGGCCAAGCCGAGGTTCGTGTCGAAGGAGACACCGAGCTGCCGCACCTGGGCGGCATCGACCAGCACGTTCCCGGTGGCGAGAGCATCGAGGTGCTGCCCGGTGACGCGTCGTCGGCGTCGCATGAATCCGCCGGCGACGATCCACGGGTCCGTGCCCTCGGGCCACACGTACTCGACGTAGCCCATCACCACCGCGGGATGCTCCGCCGCCCAGACCCGCAGGAGGGCATCGAGCCAGCCCGGTTGCGGGACGACATCGTCGTCGACCATCGCGACGAGCTCACCGGCGCGGGCGGCGTCGAGCGCAGCCTGACGAGCCGCCGCGATCCCGGGAGTGGGCTCCGAGACGTAGTCGGCGCCGAGGCCGGCGGCGACCGCGGATGCCGATCGCTCCGGGTCGTTGTCGACGAGCGAGATCCGCATCCGGGTGCCCGCGGCTCCCGCGGAGTCTCGGATCGCGGCGACCAGCGGTGGCAGCAGCTCGGTGCGTCGGAAGGTCGTCACGGCGACAAGGACGGCAGGGCCCTCGTCGGGCGTGGCGGCGCTCATGCGTTCAGTATGCCCCGCTGGGCTGCACCATGACCTTCGCCGTACGCCACATGATCTGCAGGTCGTTCATGACCGACCAGTTCTCGACGTAGCGAAGGTCGAGACGCACGCTCTCGTCCCACGACAGGTCGCTGCGACCCGAGACCTGCCACAGACCCGTGATGCCGGGTTTGATGTAGAGGCGCCGGAACACCGTGCCGTCGTACGCGGTGACCTCGGTCGGCAGCGGCGGGCGAGGCCCGACCACGCTCATGTCGCCGACGAGCACGTTCCAGAACTGCGGCAGTTCGTCGAGCGACAGCTTGCGCAGCACCCGCCCGACCCGCGTGACACGGGGGTCGTCCTTCATCTTGAACAGCAGACCCGAGCCCTCGTTCTGCAGCTTGAGCGCCGCGAGCTTCTGCTCGGCATCCGTCGCCATCGAGCGGAGCTTGACCATCCTGAAGCGCCGGCCGTCGCGCCCCACCCGTTCCTGGTGGAAGAACACGGGGCCGGGGGAGTCGAGCTTGATGAGAAGGGCGAGCGCCGGAAGGATCAGGCCGATCGGGATGAGGGCGAGGGTCGCGACGACCACGTCGAGCGCCCGCTTGAGCACGTGCTTGCCGCCCTCGTAGGTCGGGATCTGCACCTGGATCAGGGGGAGTCCCTCGACCGAGGCGAACGAGATGCGGGGGCCGGCGACGTCGGTGAGTCGGCTCGACAGAACCAGTTCGGCGGCCGTGCCCTCGAGCTGCCAGCTCAGGTGCTTGACGAAGTCGGGGTCGCGCTCCGGACGACTGGCGACGATGATCGTGTCGGCGCCGAGCTCGGTGGCCACCGTTGCCACGGAGTTGGAGTTGCCGAGCACCGGGAAGCGGATGTCGTCGATCTCGACGTCGCGGGCGTTGCCGTCGAGCAGTGTCGCCCCGACCACCTGATAGCCGGAGGCACCGATCGGGTGCAGCGTACGGATGACGTACTCGACGTCGTCCCGGTTGCCGACGACGAGCGTGCGGGAGGCGAAGCGCCCGTGACGCCGCTCGCCCTGCAACCAGTGCCGCCATCCCCAGCGCGTGACGAGGAGTGCGAGCAGTCCGACCGGCAGCCCGACGACGAGCATCAGCTGCATCGACTCCCACGCCAGCAGCACGTCGATGATCGCGACCAGCCCGAACGCGAGTCCGCTCGCGTTCGCGACGCCGCGGTACTCGGTCGCACTCGCCTGGAACAGCGCGGCGTCACGGGTGTGGAGCGCGCCGAGCATCAGGAACCACAGCACGGCCAGCGGCGCGCTGGCGCGCAGCACTTCGAGCACCGTGAGGCCGATGGACAGCTGGATCGCCGCCGTCAGTGCGACGGCGAGCAGGATGACAGCCGCATCCGTCGTCCGCAGTCGCATCCGATATCGCCGCTCCCACTGACGGCGGCGTTCCAGCGTTGCGGAGACGCGCGGTGAGACCACCGAGCGCGGCACCGACTTGACGGCTCGCGGAGCGGCAACCGGCACGAATGCCGTTCCTGCGCGAGTGATGCTCACGGCATCCTCTACGGAGGTCATGCCGAGGCTCCTCGAGCCGGTGATGTACGCAAAAATCCCCAGTGCGCCATTGTTTCCCCAGATATTCCCCAGACCGCCAGCCCCACGCTCGCGGTTTCGTCTGCATTCCCGACCCCTCGGGTCCCTCTGACGTTCCGTGATCCCACATCACGGGCGAGCAGACACCGTCCCACACGGCGAATGCATACAGAGAGCACTGCAGACTCCCGTCAGCATAGCCCACGGCGGTCGCGTTCGGTAGGTTCTCCGCGCAACGATCCGAAACGATATTCCGGTGGCCCCGCACGCCGCCGCGACAGCGGGTCTATCCTGGCGCGGTGACACCCAACGCCACTTCGCCGAGACTGCGTCTCACCCGCATGATTCCGCGTGACGCCGCCCAGCCGCACCGGGTCGCCAGCTCGCTCGAGCTGTTCTTCGACCTCGTGTTCGTCGTCGCCGTGAGCATCGCCTCGGCGCAGCTCCACCACGCCCTCAGCGAGGGGCATCTGCAGCACGGGATCATCTCGTACGCCATGCTCTTCTTCGCGATCTGGTGGGCGTGGATGAACTTCACGTGGTTCGCGACCGCGTTCGACACCGACGACTGGCTGTACCGCGTCACCACGATCGTGCAGATGAGCGGAGTGCTCGTGCTCGCCGCCGGCATCCCCAGCGCGTTCGAACACGGCCACTTCGCGCTCGTGGTCGTCGGATACGTGGTGATGCGCATCGCCATGGTCGCCCAGTGGTTGCGGGCGTCGCGCGCCGCGGGTCCGCTGCGCCAGGCGACCCGGCGGTATGCGTTCGGCATCGCCGCGGTGCAGGTGCTCTGGATTCTCTTCCTGCTGGTGCCGGAGGGGCCCTTCCAGCTCGTCGCCTTCGCCGCGTTCGCGCTGCTGGAGATGTCGATCCCGGTCTTCGCCGAGCACGAGCGGCAGACCCCCTGGCATCCGCACCACATCACCGAGCGCTACGGACTGTTCACCCTGATCGTTCTCGGCGAGAGCCTGCTGGCGTCGGCGAACGCGATCATCGAGGCGCTGCACGAGGCCGAGTCCTTCGTGCCCTTCATCTCCATCTCCGTGCTCACCCTGGTGGTGACGGCATCGCTGTGGTGGATCTACTTCTGGCCGGAGCACCATCGTGCGGTCGGATCGTTCGGCAGCTCGCTGCGCTACGGCTACACGCACTACCTGATCTTCGCGGCGGCGGCCGCCTTCTCAGCCGGCATCGAGGTCGAGCTCGACGTGCTCACGGGCAAGAGCGAGCTGTCGAGTACGGCCGCGTCCTTCACGGTGACGGTCCCGATCGCCGTCTTCCTGCTCGGCGTCTGGTGGGTCGCCATCCGCAGAAGCGCCGACCGCGTCGTGAACACGGTCGTGCCGATCTGTGCGGTGCTCGTGCTGCTCGACCCGATCCTTCCGGTCCCCGTGGCGCTCACCGCGGTGATCATGGTGATCATCGTGGTGTTCCTGGTGCTCCACCCGCCGGTGCCGGAGAAGAAGGCCGCCGTCATCGAGAACGCATAGCCCGCGCAGGGGCGACGCATCGCCCGCCGCGCGACCATGGATGCTCCCGACCCGCACACGAGGAGCGCGACCATGACCCGGATCCCCGAGCCCGACCGTACGCCCGAGGGCCCCGCCTACGAAGGTCGCCTTCTCGATCGTCCCGATGAGGAGGTGGTCGATCAGGGCGCGGCCTTCGACCTGCGCACCCTGCTGACGCGCCGCGGAGTGCTGAGCCTGGCAGGGATCGGCCTGGGCGCGGTGGTGCTCGCCGCCTGCGCTCCGTCGGTCACGGCATCCGGTTCTCCCTCGCCGACCGCGACGCCGGCGCCCAGCCCGACTCCCACCCCCACGCCGACAGCGGATGCCGTGGCCGCCGACGTCTCGGAGATTCCCGAGGAGACCGCGGGGCCTTACCCGGGCGACGGCTCGAACGGTCCGGACATCCTCGAGGACTCGGGCATCGTCCGCCAGGACATCCGCTCCTCCATCGACGGCGGCGCGACCGCCGGGGGAGTGCCGCTCGTGTTCGAGCTGCAGATCGTCGATGTCGCCAGCGGGGCGCCTGCCGAGGGCGTCGCCGTGTACGCCTGGCACTGCACGGCACAGGGCGAGTACTCGATGTATTCGTCGGGCCTGGAGGACGTCACCTACCTGCGGGGCGTGCAGGTGGCGGATGCCGCGGGCACGGTGTCGTTCACCTCGATCTTCCCCGGCTGCTACGCCGGGCGCTGGCCGCACATCCACTTCGAGGTGTATCCGGACGTCGCGTCGATCACCGACGCGAGCAATGCGATCGCGACGTCTCAGCTGGCGCTGCCCGAGGCCGAGTGCGCGGCGGTCTACGCGACCTCGGGCTACGACGGCTCGGCTCGGAATCTCTCTGGGATCACGCTCGCCAGCGACAACGTGTTCGGGGAGGATTCGGCCGTGTCGCAGCTCGCGACGATGTCAGGGGATGCGTCCGCGGGGTACCGTGCGGTGCTGGCCGTGGGAGTGAGGGTCTGACACGGCCCGCGCAAATCTGCTAGTCTGTCTACGCAACGTGTGTGCACGCCCCTCTCGGCGCCCACGTTGCCACTGATCAGGGCCATTCCGGACCACGCACATCGACGCGCGCGGCATCCGCCCACGATCTTCCATCGCGGAGCGCCGACGCGCCCGCCACACAGCAATGATGAGCATGACCATGAGTACGACAACTTTCCATCCGACCGATCCGTTGACCTGGAAGCAGGCCGACCTCGACGTGCACGTCGCGACCCGCGACGGCGAATTCGCCGGTTTCGTCGAGTTCGACGGCACCGCCCACGTCGTGCGTGACGCGCGCGGTGCCGATCTCGGCACATTCGCCGATCTCGACGACGCTCAGCGGGCTCTGGAGTTCTCACACGAACCCCACAGCAAGCGCCGGAACCTCGGTTTTCCCGCGGTTTTCCGCCGCCGCCCGCGCCGCGCCCGCGCCTGAACGACCCCGCCCCTCCGGAATCACATGCCGGAGGGGCTTTCGTATGCCCTCCCGCGTATGCGGGCAGGGTTAGCCTGAGGTCAGCGATCGGCATCTGCCCTTGGCTTCTGAAGCTCAAGGGCTCCCGATCGGAAGGAGAGCATCATCTCCACTTCACAGCTCGAATCCACCGCTTCCACGCTCGGTCCCATCCGGCAGACCTATTCGGGAAACGCCGACTTCCCGCCGATGGCGAAGGCGTATCGCGATGTGCAGCAGGTGGTCAAGGAGACCGGCCTGATGCAGCGCACCCCGGTCTTCTACTCTCTCGTCGCGGGGGCGCTCGCCCTCGGCTTCGGCGGTGCGATCACCGGGTTCATCCTGCTCGGCGACAGCTGGTTCCAGCTCCTCATCGCCGGAGCCCTCGGCATCCTTTTCACGCAGGTGGCGTTCCTCGCTCATGAGGCCGCCCACCGCCAGATCCTCGCGTCCGGTCCGTCGAACTTCCGCCTGGCGCGCATCCTCGCGGCCGGCGCCGTCGGCATGAGCTACCACTGGTGGGACTCCAAGCACACCCGCCACCACGGCAACCCGAACCAGGTCGGCAAGGACCCCGACATCCAGGTCGACACGATCTCGTTCCTCGAGACGGATGCCGCGCAGTCGCGCGGTCTCGTGCGCCTGATCACCCGCAAGCAGGGCTGGCTGTTCTTCCCGCTGCTCACGCTCGAGGGGATCAACCTCCACTACATCAGCCTCAAGCACCTCACCACGCAGAAGAACGTGAAGGGCCGCTGGACCGAGCTGAGCCTCATCGCGCTCCGCCTCGCGCTGGTCATCGTGCCGGTCTTCCTCTTCCTCCCCCTGGGCATGGCCTTCGCGTTCATGGGCGTGCAGCTCGCCGTCTTCGGCGTCTACATGGGCGCGTCCTTCGCTCCCAACCACAAGGGCATGCCGGTCATCGCGCCCGATGCCAAGCTCGACTTCTTCTCGAAGCAGGTGCGCACCTCGCGCAACGTCAACGGCGGCTGGTGGGCCACCTGGTTCATGGGCGGACTCAACCACCAGGTCGAGCATCACCTGTTCCCGAACATGTCGCGCCTGCACCTCTCGAAGGCACGCGGAATCGTGCGCGACTACTGCGCGGCCAACAGCATCCCCTACACCGAGACGAGCCTGTGGCGGTCGTACGCGATCGTCATCGCTTACCTCAACCGTGTGGGGCTCGCCGCGAGCGATCCGTTCGACTGCCCTGCCGCGTCGCAGATGCGCCGCGCATAGACGACGACCATGACGAAGGCCCGAGCGGATTCCGCTCGGGCCTTCGTCATGCAGGGGTGTGTCAGCGTGCCGAGTCGTCGTCGCTCTCGACGACCTCGATCGTGATCTTCTCGAGCGGACGATCGTCGTCGATCGCCTCGTCATCGAGCACCTCGTCGCCCAGGAACTCCTCGGCGGGCTCGTCGTCGACCGTCGCGACCTCGCCGAGCGACGCGGTCGCGCCGCCCTCGTCGGAGAAGACGCCGTCGGGGCGGATGAGCTCGCGCACCTCGGCCATGAAGCTCGTGAGCTGCTGCTGCTGCCAGCGCAGCTGACGCGTGCGGTCCTCGGCATCCCGCAGCACCGTGTTGGTGTGCGTCGTGACGGCGTCGACGATCTTCTGCGACTTCACCCGCGCGCGGTCGAGCGTCTCGCGGGCGCGCACCTGGGCGTCTGCCTCGATGGACTGCGCCTGCGAACGCATGAGGCGCTCGTAGTCGTCGGCCTTCGCCGAGATGCGCTGGGCGTGGTCGAGAGAGGCCGAGACCTGCTCGTTCGCATCGCTCGTGATGCGCTCGGCGTGGGCGACGGCCTGGTTGTGCAGCACGAGGAACTCCTGCTGAGCGTCGTCCTGGCGGCGGGTCAGTGTCTCTTCGAACTCGAGCACGCGGGCGTTCATCTCGCGCACGTCGCGCTCGGCGTCGGCACGCAGCTGGGTGGTCTCGCGGGTGACGAGCGAGCGCAGTGCGGCCGCTCCCTTCTCCGCCTCGGTGCGGATGGCCGTGGCCTCCTGCGAGGCCTGGTTGACCTTCTCGGTGGCGTGGGCGCCCTCGCGCTCGATGCGCGCCTCGTGCGCCGTGTACTCGGTGTCGATCTTGAGGCGCACCTGGTCGGCATCCCGCTCGGCCTGGGAGATGATGCGGGCGACGTCGGCCTCGGCCTCGGCGCGCTGGGCGGCGACCTCTTCGCGGGCGGCGGCCATGAGGCGGTCGGCCTGCACCGCGGCGTTCTGGATCAGGACGTTCGCCTGCTCCTCCGCCACGCGCAGGATCGCCTCGAACTGCTGGCGCGACGGCGCCTCCTCACCGTCCGGGGCGGGGGCGTCGACGAGCTCGGAGGTCAGCGTCGCGACCTGCTGCTCGGTCTCGGCGACTTTCGCCTTCAGAGCGGTCAGCTCGCTCTCGAGCTCTTCGCGGGCGGAGCCCTCCTCCGACTTCAGCGCATCGATCGCGTCGGCGTGACGCACCTCGGCGTCGGCCAGGTCGGCGTTGGCCTGCTGCAGCTGGTTGCGCAGCGTCGACAGCGCGGAGTCGACCTCCGCCTTGTCGTAACCGCGGAAACCGATCGTGAACGCCGCCGGAGACGACGAGGAGCCCTGCGGGGAGGAGGCTGCGGGCGGCGTGGTCTCGATCAGCTGGTCGAAGAAGTCGGGGGAGCGGTCGCCGCTGCGGTCTTCGGACTCGGAGGATTCGCTCATGGTTCGTGCCTTTCTGGGGCAGGTCCGTGAGGACCGGGGAGGGATCGTGAAGGGCCGATGCCGTGACAGCCGCTGCGAGCCGCTGTCGCCGTCGCAGTCCAGCCTAGTTGCGTCGGGCGGGAGTTGCGTGCCGGTTTCACCCGGCGCGAAAGGCGAATTCACCCCGCGCGAGGGGCGATCAGGCGTCGAGTGCCCAGCGGGCGTTTTTGGGGTCGAGCAGGTGACCGCGAAGGTATTCGAGGTGCGGCCCCTCCGACACCGTGACCCCGCGCGCTGCGGCGGCGGTCGAGATGCGCGTGCGCAGGTCCTGCCAGAACGAGACGGTCTGGGGGAAGCCCATGTACTCGCGGAAGGTCTCGACCTGCACGCGCGTGCCGGCGGGATCGGGCACCAGGCGCACGATCGTGTCATCGGGCTCGACGAAGCGGATGCCGAAGCCGCCGTCCGCGCGCCCCGGGAAGTCCTTGGGTTTCTTGCCCGCGGCCTCGGCGACGATCTCGCGCGCCGCGTCTTCGGGGGCGTGGATGACGACGGTGGTTCCGAACTCGACGAGCACGTTCACCAGTTGCTTCGCGGCGAACTTGCGTCCGGCGTTCTCGCCGGCGGCTGCGGCCTTGCGGTTCGCCCACCTCTTGATGAAGGGCCCGCCGATGATGAGTACGAGGACGAGAATGCCGAGAAGGATGATTGTCGGGTCCACGGCCACAGCGTAGCGGGTGCGTGCGGTCGGCTGGCGCGCACCGATATTTCGGTTAGCTCGACAGCACGTGATCGAGCACCAGCTCGCCGCTGGCGTTGAGGTGCTGCATCAGTTCGGCGATGCGTTGCGGGTCGACGGTGGGCGGCTGCTCCTCGTCGAAGCCGAACTGCAGGGGGATCGCCGGATGGATCCAGACCGTCGCCCGCTTGTTGGGGCCGCTGTCACGCGGCGCCCACGTCATCATGAAGCTCTCCTGTCGGCGCAGCTTCGTCGCGATGATGATCTTGAGATGCGCGAGCGTCACGTCCTCGATGATGATCGGGTCGGAAGTGCCGTCGTACCTGAGCCTGCCCATAGAAGAACCGTACTTGTTATTCGGGGAATATCACGCCGATGTCCGCCACGAATTCCTGTCGCGCTGGTACCGTGACGGCGGGGGACATCATGTCCGCTGGGGCCGAACGACCACGGGAGAGCGCGACATGAAGCGACAGTCACGCTTGCGGCGCGCCCGAGTCGGTGTTCTGGCACTCCTGGCGGTGGTCCTCGCCTCCTTCTTCCCGTCGCTCACGTCGTCGGCACCGGCATCCGCTGCGACCGACGGGCAGATGGTCGTACCCTCGTCCGGGAACATCCAGTCGAAGGTCGGCGACGGATGCCGCAACAACTACCGCAAGCACGACGGCATCGATATCGGCGGAGGCGGCGGAACGCCGATCCTGGCGGCCTATGACGGCGTGATCAAGGCGCGAACCGCGAACAGCGGGTACGGCAACTACGTCGACATCGAACATCCCGGCGGCTACGTCACCCGCTACGGGCACATGGCCGCGCCCGGCATGCAGGCGGCAGGCACGCGCGTCAGCCGCGGACAGCAGATCGGCGTCGTCGGCAAGACCGGCGCCACCGACGCGTACCACCTGCACTTCGAGGTGTGGCGCAACGGCAGCGTGTACAGCGCGATCAACAACGGCTTCACGTGCCTGACGAACGTCACGCGCGGCAGTTTCATCCCGATGAACTTCCCCGGTCTCGGAACCCCGGTAAACCCCAAGGTGCTGACGGCCGACTACAACCGCGACGGCAAGGCCGATCTCGTCGGTGTGGCCGCCGATGGCGATCTCCACTTCCTCGGGGGGAACGGCACCGCGGCGCTCAAGCCGCGCGTCGTCATCACCTCCGGCTGGGCGGGCCGCGGACAGATCGCGCACGGCGACCTCAACAACGACGGCCACTCCGACCTGATCGTGGTCCGCAACGATGGAACGCTGGAGTTCTACGGGGGCAGTCCTGCGGCCGGAGGAGGGTTCGCCTCCCAGCGGGACATCGCGACCGGATGGGGCGGACTGCTGCATCTCGTCTCCGGAGCCGACTACACGGGAGACGGCCTCCACGACGTCATCTCCGTCCGTCCGGACGGCAACATGACGATCCATCTCGGAGACGGCAAGGGCGGATTGTCAGGGCAGACGCGTCCCGGCGGACCGGAGTGGAATTCGATGGTCTACCTCGTGGGCGGCGACTTCGACCGCGACGGGCGCGGAGATCTCATCGCGATCGATGCCGCCGGCACCCAGTACTTCTACCCGGGCATCCCCAACGGCTTCGCCGCGCGTCAGATCGTCGGGCGCGGATGGACCGGGTTCACGGCCATGACGGGCGGCGTCGACTACAACGGCGACGGGCGCCCCGACCTCGTCGCGCGGATGGCGAACGGCGACCTTCGGGTCTACCCCGGCGGCGGGAACGGCGGGTTCGGCGCCTCGTACGTCATCGGAACCGGGTTCGGCTCCTACCTGCAGATCGAGTGATCGCGACCGGCGTCAGCCGAGAAGCAGCATGATCAGGAGCAGCACGGGCAGGCATCCGATCGTCGTCAGGAAGACGGTGTCACGGGAGATCGCCTCGCCGACGCCGTAGCGCTGCGAGTAGTTGAACACGTTCTGCGCGGTCGGCAGAGCCGCGAGCACCGTGACGATCAGCACCTCGTGCGTGGTGAGCCCGAACACGAACTGGGCGAAGACCCACGCGACCAGTGGCATGACCGCCAGCTTCAGGATGCTCGCCACGACGACATCGCGTCGGTGCCCCCGCGTGCCGAGCACGCGCTGGCCGTGCAATGACATGCCGTAGCTGATGAGGAGCACCGGCACCGCGGCATCCGCGATCAACTGCGCGGGTGCCAGGACGATCTCCGGGAGTTGCAGGCCTGTGACCGACACCAGGGTTCCGAGCAGGGCGCCGATGATGATCGGGTTCGTCGCGGTGCGCAGCAGCGTGCGGCGCAGAGAGGTGCGCTCGGCCGTGGCGGCGTCGAGGATCGTGAGCGAGACCGGCGTGAAGACCAGGAGCTGCAGAAGGATCACCGGCGCGGGGAATGCCGCACTCCCCAGCAGATAGAGGGAGAGGGGCAGGCCGATGTTGTTCGAGTTGACCTGACCGGCCGAGAGAGCGCCGATCGTCGTCTCGGCCACCGACCGACGCCAGGCGAAGCGCGCGACGAGGGTGTGGATCAGGATCACGACGACCGCGGCGATGGCCGACACGGGCAGCAACGACGAGAACAGCATCGTCGCGTCGGCGTGCGCGAGAACGGTGAAGAGCAGGAACGGCGAGAGCACGAAGAAGACCAGGCGGCTCAACACCGGACGCGCGTGCTCGCCGAGCAGATCGATCCGTGCCAGCACGTAGCCGACGATGATCGCGACGCCCACCACGACGAATCCGGTGAGTGTCTCGAGCATTCTTCGAGCGTATCGAGGTGCCGCGAGCCGGACGAATCCGGGGGCGCGGGGGAAACACGTCGGGCGGTGCGAGCCGGAGCCCGCACCGCCCGACGGCGATCAGATCAGGATCGGATCAGAGGGTGTTGCGCGTCCGCATCCGACGGACGGTGAGCAGTGCTGCGCCGAGGAGCAGCAGGGCCGCCGCCGTCACCACGTACGGCGTCGCATCGGTCATACCGGTGTTGGCGAGCGAACCCGGGGCGCTGCCCGAGCCCTCGCCCGCGCCGCCGCCCGTGGTGGGAGCCGCCGCGACCTCGTACGAGACGGTCGTGCTGTTGCTCTGACCGTTGACGGTCTGCGTCACGACGAGCGAGAACTCGCCCGCCTGGGCGGTGAGCGGAACGCTCCATGCGCCGTCGGCGACGGTGGTCGATCCGGCATCCGCACCATTCAGGGTGACGCTGATCGCGGCCTCCTCGATGCCCGTTCCGGTCGCGGCCGTCGGGGCGCTGGCGAAGGCGTAGGCGCCTCCGGCCAGCGGTGCGTCGACGATCGGGGCCGTCGGGATCACGGCGAAGGCCGAGGTCGCAGATGCCGAGGTGATGCCGTCGAGCTCCTGCGTGGCGCTGACCGAGTAGGCGTCGATGCCGAGGTCGACCTCGACGCTCCAGGTGCCGTCCTCGCCGACCGTGGCCTCATCGGTGACGTCGCCGGTCAGGGTGACCGTCGCGCCGATCTCGCCGGTTCCGGAGATCTCGGTGACCTCCGACACGATGCGGTCACCGTTCGCGGGCGACGTGAAGACCGGGGCTGCCGGGAGCACAGCGACCGCGAACGGCGTCGCCGCCGACTCGTTGAAGCCGTTGCGCACGATCGCGCTGAACTCGTACTCGCCGACCTCGGGCGGCGCGGGGAACGACCAGTTGCCGTTACCGTCGATCGGCACCTCGAAGGGTGCGCCCTCGGCCTGGGTGACGACGAGCGTCTGACCTGCGGCTCCGGTGCCGGTGATCGCACCGCCGATACCGACCTGAGCGGGCGAGGTGACGGTCGGAGCGTCGACGTAGAGCGCGACGGTGTAGCCGCCGGTGAGGGAGAGTGCGTTCTGCAGGTCGGCTGCGAACATCACCGGACCGTCGGGGCCCGTTCCGCCGCCGGACAGGATGCCGACGGCCGTGTTTCCCTGGTAGACCGCGCCGCCCGAGTCGCCCTCAGCCGAGTTCGCGGACGTGAGGAAGCCGTAGACGAGGCGTCCGCTGACGTTCGCCCAGACGCCGGTCTCCGTCACCTGCCCGGAACTCAGACCGGTCGTCCGGCCGGACTTGCTCACGGTGCCGAACTGCGGAGCGCCCACGGCACGCACCGGCGTGGTGCTGAGTGAGAGGTCCTCCGACGCAGAGGTCGTCCAGTCGGTGATCTCCGGGAGCAGCGTGAGGTCGACGTTCTGCACGTCCCATACCGAGATGTCGGTCGAGGTGAGGTCTCCGCTGGCGCCGGTCGAGTTGCCCGGGCCGCCGTACTGCGAGAAGGAGAGCTCGGCGAGGCCGTCCACGAGAGCCACGTCGCCGTTCTCGGGGTCGCCGCCACCCGCCGGGTCGCCGGTCGGGAGCGTCAGAGCGCTGAACGTGTACGCGCCGTCGTCAGTGCAGTGACCGGCGGAGATGATCGCGGGATCGCCGGTGGGCGTCCAGCCCGAGAAGCCGATCGAGCAGAGACCGCCGACCTCCGGGGATGCCGGGTCGAAGGCGAGGTAACCGGCACCGGCGACGACATCGGTGGTCGCCAGGGACTCGAGCGGAGCATCGAGCACCTTGACGACGACGTTCGAGTGACCGTCGACGAAGGCATCCGCTTCGCCCGGCAGGGAGTCCTGCGGTGCGGTCGTGTAGACGACGACCTGGCCGTCGGCGTTCGTGCCGACGGCTTCGACGCCGTCGGTCGTGAGCAGCTGCTTGGCGTTCGCGTCGAACGACGCTCCGCTCGTCGGCGCCGCGCCGTCTTCGTCAGCCGTGGCGGCCGTGGGGATCAACGCGCCGGACAGCGCGAGGATGATGGCCGCGGTGGTACCGCCGGCCAGCACTCTTCTCTTGTTGGGGGTCATCTTCTCGTCTCGATATTTCGCAGTGCAGGTGATCGACGGCGCGCGCGAAAGCGCTTGCGCGTGCCCGGGGACACGCCCAACCTAGCCAACCTGTGAGCGCGCTGTATGCGATCGGAGCGAGGTCTTGCGCGAATTGTCATTGGGGAGATGTCCCCATGACGCACGGCGAAACAGCCGGTCAGCGCCGAGTACGCGCTCGCGTCTTCGTGACGCTGCCGAGGGTCGCGCGCACCGGGGTGCCGAGGTACAGACCGAGCGACGCCCCCGAGGCGAGACCGATCCCGATGACGGCGGCGTCGATCAGCGAGCCGCCCGCGCCGACGACGCCCATGCTGGTGCCGCCGTTGTGCACCATCTCGAGCAGCCCCTGGAATACCGCCACTCCGGGCACGAGCGGCACGATGGCCGCGGTCGTCACCGCGACCGACGGAACGTGCAGGTTGTGGGCGATCAGCACCCCGACGAAGCTCGCGAGCAGAGCGCCGATCGCGCTCGCCGCGGCCGGGTGCAGATTGAGGGCGACGGATGCCGTGTACCCGGCGATCGTGATCGCGCTGAGCAGAGCGCTGACGAGGATGATGCGGATGCCGGCGCCGTTGAACACGGCGACGGCGACGGCGATGATGATCGCCCCGGCGAAGACCCCGAGCAGGGGACCGAACGGGGCGGGGTCGTCGGGCAGGTCCATCGTGAACCCGAGCACGCTACCGAGCTCGAGTCCGACGAGGATGCCGATCACCACACCGAGGGTCTGCATCGTGAGGTCGAGGATGCGTCCGCCGGCGGTGAGCGCGAACCCGTCGATCGCATCCTGCGCGGCGCCGACGACCGTGAGCCCGGCGAGCATGAGCACGATGCCCGATGCGACGATGATCGAGGGGCGGATGCCGACGAACGGCTCGATCCCGGCGGACCCGAGCGCCGATACGGCGACCGCGACCACAGTGGTGACGAATCCTCCGGCGATCTGGCTGAAGAAGAGGGGAACCCGAACGCGTGCGAGGCCGGCCTGCGTGAGGGCGGCGGCGAGGGCGGCGATGAAGGTGAGTCCCACGATGATCGGTGACGCGCCGAGAAGGATGCTGACGCCGACGGCGAGCATCGCCCGGGCGACGACGACCACGGACTGCTGGTAGCGGAACGGCACGCGCCGGATCACGCGGAACGCGGTGCGGGCGGACTCCAGGTCGAGCCCCGCTTCGACGTCGGCGACGAGCGCCTGCACGCGTTGCAGTTTGGCGTGGTCGGGGGCGGCGACGCGCACGACGCGCAGCAGAGTCTCGGGCCACACCTCGCCGCTCAGGTGGAACGAGACGGTCACCGAGTTGTAGGTGACGTCGACCTGCACCCCCTTGAGGGCATAGGCCTCGCACACCCGGGTGATCGCGAGCGTCACCTCGTGAGCGGAGGCGCCGACCGCGAACATCGATTCGCCGATGCGCGTGGCGAGGTCGAGCACGCGGGGCACCGTGCGTTCGTCGATGATCGGCATGGCCTCGGTGTGCGCGACGTTCGAGGGATCGTTGTGCAGGATCCGCTGCATCGAGGCGAGCAGTCGCCGGCGCGAGTTCGAGGGCATACCTCCATCCTCTCGCCCGGGTCAGGGGAACGAGGAGAGAGCACGCCGATATGCCACGCTGTCGGCTCGTGTGCCGGCCGTGACGAGGAGGGCGTTGTCACCGACGCGACGGGTGTGCTCGCTCTGGCACGGGATCGTGATGATCGTCGTGAGTCCCGCCCGCCACGCGGGGATGAGGGCCTCCAGGTCGCGGTGCTCCGGGTTGTCGGTGAGGGTGTGCGGGCGCGCGGCGGCGCGCTCTTCGAAGGCCGAGTGTTCGTGGTCGGTGTAGGAAGGGTCGTCGAAGGCGGCGTCGCCGAACTCGTCGCGCCAGGTCGGGCCCATCATGTCGCGGAGGAGGTTCTCGCGATCGGGGTCGCCCGGTTCCATCGCGAGCAGTCGCGGGAACTGGTCGTGATCCTGCTCGCGGCCGGCATGGACGGAGGCCGCCCGCCAGAGTCGATTCCACGCTCTCTCCCAGTGAGCCCGGGTGTCCGCGTCGAGCACGGCTGCAGCCGGCGCGGGAGTCCGGACGAGGAGCGGCGGAAGGTCGTCGCCGGTGGGCCGGAGCCCGTACGCCTCGCGCAACCAGAGGAGTTCGAAGAGCGCATGCGGTGCGTCTTCGATACGGATGACCATGTCGTGCGGCCAGGGGTTGCCGGGGATCGGATTCACGGATCGCATCGGAGAAGTACACCCGAGATGCGCGCCGGGCGAAAGACCTCCCGGGGCTATTGCGCTCCAGGCCAGCGGATGCCGGCGGGCAAAGCAAAACCCCCGCCATGTAGAAGCTAGGCGAGGGTTTCTGGGCTGATTGTAATGATCAGCCTTGTGGCTCCGACCGGCATCGATCCGGTGACCTTTCGATTTTCAGTCGAACGCTCTACCAACTGAGCTACAGAGCCGCGCGACCGGCGAACCTGTCGCGTCCTAGACGAAGAGCCCTCTCCGAAGAAAGAGCTCATCGCACGGAGCGACCCTGACGGGACTTGAACCCGCGACCTCCGCCGTGACAGGGCGGCACGCTAACCAACTGCGCTACAGGGCCATACTTGTTTTCAATTATATCGGACGTGGTGACCCCAACGGGATTCGAACCCGTGCTACCGCCGTGAAAGGGCGGCGTCCTAGGCCGCTAAACGATGGGGCCGAGTCAGTCCCGGGGGACTTCCTTGCCGACGCTCAAGCATAAGCGATAGTCGGGGCAAATCGCGAATCGAGGGCGAGTCAGCGCGCTCCCGGGCGTGTTCCGGGAGACGATGTACCCGTCAGCATGCCCTTCGACCGACCCGCGCGCCCTGGTGCGCATGTGAAAGTTGTTGTTACTGTGACATGTGTGAAACCGGCGGAAGGGGCCGTGTGAACGACCAGATCACGAAGGATGCCGCAGCAGCTGCAGCATCCGAGGAATGCGGCTGCGCGCCCACGCCCGCCGAGCGCGACGCTCTCTGGAAGCAGAGCTTCAGCCGTCGCAGCGCGCTCGGGCTCGGCGCGCTCAGTGTCGTCGCCCTCAGCGCCTTCGGGGTCACCTCCGGCGTCTCCGCCGCCTACGCCGCGTCGTACCCGAGCTGGGACGACGTGCAGAAGGCCAAGAACAACGAGGCAGCCAAGGGCGCCGAGATCCAGCGCATCGAGGGCCTGATCCAGTCCCTCACGCAGAAGGTCGCGCAGACCCAGGCGGCTGCCAAGACCGCCTCCGACGAATACTTCACGGCCCAGCAGGAGTTCTTCGCAGCTATCGCCGAGGCCGACACGCTCCAGGCGAAGGCCGACGAGCAGGCGGGCGTCGCCGACGAGTCCGCTCGCAAGGCCGGCCAGGTCGCCGCGCAGATCTACCGCAACGGTGGCGACGACACCTCCCTCGAGCTGTTCTTCGCCGGCTCCGCCGCGAACGCCGATGAGCTGCTCTCGCGCCTCGGCACGATGGACAAGCTCCTCGAATACAACCAGTCGGTCTACGACGATGCCGTCGCCGCCCGCAACTCCGCCCAGTCGCTCAGCGACCAGGCGAAGGTCGCACGCGACGAGCGCGACCGCCTGCAGAAGATCGCCGAGCAGAAGATGGTCGCGGCCCAGCAGGCGGCGGATGCCGCGCAGGCTGCCCTCGACGAGCAGTCGGCGAACCTCAACACCATGCAGGCGCAGCTCGCCGCCCTCAAGGACACGACGACGAAGACGGTCGCCGGCTACCAGGCCGGTGTCGCGGCTCGCGAGGCCGAGGAGAAGAAGCGCCGTGAGCGCGAGGCCGCCGAGGCCGCGGCGAACGCCGGCGGCAACAGCGGCGGCGGAGGCGCCCCCGCCGGCAGCGGCAGCGGATGGGTGCGCCCGCACGGCGGTTACCGCAGCTCGGGTTACGGTCCCCGTTCGCAGCAGTGCAACGCGAACGGATGCTCGTCGAGCTGGCACTACGGCATCGACCTCGCCAACGGTTGCGGGGCGGCGATCTACGCCGCGTACGCCGGTGTCGTCGACGCCGCGTTCTACAACGGCGGGTACGGCAACTACGTCCGCATCCAGCACGGCACCGGCGTCGCGACCGGCTACGCGCACATCCGCGACGGCGGCTTCGCGGTCAGGTCCGGCCAGCAGGTGCAGGCCGGGCAGATCATCGCCTACGCGGGCAACACCGGCGGATCCTTCGGCTGCCACCTCCACTTCGAGGTCTACATCAACGGGTACTACACGAACCCGGCCGACTTCATGGCCGCGCGGGGCATCTCGATCTGAGCATCCGCCCCCGACATGCAGAAGACCCCCGGCCGCTGAGCGGAACCGGGGGTCTTTCGCTTCGACAGGCTCAGCGACCCAGGGGCGGGTCAGTGGCCCAGGGGTCAGTGACCCTGCTCGCCGAAACGGACGATCGCCTCGTCGAGGATGCGCTCGGCCTCGGCCTTGTCGCCCCACGCGTCGACCTTGACCCACTTGTTGGGCTCGAGGTCCTTGTAGTGCTCGAAGAAATGCGCGATCTCCTTCTTCGTGTACTCGGCGATGTCGTCGATGTCCTGGATGTGCGCCCAGCGCGGGTCCTTCGACAGCACGGCGACCAGCTTGTCGTCGCCGCCGGCCTCGTCGCTCATCTTGAGCACGGCCACGGGACGCACCTCGACGACGACGCCCGGGTAGATGGCGTGGTCGAGCAGCACGAGCACGTCGAGCGGGTCGCCGTCCTCGCCGAGCGTGTTGTCGAAGTAGCCGTAGTCGGCCGGGTAGCCGAAGGTCGTGTAGAGCACGCGGTCGAGGTGCACTCGCCCGGTCTCGTGGTCGACCTCGTACTTCACGCGGCTGCCGCGCGGGATCTCGATGACGGCGTCGTGTGCGCCCATGCGTGTGCTCCTCAGGAGAAAAATCGGTTGGATGCCGCGGACAAGCCTACTCGGCAGGTCCGGGCGTCTGAACGTCGGAGTCGCGCGAACGCCCGCGAGACAGTCGATCGACCAGCCGGGAGACGGGGGCGTTCAACAACAGCAGGAAGAGGGCGGCGTACCCGATCTCGGGAACGAGCACGGCGACGAGCAGTGCCGCAGCGAACAGGATGATCGCGGCCAGGTCGCCGAGCACCCCCTCGCGGTAGGTCGAGGGCGGCGCGGTCGAGAGCTCCGGGCGCCGTCCGAGATAGATGCCGCCGGCCAGCGTTGCGAGCTGCGTGGCTATCAACGTGCCGATGTACACGACCTTCTGCAGTGGGTCGGTGTCGATCTGCCCCAGCATGGCCGTCGGCACGGGCAGCCACACGATCGTGGCCATCCACGCCACGTTGATCCAGATCAGCGGCGTGGTGATCCGCTCCACATCGCGGTACTGACTGTGGTGTCCCATCCAGAAGGTCGCGATGAGCAGGAAGCTCAGTGCGAAGCTCAGCAACTGCCCCGAGTGCTCGTGGAAGAACTCCGCCGTCGTCAGCTTGCCGGACGCGGCATCCGACACCGCCTCCATGAGCGGCAGGATGAGCAGCGTCATCGCGATCGCGACGACGGCGTCGACGAAGGCCTTGAACCGCTCGGTGCGGAACGGCGGGGTGCGGTGCGGTGCGGTCACGGCGTCAGGATAGTGCCGCCGCAGGGGCGGGCGCACGCCCCGCGGATGCCGTGCCCTAGCGTGGAGGGATGCCGTCACTCGACCCCGCCATCGCCGAGATCCGCCGCGCCGTGCGCACCGCACTGGCCGATCTGCCCGAGGGTGCCGCCGTCGTGGTGGCTCTGTCCGGGGGAGCGGACTCCCTGGCACTGACCGCCGCGGTCGCCTTCGAGGCGCCGAAGGTCGGCATCCGCGCGACCGCCGTCACCGTCGATCACGCCCTTCAGACGGGATCGGATGCCGTCGCCGCGCGGGCCGCCGAGCAGGCGACGGCCCTCGGTCTCGAAGCCCGCGTCGTGCGGGTCGAGGTCGACGACGCGACCGACGACGGCCCCGAGTCGGCGGCGCGGGACGCGCGCTATCGGGCGCTGCGGGATGTCGCCGACGAGGTCGGCGCGCGAGCGGTGCTGCTCGGCCACACGCTCGACGACCAGGCGGAGACAGTTCTGCTCGGGCTGGCCCGCGGCGCCGGAGCCGCGAGCCTGCAGGGCATGGCGCCCGTGCGGGAGGACGACGACGGCGTGCGCTGGATGCGCCCGTTGCTGGCGGTGCGTCGCACGACGACGCGCGCCTTCTGCGCGGCATCCGCTCTCGATGTCTGGGACGACCCCCACAACCTCGACGATCGTTTCTCCCGGGTGCGGGTGCGCGAGCGCGTGCTCCGCGTGCTCGAGACCGAGATCGGGCCGGGGATCGCCGAGGCCCTCGCGCGCACCGCCGAACAGCTGCGCGAAGACGCCGAGGCGTTCGACGAGATGATCCACGAGACCATCGAAGACATCGTCGAGCACGCCGAGGCCGGCATCTCGGTGAGCGTCGCGGCGCTCGCCGCGAACCCCGCGGCCCTGCGCAATCGCGTGATCCGCCTCGTGGTCGACAGCGAGTTCGGGGTGAGCCTCACCCGGCTGCAGACGCTGGAGGTCGCGCGCCTGGTGACCGACTGGTCGGGTCAGGGCCCGATCGACCTGCCCGGGTGCGCCGCCGCCCGCCGCGGTGGGCGCATCGTCTTCACGGCGCGCACCTGACCTGCGGCGGGCGGCGCACGTTACTTCTTGCCGCCGAAGAGGCCGCCGACGATGTTGCCCAGATCGATGCCGCCGTCACCCGACTTGTTGCCGCCGCCCAGCAGCCCGCCGATGATGTCGCCGACGCCACCGCCGCCGGAGTTGCCGTTGCCGCCGCCGAGCAGACCGCCGATGATGTCGCCGATCCCGCCGCCGCCCTGCGACTCGGTCGAGGCGGAGCCGCTCTTGCCCTTGCCGGCGTTCGCGATCAGACCCATCACGATCGGCGCGAGGATCGGCAGGAGCTTGCCGAAGTCGATGCCCGCCGTCTTGTCGGACTGCGTGAGCTTCTCGGTGACCTTCTTCTTCTCCTCGGCTCCGAGGATGTGCGTGACGATCTTGTCGCCGTCGGCCTGATCGATGTCCTTGATCGAGGCGGCGCCGCCCGTGCCCTCGTGCTTCTTCAGCGCCTTCTGGATCGCCGCCGAGCCCTCGTCGGTCGAGGCGTTCTTCGCGAGCCCTCCGAGAAGCACCGCACCGCCCTGCTCGACCGCGGTCTTCGCGACGTCGGGTGAGACGCCGAGCTGCTTCGCGATGTCGTCGATCGGGACCTGCTTCAGGATGTCGTCGAGAGCCATGGGAATCCTTCCGTCGGTGGGCTTCCGCCCGTCTCACGGCTCAGAGTAGTGCGGATGCCGGGGCAGGGGGAGAGCGGCGTCATCGATCGCCTAAAATCGATCCATGCGCGCCACGGAAATCCAGGCTGACCTGTCCGAGATCCTCGTCACCGAGGAGCAGATCCTCGCCAAGCTCGACGAGCTGGCCCTGCGGGTCGCCGACGATTACGCGGGCAAGGACCTCATCCTGGTCGGCGTGCTCAAGGGCGCGGTCATGGTGATGGCCGACTTCGCGCGGGCGCTGCCCTTCCACGCGCCGATGGACTGGATGGCCGTGTCGAGCTACGGTGCGAGCACGAAGTCCAGCGGTGTCGTGCAGATCCGCAAGGACCTCGACACCGACCTGAACGGCAAGCACGTGCTCATCGTCGAGGACATCATCGACTCGGGGCTCACGCTGAGCTGGCTGCTCGAGAACTTCGAGTCGCGCGGCGCCGAGTCGATCGAGGTGCTCGCCCTGTTGCGCAAGCCGGAGGCCGCGAAGGTGGTCATCGACTGCAAGTACGTGGGCTTCGACATCCCCACCGATTTCGTCGTCGGCTACGGCCTCGATTTCGACGAGCGCTACCGCAACCTGCGCGACGTCGCGGTGCTCGCCCCGCACGTCTACTCCTGACGCGCTACGCCGTGGGTGAACGCACAGCAGGCGCCTAGTACGCGCGCGATACGCTGATCCGATCATGGATGTGAAGAAGCTCGGCAAGAATCCGCTGATCTACGTACTGGTGATCGGCCTGCTGCTGATCCTCGGGTTCGTGCTGGTCTCGAACATCGCGGCACCCAAGCAGATCACCACGCAGGAGGGTCTGAAGCTGCTCGGCGGCTCGACCGTCACCGAGGTGGTCAACACCGACGGCGACCAGCGCGTCGACCTCACGCTCTCGAAGCCGTTCGAGGGCGCCGACAAGGTGCAGTTCTACTACGTCGACGCCCGCGCCGACGAGGTGGTCACGGCGATCAACGACGCCGACCCCAAGGAGGGCTTCAACGACGCCGTGCCGCGCGCCACGTGGTTCGACGGCTTCCTCTCGCTCCTCCTGCCGCTCGTGCTCCTGGGCCTGCTGTTCTGGTGGCTCCTGTCGTCGATGCAGGGCGGCGGCGGCAAGGTCATGCAGTTCGGCAAGTCGAAGGCGAAGCTCGTCAACAAGGAGACCCCGACGGTCACCTTCGCCGACGTCGCCGGCGCCGACGAGGCGATCGAAGAGCTCCATGAGATCAAGGAGTTCCTGCAGGACCCCGCGAAGTTCCAGGCGATCGGCGCCCGCATCCCGAAGGGCGTGCTGCTGTACGGCCCTCCCGGAACCGGTAAGACCCTTCTCGCCCGCGCCGTCGCCGGTGAGGCCGGAGCCCCCTTCTACTCGATCTCGGGTTCGGACTTCGTCGAGATGTTCGTCGGTGTCGGAGCCTCGCGTGTGCGCGACCTGTTCAACCAGGCCAAGGAGAACTCCCCGGCGATCATCTTCATCGACGAGATCGACGCCGTCGGTCGTCACCGCGGCGCCGGCATGGGCGGCGGCAACGACGAGCGCGAGCAGACGCTCAACCAGATGCTCGTCGAGATGGACGGCTTCGACCCGAACGCGAACGTCATCGTGATCGCGGCGACGAACCGCCCCGACATCCTCGACCCCGCGCTGCTGCGTCCCGGCCGTTTCGACCGCCAGATCGGTGTCGACGCTCCCGACCTCAAGGGCCGTCAGAAGATCCTCGAGGTGCACAGCAAGGGCAAGCCGCTCTCGCAGAGCGTCGACCTCGAGGTCGTCGCCCGCAAGACGCCGGGCTTCACCGGTGCCGACCTCGCGAACGTGCTGAACGAGGCGGCGCTCCTCACCGCCCGCTCGAACGCGCAGCTCATCGACAACCGCGCGCTCGACGAGGCGATCGACCGCGTCATCGCCGGTCCGCAGCGTCGCACCCGAGTGATGAAGGACCGCGAGAAGCTCATCACCGCGTACCACGAGGGCGGGCACGCGCTCGCCGCCGCGGCGATGAACTACACCGACCCGGTCACCAAGATCACGATCCTGCCGCGCGGCAAGGCCCTCGGCTACACGATGGTGCTGCCGCTCGAAGACAAGTACTCCGTTACGCGCAACGAGCTGCAGGACCAGCTCACGTACGCGATGGGCGGCCGCGTCGCCGAGGAGATCGTGTTCCACGATCCGACCACTGGCGCCTCGAACGACATCGAGAAGGCGACCTCCATCGCCCGCAAGATGGTCATCGAGTACGGCATGACGACCGAGGTCGGTCCGGTCAAGCTCGGCTCCGAGGGCGGCGACATGTTCGTCGCGCGCGACATGGGCCGCGGACGCGAGTACTCCGAGAAGGTCGCCGAGCGCGTTGACGCCGAGGTGCGCGCGCTCATCGAGCAGGCCCACGACGAGGCCTACGAGGTGATCAGCGCGAACCGCGACATCCTCGACCGTCTCGCCCTGGCGCTGCTCGAGGAGGAGACCCTCGACCACAACCAGATCGCCGAGATCTTCACTGAGATCCGCAAGCTCCCCGAGCGCCCGCTGTGGCTGTCGAGCAGCGACCGCCCGGTCTCGGACGTGCCGCCGATCGAGGTTCCCAAGAAGGTCGTGCCGGTCGCGGCGTCCGTCGAGGAGCCCTCGGCGACCGCCCGCGCACAGGAGCCGTCAGGAGCCACGAACCCGCGTCCCGCGACGGCCTGATCGTGGGCGTCGACAGGGCGCGGATCGAGCGGCTGACGCGTGAGCTGCTCGAGGCGATCGGTGAAGACCCGGATCGTCCGGGACTGCGCCAGACGCCCGCGCGCATGGCCGAGCTGTACGCGGAGTTCTTCGGCGGCGTCGGCGAGGATGCCGCGGCTCCGCTCGAGCGCACGATCAGCGTGACCCGGGGCCCCGCCCCCGACACGCTGCCCTCGGGCGCGGTGCTGCTGCGCGACATCCGCTTCCGTTCGGTGTGCGAGCACCATCTGCTGCCCTTCGCCGGCCGCGCCCACCTGGCCTACCTCCCGGGGGAGCAGGTCGTGGGTCTGGGTGCGCTGGTGCGGGTCGTCGAGATCCTCGCCGCCCGCCCGCAGGTGCAGGAGCGGCTGGGCGAGCAGATCGCCGACACGATCGCCGAGAACCTCGACACCCGCGGCGTGCTCGTCGTGCTCGACGCCAGCCACGGGTGCGTGACGATGCGTGGCGGACGCCAACCCGAGGCATCCACCCTCACCATCGCCGCCCGCGGCATCTACGAGGACCCGATCGCGCGCGCCGAGCTCATCGCCCTCATCGGTCCGTCGTCCGGCGCGCTCTCGTGACCGGCATCTGGGGCATCGTCAACGTCACGCCCGACTCGTTCAGCGACGGCGGACGCTACCTCGACGTCGACTCGGCGGTCGCGCGGGCACTGAAGCTGCGCGCCGACGGCGCCACCGTGCTCGACATCGGCGGGGAGTCGACGCGTCCCGGCGCGGAGCGTGTGGACGCCGCCACCGAGCAGTCGCGCGTGATCCCGGTGATCGAGCAGCTGGCCGCGACCGGCGTCGCTCTCAGCATCGACACGATCAACGCCTCGACGGCGGCGGCCGCGGTGCGCGCGGGAGCCCGCATCGTCAACGACGTGTCGGGTGGACTCGCCGACCCCGAGATGCGCGCGGCCGTCGCCGAGTCCGGTGCCGACTACGCGATCGGGCACTGGCGCGGTTTCTCCGACGACATGTACGCCCGCGCCGACTACCATCGCATCGCGCGCGAGGTCGCCGGAGAGCTGCAGGAGCGCCTGGGCGAAGCCGCCGCGGCGGGCATCGCACCGTCGCGGGTGATCCTCGACCCGGGCATCGGATTCGCCAAGGCGGGTGCGCAGAACTGGGATCTGCTGCGGGGACTCGACGACATCGTCGCCCTGGGACCCCGCGTGCTCATCGGCACCTCACGCAAGCGGTTCCTGGCCGAGACGTTGGGCCAGGCGGATGCCGACGTCACCGAGCAGCGTCGCGACCTCGCGACCGCCGTGACCAGCGCTCTCGCGCTGCGCGCCGGCGTGTGGGCGGTGCGCGTGCACGACGTGGCCGCGACCCGCGACGCGCTCGCGATCGCGCACGCCTGGGAAGGGCGCTGAGCGCCGGCCGCTGCGTCGTCGGTGCTCCCGCGTACGCTGGGGTGATGGACTCCCTCGATGAGATCGTGCTGACCGGGCTGACGGTGTTCGGCCGGCACGGTGTGTACGACCACGAGCGCGCCGACGGGCAGGAGTTCACGATCGACCTGCGCCTGCGTCTCGACCTCGCCCCGGCCGCGGCATCCGACGACGTGGTCGACACGGTGCACTACGGCGAGTTGGCCGAGAAGGTGGCGGCGATCGTCGCGGGAGAGCCGGTCGACCTGATCGAGACGCTCGCGTCGCGCATCGCCGACGCCGTCCTCGGCGACGAGCGGGTGCACGACGTCACCGTCACGGTGCACAAGCCGCACGCCCCCATTCCCCTCACGTTCGCCGACGTCTCGGTGGTTCTCACACGCGGGCGCACCACGGCAGGAGGCGCCGCATGAGCCGCAACCTCACCCGACCGCCCGAGGTTCCGCTGCCGGGCCCCGGTCGCGAGCCGGTCACGGCCGTCGTCGCCCTCGGCGCCAACCTCGGCGACCGGCACGCCACGATCACCGCCGCGGCCGAGCGCATCGCGCGCCTTCCCCTGGTCACCGACGTACGACTCTCTCCGCTGCACGAGACCGTCGCCCTGCGCGTCGACGGGCCCGACCCCGACGCGCCGGGCTACGTGAACGCGGTCGCCCTGGTGACCACGCGTCTCGCCCCCGAGATCCTGCTCGGCATGCTGCATGCGATCGAAGACGAGAACGGGCGCGAGCGCCACGAGCGGTGGGGCGACCGCACCCTCGACCTCGACCTCATCGCGTACGGCGACGAGGTCTCCGACGACCCGCGCATCGTGCTGCCGCACCCGCGTGCGTTCGAGCGGCTCTTCGTGCTCGACCCCTGGCTCGACGTCGACCCCGACGCCGAGCTCGCAGGTCACGGCCGCATCGCCGACCTCGCCGCCGCGCTGCGCGCACAGGGGGAGTGATGCAGCGTACCTCCGCCGGGCTCCTCGTCATCCTCGCCGTCGTCGGCGCCGGTCTCGGGTTCCTCCTCGATCAGCTGCTGACGGCGATGGGGCGCGCGACCTTCACCCCTTCGATCTTCCTCCCCGTGCTGCTCGTGCTGATCGCGGCGGCGGCGCTCGCCGTCGCCTGGCCGGTGCGGCGCAGCGTGCGCACCGGCATCCGCATCGATCCGTTCCGTGCGCTGCGCGCCGCGACGCTCGCTCGCGCCTCGAGCCTGCTCGGAGCCCTGCTCGCGGGCTTCGGCGCCGGCCTCCTGGGCTTCCTCCTGACACGGCCGATCGATCCCCCGGTAGGGTCGACAGTGGCGATGATCGCCCTGATCGCGGGAGCAATCGTGCTCGTGGTCGCCGCCCTCGTCGCCGAACAGTTCTGCACCCTGCCGAAGGATCCTGATGACTCAGAGCCCAGAGAACGCGCCCCTGAACCCGGCCGAGGGCACTGACCTCGCCGCCCTCGACCAGGGGGTGTACACCTCTCTCCGCACGGCGCGCAGCGAGGCCCGCCTCGAGCTCGACGGCACCTGGCACCAGATCTCGCCGCGCTACGCCATCTCGCAGCTGCTGCAGAACGCGCTCCTGCTCGTCGTCGTGATCGTCGCCGCCGCTGTGCTCGCTCTCGTGCTGCACCAGAGCTGGGTGTGGATCCCCGGCGCCGCTCTGACGCTGCTGATCGTCGTGACGATGATCATCCTGCCGCGGCAGGCGCGGGCGATCGGCTACATGCTGCGCGCCGACGACATCGTCTTCCGCAAGGGCATCCTCTGGCAGCGCATGATCGCCGTGCCCTACGGGCGCATGCAGCTCGTCGACATCACGCAGGGTCCGGTCGACCGCGGCTTCGGCATCTCGCAGCTCAAGATGGTCACCGCCGCCGCGACCACCGGCGTCCAGATCCCCGGCCTCACGCAGGCCGCGGCCGAGGCGCTGCGCGACACGCTCATCGAGGTCGCCGAGACCCGCCGGACCGGCCTGTGAGCGAGCCGCAGTTCCCCGCCCCGCCGACGCCGGCGGACGCCGCGCCCGCCGGGAAGGCGGATTCGTCGAACCTCGCCGACGGCGAATGGCATCGGATGCATCCGCTTACGCCCCTGTTCAAGGGCGGGCTGGTGCTGCTGATCGTCGCGGGCATCACGTTCGCGAACCTGCGCGACCGGGTGATCGCCTGGTTCGTGAACATCACGACGCCGAGCGACACGCACTACAGCGACTACTCCTCGGGCGACCCGGTCGACTGGGTGCTCGAGAACAACCTGATCCTCATCGCCCTTCTGGCGGTGCTCGGGCTCCTGATCGTGCTGGTCGCGATCTTCTGGTTCGTCTGGCGCTTCCAGCAGTTCCGCATCACCGGCGACCACGTCGAGGTGCGCAAAGGCATCATCTTCCGCTCGCACCGCCGCGCCCCGCTCGACCGCGTGCAGGGCGTCAACCTCACGCGGCCGTTCCCGGCGCGCATCATCGGCCTCGCCAAGCTCGAGGTCGTCGGCGCCGGAACCGACGCGAACGTCGAGCTCGAGTACCTCGCCACCCCGCGGGCCGAGGCCGTGCGCGCCGACATTCTGCGCCTCGCGTCGGGCGTGCGTGCGGCGCGGCAGGCCGCGGCATCCGGTGCACCCGCCGGGCCGACGACCACCCGCGCCCAGCTCGTCGACTCGATGAACCACGGCGTCACGGGACTCATCGCCGGCGTCGATCTCGAAGACGTGGCGCCCGAGAGCGTCGTGAAGATCCCGACCGGCCGACTGGTCGGCTCGCAGCTGCTCGCGGGCGTGCTGTGGTTCGTCTTCTTCGCGCTGATCTTCGGCATCACGATGGGGTTCATGTTCTTCGGTGCCCTGCTCGACGGAGACGTGGGCGGGAGCTTCATCTCGCTGGGGCTCGCGCTCGGCATCGGCATCCCCCTCGTCATCGCCGTCGTGGGTATCACCTGGGCGCAGATCTCGAAGTCGCTCCGGTACTCGATCGCTCCGACGCCGGACGGCGTGCGCATCACCTACGGTCTGCTCACGACGGTGACCGAGACGCTGCCCCCGGGCCGTATCTTCGCGGTCGAGGTCACGCAGTCGCTGCTGTGGCGCCCGTTCGGCTGGTGGTCGATCAAGATCAACCGCATGAGCGGCAAGAGCGCCGCGCAGCAGTCCTCGGGCAGTGCGCAGCAGTTCAACATCGTGCTGCCGGTCGGCAAGCGGGCAGACGTCGAGCGGGTGCTCGGGCTGATCCTGCCCGACGTGCCGGCGGCCGACATCCCGCTCATCTGGGAGCACGGCATCCTCGGACCGGTCGAGGGCGACCCGTACCGCACCATGCCGCGTCGCGCCGGATGGCGTCGCCCCCTCTCGTGGAAGCGCCACGGCTACACGGTCACCGACTTCGGCCTGATCCTGCGTCGCGGCGTCATGTGGCGCAAGCTCGCGGTGTTCCCGCTCGCGCGGCTGCAGGGCGTCTCGCTCTCGCAGGGACCGATCGACCGTGCGCAGCGCGTCAGCGGCGCGCAGGTGCACACGGTTCCCGGTCCGATCCACGGCATCCTCTCGGGCCTCGAGCGCGACGACGCCCTTGCACTGATCGGCGACGTCTCGAGCCGGGCTGCTGCCGCGGCTGCGCGCGACACCTCGCACCGCTGGAGCGAGCATGCAGGAGAAGCGGATGCCGCGGCCGCGGGTGCGCCCGTACCGCCGCCGTATGCGCCGGTGCCTCCGCCGTACGCGGGGCAGCCCGGTGCGGATGCGGGTGCACCGCCGGTTCCGCCGCTGCCTTCGGGTGCGCCGCCTGCTGCTCCGGTGCCGCCTGCTCCTCCGGCACCGCCCGCTCCTCCGGCGTCGGCTGCTCCTCAGCCGCCGGCACCGCCCGCGCCTGCCGCCCCTCCCGCACCTCCTGCGTCGACGGAGGAGTGACGTGGTGGAGCGCGACGGACGCCTCGGCGTCGGCATCATCGGCGCGGGTCTCGTGGGGCCCGTCATCGGCGCGGCCCTCGGCGGCGCCGGGCATGCGGTCGTGGGGATCACGAGCGGATCCGACGACGAGCGGGCGTCGGCCGTTCTGCCCGACGTGCCCGTGCTCGACGCACTCGAGGTCGTGCGCCGCGCCGAGCTCGTGGTGATCGCGGTGCCGCACGACCAGTTGGAATCGCTCGTCGCCGGTATCGCCGAGGTCGGCGGATGGCAGATCGGCCAGCTCGTGCTGCACACCGACCCCGCCTTCGGTATCGAGGTACTGCGTCCCGCCGCCGCGAAGGGGGCGATCCCGCTCGCCGTACACCCGGCGATCACGTTCACCGGAACCTCGATCGATCTGCGTCAGTTGCAGGCGGGGTTCGCGGCGGTCACCGCTCCCGCGGCCGTCCTGCCGATCGCCCAGGCCCTCGCCGTCGAGATCGGTTGCGAGCCGGTCGTCGTGGCCGAGGCGGATCGCGCCGCCTACGCCGATGCGATTCAGACGGCGACCGAGTTCTCGCGCTCGATCATCGGACAGGCCACGGGTCGCCTCCGCGAGATCGGCATCGACAACCCCGGCGGCTACCTCTCGGCCCTCGTGCAGTCCACCGTCGAACGGGCGCTGCGCGAAGCATCCGATCCTCCGCCTTTGCTCTGACGGGCGCCCGCGAACGCGTGAGGGGAGCGCGAGGTGCGGGTCAGCGTCCGCCGGAGAAGCCGCCGCCTCCTCCGCCGCCGGAGAACCCGCCGCCGCTCGAGCCGCCGAAGCTCGACGAGCTGCCGGTCGACGGGGCCGTGTACGACGATGCCGATGCGGTGGAGACGGCGAAGGCCGCGAGTGAGGTGCTCAGGTACGGTGAGCGACCGTCGCCGATCCAGCCGGGACCCCGCTGCTCGTACGTGTACGCGTGCTCGAGCACCTTGCCCCATTCGTCTTCCATGCCGAAGAGCATCGCGTAGGGGAGCAGACGCTCGTAGAGCACGATGACGTTCGCGCTGCCGTCCTGCCGGCGCTCCGCCCCCGTGTACGACTGCAGCATCTGCAGACGGTCGGCCTCGGCGACGCGGATGAACTCGCGCACCCCCTGCAGATACTCGTACTGCCGGGCACCCTCCGCGGTGAGCATGACGTGCTTCGAGAATGCGTAGAGGCTCGCCAGGAGCACGAAGAAGGCCCCGAAGGCGACGACCACGAGCGCCGGAATCGCTCCGACCCGACCGGTGGCGACGCCCCAGATCGCCACCGCCAGTCCGATCGCGGCGACGGCGATCGCGATCCACTGCAGGATCACGGCGCCGCGGGCGCGCTCGCGCACGGTGAGCCCGCGGGTCTCGGCCTGCTTCTTGCCCAGCGCCTGCAGGACGCCCATGCGCGCGGCGAAGGTCTCGCTCGCGGCGGGGATGTCGACGACGCCGGTGTCGTCGGCGCCGAGGAACAGGTTGTCGACCGCATCCGCGTCGAGCTGGTCGGGGAGACGTCCGTCGGGAAGGCGTCGCAGCCGCGGCCGCTCGGGCTCGGCGCCTTCCTCGATCCGCAGCACCCCGCGGACGGCGAGGTGCACGATCTCGGCGGGGATCACGGCCTTCGCGCCGGGCAGGATCGCGGCCGCGAGCAGCGGGGGCATCGCATCCGGCACGTCGTACTGGGCCACGACGATGCCGGTGGCGGTGCGTCGCCTCCTGCGCACCGCCGAGACGGCGAACCAGCTCGCGACCGTCAGTCCCAGGCCGCCGACCGCGGCGAACATCGGTGCGACGTCGGTGACCGGGTTCGGGGTGCGGGCAGCGGGTTGCGTGACGGTACCCGCGTCGAAGCCGATCGCGACGGTCACTCCGTCGCCGGCGGCGCGCTCGCCCGATTCGACGCGGAAGAGGGCGCCGTCGGCGGTGTCCGTCGGGCCTTCGAGCGTGCATGCCTCCGACGACCCGGAGTATCCCTCGTAGCAGCGGCTGGCGCCGGTGAGGGCGGCGGTCAGGGTGTCGTCGAAGAGGATGTCGGCGCGGAAGGACTCGATCGCCTGCGTGCTGTCGAGGGGGAGGAGGTCCCAGTAGAACTCGTCGACTCCGGTCTCGGCGGCGAGGACGACGTCGCGCATCTCGTACTCGATCACGTAGGTCTGAAGCCCCTGCACGTAGTCGTCGTCGCCGGTGAGCACGTAGAGCACGCCATCGTCGGTGTCGGTCTCGTAGGGAACGTCGGCGCCCGTCTCATCGGTGACGGAGAGGATGCGGGTGTCGATGCCCGCGTTCTCGTAGGAGGTGGCGAGACCGCGGACGATCCCGCGGTTCTGGTCGAAGTCGGGGAATCGGGCGACGAGCTCCTCGGTGACGTGCATGGTGGCTCGGCCCTCGTCGTCGACGCCCACCGTGTAGGTGGCGTCCCACGACGCGTAGGAGAAGTCGTCGACGTCGGCGGAGACGGATGCTCGGGCGCTCGCGGGGCTCGATGCGAGCAACACGAGGCCGGCGACGGCGGCGGTGGTGGCGAGGGCGCGGAGGATCCGTGGGGCGGCCATTCTTCGAGGCTACCCAGCCTCGGCCTCGGATCGGCCTACGGCCTCGGTAAACTGGAACGACTTTTCCAAGGAGCCCCGAATGACCGACGCGTCCGCCGCGCCCGCGCAGAACCCCACCGACCCTTCGAACACGGAGCTCGGCGACGACGAGATCCACGAGCAGAAGGCCGTGCGTCTCGCCAAGCGCGAGCGTCTGATCGCGAAGCGGACGGATGCCGGTGGCGGGGCGTTCCCGGTCGGTGTCCCGGTGACCCACACGATCCCGGCGCTGCGCGCCCAGTACGGCGAGGGTGGTGCCGACGAGCTCGAAGCGGGAGCCGAGACCGGCGTCGTGGTCGGCGTCGCCGGCCGCGTCGTGTTCAGCCGCAACACCGGCAAGCTCTGCTTCGCGACCCTGCAGGCGGGTGACGGTTCGCGCATCCAGGCGATGATCTCTCTCGCGAACGTCGGCGAGGAGTCGCTGGCGGACTGGAAGGAGTACGTCGACCTGGGAGACCACGTCTTCGTGCACGGCGAGGTCATCTCGAGCCGCCGCGGCGAGCTGTCGATCATGGCCGACGGCTGGGAGATCGCATCGAAGGCGATCCTGCCCCTGCCGAACGCGTACGCCGAGCTGAGCGAGGAGGGTCGTGTCCGCAGCCGCTACCTCGACCTGATCGTGCGTGAGCAGGCCCGCCAGACCGTGCGCGCCCGTGCCGCGGTGAACGCGAGCCTGCGGGCCACGTTCACCGGTCACGACTACCTCGAGGTCGAGACCCCCATGCTGCAGGTGCAGCACGGCGGGGCATCCGCTCGCCCGTTCATCACGCACTCGAACGCGTTCGACACCGAGCTGTACCTGCGCATCGCCCCCGAGCTGTACCTCAAGCGTGCGGTCGTCGGAGGTATCGAGCGCGTCTACGAGATCAACCGCAACTTCCGCAACGAGGGCGCCGACTCGACGCACAGCCCCGAGTTCGCGATGCTCGAGGCCTACCAGGCCTACGGCGACTACGACCAGATGGCCGCTCTCACTCAGGAGCTCGTGCAGAACGCGGCGATCGCGGTCGCAGGTTCCACGATGGTGACCTGGGCCGACGGCACCGAGTACGACCTCGGCGGCGAGTGGGACCGCATCTCGATGTACGAGTCGCTGTCTGCCGCGGCCGGGCGCACGTTCACCCCGCAGGACCCGGTCGACGACCTCATCGCCTTCGCCGAGGCCAACGGCGTCGATCTGCCCGCCCAGGCGACCCACGGCAAGCTCATCGAGGAGCTGTGGGAGCACTTCGTGAAGGGCGACCTGGTGCGCCCCACGTTCGTCATGGACTTCCCCGTCGACACCTCGCCCCTCGTGCGTGAGCACCGGTCGATCGACGGAGTGGTCGAGAAGTGGGACCTGTACATCCGCGGCTTCGAGCTGGCGACCGGGTACTCCGAGCTCGTCGACCCCGTGATCCAGCGCGAGCGTTTCGTCGAGCAGTCCAAGCTCGCCGCGCGCGGCGACGTCGAGGCGATGCCGATCGACGACGAGTTCCTGCGGGCGCTGGAGCACGGCATGCCGCCGTCCGGTGGCATGGGCATGGGCATCGATCGCCTGCTCATGGCGATCACGGGTCTCGGCATCCGCGAGACCATCCTCTTCCCGCTGGTCAAGTAGTCCGCCCCGCGGTGCGTCGGAAGGTCCATTCCGGCAGCACTGCGGCGTTGATCATCGATCCCACGAGCGCGGCGAGTCCGTAGTCGGGGTCGATCTCGCGCACCAGGTCGAGGTAGTGCGCCGCGTGCGTGGACCGGCCGAGCGCCCACGAGAGCCACGCCGCCGCAGTGAGCGGGGCGGGGCGGGCGGCACGCGGTGCGCGCGACGCGGCGGTGCGCACGACGTCGAGGGCGAAGCTGAGCCGATCGGGATCGGGTGTAGGACCGCGCCCGAGGAAGATGTCGCCGAGCTCGTCGGGGATCGACCGGCCGTGCTGGGCGAAGTCGAGCTGCGCCCCGAGCGATCGTCGACCGGAGGCGTGGTCCGACGCCCACTGCAGCAGTGCCACGTCTCGGTAGACGGGGCGCTCGAGGCACCACAGCAGTGCGGCGACCGCGAAGGGCGGCAGATCGCCACGGGAGTCGAGCAGCTGCTCGTAGAACGCGGGCACGTCGTCGAGGATCGCGAGGGCGGCCAGGGCCTCGGGGTTCTCGTCGTCGGACAGCGACGACGCCGGGCGCCCGAGCAGTTCGGAGAGGTCGCGCAGAGCCCGCCCGACGCGCTCCTTCTGCGCGAGGTCGGCGACGGGGAGCACGGCACCGGAGTTCTGATCGCCCGAGACGTCTCCGATGCCGGGCACCCTCTCGGCGCGCACCGGCTCGACGGGATGCAGAAGAGGTTCCTCTTCGAGGTAGCTCGCCCATCCGCCGGGCGTGACGCACAGCGCGTCGACGATGCGGAGGCCGGCGTCCTCGGCGCAACCGAGCAGTTCGTCGAGGGCGACGGCGTGGGGGAGGACCCACCCGTCCGGTGTGCTCTGAGCCGCCTCGTCGACGTAGGCGACGACGGCGACCGCGTCGATCGCGGCCACGCGTGAGACGAGGCCGATCGCGGTATCCGCGTAGTGCTCGAGCGGCACGTCGTCGCGGGGAAGGTCGATGCGCATCGCGCCGTAGGCGCGGGAGCCCTGGAAGGGGAGCATGACGATGCTGCGTCGGGGCGTGAAGCCGGCGAGGAGGGGGACGATGCCGAGGAACTCGGCGGAATCTGCGGCACGGAGGACGGTGTTCATGAGGCGAGTGTGCCCGGTGGCGGCATCCGCCCGTTCCGGAAAACCGGGCCTGTGGAGGGATTGCCCCGCCCTTCGGATCGGCGCAGGAGGAGTGAGGTCGCGTACCATGGGGGTATGGACAACTTCTGGGTCGCCGCCGCGTGGTCGATCCTTCCGACCCTCGGGGTCAGCGCCATCTTCTTCATGGTGCTCCGCGGCATCCTGCGATTCGACCGCACCGAACGCAAGGTGCACGCGCAGATCGAGGCGGAGGAGCGCGCGGCCCGCGGTCTTCCCCCGCGCTCCTGAGGCACTGTCCCACCCATCCGCTACTGTGAAGCGAACACCGCCGGACGGTGATGCGCGACGGAACCCTTCATCGGTGAGGTCCGTCAGGAAGAGAGCAGTATGACCGCGGAGGGCGTCGCCTGGGCGATCACGGCGTTCCTCGTGGTGCTCGATCTGACCATCCGCATCACGGCGATCATCGTCATCCCGCGCAACCGCCGCCCCACGGCTGCGATGGCCTGGCTGCTGGCGATCTTCTTCATCCCGTTCGTCGGGGTCTTCCTGTTCCTCGTGATCGGAAACCCGCGACTGCCGCGCGCCCGCCGCCGCAAGCAGGACCAGATCAACGAGTACATCGCCGCGACCAGCGAGCACCTGCACTTCGGAACCCTCCGTCCCCACGCGCCGGACTGGTTCGGTCCGCTGGTCGAGATGAACCAGCGCCTCGGCGCTCTGCCGCTCTCGGGCGACAACGGAGCGCACCTGATCTCCGACTACCAGGAGTCGCTCGACGCGATGGCCGACGCCATCCGCGAGGCGAAGGACTACGTGCACGTCGAGTTCTACATCCTGCAATCGGATGCCTCGACCGACAACTTCTTCCGTGCGCTCGAGGAGGTCGCGGCGCGCGGCGTCTCGGTGCGGGTGCTTCTCGACCACTGGGCCAATCGCTGGAAGCCGCGCTACAAGCAGACGATCCGGCGCCTCAACGCCATGGGCGCCGACTGGCACCTCATGCTCCCGGTGCAGCCGTTCAAGGGGCGGATGCAGCGCCCCGATCTGCGCAACCACCGCAAGCTGCTCGTGGTCGACGGCGTGACCGCCTTCCTCGGCTCGCAGAACGTCACCGACTCGACCTACAACCTGCCGAAGAACATCAAGCGGGGCCTGCACTGGGTCGACCTCATGGTGCGCCTCGACGGGCCGGTCGTGCTCAGCGTCAACGCGATCTTCCTCAGTGACTGGTACAGCGAGACCGACATCGTGCTGGAGGAGATCGACATCGCCCACGCCGACATCGGATCGGGGGACCTCGACTGCCAGGTCGTGCCCTCGGGCCCCGGGTTCGAGGTCGAGAACAACCTGCGTCTCTTCCTCGGCCTGCTGTATGCGGCGAAGAATCGCATCATGATCGTGAGCCCGTACTTCGTGCCGGACGAGGCCCTGCTGCTCGCCGTCACCGCGGCCGTCGACCGCGGTGTCGAGGTCGAGTTGTTCGTCTCGGAAGAGGGCGATCAGGCCATGGTCTACCACGCGCAGCGCAGCTACTACGAGGTGCTGCTCAAGGCGGGCGTGCGCATCTGGATGTACCGCAAGCCGTACATCCTGCACACCAAGAGCCTGACGGTCGACGACGAGGTCGCGGTCATCGGCTCGAGCAATATGGACATGCGCTCCTTCGGTCTCAACCTCGAGGTCTCCATGCTCGTGCGCGGCGAGGAGTTCGTCGCCGAGATGCGCGAGGTCGAAGACACCTATCGGTCGCTCAGCCGGGAGCTCACCCTCGAGGAGTGGATGCAGCAGCCGCTGCGCTCGACCGTGCTGGACAACCTGGCGCGCCTCACCTCCGCCCTGCAGTGATCGCTCCCGACTTCCGATGGAATATCGCCACCGGTACCCTGGGGGCATGGTCACTCCCTCGCGCGTCGTCGCCGTCCTCTCCGCTTTCGCCGCGGCGCTGCTGATCGCCGGGTGCACCGCCACCCCCGGATCGACCTCGCCCACGAGCACACCCGGTGCATCGACCGCGCCCGGGGCCGGCGATGACGACTTCGCCGACGTCGAGGCCGCACTGCTCGACGAGGGCCGCATGTTCGCCGTCGTCACCTGGGGCTCCTCGACGTGCGTTCCGCAGGTCGACACGGTGACCGCCGAGGGCCAGAACGTCTCGGTGACGCTCGTCGACGGCGCAGCCGACCAGGTCTGCACCCAGGACATGGTGCAGCGCGCCAGCATCGGCGGCCTGCCCGCCGGTGTGGATCCGACGAAGGACATCACGCTGCAGGTCACCTACGGCGATATCTCGGATGACGCCGAGATCGGCGGGGCACCCGTCACCGGCGTTCCCGGGGAGTCGACCGAGTACCAGCCCTCCGCCGGATGGTTCGACGACGGCAGCCTCGTGCTGCTCACCTGGGGCTCGTCGGGATGCCCGCCGGTCGTCGAGTCGCTCGAGGGTTCGGGCAACGCGGGCACGGCGACCTTCGTCACCGACGACACCCAGATCTGCACCATGGACATGGCGCCGCGTGCGACGATCCTCTCGTTCGGCGACGACGCGGTCGATGACGACGGCTTCACCCTCACCCTCGTGGGCGGTGGCCTCGACGGCACGGTGTCGGTGCTCGCCGACTGACACCGCCGGCTGAGCGCATCGCCGGCGGAGCACCTCGCTGCGGAGCACCGGAAGGAAAGCCGCGTGTCAGAGCGCGTCGACCGGATGCCCCTCCGGCAGCGCGAGCAGGAGCGCGCTCGGATCGACCCGGCACGTGATGCGCACGGCATTGCCGAACTCGTCACCGTCGAGCTCGACCGGCGTGGGCACCGACGTCGCAGCCTCCGCGGCGAGGCCCTGGAAGTAGTGCACCGCGGCATCCTTCCCCCGGCGCTCGAGGATGCGCCTGCCGGCGGCGAAGCGCCGCAGCACCGAGTTCTCCCACCAGATCCTGCGCCAGACGTTGAACCAGCCGAACGCACCGGAGGGCCGGATCACGGCGACGTCGAGGGTTCCGTCGGAGATCGAGGCATCCGGCACCAGGGCGATGCCCGCGGGCAGGGTGCCGCAGTTGGCGAAGAGGATGCTGTGCACCTTCGTCGAATGCAGGCGGCCGTCGTCGATCTGATACACCGAGCGGAAGGGCGAGGCGTTGGCGAGCGAGCGCGCGGCGCCGTCGACGTAGGCGATCCACCCGACCGACTTCTTGAGGTCGGGGCGGGTGTTCGCGATCATGTCGGCGTCGAGTCCGATTCCGGCCAGCACCACGAAGGCGTGCTCGCTCTCGTCACCGCTCTCACGCGTGATGCGCGCCCATCCGATGTCGATCGCGTGGCGGGATCCGGTCAGCGCCGCACGGATCATGTCGTCGGGCGAGCCCAGCGGCAACGCCAGGTTGCGTGCGAGCAGGTTGCCTGTGCCGCTCGGCAGGATCGCGAGGGGAACACCGGTGTTCGCGATGGCCTCGGAGACCGCGCGCACGGTGCCGTCGCCACCGGCGACGAGCACGACGTCGACCCCACGGGCGAGAGCCTGCGCCGTGGCACCCTGCCCGGCATCCTGGATCGTCGTCGGATAGAACGCCGGATGCTCCCACCCCTCGGCCTTCGAGAGCTCGCGCACGGCAGCGCGCAGTCTCTTCTCGTCGACCTTGATCGGGTTGTAGACGAGCGCGGCCTGTCGTCTCGCGGCCGGGGGCTTCGTCATGGCGATACTCTATTCCCGGCATGTGTCATGCAGGTGACACGGGGACGGGTGCCCGAGCGCTCTGGGGAGGGGCCGGAATGGGTGCGCAGGCGAAGAGCGAGTCGATCGGCGATGCGCGTGCACTGCTGACCGAGATGATCACGGACGAGCCCGATCGACTCCGGCGCCGCAGCATCTCGCTCGGCGTGCCCGTGGACGATGCCGACGACGCCGCCCAGATGGCGCTCTTGCGCGCCTGGAGATCGGTCGCCCACCTGGAGACTCCCGAGCCGGGAAGGGTGTGCTCGTGGCTCGACGCGATCGCGCGCAACGTCGCGATCGACCTCTCCCGTCAGCGGGCACGCCGCCCGCAGACCGAGCTCGACGACGAGATGCCCGACGCCGTGAACGTGGCCGGAGCCGCCGAGATCCGCGTGATCCTCGACGGTGCGCTCGCCGCTCTGCACGACCTCCCCGACTCGTTGCGGGAGCCACTGCTGCTCACCGCCGTCGACGGGTTGTCGGCCGGCGAAGCGGCGGAGCGCCTCGGGATCGACGCCGCGGCGGTCCGCCAGCGCGTCGCCCGCGCACGCAAGGCGCTCGGCGCCTGCCGGCAGAGCGGCATGGGCGCGGACTGACGGGTTCTTCTCGGCCCCGGGGTGACGCCCTGGTCCGGGCGTCGAGACCCATCGAGCCCGTCGAGACCCATCGAGCCCGCCGAGACCCACCGTCGTTGACGTCGGCACCGATGGGTTTCGACGCGCATGGTGGGTCTCGACGGGCTCGCAGGAGACCGCGCTGCGCGGGTCAGACGGTGCCGAAGGGGTTGTCGACCGCGTAGCGCCAGCCGTGCTCCTCATCGAAGACGGCCACGTCGGCGGTCGTGCCGGCGAGGGCGATCTCGGATCCGTCGGGGCCTGTGCCCGTGATCGTCCAGTCGGCGATCGCGAGGCCGGTGCCGGCGCTCTCGAACACGTGGCGGACGGTCATCGAGATCGGCAGGTCGAGACCGAGGAACTGCTCGAGCGCGCCGCGGACGGCGGCCTCGCCGGTCACCGGGGTGCCGGGAGCCGGGACGAAGACGACGTCGGCGGTGTTCAGGGCCATCAGGCCGTCGAGGTCGCGGGCGTTGAAGCGGTCGGCGAAGGCCAGGTTCAGCTGGTCGAGCGAGGTGACACGGGTGGTCATGGGTATTCCTTCCACAGCGGCGATCGGCCGGATGCCGACCACCGAGGAGAAAGACGATGCACGGCCCCGGGTGTGACATCCGGCGAGCCTGAGGGGGTGGGAGACCCCCGTAGAATCGTGGAATGATCGACCTCGCTCTTCTCCGCGACCACCCTGATCTCGTCCGCCGCTCGCAGGCCGCGCGCGGCAACGACCAGGCCACCGTCGACATCGCACTCGAGGCCGATCGATCGCGCCGCGCGGCGCTCGCCGCGTTCGAGGAGCTGCGGGCCGAGCAGAACGCGTTCGGTAAGGTCATCGCCAAGGCGCCGAAGGAGGAGAAGCCCGCGCTCGTCGCGCAGGGCAAGGAGCTCGCCGAGCGCGTCAAGCAGGCGCAGCAGGTCGCGAACGACGCCGGAGAGGCAGCATCCGCCGCCCTGGCCCGCATCGAGAACGTCGTGATCGACGGCGTGCCCGCCGGTGGCGAGGCCGACTTCGTCGAGCTGCGTCGCGTCGGCGAGGTGCCCTCGTTCGACTTCGAGCCGCGCGACCACCTCGAGATCGGCGAGATCCTCGGGGCGATCGACATGGAGCGCGGGGCGAAGGTCTCGGGCGCCCGCTTCTACTTCCTGCGCGGCATCGGCGCCCGTCTCGAGATCGCGCTCATGAACCTCGCGCTCGACAAAGCGCTGCAGAACGGCTTCGTGCCGCTCATCACGCCGACGCTCGTGCGCCCCGAGATCATGCAGGGCACCGGCTTCCTCGGCGAGCACGCCGACGAGGTCTACCACCTCGACAAGGGCGACGACCTCTACCTCGTCGGCACCAGCGAGGTCGCCCTCGCCGGGTACCACAAGGACGAGATCGTCGACCTGTCGGACGGCGCGCTGCGCTATGCCGGCTGGTCGACCTGCTACCGCCGCGAGGCCGGATCGCACGGCAAGGACACCCGCGGCATCATCCGCGTGCACCAGTTCAACAAGCTCGAGATGTTCGTCTACACGGAGGCGGAGGATGCCGAGGCCGAGCACCTGCGCCTCGTGGCCCTGCAGGAGGAGATGCTGACCTCGCTCGGCCTCGCCTACCGCGTGATCGACGTCGCCGCGGGCGACCTCGGATCGAGCGCCGCGCGCAAGTACGACATCGAGGCCTGGGTGCCCACGCAGGGCGCGTTCCGCGAGCTGACGTCGACGTCGAACTGCACGACCTATCAGGCGCGCCGCCTCGACGTGCGCCACCGGCCGGTCGTCGACGGGGCGGACTCCGGCTCCGCACCGAAGACCCAGCACGTCGCGACGCTGAACGGCACGCTCGCGACCACCCGCTGGATCGTGGCGCTGCTCGAAACGCACCAGCAGGCCGACGGCTCGGTGCGCGTGCCCGAGGTGCTGCGCCCCTACCTCGGCGGGCTCGAGGTTCTGACGCCGGAGAACACGAAGGCGACGTCGAAGGTCACCGCATGACCGCGCCCTGGCTCGTCGCGCTCGACGTCGACGGCACCATCCTGCTCCAGGACGAGACGATGAGCCCGGGCGTTCCCGAGGCCGTCGCGCGCCTCCGCGATGCCGGTCACGTCGTGACGATCGCCACCGGTCGCAGCTGGATGGCCACCCGCCGGTACGTCGAGCAGCTCGAACTCGACGCCGAGTACGTCGTCTGCTCGAACGGCGCCGTCACGATGCGCCGCGTCGGCGACGACTGGGAGCGCTGGAACGTCGAGACCTTCGACCCCTCGCCCGCGCTCGCCCTTCTGCGCGAGCGCCTGCCGGACGCCCGCTACATGGTCGAGCTCGCCTCGGGCCAGCGGCTCTTCACCGACCAGCTCGACGACTGGACGCTCGACGGCGGCCGGCGGGTGAGCTTCGAGGAGCTCGCGGCCGAGCCCGTGTCGCGCATCGTCGTGGTCTCGCCCGGTCACGACGAGGAGGACTTCCATCGGCTGGTGGCGGATGCCGGCCTGAACGAGGTCTCGTACGCGATCGGGTGGACGGCCTGGCTCGACATCGCCCCGCAGGGGGTCGACAAGGGCACTGCGCTGGAGCGCGTGCGCGAAGAGCTCGGCCTCGTCGGGGAGCGCGTGCTCGTCGCGGGTGACGGGCGCAACGACATCGGCATGTTCGGCTGGGCGCGCACGCTCGGCGGGCGCGCGGTCGGCATGGGGCAGGCGCCGGCCGAGGTGAAGGATGCGGCATCCGAGATCACCGACGACGTCGTCGACGGCGGGCTGGCGAGTGCGCTGAATACACTTCCAGCGCCCGCCCAGGTCAGCGCGGGAGAATAGAACTCGGCTAGACTCACGGCTTGTCGGCAGATCCGTCTGTCGGGAGGGTTGTCCGAGCGGCCGATGGAGCTGGTCTTGAAAACCAGTGGGCAGAGATGTCTCGTGGGTTCGAATCCCACACCCTCCGCTTCCTGAGCCCGGTGCCCCCTCACCGCAGGCAGAACCGAAAGGCACCGTGTGACCGAGAACACCCGACGCCGTCGAACGATCGCGCGCCACGGCCAGTTGCACTCGCCGGGACCCCTCAGCCAGCTGCTGAAGTTCATCGCGATCGGACTCGCGGTGGTGCTGGTGAGCGGTGTGGGCGTTGCGGCGTACGTCGTATACGACCTGCGCAGCACGCAGCTCGCGAACTCCGTCGAACTCGAGGGCCAGTCGGCCGATGCGGTTCCGCCGGACATCAGCGAGTACGAGGGCGGATTCAACTTCGTGCTCGCGGGTGTCGACACCTGCGAAGAGGCGTACGCCGGCTATTTCGGTGACCGCTGCAGCGGCAACGACTCGGAGGGCAACCTCAACGACGTCAACCTGCTCGTGCACGTCTCCGATAACCCCCGCCGCATCACGGTCGTCAGCTTCCCGCGCGACCTCATGATCCCCATCCCCGAGTGCACCGACGACGACGGCAACGTGCACTCCGCGATGAGCAAGCAGCCGCTCAACGTGGCCTACAGCGACGGCGGTCTCAACTGCGTCGCGAAGACGATCTCCGAGCTCACCGGTCAAGAGGTGCAGTTCGCGGCATCCGTCACCTTCGGCGGCGTGATCGAGATCACGAACGCGATCGGCGGCGTCGACGTGTGCCTCGCAAACCCGATCCGCGATCGCTACACGGGCCTCGACCTGGCGGCCGGCACCCACACGGTGCAGGGCCTCGAGGCTCTGCAGTTCCTGCGCACCCGTCACGGTGTCGGCGACGGCAGCGACCTGGGCCGCATCGGCAACCAGCAGCAGTACATGTCGAGCCTGGCGCGCAAGCTCATCAGCGGCGAGACCCTCGGCAACGTGGGCACCATGCTGAAGCTCGCGCACGTCGGTCTCAGCAACCTCGAGACGAGCACGACGCTGGACGACCCGATGACGATCGTGCAGATCGCCCTCGCGGTCAAGGAGGTCCCGTTCGAGGACATCGTGTTCGTGCAGTACCCGACGGGCACCGACTCGCAGAACGCCAACAAGGTGGTGCCGAACTACACGGCCGCCGGCGATCTCTTCGACGCGATCGAGGCGAACGCGCAGCTGCAGATCACGCACCAGAACACCAGCAACGACGGTGTGATCGTGCAGGAGCCCACGCCTGCCGAGACGACCCCCGAGGAGACGGCCCCCACCGAGGAGACGGCTCCGACCGAGGAGGCTGCTCCGACCGAGCCGGCGACGCCCGACAACGTCGTGGCGCTCCCCGACACCATCAAGGGCAACTCGGCCGCGCAGCAGACCTGCTCGAACGGCAACGTGCGCTGACCGACGGTCAGGTGTGCGGCGTGTAGCGCACGGGGGCATGCGTCGCGGCCACGAGGGCACGCAGCTCCTCGAGCGTCGCCGGCGCTGCACCGAGCGCCCGCGCCTGCACGAGCACGTTGCCGAGCGCTGTGGCCTCGACGGGGCCGGCGAGCACCGGGAGCCCGGTGCGGTCGGCGGTCGCCTGGCACAGCAGGGTGTTGAGGGATCCGCCGCCGACGATGTGCACGACGTCGAGGCGGCGCCCGGTGAGAGCGGATGCCGTCGCCACAGCTTCTGCGAACGCCACCGCGATCGACTCGACGATGCTGCGCGCGAACGCGGGTCGGTCGGTCGGGGCCGTCTGCCCGCTCGCGGCGAGCAGGGCGCCGATACGCGCGGGCATGCCACCCGGCGCCGAGAGCGACGGGTCGTTCGCGTCGAAGGTCGGCACGGGTGCGGTGACGGCGGATGCCGCGGCCAGCAGAGCGACCAGATCGATCGGAGCGCCGTCCTCGGCCTCCCAGGCCCGCACGGTCTCGCTCAGCAGCCACAGGCCCGCCACGTTGTGCAGGAACCGGAAACGCCCGTCGACACCGCGCTCGTGCGTGAAGTTCGCCGCGCGGGCGGCATCCGTCAGCACGGGCTCCGCGAGCTCGACGCCGACGAGTCCCCACGTGCCGCACGAGATGTACGCGGCGGAGGGAGACGTCATCGGAACCGCGGCGACGGCGGAGGCCGTGTCGTGCGAGCCGACCGCGATCACCGGGAGGTCGGCGCCGATCCGGCGGGCGATCTGCGGACGCAGGGTGCCGATGAGCGCGCCGGGGTCGACGAGTGCGGGCAGGAGCGCGGGAGCGATGCCGAGACGGGAGGCGAGGTCGGTGTCCCACTCCGCGTCGTCGACGCGGAGGAGCCCGGTGGTCGAGGCATTGGTGCGCTCGGCCACGCGCGCGCCCGTGAGGAGGAAGGCGAGCAGGTCGGGCACGAGCAGCGCGCTCTCGGCCTCGGGAGCGCGGTCGTCGACGCGCAGCTGATAGAGCGTGTTGAACGGCAGGAACTGCAGGCCGTTGCGGCGGTAGAGCTCGTCGAACGCGACGATCTCGTGCACCTCCGCGACGCCGCGAGCGGATCGCTCGTCGCGGTAGTGGAACGGCTCGGCGAGCACTTTCCCGCCCGCGATCAGCCCGTAGTCGACGGCCCAGGAATCGATCCCGATGCTCTCGATCCCGGGCTCGCGGCGGACCGCCTCGGCCAGGCCGTCGAGCACGTTCTCGGAGAGGGCCTCGAAGTCCCAGTGCAGGCCGTCGGCGCGTTCGACGGGACCGTTCGGGAACCGCGAGACGGGCTCGAGGTCGAGCACGCCGTCGCCGATGCGGCCGATCATCACCCGGCCGCTGGTCGCGCCGAGGTCGACGGCCGCGACGGCGCGGGTGCTCATCGCAGGAACGCGGCGGCGACGCCGGAGTCGACCGGGATGTGCAGGCCGGTGGTGCGGCTCAGTTCGGGGCCGGTCAGCACGTACACGGCATCCGCCACGTTCTCGGGAACGACCTCGCGCTTGAGGATCGTGCGGTTGGCGTAGAACTGGCCGAGGTCCTCTTCGGCGACCCCGTAGGTCGCGGCGCGGTTGGCGCCCCAGCCCGAGGCGAAGATGCCCGAGCCGCGCACGACGCCGTCGGGGTTGATCCCGTTGACGCGGATGCCGTACTCCCCGAGCTCGACCGCCAACAGCCGCACCTGGTGGGCCTGGTCGGCCTTGGTCGCCGAGTACGCGATGTTGTTCGGACCGGCGAAGACGGAGTTCTTCGACGAGATGTAGATGATGTCGCCGCCGAGCTTCTGGTCGATGAGCACACGCGCGGCGGCCTTCGACACGAGGAACGAGCCCTTCGCCATGACGTCGTGCTGCAGATCCCAGTCCTTCTCGGTGGTCTCGAGCAGCGGCTTCGAGAGCGAGAGGCCGGCGTTGTTGACGACGAGGTCCACGCCGCCGAACGCGAGTACGGCGTCGTTCAGAGCCGCCTGGATCGCGTCGGCATCCGCCACGTTCGCCGCGACGCCGATCGCGACGTCGGTGCCTCCGAGCTCCGTCGCCGCGGCCTGCGCCTTCTCGAGGTCGAGGTCGGCGATGACGACGCAGGCGCCCTCGGCCGCGAGACGGGTGGCGATGGCCTTGCCGATGCCGGACGCCGCGCCGGTCACGAACGCGATGCGCCCCTGGTGCGACTTCGGCTTCGGCATCCGCTGCAGCTTGGCCTCCTCCAGCGCCCAGTACTCGATGTCGAACTTCTCGGCATCGGAGATGGGGGAGTAGGTCGAGAGCGCCTCGGCCCCGCGCATGACGTTGATCGCGTTGACGTAGAACTCGCCGGCGACGCGCGCCGTCTGCTTGTTCGCGCCGTACGAGAACATGCCCACGCCGGGAACGAGCACGATGAGCGGGTCGGCGCCGCGGATCGCGGGCGACTCGGCGGTCGCATGTGCGTCGTAGTACGCCTGGTAGTCGGCGCGGTATTCGGCGTGCAGCTCGTGCAGGCGCGCGATCTGCTCCTCGGCGGATGCCGTGGCCGGCAGGTCGAGGATCAGCGGCTTGACCTTGGTGCGCAGGAAGTGGTCGGGGCAGCTCGTGCCGAGCGCGGCGAGGGCCGGGGCTTTCTCGGAGGCGAGGAAGTCGAGCACCTCCGCGGCATCCGTGAAGTGGCCGACCATCGCGCGGTCGTGCGAGGCGATGCCGCGGATCGTGCCGGCCAGAGCGGCGGCGCGCTCGCGGCGCTCGCCGGACGGCAGTGCCTCGAAGCCGGTGCGGACGCCGCCGAACGGGTCGGTCTTCCCGTGCTCGGCGATGTACGAGGCTGCGGTGTCGATGATCCACAGCGAGTTCGCCTCGGCTTCGTCGGACGTGTCGCCCCACGCCGTGATGCCGTGGCCGCCGAGGATGCAGCCGATCGCCTGGGGGTTCGCCTTCTTGATCTCGGCGATGTCGAGTCCGAGCTGGAAGCCCGGGCGGCGCCACGGCACCCACACGACCTTCTCGCCGAAGATCTTCGAGGTCAGGGCCTCGCCGTCGGCGGCGGTCGCGATCGCGATGCCGGAGTCGGGGTGCAGGTGGTCGACGTGCGCGGCATCCACGAGTCCGTGCATGGCCGTGTCGATCGAAGGAGCGGCTCCGCCCTTGCCGTGCAGGCAGTAGTCGAATGCCGCGACCATCTCGTCTTCGCGGTCGATGCCGGGGTACACGTCGACCAGCGCGCGCATGCGGTCGAGACGCAGCACGGCCAAGCCCTTCTCGGTGAGGGTGCCCAGGTCGCCGCCCGAGCCCTTCACCCACAGCAGCTCGACGTGCTGCCCCGTCACGGGGTCGATCTCGGTGCCCTTGGCGGAGGTATTGCCACCGGCGTAGTTGGTGTTCTTCGGGTCGGCGCCCAGGCGGTTGCTGCGCGCGATCAGGTCGGCGGCGGTCGGGTTCGTCATGAGTGGTGTTCCTTGATCGAGGGGTCGAGGGACGGCGCGCTCAGGCGCCCCAGCCGGCCTGCACGCCACCGACTCGTTCTGCGGCGATCTTCTGCTGGTAGCCGGATGCCGCGTAGGCGGCCATCGGGTCGGCGGCGAGGCCACGCGACTCGCGCCACTCAGCGAGGGCGGGGCGCACGTCGGTATAGAACGCGTCCATGAAGATCGCGTTCGCGGCGAGCACGTCGCCGGACTTCTGCGCGGCGGTGAGGGCGTCGCGGTCGACGAGCAGCGCGCGGGCGGTCATCTCCTGCACGTTGAGCACCGAGCGGATCTGGCCGGGGATCTTGTCTTCGACGTTGTGGCACTGGTCGAGCATGAACGCGACATCGGGGTTGTTCAGACCGCCGCCGCGCACGACCTCGAAGAGGATGCGGAAGAGCTGGAACGGGTCGGCGGCGCCGACGATCAGGTCGTCATCGGCGTAGAAGCGCGAGTTGAAGTCGAACGATCCGAGCTTGCCGAGGCGCAGCAGCTGCATGACGATGAACTCGATGTTCGTGCCGGGGGCGTGGTGGCCGGTGTCGAGGCAGACGGATGCCTTGTCGCCGAGCGAGACCACCTGCGCGTACGAGGTGCCCCAGTCGGGAACATCGGTGTGATAGAACGCCGGCTCGAAGAACTTGTACTCCAGCACGAGTCGCTGGTCGTCGCCGAGGCGGGCGTAGATCTGCTGGAGCGATTCCTGCAGGCGGTCCTGGCGGCCACGCAGGTCGGCCTGGCCGGGGTAGTTCGATCCCTCGGCGAGCCAGATCTTGAGGTCGCGGCTGCCGGTGGCATCCATGACGTCGATGCACGCGAGGTGGTGGTCGATCGCCTTCCGGCGGATCGCGGCGTCTTCATGGGTGAGGGCGCCGAACTTGTAGTCGTCGTCCTGGAAGGTGTTGGAGTTGACCGTGCCGAGCGTCACGCCGAGATCTTCGGCGTGCTTGCGCAGGTCGGAGAACGAGTCGACGAGGTCCCACGGGATGTGCAGCGCCACGCTCGGCGCCAGAGCCGTGTAGGTGTTGACCTGCGCGGCATCCGCGATCTTCTCCCACGGGTCGCGCGGCGTGCCGGGGGTGCCGAACACCTTGAAGCGCGTGCCGGAGTTGCCGAAAGCCCAGCTGGGAAGCTCGATGCCCTGCTTCTCGAGCGCGGCGAGGTGGTCAGGGGTGAGGACGGACATTGTCACTCGCTTTCTGTAAAGATGAATCGTTTCATAAGTTACGGCAGTACGAGAGATCCGTCAACTGCCGACGGCAAGCGAATGGGTATCATCGGGCGATGACCGACGACGTCGAATGGGAGACGAGGCTTCGGGCGCTCCCCTCCACCGGGTGGCCCGAATTCCTCATCGCGCATTCCGGGCTTCCCGGTCCCCGCGCGAACCTCGCACTCGTCTCCGCAGTAGCTCGCACAGCCGAACCGGCGGTGATAGCCGAACTCGAGAAGACCGATGACGAGTTCGCGATGATGTGCGTCGCCGCATCCCGCGGTGCTCGATCCGACGACGCCGACGTCCTCAGGCGACTGCGTGGCCACGCCGAGGACCAGCGGTGGCGCGTCCGCGAAGGAGCGGTCATCGGTCTGCAGCTTCTCGGCGATCGGGACATCGCCGCGCTTCTCTCCATCGTGAAGTCCTGGGCGGAGGAGACCGATCCGCTCCTCCAGCGCGCGGCGGTTGCGGCGATCTGCGAGCCGCGGCTGCTGCGCGACCCGCGAACGGTCGGCGATGCTCTCGGCGTCTGCGCGACGACCACGGCGCGCTTCGTCACCTGGCCGAGCGAGCGCCGTCGTGCTCCGGACGTGCGAGTCCTGCGCCAGACCCTCGGCTACTGCTGGAGCGTCGTCGTGTCGGCGGACCCCGACATAGCCCTGGACGCCTTCCTCGGGCTGGATTCCGACCATCCCGACGTGGGCTGGATCGTCGCGCAGAATCTGCGCAAGAGTCGTCTCTCCCGGATCCTGCGCGACAGAGGTGAAGGGGTGGCTCGGTAGCCTGTGGCCATGGGATTCTCACCGTGGGGCTTGGGTATTTCCCTGGCGGTGCTGGCTCCCACGTTTCTGCTGTGGTTGCTTCCGCCGCGGTCGCCGCTCCCCCGACCGCGAGTTCCCGGCGTGCTCGCCGTGCTGGAGCGCAGCGGCCAAGCGCTGTGCCTGGTCGTGCCGGCCGTCACGCTCCCCGGCGCGATGAGCGTGTGGTGGGCGGTGCCCGGCGGGCTGGCGCTGGTCGCGTACTACGCCCTGTGGGCACGGTACGTCGTCGAGCGCACCCCGGATTCGCTCTATCGGCGAACGTGGGCGCTGCCGGTACCGATGGCCGCGCTCCCCGTGCTGGTCTACCTCGCTGCGAGTGGGCTGCTGGGCAATCCGTTCATCGCCGCCAGCGCTGTCGTGCTTGCGGCGGGGCACGTGCCGACATCTCTGATCATCGCGAAGGAACTGCGCACGCCACCCGATCGACGCGCGCTCTAGCGAGCCCCACCCCGCACCGCCTCGAACAGCCCGTCGTCGCCGACCTGCCCGCCCTTGAGGAGCACTTCGACGCCGTCGACCGAGGGATCGTCACTGCGGGCACGCAGCACCACCACGTTCGCGCCGGGATTCGCGGCGATCGACAGGCTCGCGATGCCGAGCGAGCGCACGACGCGGCTCGACGTGTCGCCGCCGCAGACGATCAGGCGGCGGGTCGCCCCGGCGCCGAGAGCCCCGCGGATGACGGACGTCGCCGCATCGGCGATCGCCGCCAGTACCTCGGGATGACCGGCGAACGCCGGGGCATCCTCCGACGAGAGGGCGACGCTGCGGCCCGCGCGCAACAGCGCGACGACCTCGGTCTGTGCGTCGGCATCCGGGGAGAGCGGGCGCACTGCCCAGCCGGCCGCCTGCGCCGCGGCGATCTGGCGCCGGGTCTGCGGCGAGCGGCTGCCGGACACGGCCAGCACCGGGCCGCCGGCGGTGCGTTCGTCGGCGAGGGCGGATGCCGGACGCCCGAGCGCGAGCGCCCTGCTGAGTCCGCCCGATCCGATCGCGAAGAGCGGATGCCGTTCAGTACTCAGCTCTTCCAACGCCGTGCCGATCAGCGCGAGATGCGCGTCGTCGATGGCGTCGAGCACGAGAGCGGCCGTGGGGGAGCCGTCGATCTCAGCGGCGAGCGACGACGCCGTCGAGTACCGGGTGAGCGGCACACCGTCGATCGGCAGCGGGGTCTGCCGCGAGAGGTGCGCCGCGAGGTCGGAGTCGTCCATCGGCGTCGACGGATGCTGAGACATGGTCGGCTGGCGGTCGAGCCGGTGCACGGTGCCGCCCTCGGCCGCGAAGTGGTGGCCGAAGACCGTGTAGCGGCCGAAGTCGGGCTGGGCGAAGAGCACCGGAACGGTTCGTGAACCGAAGACCTCGCGGCCGATCTCGAGCACCCGGCCGAGGCTCCCGACGGTCGGAGAGGAGTCGGCCGTGGAGCACGCCTTGTACTGAACGATGCGGGGCGACAGGTCGCGCAGGGCCGTGAGAGCGGGGCGCACTTCGGCATCCAGCGCATCCGGCGAGAGCGAGCGGGCGATGCCGGCGATCCCGACCACCTCGTGCGAGCCGGCGGCATCCGCGAGAGCCGCGTCCGAGGGCGTGCCGATGAACAGGCATCCGCGCACCCCGTGCCGGGCGAACTGCAGCAGCACGTCGACGCTGCCGGTGACGTCGTCGCCGTAGTAGCCGACGGCCGGCGGGGACAGCGGCGAATCAGCCACGGACCGCCCCGAAACGCTCGGTCGCCCGACGCAGTTCGGGCGATGCCGCCAGCGCCTGCGCGGTCGTCTCACCGCGCTCGGCCGAGGCCCAGGCGGCGCGCATGCTCTCGACGCCGGCCGCGGCGCCGTCGGGATGACCGTGGATGCCGCCGCCCGCGAGCACGAGCAGATCCGACGACCCGACCGCGCGACGGGTCGCATGGGCGAGCCCTCCCCACTGGCCCGACGACAACACCGGCACCGTGTCGCCCACCCCGTCGAGCGGCGTGCGCACAACGGCGATCGACGCGAGCACCTCGTCGTCGGACTCGTAGAACTTGTTCGAGATGCCGTTGGTGTGCAGATGGTCGGCGCCGCTGAGCCGCGCGAGCTTCTGCCAGGCTCGGAACGAGAAGCCGACCTGCGGGGAGCGGCTGATCGCGCCGAACATCGCGCGGTGGCCATGGATCGGCACCTGCGTGAAGCGCCGCACGTGCGCGAGGCCCGCGAGGCCCACCATATTGATGCACACCATGACGCAGGTACCCCCGGCGGCGACCACGAGGTCGTGGTTCTGCTCGAGCAGATGGATGTCGTCGGTGATGTTGAACGCGTACATGGGCATGCGCCCGGTGCGGTCGGCGTAGCGCTTCAGCACCGGCATCACGGCGGCCACCCGCTCGGCGAGCGGCGCGGTGGGGCCGTTGCCCTGCAGCTCGTCGTCCTTGATGAAGTCCACGCCCGCCTCGGCCAGCTCTCCCACCACCTCGGCGAGATCGGCCGGCGAGAGGCCGATGCTCGGCTTCACGATCGTGCCGATCAGCGCGCCGTCCGGGCGTCCCATCCGCTCGCGCGTGCCGGCGAGTCCGAAGCGGGGGCCGCCGTAGCGCTCGCCGAAGGCCGCGGGGAGGTCGAGGTCCACCAGCTTGACGGCCGCGAGCTCCTTGATCTCGAACAGGTTGCCGGCGACGGCCGCCTGCAGGTTCGGGATCGACGGCCCGAAGTTGTCGAGCGGAAAGCGCAGACGCATCCGGGCGCGCCGCCGCTGCGCCGGGTCACCGACGGTGCCGGGCAGGGCGCTGTCGCCGGTGAGGGGCAGCTCCTCGAGGTCGACGACCTGCGCCGCGAAGCGGGCGCGCAGATCGTCGGATTCGCGCTCGACCCGCACGAAGGTGCCGGTCGACTGCTCCCCGGCGAGGGTCTCGGCGGCCTGCTGCAGCGGCAGCGAGGTCTCGATGACGTAGGTCGCGGTGACGTGGTCGCTCATCGGGTCACCAGACGATCGGGAGCCAGACCGACATCTCGCCCGGGCCGCGATTGCCCCACGCGAAGTACGGCACGAGCCGGGTCGGGATCTCGACGAGCGGGGCCGCGTCGATGTCGGCGTAGAGGGCGTCGTCGGAGGTGCCGGGAATGGCCTGGAGCGTCGTCGTCACGGCGAGAAGGCGCTGCCCGTCGATCTCGATCCGTTCGGTGCCGAACGTCGCACCGCGGCGCAGCGCCGCCTGTTCGAGCAGAACGTCATCGGGGAGGTCGGCCTCCTCGACGCAGTAGACGACCGGACCGCGCTGCACGGCGACCTGGTTCGCGGCCTCCTCGGCGAGGCGGTGGGCGCGCAGCACGCGCACCGGCATCGGCAGATCGAGCACGATCTCGTCGCCGACCGCGAGGGGCCGATCGATCCGCGTGTAGGTTCCGGGAGCGCTCGCCGCGACGGGTTCGCCCGCGACCGTGAGCGCGGCATCCGACGACCATCCGGGGATGCGCAGGTGCACGGGCAGTCCGCCCGCTTCGACCGCGGTCACGGTGAAGACGATCCGTCCATCCCACGGGTAGTCGCTGTGTTCGGTGAGCGCGAGCATCCGCCCGTCGTCGAGCACGGCGTGCAGTTCGCTGCCGCCGTACTGGTGCACGTGCAGACCGGCCTCCGAGACGGACGCCGCACGCTCGTGCCACCGCGAGAGTGTCCTGGTCGTGTTCGGCGGACAGCAGAAGCAGCTGAGGTACCGCTCGCGCAGACGCTCGTCGGACTTCGGCGGGGCGGGCACCGGGTGCAGGCCCGTGTCGCCCGCACGACGCAGCTCGAAGGGCAGCTCGCGCACCTGACGCAGCGGGTTCGTGTAGAAGTACGAGGTGCCGTCGAGGCTGATCCCGGCGAGCAGCGCGTTGAAGGCGATCTGCTCGATCACGTCGGCGAAGCGCGCCTCGCCGGTGAGCGCCAGCATCCGCTCTGCCCAGAGGATCATGCCGATGTTCGCGCACGACTCGGCGTGCGCGGTGGTGTGGGGCAGCTGATACGCGCGGCCGTAGGCCTGGTGCACGCGGCTGATCTGCTCCTGCCACGGATGCCCGTCGGGCGAGGCGCCGTCGTAGAGCGCGCCGCAACCTCCGGTGATGTAGAGCTTGGTGTCGATCACGTCGTCCCAGAGCCGCGTGAGCACCTCGAGGATGTCGGCGTCCCCGGTCTCGAGAGCGAGGTCGGCGAGCCCGGCGTACAGGTAGTTCGCCCGCACGGCGTGCCCGGCGACCACGTACTGCTCGCGCACGGGGAGGCGATCCTGGTTGTCGTCACCGCCCTGGAAGTCGTCGCGTACGCGCAGGAACGCCTGGGCGAGCCCGAGCCAGCGGCGGTCGTCGGTCGCGCGGTACAGCTCGATCACGGCCATGTAGTGCGAGGGGCAGATCGCACTGCGGGCGAGCTCGACCGGCTTGTTCTCGGCGAGATCCTCGAGGTACCCGGCGGCGCGCACGGCGACATCGAGCAGCAGCGGCGATCGGGTGACTTCGTGATGGCGCACGCACATCGTGATGAGGTGGCCGAGGTTGTAGGTCTCGAAGTGGAACCGGTCGGCGAGGTCGGTGGCCGCCGCCGGCCCGAGCGCCGCGATCAGCGTGGGCGTGTGCAGGTACCCGTCGGCGCGCTGCACCGAGGCGATGAGTCGTGCCAGTTCGTCGATCGTCTCGGCGAGGGCCGGATCGGAGCGCACCTCGAGCTGGGCGATCGCGGCTTCCATCCACTTGTAGAAGTCGCCGTCCATGAAGGGCGGTCCGACGTGCTCGCCCGGCTCGAGGCCGGCGGCGATGCGGAAGTTGCGCAGCCCCGCGCTCACGGCGGGATCGCGGAGCGAGTCCCACATCGACGGAACGGTGACGTCGCGGGTGCGCTCCTGCACGGCGCCCCAGAAACCGCTCGCCCAGCGAGCGTGGTCGGTGCCGAGCGGAGTCAGCGTGCGCGGTCGTATGCCGGTGGTCATCGGGCGTCCTCCGGGGTCGCGGTGCGGGTATCGGGATCGTCGTTCGCGAGCAGCTCGGCGAGTCGTGCGACCCCCGGCGCGATGCTGGTGAGCACCGGCACGGTGACGCGGGCGCTCTCGGCCGCCGAGGCCATCGAGGCCTGGGCGAGCACGACGACGTCGGCGTGGGCGGCCAGGCGTTCGATCGCAGCGGCGACGAGTGCGTCGTGCTGCGGGCGATCCCCTCCCGAGACCGCGGCGAACGCCCCGTCGACGACCTCGTCGAGGATCGTCGGCTCGACACCGGCGATCGCGGCGCGCTCGCGCAGCAGCGCGACGGTCGGGGCGAGGGTGGTCGGGAGGGTGGCGATCACGGCGATGCGTTCGCCCGTGGCGACGGCCCGATCGGCCATCGCCTCGTCGATGCGCAGCACGGGGATGCCGGCACGCTCGGCGGTGGGAGCCGCGTAGCCCGAGATCGACGAGCACGTGAGCATGACGACGTCGGCTCCGGCATCGCGCGCGGCGCCGGCGAGGTGCGCGAGACGGTCGGCGACGGATGCCGCGCGCTCCGCGTCGCCCAGATCGGCGACGATCCGGTCGTCGAGGTAGTTCACGAACGTCGCGTCGGGCAGGGCCGCGCGGGCGGCGTCGACGACCGGGGCGATCACGACGGCCCCGGTGTGCAGGAAGGCGACGCGGGTCATGCGGTCACCTCCGCGGCGGAGTCGGTGGCGTCGGCGTCCGCTCTGTCGACCGCGACGGAACGCGTGTGCGTGCCGTGCCCGACTTCTTCCTCGGGCTGTCCCGGGAGGGCGAGCACGCCGGTGGTGCCGACGGGCAGCTCGGCGGTGACGTGGAGCACGCCGGCGTCGATCCGCCACGAGACCGCGGCCTCGCCGAACGGGGTGCGGTGTCGGGCCGATGCCGAGGTGAGCCCTCCGCCGGGGCGCGGCGCGACGCGAATGCGACGGTAGCCCGGGGCATCGGCGGCGAGGCCGGCTACCACGCGGTGCATCCAGTCGACCACGGCGCCGAGCGCGTAGTGGTTGAACGAGGTCATCGACCCGGGGTTCACCGAGCCGTCGGGGCGCATCGAGTCCCAGCGCTCCCAGACCGTCGTCGCGCCCATGCCCACCTGGTACAGCCACGACGGGCACTCCTTCTCGAGGAGAAGGTCGTAGGCGGCGTCGAGCTGACCGTTCGCGCTGAGGGCGTCGGTCACGAGCGGCGTGCCCACGAACCCGGTGCCGATGCGGTTGCCCCCGGCGCGCACGAGCGCCGCGAGCCGGGCGGCGGCGGGGGAGCGCAGCTCGTCGGGGAGCAGGTCGAACTCGAGGGCGAGCGCGTAGGCGGTCTGCGCGTCGGAGGTCATCCGCCCGTCGTCGCCCACATAGGCGCCGATGAACGCCGCCTTCGCCTCGGCGGCGAGGGCGGTGTAGTGCGCGGCCTCCGTCGTCTCGCCCAGCGTCGCGGCCATGTCGGCGACCAGCCGTGCCGAGTACGCGAAGTAGCCCGAGGCGACGAGGTAGCGATCGGTGAGGGCGTCGGCCGGGTCGTGCGGGGGAGCAGCAGGGTCGAGCCAGTCGCCGAGCTGGAACCCGGTGTCCCACAGCCGCGAGGGACCCGCGATCTCGGCCTGCAGATCGACCCACGCGCGGGCGCTGTCGAACTGCGCGCGCAGCACGCCCTCATCGCCGAAGCGGCGGTGCAGGGTCCACGGCACGATGGTCGCGGCATCGCCCCAGGCGGCACCCGGGCGCTGCGGGGTCCACATGGTGTCGGCCGGGATGACGGGCACGTACCAGGGCACGGTGCCGTCGGGCAGTTGCTCGGCCTCCAGGTCGCGCAGCCAGCCGGCGAGCATGCCGGAGGAGTCGTACAGGAAGGATGCTGCCGGCGCGAACACCTGGATGTCGCCGGTCCATCCCAGGCGCTCGTCGCGCTGCGGGCAATCGGAGGGGATGTCGACGAAGTTTCCCCGCATGCCCCAGACGACGTTCTCGTGCAGGCGGTCGAGCTGGGGGTTCGAGGATTCGAACCAGCCCGTGCGCTCCATGTCGGTGTGCAGCACGCGGGCGACGAGAGCGCCGGCCGCGGCATCCGCATCGATGTCGCCGGGCCAGCCGTCGACCTCCACGTAGCGGAAGCCGTGATAGGTGAAGCGCGGTTCCCACTCCTCGCCCTCGGGGCGCCCGGCGAACGTGTAGACGTCGGTCGAGACCGCGTCGCGCAGCGGGCGCGTGTAGAGCTCGTCGTCCTGTAGCACCTCGGCGGTGCGGAGCGTCACGGTCGTGCCCGCGGCGGCCGTGGAGCGCAGGCGCACGACGCCGACGAGGTTCTGCCCGAAGTCGAGCACGCGCTTGCCGGCCGGGGTGCGCAGCACGGTGACCGGGTGCACCTCCTCGGTCACGCGCACGGGCGGGCCGGTCGGTGCCACGAGCGTCGCGGGGTCGCGGCGGCGCAGCTGCACGCGCTGCCAGTCGCCGTCGTCGTACCCCGCGCGGCTCCACCCCGGCAGCTCCTCGCGGGCGTCGTAGGTTTCGCCGTCGTAGATTCCCGAGTGCAGGATCGGGCTCGGCGCCGACCGCCACCGCGTGTCGGTTGCGACGGTCTCGGTCGTGCCGTCGGCGTAGGTGAGCTCGAGCTGACCGATGAAGGAGAGATCGTCGCCGAAGACGTTGCGGAAGCCGCCGCGCCACCCGAGACGACCGCGGTACCAGCCGTCGCCGAGCCACGCGCCGATCGCGTTGTCGCCCTCGGCGAGCAGGTCTGTCACGTCGTAGGTGTAGTAGCGCAGGCGCTCGCGGTAGACGGTCCAGCCGGGGGAGAGCACGTCGGTGCCGACACGCTCGCCGTTGATCTCGGCCTGGTAGAGACCGTGGGCCGACGCATAGAGGCGGGCGCGCACGAGGTCGGGGCGCACGGTGAAGTCGCGGCGGACGAGCGCGGGCCGGCGGTCGTCGCGCATCGGGTTCTCGTTCCAGATCGCGCCGATGGGGCCCGCGGTCCAATCCTCGGGGTGCAGCAGTCCGGTCTCGACCGTGGCCCAGGGGCTCGGGTCGCTCCATTCGCCGTCGGTGCCGCGCACCCGCACGCGCACGGATGCCCGGGCGCGCGAGTGGAGTGCCCGACCCGGCCACGGCACGAGCACCTGCGCGTCGGAGTCGATCTCGAAGGTTTCGACGGCGCCATCGGTGTCGATCTCGATGCGGGAGGCGGCGTGCGTCCATCCGGTGGGAGCGGTGTCGATCACCCACGACAGGCGCGGGCGTGACTCGCCGATGCCCAGGGGCTCGCGGTGATGCTCGAAGCGAACGGCGGATACGGTGGCCGGCATTGGACACTCCCAAGATTTCGAAACGTTTCAGAGACGCAGACAAAGCGTTGTCGTAGCGAATCGCGTTAGAATTGTGACGTTTCAATACTAGGGCATGGAGGTCGGCGAGGTCGATCACGTGCCAGACTCGGACGCGGAGGTCCCCCATGGTCATTGCGGTCACAGGAAGCAGCGGCACGCTCGGTCGCGCGACGGTCGAACGACTGCGCGTCGGGGGAGCCGAGGTCATCGGCTTCGACCTCGCCGGCCCCGCCGGGGCGGGCTTCACGCGCGTGGACCTCACCGACTACGGGCAGACGCTCGACGCGCTGCTCGGGGTGACTGCGCGCCATGAGGGCATCGACGCACTCGTGCACCTCGCCGCGATTCCGGTGAACGGGCTCGTGCCCGATGCCGCGACCTTCGAGAACAACGTGCTGGTCTCCTCGCACGTGCTGCTCGCCGCGCATCGCGCCGGCATCCGCACCGTCGTGCTCGCGTCGAGCATCACGGCCATGGGCTTCCCCTTCGAGGTCGCGCCGCCGTCGCTCCCGGTCGACGAGACCTACACGCGCGCGTTCAACACCTACGGCCTCGGCAAGGTCGTCGAAGAGGCGATGGCCGCGCAGCTCGTCGGATGGCATCCGGATGCCTCGATCACCGCGCTGCGCTTCACCAACGTCGTCGCGCCCGAGGCCTACGACACCTTCGCCGCGGCATCCGAGCCCGACTACCGCCGCGACCTGCTGGGGTCGTGGGTCGACGCGCGCGACGGAGCCGAAGCCGTGGCGCTCGCGCTCGAGGCGGCGACCCCCGGGTTCCGCGTCTACAACGTCGCAGCTCCCGAGTCGGGCAATGCGGCGCCCTCGCGCGAGGTCGCGGAACGGTGGTTCCCCGGCGTTCCCGTGGCCGAGGATCTCGCCGAGTTCGGATCGCTCATGTCGACCCGCCGCATCCAGGACGAACTCGGGTTCCGCGCCCGGTACGACTGGCGCTGACGCTCACGTGCCTGTGTCCGCGCGCAGCGACCGCACCATGCCCTGGAGCAGGTGGAACGCGACCTGCTGATCGTCGGCGCTCATGCTCGACAGCATCCGTTTCTCGACCGCGCGCACCGCGGCGGTCGCCTGCGCGAGCAGGTCGCGCCCGGCGAGCGTGAGGTCGGTGGGGAGCGCCTTACCGACCGGGGCTTCGGATGCCCGCACGACGAGCCCCTCGCGTTCGAGCTGCTGCAGCAGCACGTTCATCGACTGCCGGGTGACGAAGGCGCCGCGGGCGAGGTCGGAGTTCGAGAGGCCGGGGCGCTGCGCGAGTAGTTCGAGGCAGGAGTATCGCGTGATGGTCATGTCGAGGGGGCGCAGGGCCTCTTCCATCGCGAATCGCAGGGCGCTCGCAGCCTCCTTCAGCAGATACCCGAGGGAGGTCGGCAGGTGGATGCCGTCTTGACTCATGTCAGTATTCTGACATAGATTGATGCATGTCAGAAAACTGACACGTATCGAAGGAGTATCCCATGCCCGTCACCGGCCCCGACTTCATCTCTCTGCAGACGCGCGACCTCGACGCCTCGCAGGCGTTCTACGAGAAGTACCTCGGCCTCGTGCGCTCGCCCGCCGGGCCTCCGCACGCCGTCGTCTTCACGACCACGCCGATCGCGTTCGCGCTGCGCGACATCGTGCCCGGAACCGATCTCGCCGCAGCGGCGCAGCCCGGCATCGGCGTCGCCCTCTGGCTGCACGCGACGGATGTGCAGAGCATCCACGACGCCCTGGTCGCCGATGGGCGCACGATCGTCGCCGCACCCATTGACGGACCGTTCGGGCGCACCTTCACCTTCGCCGACCCCGACGGCTACCACGTCACCCTCCACGACCGCGCCTGACGCTCTCGGAGGGGACGCTTCGACAGGCTCAGCGACCCACTGTCTGGTCGACCTCAGTGCCCCACTCGCGAGGGGTCAAGACACGCCGCGTTGTGGCATCCGCTCGCTGCGTGTCTTGACCCCTCGCGCGCAAGCCCGGAGCGAACGAAGCTCGGGACTGCACCGTTCGGGAGGAGATCTCACCCAGGGGAGGAGCGTTTCGCGGATTCGCTCCTCCCTTTCGCGAGTTCTCCTCCGTTGGTGCGCGGGCGGGGGCTTCGACGGACTCGGCGACCTCGTCGTAAGCGAGGAGTCGAGACACGTCGCTGGCGCGTGGCCGCGCGCGGCGTGTCGTGACCCCTCACCACCCGGACGGGGACGCGAAAGGGGGCGGATGCCGCAGCATCCGCCCCCTTCGTCGTCGCGGGTCTCAGCCCTTGACCGCGCCGGCCGCGAGGCCCTTCATGATGCGCTGGTTGAGGAAGAGGTACATGATCAGGATGCCGAACACCGTCACGCAGATCGCGGCGAACAGCGGGCCGTAGTTGATCGCGCCGTATTCGCCCGAGAAGTTGAGGAGCCCGACCTGGATCGTGTTGAGGCTCCTCTTGCCGCCGAAGACGAGGGCGATGAGCAGGTCGTTCCAGATGAGGAAGAACTGCACGATCGCGACCGTGAAGATCGCGTTCTTCATCATCGGCAGGCCGATCGCGAAGAACGAACGCAGCATCGAGGCGCCGTCGATCGTCGCGGCTTCGAAGATCTCGCGGGGGATCGCGCGGAAGTACGTCGCCATCATGAACACCGTGAGCGGAAGGCCGCCCGCGACGTAGATGAGGATCATCGGCAGGTACGAGCCGCTGAGGCCCATCTTCGAGAAGGCGTTGAACAGCGGCAGGATGATCATCTGCCCGGGGATCATGATGCCCGCCAGGAACAGCAGCAGCACCGAGGCGCGGCCCTTGAAGACCATGATCTCGAGCGCGTAGCCCGCCGCCGTGCCGAGCAGCACGATGAACACGAGCGACGGCACCGTGACGATCAGCGAGTTCGTGATCGTGGTGGCGAGGTTGCCGGTCTCCCAGGCGACGGCGTAGTTGTCCCATCGCCAGTTCTCGGGGAGCGTGTACGAGGGGTTGTTGAGGAACTCGTTGTTCGACTTCAGCGAGTTGATGAACATCCAGAACAGCGGGTAGGCCGTCACGATGACGAGCACCGCGATGGTCAGCCAGGTCGGGATCTTGCGCAGGATGCCGAGGGCGATCGCTGCGGGACCGCGGCGGTGCGGGACGAACGCCTTCGCGCTGGGAACGGCCGTCGTGTCGAGTGTGGTGGTCATGATGCTGTCCTCAGACGGTGTTGTCGCGACGCGACGAGCGGAAGATGACGAGCGTGATCAGCAGACACATGATCGTGAGCACGAGGGCGACGGTCGAGCCGTAGCCGAAGTCGCTGTACTGGAACGCCGTGCGGTACATGTACATCGTCAGCGGCGTGGTCGCGTTGCCGGGGCCGCCGCCGGTGAGGGCGAAGACCGAGTCGAAGACCTTGATCGTGCCGTTGATGCTGAAGATCATCGAGGCGAAGAGGATCGGCAGCGACATCGGGAGCACGATGTAGCGGAAGAGGCTGAACGACTTCGCGCCGTCGAGACGGGCCGACTCGATGATCTCGTCGGGGATGTCGAGCAGGCCGGAGAAGACGAGGATGCCGTAGAAGCCGGCGGAGCGCCAGACGTCCATGATGACGATGACGACGAACGCGGTCGCGCCGTCGCCGAGCCAGTCGATGTTGCTGAGGCCGACGTTCACGAGCAGCTCGTTGACGAGGCCGTCGCCGGGGGCCGACTGGAAGAGCTTCTGGTACAGGATGCCGATCGCGACGGTCGGGAGCACGACGGGGAAGAACACCAGAGTGCGGACGATGACCGAGGAGCGGCGGAGCACGAAGTGGTAGAGCAGCGCGAGTCCGAAGCCGAGCACGACCTGGAACAGGGTGGTCAGCAGCGCGTAGCGGATCGTGAACCAGAAGGCGTCGGCGACGTACTGGTCGGAGAAGAGCCGCTGGAAGTTCTCGATGCCGTTGAACTCGAAGCCTTCGAGGATGCTGCCGGTGAAGAACGTGAGGCCGAACGACCAGAGCACGGGGACGATGGTGATGAGCGTATAGATGACCAGTGCCGGCAGGAGCAGCAGCAGGATCGTCTTCCGGTCGCCGAGGACGGACTTCATGCGTGGCGGCCTTTCGGGTGTAGAGGGGGTGAGACGAGAGAACCGGCTCCGCGCACTCCGGGTACGAGTGCGCGGAGCCGGTGCGGATCAACCGGCGTCGAGAGCGTCCTGGACGAGGGTCATGAACTCCTCGGCCGTGAGCTGGCCCGTGACGAGCAGCGCGGCGTTGGTCGACGAGATGTTGCTCGCCTTCGCGTTGAAGAGCGCCTCGAACCACAGCACGCTGTCGGTGCTGGTGGAGATCTCGTCGGCGATCGTCTGCGAGATCGCGGGCAGCTCGACGTCGGCGTCGTCGGCGATGAAGCCGGTGATCTGGCCCTGCTCGAGCGCCTCGTTGCCGTAGTTCTCGGCGATGCAGCCGAGCCAGGCGCCGGTGCCCTCGTTGTAGGCGGCGTTGCTCATCGTGGCCGGCAGGCCGACGTTCGACGGGTAGGCGTCGGGCGTGCCCTTGCCACCCTCGACGGCCGGGAAGTTGAAGAACCCGACGTTGTCGGCGCCGATCTGGTTGCCGTCTCCGTTGATGTTGCCGAGGATCCAGCTGCCCATGTAGATCATGGCGGCCTTGCCCGTGAGGAACTCGTTGTAGGAGCTGTCGATGTCGAGCGAGGTGACGTTCGCGTCGAAGTAGCCTTCGGCGCCGAGGTCGGCGATCGCCTGCGCGGCGGCCACGTACTCGGGGTCGGTCAGCTTGGCGTCGCCGGACGCGACCTTCTCGAGCGCGTCGTCACCGACCGAGCGGAAGAGGTAGCTCGAGATGAGGCGGGTGATGGGCCAGCCCTGCTCGCCGGATGCCGTGAACGGCGTGTAGCCCGCGGCCTTGGCCTCGGCGGCGATGGTGGTGAGGTCGTCCCAGCTCTCGGGGACGTCCCAGCCCTGCTCCTCGAAGATCTGCTTGTTGTACCAGATGCCCTCGATGTTGTACTGGAACGGCAGGAAGTTGAACTCGCCGCCGTAGAGCTTCTTGATGGTCGACACGGCGCCTTCGGCGATCTTGTCGCGCACGCCGAGCTCGGTCAGCTTCTCGTCGAAGTCGACGAGGTAGCCGCCCTTGGCGAGCTTCGCGCCCTCGGAGGGGTTGCCGCCGGCGGAGAAGATCGGGGGCAGTTCGTCCTGCGTGGCGAGCAGCTGCACCTGGGCGTCGAGGTCGGCCTGCGGTGCCGAGTTGAACTCGAGGGGCATAGCCTCTTCTTCGGCGGCGCACTGGTCGCCGGCGAGGGCTTCTAGCACCGGCTGCGTGGTGGTGTTCTCGGAGTTCTTCAGGAACTCGAAGGTGGTCGCACCCGATCCGCTGTCACCGGCGCAGCCGGAGAGGATGAGAACCCCGGCGCTGGCCAGAGCGGCAACGCTGAGGAGCGGCTTGCGAAGGCGCCGCCGTTCTGCTGTGAACACATTTCCTCCTTGAAAGTGATATCTCGTTATTGAGACGTTTCAAAACTGATGTTAGGGGGAGATCTGTGGCCTGTCAAACGAAAACTGTTCTGAGGCGCGGTGAGGAAGTTCGGCGGCCGTCGGGCGGATGCGCAAGGATGAATCCATGAGCATTGAAACGTCACAATCAGCCGCGGTCGACGACGAGGTGGTCGTCGACGACGCGGTCGATCGACTCATCGCCGAGATGACGCTCGCGCAGAAGACGGCCCAGCTGGTGGGGCTGTGGGCCGGCGCCCGCCGCGACGACAACGCCGCCCCGATGCAGGATCAGCTGATCGCCGACGGCATGCACGTCGAGGAGTTCGCCGCGCACGGCCTCGGCCAGCTCACGCGTCACTGGGGAACCACGCCGATCACGGTCGAGGCGGGCACCGCCGAGCTGCGCCGCCGCCAGAGTGCTCTCACCGAGCGCACCGGCATCCGCGCTCTCGTGCACGAGGAGTGCCTCACCGGCGTCCTCGCCTGGGGAGCGACGACCTACCCGACCCCGCTGGCCTGGGGCGCCGCGTTCGACCCGGCGCTCACCGAACGTCTCAGCCGGCGGATCGGCGAGGACCTGCGCGCGCTCGGCGTGCATCAGGGGCTCGGCCCCGTGCTCGACGTCGTGCGCGACGCCCGTTGGGGACGCGTCGAGGAGTGCATCGCCGAAGACCCGTTCACGGTCGGCGTCGTGGGCAGTGCCTACGTGCGCGGCCTCGAATCGGCGGGGGTGGTCGCCACGCTCAAGCACTTCGCCGGGTACTCGGGGTCGCGGGCGGGCCGCAATCACGCGCCGGTCTCGGTCGGTTTGCGCGAACTCGCCGATGTCCACCTGCCGCCGTTCGAGCGGGCGATCCGCGCGGGGGCCCGCTCGGTCATGAACGCCTACAACGACGTCGACGGGGTTCCGGCCGCGGCATCCGCCGACCTGCTCACCGGCATCCTGCGCGACCGCTGGGGCTTCGACGGCACCGTGGTCGCCGACTACTTCGCCGTGCGGTTCCTCGAGACGATGCACGGGGTCGCCGCCGATGGCGAAGACGCGGCGGTGCTCGCGCTCTCGGCCGGCATCGACGTCGAACTCCCCACCGGCTCCGACTACCTCGCGCCGCTCGTCGCCGCGGTCGAGAGCGGGCGGATCGACGAGTCGCTCGTCGACCGCGCTCTGCGCCGCGTGCTGCGGCAGAAGCGCGATCTGGGGTTGCTGGAGCCGGCCGCACCCGAGGGCGATGCGACCGTCGACCTCGACTCCGCGGCCAATCGCGCGCTCGCGCGCGAGATGGCGGATGCCTCGATCGTGCTGCTCCAGAACGACGGTGTTCTGCCGCTCGATGCAGGGCGCACCCCACGGCTCGCCGTCGTCGGTCCGAACGCCGACCGCTTCGGGGCGGTGTTCGGGTGCTACTCCTTCGTGAAGCACGTGCTGCCCCGGCATCCCGAGGTCGATACGCTGATCGCCGCGCCCACGGTCGCCGAGGCGCTGCGCGGGCGCTGGCCGGGTGAGGTCGATGTCGTCGAGGGCTGCGCCGTCATGGACGACGACGTCTCCGGGATCGACGCGGCGGTCGCGGTCGCGCTCGCCGCGGACGTGGTCGTGGCGGTGATGGGCGACGACTCCGGGATGTTCGGACGCGGCACGTCGGGCGAGGGCTGCGACCGCGAGGACCTGAGTCTGCCCGGGGTGCAGGAGCAGCTGCTCCACGCGCTCGTCGAGACCGGTCGTCCGGTCGTGCTCGTGCTGCTGACCGGTCGCCCCTACGCGCTCGGCGCCGCCGCCGACCGCTGCGCGGCCGTCGTGCAGGCGTTCTTCCCCGGGCAGGAGGGCGGGCCGGCCATCGCGGATGCTCTCCTCGGGGTCACCTCGCCCTCGGGCCGTCTCCCCGTGCAGATGCCCCGGCCGGGCACCCCGCAGCCGGGCAGCTACCTCGCCCCGAAGCTCGGATCGCTCACCGGCGTCAGCTCGGCCGACCCGACGCCGCGGCATCCGTTCGGCCACGGCCTCGGGTACACGACCTTCGTGCGAGACGGACTGAGCGTCGCAGAGACCCGGGTCGCCGTCGACGGCGTCGTCGAGGCCGAGGTCACGGTGCGCAACGCGGGCGACCGCGAGGGAGCCGACGTGCTGCAGGTCTACGCGAGCGACCCGGCGGCGCAGGTCGTGCGTCCTCTCCGCCAGCTCGTCGCGTTCCACAAGGTGCGGTTGGCCCCGGGGGAGGCGCAGACGTGGCGGGTGCGAATCCCCGCTGCCGCCTTCGCCTTCACCGGTGTCGCGGGGCATCGCATCGTCGAACCCGGTCGCATCGTGCTACGGGTGGCCGCGGATGCCGCGGACGAGGGGCAGGCCATCGAGATCGACCTGATCGGAGACGTGCAGCGCGTCGACGCGATCGCCGACGAACCGGTCTGGGAACGCCGTGGCTGAGCGTGCGTGTGCCGCTCCGGGTGCGTCGCAGAGGAGCCGGTAAAGTGACTGATCGATCACCGAGCCGAAGGAGGCCGCGCATGGCCCGAGTCGGAATCCGTGACGTGGCGGTGCTCGCGGGTGTGGCCGTGGGTACCGTGTCGAACTACCTCAACCACCCCGACCGCGTCTCGGCCGACAAGGCCGAGCGCATCCGCGCCGCGATCGACTCGCTCGGGTTCGTGCCCAGCAACGCCGGTCGGCAGTTGCGCCTCGGGGTGAGCAGTGCGATCGGCTACATCGCGCCCGACGTGAGCAACCCGTACTTCGCCGAGATCGCCGAGAGCGTCGAGCTGCGCGCCAGCGAGCTCGGCTTCACCGTGTTCCTCGCCAACTCTCACCGAAGCCGCGACCGCGAGAACGACTACATCCAGCTCTTCGAGCAGTACCGCGTGCAGGGATTGCTCATGTCGTCGCACCTGCCCGTTGAAGACCGCCTCGCGCAGGTGCGCCGTCGCGGCACGCCCTCGGTGCTGGTCGGCCAGCGCGGGCAGTCCGACGAGCAGCCCTCCGTCTCGCTCGACGAGGTCTCGGGCGGGCGCCAGGCGATGCAGCACCTGATCGAGGTCGGATGCCGTCGCCTGCTGTTCGTCGGTGGCCCGCTCGACATCCCGCAGGTCTCGGGGCGTCTGGCCGGTGCGGGAGAGGTCGTGCGCGAGTTCGGGGCGGCGACGCTCGAGGTGATGGACGAGCCCGATCGCACGGTGCGCGGCGGCAAGCGGATCGGAGCGGCGCTGCTCTCGCGCCCGTCGGACATGATGCCCGATGGCATCTTCGCCGCGAACGACCTCCTCGCGCTCGGCATCATGAACGCGCTCGTCGCCGGCGGGGTCGAGGTTCCGCGGCAGACCGCGATCGTCGGCTACGACGACATCGAGTTCGCGGAGGCCTCGCTCATCCCGCTCACGAGCGTCATGGGCCGCCACGACGGCTTCGGCATCGCCGTGGTCGACCTGCTCTTCGATGCGATCGGCGGCAACGCGATCGCCGCGCCGCATCGGATGTTCGAACCCCAGCTCGTGGTGCGCGCGAGCACCGGGAGGGCATGACCGTGGCCGCGAGCATCCGCGACGTCGCCGACCGCGCCGGGGTGTCGGTGGGCACCGTCTCGAACGTGCTCAACCACGTCGACCGCGTCAAAGAGGACTCCGTCCGGCGCGTGCACGAGGCGATCGCCGAGCTCGGGTACGTGCGCAACGACGCCGCCCGTCAACTGCGCGCGGGGCACAGTCTGATGGTCGGCCTGGTGGTGCTCGACGTGCGCAACCCGTTCTTCACCGAGCTCGCCCGCGGCGCCGAGCGCGAAGCCGCCCGACACGGACTCTCGGTCGTGCTCGCCAACAGTGACGAGGACGTCGCGCAGGAGGCCCGGCACATCGACCTCTTCGAGCAGCAGCGCGTGCGCGGCATCCTGCTCTCGCCCTATCAGGAGGCGGGACCGCGCCTGCGCCGGATGCGCGACCGGGGCATCCCCGCCGTGCTCGTCGACCGGCGCGGCGCCGACGACTCGTTCAGCAGCGTCTCGGTCGACGACGAGACCGGCGGGTACCTCGCGGCTCGCCACCTGCTCGACACCGGTCGTCGTCGCATCCTCTTCGCCGGCGGCCCCCTCGACATGCGTCAGGTGGAAGACCGCCTCGGCGGTGCACGCCGCGCGATCGCGGGGGTGCCCGGCGCCGTGCTCGACACGCTTCCCTCGGTGGCGTCGACGGTCGACGCCGGTCGTCTCGCGGGCGATCAGGTCGCCGCACTCGCGGCGTCGGAACGCCCCGACGCGATCTTCTGCGCCAACGACCTCGTGGCGCTCGGGGTGCTGCAGGGACTGCTGACGAACGGCATCCGCGTGCCCCAGGACGTCGCTCTGATCGGCTTCGACGACATCGACTTCGCGGCGGCTGCGGCCGTGCCCCTCTCGTCGGTGCGGCAACCGAGCAACCTCATGGGCGAGACGGCGATGCGCCTGCTGCTCGAGAGCGCCGACGACCCGGGCCGTGCGCCCGAGCACATCGTGTTCCAGCCCGAACTCGTCGCGCGCGCCTCGACGGCCTGAGCCCTGGCCCGCCCGCGCGGCCTCAGAACTCCGCGACGACCGGGCGTCCGTCGAGGTACGCGATGAGGTTGAGCACGAGGAAGTTCCAGTTCTGGAAGTTGCGCGTCATGATCGCCTCCCCGGTGTCGGGGTTGTAGAACTCGTGCAGGCATCCTGTCGTGGCGAGGTCTCGACCGAACAGCTCGACGGTCTGCTCCGCGAGCTCGCGGGCGTCGTCGGCGAAGCCGTACTTCTCGAGGCCTCGGAAGATGAGGTAGTTGCTGATGCCCCACACCGGTCCGAGCCAGTTGGAGGGGTTGTTCGAAGCACGCAGGTTGTAAGGCTTCTCGAGGCGCGACAGGGTGCGCACCCCGAAGTTCGCCCGGAACGTGCGAGTGTCCTGCAGGCGCTCGCGCATCCGCTCGGCCTGCTCCTGCGACGCGAACCCCGCCCACAGCGGCAGGAAGCTCGACCAGTTGTCGACCCGCAGCAGCAGCGCCGACCACGATCGCGGAGCGCCGCTGTGCAGCCAGTCGTCGCCGTCGATCTCGCGGAAGGCCAGGTCGGCGCTGTAGTAGGTGCCGTCGCGCTCGTCCCACAGGTGCGTGTTGATCGCATCGGCGAGGTCCTGCGCGCGTCCGCGCCAGCGGTTCGCCTCGGGCAGCCGGTCGAGGTCTTCGAGCAGCGACCCGAAGGCGAGCAGTTCGCGGTAGAGCAGCGAGTTCAGGTAGATCGAGGCCGTGCTGCGGTCGGGGCGGTAGTAGACCGAGGGATCGTTGTCGACGCCGATCGCGAAATCGGTCTGCCAATACGCCAGGCCCGTCTCGGCGTGGATGTGGCTCTCGAGGTAGCGCTCGAGGAACGACTGGATCACCGGGATACCGTCACTGATCCACTCGGCGCTGCCCCGGCGACGGCTGAGCAGTGCGGCCTGCTGGGCGATGATCGGCTTGTGCATGTTCTGCGAGAACCCGGCGGCGCGCGAGGGGTCGCCGTGCAGCAGCGGACCCTCGGGCTTGAGCAGCAGCGGCATCACGCCGTCGGCGTCGGTGTGGTCGAGGAAGTTGCGGATCGTGCCCTCCTCGTAGGGGCCGAAGCGTCCCGCCTCGCCGGTCTCGAGCTCGACCTGGCCGAGCACGACGCTGATGAACCAGGAGTCCCAGTCCCACAGCGCGTTCGAGTAGTAGGGGGAGTCGGGCGAGCTGGGCACCGTGTACGGGTGGGCGAGCACGCCGGAGGGCTCGCGGGTCATCTGCGTCGCGTGCTCGGTGACGTAGGTGCGGAGGTCGGACTTCCAGGTGTCGATCATGCGTGCGGGTCCTCGGTTCGGGGGAGGGAGATGCGGCTGAAGGCGGAAGGGGCGAGCGCGACGGCTGCTTCGCCGCGGTCGGTCGAGATGTGCAGGGAGCGCGGCTCGTCGGCGATGTTGGCCACGAGGATGTCGTCGCCGGCGTCGGTGCGGGCGCCGATCGCCCACAGGAGCCCGTCGGGGCTGGGTCCGGTGAGCAGCGTCGCGCCGTCGCGCGCCGCGAGGGCGGCGAGCGCGTGCAGGGCGGACGCGACGGGCAAGTCCTCTCCGTCGGACGAGCGGATGCCGCGCGGCCCCCACTCCTCGAACCACACGAGCGAGGTGACCCCGGGCACGGCCAGGGCCGCGGCGCTCGCGATCGTCCAGGCGGCGAGTTCGGGCGCCTGCTGGCGGTCGTCGTCGGTTCCGGTGAACTGCGGGCCGTAGCCGTCGCGCAGGTCGTCATGCGGCGACAGCGGTTGGGCGGAGGCGGCCACGTCGTTGAAGCGGGGGCGGAGCGAAACCGGGCCGATGTGCACGGGGCGCCCGGCCGCGCGCACGACGGTCTCTTCGGCGACGAGGCGCTGCATCGAGACGGACTCGACGATCTGCTCGGTGTCGGCCGAGTGGAACAGCGGGGTGACCGTGACCGCGATCCCGTCGAGGTCGTCGGGCAGCCGGTGCAGCTCGCGGTTGAGTTCGGTGAAGTGCGAGCGGCTGCCGCCGATCACCGCGGGCGTGCGGCCGTGCGCGGCGAGGGCGGCGCGCAGCAGATCGATCGCCTCGCCGTCTGAGACGTGCCGGGCATCGCTGACCTGGTGGAAGGCCGTGGCGCGCACGAGGTCGATGCCCGCGAGGGCGGCGACGGCATCCGATATCTTCTCGGGCGCCGCCGGGTCGATCACGAAGCGCACGTCGAGGGGGAGACCGGAGGTGGAGGCCCGGGCGATGGCCGCCCGCCAGTCGCGACTCGCGAGGTCGAGCTCGACGAGCAGGGTCGTGCCGACGGGGTCGACGACCGGAGCGGGATCGGGGGCGGATGCCGCGGCGACCCCGACCGACGGGAAGGGGCCGGCAGGGGTGAGGCGGATCGTGTCGGAAACGGCGCGGATCTCGGCATCCGCCGTTTCCTCAACCTGGATCCGGAGGGCCTGCACGACGTGCTCGCCCTCGATGACGCGGTAGGGGAAGGGGAGCGAGAGTGGCCGGTTGTAGGTCTTGAACGAGGCATCCGTCCAGTTGCGCTGGTCTTCCATCTCGAACACGTCGCCGACGAACGCCAGGTCGATCGCGGCGCCGTCGTGCGTCCAGCCGAGGGACGTGATATCGACGACCGGCTGGTGCGCGCTGATGCGCTCGGGGAACGCGGTCTGCTCGGTCGTGCCGTCGGAGTGGCCGACCTGCAGGGCGGCTCCCGCGACCTGAGGTGGGTGCAGAACGACGAGTCCGGTGCGGTTGGTGTCGACGTCGCGCGTCGCCCGCAGGTCGAGGGTGATGGCGAGTTCGGCGGCGTCGGCCGTGGCGCGGAGCACGCCCCCGAACGCAGGCTCGGTCGTGCGCACGGCGATCTCGAGGCGCGAGTCGTCGCCGGTGATCTCGCCGACGGTCAGGGGCAGGGTGTTCCAGTCGCCGTCGCGCACCACGGCGCGGATGCTGCGGAGCACCCGATGCCCTCGCCACTGCAGGTCGGCGAGCTCATCGTCGCGGCGCTCGATCGTCCAGTCCCCGAGGGTGCGCTCGTCGCGTTCGGGGCGGTTCCACGTCATGATGCGTCCTTGCACGAGGTGGGCCATCGCCCGGATTGGTACGTTTCAATCCTGCCGTACGTGCCGGGTGTCGGGCAAGGCGAGCGGGGGAATCCGGCGGGGATCGGACCGGGTTCGGTCCCGGTTCGTAGGATGCCGCGGAATCCGTTACGATGGCTAGGTGCATCCGAGCTTTCGGGCGAGGATGCCTGGAGACGTCGCATAGTCCGGCCTAGTGCACCACCCTGCTAAGGTGGAGACCTCTTTAAGGGGTCCAGGGGTTCAAATCCCCTCGTCTCCGCACTCAAGAAAGGCCCGATCCCCTTGGAAACACTGGGATTCGGGCCTTTCCTTTTTCAATCTGCCACGCTTTTGCCATCAACCACGGCGTTGGCAAGCGCATCGATGCGATCCAAAAGCGTGTCGATGTCGTCGTCGAACAGATCCGCATAGATGTCGAGCGTCATGGCTGCGGACTCGTGACCGAGCATCCGCTGGATGGCTTTCACGTTCCCGCCAGCACTCACAGCAATAGAGGCTGCGGTGTGTCTCAGTGCATGTAGAACCATCGGCTCGACGCCCGCTGCTCGCAACGCCGACTTCCACCAGGACTTCGATCCCTCCGAAGCGCGAACGCGTCGCATATAGCTACCGTGCGGGCCGGGGAACACTAGGTCGTCATCGCCATTGACCACGGATGCCAGAGCATCAGCCACGATCCGCGGAATCGGAACCTGTCTCGCGCCGGCGCGCGTCTTCGGGGTTCCCTCGTGAATCGTGCCGAGCGTCTCTACTGCGTTCCGACGCACCAAGAGTCGACGGCGTGCTAGGTCGACGTCCTGGCCTCTTAGTGCGATCGCTTCGCCCCACCGCAGTCCGCAGTACCCGAGCATGAGCACAAGCGCTCTGTGCTTCCCTGAGGCGTCTGCTACGGCGTGTAGTTGCTGTGGTGCAAGGTAGCGGTGCTCACGTCGGGACACCTTGCGCGGCAGATTATCTATGTCAGCTGCCGGGTTGCGGGGGATCCGCCCGTCACGAACCGCTTGCTTCAGAATTCCGTTCAGGACGCCGTAAGCCCTGATCGTCATCGTCGGGGACTTCTCGATCGCACCGACCCACTCGGCCACTTCACTGTTGACGATGCGACGAAGCTCGACGTCGGCCCATCGCGGTGCGACATAGTTCCGCCAGGATGCTTCCAGCGGCGCAAACGACGAAGGCTTGAGCTTCGTCTTCTTGAGCGCCAGCCACGCTGGCGCCAGCGCGCCCACCGTGACCCGAGCTTTCCGCGGGTCAGTCCACTCGCCAGTGTTCAGCTTTGCTTTCTCTGCGGTCAGCCACGCCTCAGCGGCGTCCCTGTCAGCAAACCCGCGTTTCTCGATGATCTTGTGGGACGGCGAACGGTAGCGCGCTCGCCAGAGAAGGCCCGTAGGCGACTTGACCGCGGCATACGAGTAAACGTTTTGAACAACTCTCTTAGCCACCGGTGGACTGCCACGCCGCTCGGATGATCGCCTTGAATGGTTCGTCCATCTCGGACTCCTCGAGCTGTCGCAGTGCGAAAGACTTCGCTTCCGCGGCAATCTCCACTGCGTCGAAGCGAAGCGCATTGCGCAGCTTTTCAACCTGACGTTCGGGAAGATCCTCGATGTCATCGATGGCGCTGAGGAACTCTCCGAGCGTCAGCTGTGCTTTCATGAGCCGCTGGGCAGTGAAGAAAAGGTCGTCAGACGCGGCCACCACTGGGCGCAGAACCAGGGTGACCTCAAGGGAGTTCTTGCCGTAAACCAGCGTATTCAGATCGTCGATCTGCAGAGCCCGCGCAAACCCGGCTGCCTCACCGATCGTGGCCCTGCGGTTGCCTGACTCGATCTTGTAGATCGTCTGCTGTTGAAAGTCGAAACCGAGTCCCTGCATCGTCTCGGCGAGAGCGGCCTGTGACAATCCAAGCTTCTCTCGCGCCTCCCGGAGGGTTGCCCCGAAGGTCTGATCAACGTTTCGCGTCACCTTGGCTGGATGTGGCATGGATCCAAGGTAACGCTTATTGGGCGTGACGAAGTGGTTGCGGTCAAATCGAAATGGTGTGTACACTGAAGTAGCGTTAAAAATCCGGGCTGGACAAACTAAAGGAGTGTCACATGACGCGTAGTGGATTCGGGGATCTCCTCGCACCAGAAGAGGTGTGCGAGCTGATCCCCGGAATGACCAGGGCGAAGCTCGCGCAGATGCGGTTCAGTGGCAGCGGGCCGTCGTACTTCAAGCCGACCGCCAAGACCGTTGTCTACGACCGTGATGTCGTACTCGATTGGCTACGGTCAACGGAGCGTGTCGGCACCAGCCAGTTCGCGGAGGCTGGTTGATCTCAAGATGTACTCGGCATCTACTCCGCGGGCGAAGTTGGACCCGCACGAAGTCGATCGGCTCATCGTCTACGCAATGGGCGAGCTAGAGCGCCAAGGCATGTCATTCGTCAACGGTGGCGAATTGATTTGTGTCGGCACCTCCCGCAACCAGATGGTTCGTCTGGCGAGGGACGCGTTGAGAGTCTTCGGGCCACAGAAAGCCCGTCGGACGATCGACGAACACATTGCGAACTTGATCGAAGTCGAACGCGAGTCATACCGCGCAGGCTTCACCCGAAGCAAGAAAAAAACCGCCGTCCTGCTGGAACAGGGCGACGGTCAAGCCAATTCGAAGGGATCCGAAAATGACTGGTAACACCACACTAGTCCACGCCACCGACGCTCGCACCTTGTTGGGTGAGGGGGTGGGGACTACTCAGGCAACCCCGCCCCCCAAGCGCCTGGAAAGCACGGACTGGGACGAGTACGCGGCGTCGTTCCTGCAAGCCCACCCAGAGATCTCTGCCGCGGTGCCGTCCTGGACGGAAGAGATCGACTTCTCCGAGATCAACGACGAGGTGGAGGGAACCATCTTCTCGTTCTCCGTCGACGTCGGCGCCGTCGAGTTGTATGGCGGCGGCAAGTGGCTGGAGACCGGACAAGTAGATCTCTACAACGGTGGCACGCCGAACGTCTACCTCCCCGGCGAGAACGAGTTCACGGACTGCGCCGCTGCGGCTCAGTGGATGCTCGACGTCGCACAGAACCTCATTGCCGCGGCCGGGTTGTTGCGCGCGGAACCGCGATTGTTGCGGAGGCCCGTCGGTGTGGATGCCGAGCTGCAGAGGCTGGACATCTGATGTGCCGGCTGAGCTGGTGCGAGACGCCCGCCGACATCCACGCCGAGGATGTGAGCCATCACACCCGCGAACTCGGCTTCGGGATGATGCTCACCGTCGACCTGAACGGCAAGCCGATGACCAATTGGATGCCCGACTGGTCGGAGTGGTTGAACGACCGCCCCGAGGACTTCGTTGCCGAGTACAACGACGTGGCTGTCATGCTCACCAGTCTTCCCGAGCAGTTCAAGGAGTTTCGGGATGCTCTCTTGAGCGATCCGAAGTTCGCGGAAGAGGTCGCCGCGGCGAAGGCCAAGGATGCCTCGGAGCGCACGAAATGAATGCGCTCGAGGTGAAGCCCGACCCTGGGGCGGTGCGAGCTTGGGCACGTAAGAACGGCATCCCCGTCAGCAAGACCGGGAAACTGCCTCTCCACGTCCGCGAATGCTATCTCGAAGCAAATCCCGGCTACGACGTCGACCGCGGAACGGAACTCCGGGTGCGTAACGAACGCCCCGATCTTTTCGCTCTCGCCGACGACATGGTGGAGGCCGAGCTGATCCGGACGGGACAGCTCACCTTGGAACCAGCACAGGAGCCGCAACGAGGAACCACCGACGCAGGTGTGACGAATGACACACCGGTGAGGTCACTGGCTGAGTGGTTGACGATCCGCGATGAACTCGCCGACACGATCGCCGCGCACGCACCACAGGGCGTTTCCGTTTCCTTCCGAGAAGTCGCGGAAGCCCTACTCGTGCAGGGGTGGATGAAGAACGCCGCGGCGTAACCCGACCGCCCAGACCCGCCTCCCCTCATCACCGGCCTGATGAGGGGAGGCGCTCCATTTCAACTGAAGACCGACCCCAGAGAGGGGATCAGATGATCGACAAACCTAAGGAGAACGCCGCACAAATCCGGGTGCGTAAGTTCCGGGAAGCTCAGGAGCGTCTGGCCGCCGCCCGCGACAAGTCGAAGAGAAAGCGCCCCGCTGGCGATGGAGCCCAATGAGGCATGGGCACCGATTCCCAACGAACTGTTCCGGCTCGGGTGGACGAAGACCGAGCTTCTCGTTTACGTCGCATTGCTGTGCCTGCCTTACCGAGACGACGGAACAGTAGTCGCCAGTCAGTCGGTGATCTCGGAGGGTGCGGGTGTGTCGGTACGGACGACGCGCGAAGTCATTCCGCGCCTCAGCTCGGCGGGCATCATCGTCCAGAGGCAGTTGTACGACGGCATCGCGAGCTATTACCGGGTCAACGAGATGCCGCGCGAGGGCGGGTTTTATCGGTTGCCGCGGCGATGGCTCTGGGAAGCCCCGCTGACTGCGGCAGAGAAGGTCGTCTATCTCGTACTGCTATCCCGGCGTAATCGGCGCACGGGGGAAGCGATCGTCTCATGGCTGACGCTACTTGCCGAAGCACGCGTTACCCGCCGCACACTCGCTCCAGCGCTCGACACCCTCGAGACTGCGGGACTTATCCACAGGCTGCATCAACCGCGCCAGGGCAAACGCCAAGGCATCAACAGATACAGGGTGCAGCTACCCACCGAACACGTGCTCAGCACGTGAACCCCGGCAAAAGGGAACCCCGACCCCGGCAAAAGGGAACCCCGACCCCGGCAAAAGGGAACCAGGAACAAGAACCTATGACAAGAACCTCTCACAAGACAGTAGGTGCGACTGCAAGCAGTGGCACCAGCCGAACATTCACCGACCTCCGACAGAACCGAGCCACGGCCAAGCAACGAACCCTGCTCCGAGACCTCTGGATCATCATCAGCGGCGATCTTCCATCCCAAGAAGTGGAACAAGCCTGGCGGGCACTCACAGTGCAGCAAGCCCGCGACCTCATACGCGACTACTACAGCAAGTTCGGGCGGGCAGGGAACTACGACGGCGGGCTCGACGAAACCGACCCCAACGTCGAACGCCTTTCACCCCAAGGGCAAGAGTTCGTGCGATCAGGCTTTGACCCCTACTTCGACTCTCTTCCATGGATGCGACAGGAAGCAGGTGATCCGGAGTACGAGGAACTCAGCGACGTCGGCAAAGAGTTCGCGGAATCAGCAGGCGACCCCGCGAGCGTCTTCGACTACGGCTTCCTGCGGGACGCCGACCGACTCGCATAACAACAACGACAGGAGGAAGAACATGGGCGCTGCAGCCCCGAAACCACTCAACCTTCGAGCGATGTCGAACGCCTGGGACAACCCCATCGCATTCGCCAGCGAACTCTCCCTGTACTACTCGCAACTCGAAGCATCAGGTCACCGCCAGCCTGCGCGGGACTGGACGACCGAACAGGAAGCCACGTGACGATCCGCAAAGCGGTGCTCTGCGACTCGTGCGACGCGGCATTCGCCTCAACGGACCGGATCGCGAACTTCCAGCTCATCCAACAGGCACACCAAGACGGGTGGACATCCACCAACACCAACGGCACCTGGACCAACCAGTGCCCAGACCACATGAACAACTAAGGAGAAAACCAATGGCACTTGACTACCTCGAAAGCAAGCTCGACGGACTGCGTTCGGAAGCATCAGCAGTTCGGGCAGCACACAGCAGTCTTCGCAACTCCGTCCACAACGACAAGAGCTTGAGCCTCCAGGGCAAGCAGGAGCAGATCAAGGATTCGAAGGCTCGCGCCGACGCTCGCATTTCGGCACTTCAGGCGGAGGAACTGCGCCTGATCAACGAGAAGCTCGAGTCATCGCAGCGAGTGCTGTTCGGGTCGACTATCTCGTCGAGTGACATCATCGCGGAACGAGATGCTCAGGATCGAGCCGACAACATCAAGGACGAAGCTGAAGCGCTGCGTCTCATCGAACGCAGCGTGCGCAGCGGAGACCGGTCAATGACCAACGCGATTCTGCGGCGGTCACTCGACGCCGGCTGGCCGAATGCGATCGATGAGGTCGGCAAGAGCTACCCCGCCTCCGCTGGCGTCGTCAATGACATCAGTGCGCTGAACACCTCGCTCAACGACATTCGTCACGTCCTCAGCCGATCGATGGCGTACGGATCGGTCATCGACTGATGGGGGTCGTGACGATCGGTTCTCACGTCTTCGAGCTCCCCGACGAGGAAGCGAGCGTGCTGGGAGAGGCTGCGATGATCCAGTCACGCAAAGGCGGTTGGATCTCGCCGACGGATGATCTGCTCATCGCGGTGACGCCAGCGACGGAGATCAGCCTGCAGATCACAGGGGACTTCGCGGGGCTAGAAGCCGCCAAACCCGCCTCCATCATCGAAGCCGGCAACCGTCCGAGGCGTGCGGTATCTGTCTCGAACCGCGGCATCAGCTCTTGGTGAAAGAGATGGGCGCCCCACCCTCCCCGGGGTGCCCATCTCGCACCCAAGGCATTGCGAGCATCCCTCCCCGGCTCACGAAACGACTGGCCCTTGAAGGGCAGAAAGGAGATCGGTCATGACAGTCAAACGACCGTCCGGGCTGAACGCCGCTGGACGAAAACTGTGGGACGCGATCACGGCGGACTTCGACCTCGCCGGTCATGAGCTTGCGCAGCTCGAGGAAGCGTGCCGGGTGCGCGACATGATCGTCACGCTACGTCGACAGCTCGCCGACGACGGGACCATGCTCGCGTCATCGCAGGGCATGCGGTTGCATCCAGCGATTGCTGAGATCCGACAGCACCAACTGGCCCTAGCCCGATTGCTTGCGACCCTGCAGGTTCCGGGGCTTGAGGAGGACGCGTTGCCGTCGTCGTCAGGCGCCCGTGGCGTCTACCGGATGCGGAAGGTCGCCTGATGCGTCGGAAGCGTGTGGACAGCTCCACACCCGTGCCTGCGGAGCTACGCGTGTTCGACGATGCTGGTCCGCTACAGGACTGGCTCGCCTCGCGGAAGCGGTGGTGGGAGAGGAACCCGAACGCGTGGCCCGACATCATCGCGGTCTTGGGTCCGGGCGCGAATGTGCGTGCACGCCGTATGGGGCGTCGGGCGCCGTACCCGGATCTCGATGAAGGGCAGGACCGATGAGGCGAAAACGGCAAGGCGGTGAACGCGTAGAAACGCCGGTCGAGATTCTGATGCGTGCGGTCGCTGCGCGCCGGCGGGCGGCTGGCCTGCCGTGGCCGCCGATCCGAAACGACGGACACTCGGGATCGAAGGCGGTGAATCGTGCGGCGGAAGAAGACAACTGACCTCGGGGTGGACGTCGAATTGCTCGGAGTCGATGCGCTGCCGCCCGCACCTGTCGATGACCCGGGGTTGCCGTACGTGCTGCGAAAGAAGCAGTTCGAACTCTGGCTCGACCGCCGCGGGTCGTGGGTGGCGCGTCGAGAACAGCACTCCGCTAAGCACGGGTGGCCTGGTGGAGATCTCGCCCGAATGCGAGAGGAAGACGAGGCCCACCCGATCCCTAACGCCCCCTTCGACCCGGCGTGGGAAATCGCTCATGGCGGGCTTTAGAGGGCCGATCGTTTCGATCCCTGTGTGCGTGAATCTCGCAATGCCTCGGGAGCGACTTGAGGGGCAGTGGGAGGGGGTGGGTGGCCAGGGCTGTCACCCGTATGACGTTGAAGGAACTTATGACTTTGGAGGTATGAGATGGCTGATGATCTGTCGGATGGATTCGCGCAGGTTCGGAAGTTGCAACAGGAAGTGCGCCGACTGCAGAACGCGCGTCCTCTCGAGAACTCGTCGGTGACGAACGGCCGGCTACGTTTCATCGGTGGGCTGTTGCTGATCGACTCAGGGGGCACGTTGCAGATCGTGGGCCAGTTGATCGGTAACGGGGAGTTCCGGTGGGTGGGTCCGTGGCGGCTTGAGGGTCCGGGGACGATCACGGGGAATGTCACCCAGACGGGCAACACCACGCAGCAAGGGAACGTGAACCTCACGGGTGGTGGGAAGGTTACTGCCGGCAATGTGACGGTTGAGCCGAACCGGGTGACTGTGGGGTCTGCGTGGTTGGAGAACGGTGAGCTGGTGTTGTCGAATGGCGCGAAGGTCGCTGTGGGTTTGACGGGCGGCACGTCGAGTATCGGTCTGGTCCCGGGTGGGTCTGCGGACATCTCTGTGAATACGCTCACGGCATGGTTGCGGGCTACGGGTGCGGCGATCTCGGTGACGACGGCTCAGGCGCGTATCGCGGCCCCGAACATCATCTTGGACTCGCTGCCGACTGGTGCACCGTCTGGGGCGAAGGCGGTTCTGGTTGATCCGTCGAACGGGAAGCTCTACCGCGCAGCCTGACCGATGTCGGAAACCTGCGTTTTCATTGCACCACGATTGAAGGGACACTCATGTTCAGCGAGAAGTACGACGACATCCGCACGATCCTCTCCAACGCTCAGACGAACGCGCTGAAGCTCAGCATGGAGCTGAACCAGTCGCACACAGAGAACGGTGGGCCTGGTCTTTCGCCGGATCAGCAGCACGCCATGATCGCGAAGCTGACGGCAGAGGTGCACAACCTCGCGTTCGGGATCGGCAACCTTGTCGATCTGCTCGAGCAGGATGGGGTGGGCGCGGCCGACTCAATCGAACGAGGCGACGAAGAGGAGTGATACTAAGAGCGGGATCGGAGCTACTTGGTTTAGTTCCGATCCCCGCTTGTTGGCTCGCCCTAGCTTCAGCTGGGGCGGGCTTGTGGCGACGAGGGCGGAGCTGTCTAGGTAGACGACAAAGCCCCCGACGCGGCGGGGGCTCTGTGTTCATGGATCACTGCTCTTCGTTTGGCCTGAAACCGATTCGCTTCATGGTCCGACGATGCGCCGCCTGGTCTTCTTCGGCTCGCACGGCGTCACGGAGTTCGATGATCTCGAGGAAACGAGCTTCGTCGTCTTTGGTGTAACGGTCATGTGCCATCAGCTTCCTCCTGTTCGGTTGCGTCCCCACTCCAATACTGCCTCATCAAGGAGTGGAAAGGCTGATGATTTCTGTGATGTACGCGCTAATTTTCACGAAGTGGCGGCTGCACGCGCGTACAGTTTTGCGGCCGTCTCCATGTGGCTCTTGTGGAGGTCGCTCAGTCCGCCCTTGCGGCTGCTGTTGATCGACAGCATCCCGATCACCTTGTGGGACTCGTTGAAGACCGGAACGGAGATGAAGCAGCGGTAGTCGCGAGTCTTCTTCTCGAGCGAGAACCGCTTCTGCCACTTCTTGCTGTTCACGTCGGGGCAGAAGGTGACTTCGCCCGCCACCACACGCTCGACGGTACGACGTTCTTCGATCGCTCGCGGGGTGTTCTTCGTCGTGTTCTTGAAACTGATGCGAGCTTCCCGCGAGGCTCTGTTGACGCGATCAAGTCCGTGAGACATCACGCGGTAGACGTTGACATCACAGATCGCGTCCTTATCTCGAACGAGGGCTCGGCAATGGAGCGCGAGCTCGGTAGCTAGATTCTCCATGTCTACTCCGACGACAGGCTTCTTCACCACGATGACCTGTTCGGCCAGGGGGATGATCGTGGAGCGCATCACGGTGAGCAACTCCGACTCTGTCCGTTGGGTCCGCAGTTCCTGCGCGATCGCCATGAACACGCCGCCGAACACGGACAGCAGCGCGGCAGCGACGATGAAGGTAACCGTCCAGAACATCCCGATCACATCCGCCGCAGCGACCCATACGGTGCCGAACAGAGCTAGAGCGATCGCACCTAGGACCGACACCAAGACCGGCCAGTACCGGTCGGCAAGGGATCCAATGATCGTGAACACTCGTCACACGTTAGCGGTTGGGTCGTCCTGGTCGCACGGCACGCGGACCGCATGGCTGTTATGTTGCCGATATTCGGCGGCGCTAACGGCTAGCTCGGCATCGAAACTGCGTTGCCCCACACCCAACACCGGAACGTCTGGTCGCCGGCGCGGAACTCGATGCCGGCGGCGAGGGGAGTGGAGCGCATCACTTTCGCGTCGACGCGCACGGCTTCGCGGCCGAAACGCACCCATGCACGCACGGTGGCTGGCCTCGGGTAAATCGTGACGGGCTGCTCGCGGATGTCGAGTTCACGATCGGTGAGGCTCTGCAGCGGACCGTGCTTCGCAGCTTCAAGGATCGATCGAGCTTGTGACTGCATGTCGCGGTACGCGGAGAGCGTGGAGCCTGGGTTCCCCATCGCCGGCAGTTCCTTCCTCCGGCCGAGAGATTCGATTGTATGTCTCGGCTCCGACGTCGCGCATTGCGAACCCTCGGCCACGGGTGTCTGCTTGGTGGATGAAACAGCTCACAGTTCGCGAGTACCTGCGAGTCTCGAGGGATGTGCACGGCACGGGGCGAAGCCCCGACCAACAGCACAGTGAAAACAAGAAGTCGATCGAGGAGCAGGGGTGGCGGCTTCACGACCTCCCGCCGTACAGGGATGCTGACAGGAGTGCGAGCCGGTACGCCAAGAAGGAACGCGAGGACTTCAAACGTCTGGTGACTGACCTCGAGGCTGACGAATTCGACGCAGACGTTCTCGCGATCTGGGAATCGAGCCGCGGGTCGCGTCGAGTCGGTGAGTGGGTAGATCTCGTTGACCTCTGCCGGGAGCGCAACGTGCGGATCTGGGTCACCACGCATAACCGCATCTACGATCCAGCCAACGCCCGCGATCGTCGCAGCCTTCTTGAAGACGCTGTGGACGCGGAGTACGAGTCTGATAAGACGTCTGAGCGGCGCCGACGAAGCGCTCGGGCTTCAGCCGATGCTGGGCGCCCGCACGGAAGGAACATCTACGGCTATCTCCGCGTGTACGACGAGTTCACGCGAGAACTGCTCCGAGTGGAGCCGCACCCGGAAGAGGCGCCAGTCGTGGTTGAGGCGGCGCGCCGCGTGCTCGAGGGGGACTCCTTCTACCAAATCGCTCGCGACTTCAACGCCCGCCCGGTTCCCACTCGGGGTTCACGTCGCCTGCCTTCACACGAGGCAGCCGCTTGGACACCGTCCATCGTGAAGCAGATGCTGCGTATTCCGGCATACGCCGGCAAACGCGACTACAAGGGAGAGATCGTCGGCGACGGCATGTGGGATGCGCTCATAGCGTTCGCAGACTGGCAGCACCTGCAACTCATCATGGAGGGGCCAAGTCGCAAGGGGCCGCGGGATCACACGGCGAAACACCTCTTGTCGAACATCGCGCAATGTGGGGTGTGTCGACAGCCATTAAGGTCATGGAATTCCCAGCCCCGTGGGCGACAGGTCAGCGGTTCCGCTGGCGACGGCACGGCTCTGTACTACTTCTGCTACGGAATACCGGGGATTCCACGAGGCTCCGACGCCAAAGGATGGCACGCCAGCATCCGAGCATCGTTTCTGGAAGACACGGTACTTGAGCAGCTTTTCGCTCGGATGACGCAACCCGATCTCTTTCTCACACCCGACCCCGTGGATACGGAGAGCCTCGCGCATAGAGAGACCTTGCTGGCGACAATCTCCGAGAACGAGAACTACCTTGAGAAGGTTCGGGCGGAGGCGGCTGCTGTTCGACGCGTCGACCTCCTACTTGATCAAGAGGCTCGAGTACGGCCAATCATCCAGCGCGCACGACGCGCCTTGCAAAACTCGCTTCCCATCGACCCGAGCATCGAACTACTCCTGCGATCGAGCGACCGTGCCGCGACCTGGCAGTACCTCGACATCGCAGAGCAACGCAGAGTGATTCGCCGCGTAGTCACTCCAGTCGTGCATCGGCTGGCGGCAGGGCGCAAGGGGAGTCGAGAGGGCAGTGCCAACAGGATCGAGCTGATCTGGAGTTAGCCTCTCATCTTCTAGCGACGGCGGCCTACCCCGCTCGCACGGACCCTTATGGCCGATGCGGTCGACGCTCAAACGAGGTATTTTCCTCGCCATTGACTTATCTAGACGGTCTAGTAATGTCTTCTTCAACGCGTGCGCCCTGAGAACCTCAGACCGCTCCCGGCATCATCCCCAGTGGTGCCTCCGATGGGAGTTGGCCGCGATGTCAAAACCCCGGCATGCGGGACGATTCGGCCCTCCACACCCCAGACGTGGAGGGCCGAACCCATGTCGGACGAATCGTCGCTGCAGCCCTCCCGACTACAGGTGAGCCCCTCCGCGCTCTGACTCCCCGCCCTCACGCGGTACCGATGAAATCGATTGCGCGCTCGAAGCATGGTACGTCCGTCCTCTTCGATAGCAAAAGGAAAGAACTACCCAATGAGGTGTTGCTCAGTGCCTCGGATACGTCAAGGGGCGTCACCAGAGACATCAGAGGGCTTACGTTTGTGTGGCAGGGCGGTTGTGCGTCCCTCAACGTGGCGCTCTGCATCGCTGGCGGTCGGCCTCCTCTTGTACCCCCCCTCAGGGTGAGGCCGGCCGCCAGCCCCTTGCCATCGCGTGGGTACCTGGCTCCTCCGATCCGAACGAAGGAGCCAGGCGCACCCGGTTCGGCTGAGGCACGGCGTCTGCGACTCCCCCGAGCTGCAGATCAGGCCTCAAGCGCCAGCTTGCGCCCTGTGCTGGGAAGGTCAAGAGGTCGCTGGTCCGGTTGGGGCTTCCCAGCCCACGCCGGGGTGCCCATGCCAGGGTAACCCGGCGCGAGCCGCGAGGCGGGTGAGGGATCATTCGTGGGGGATGATCCCTCGCCCGGCGCTGGTCAGCGACGGTGACCGTTGGGGCTTAGAGTGAGCAGGATTTGCGCGCCGAGTCGGCGTTCGATGAACACTCGGAATGAGAGGTGGGGGCTGTGGGCTCTCTCTACTACGCGAACGAAGCGGAACCGATCGAGATCGAAGATCGCGCGCTCGCTCACCTCAAGATCGTGATCTCCACCAAGCTGCGCCGTAACGAGTCCTTCACGCTGTCCTGGGTTCTCCCCGAGCGTGCAGGGCGGGAGACGATCTGGGTTCACCCCTCAATCCCGATGCGTTTCATCTTCGACGACGCGGTGTCGCCGAAGATCAACAACCGGTGGCTCCAGGACATGATGAACTCCGCTAACAGCAGCGGTGGAATTTCTCTTGTCGAGGAGACCATCGAGGTCGCGCAACCAGACACTGTGCGCAGTTAGTACCTCGAACTGCGCTCGTCACTGAGAAACATCTCCGCGCTGTCGAAGACGCATGTACGATGACACGATGAGTCTCCTTCCGCAAGCGGACGCCTTGTGGGCGTGCGTTGCGTCCGGCTTCTACGTCGGTAGCCGAGACGGCTCGTTCCTCGGATACGTGGACAGGCAGACCAGCGGCTTATGGCGCGCATTCGATTCTGCGTCCAAGATCGTCGGGGACTTCGACGATCAGCACGCGGCAATGTCGGCGGTCTCTAGTTCAGCATCGCGTCAGGAAGGCTCCGCGTGACCGAAGAACAGCCACTCGTCTCTGTCGTCTACTGCAGCACTGCAACGAAACCGCTCAGCGACGGTGAACTTGCTGATCTTCTAATAATCAGCCGGCGCCATAACGACGCTCGCGATATCACGGGTCTTCTTCTCTACCGCGACGGCGAGTTCGTGCAGATCCTTGAGGGCGATCGATACGACGTCGATCAGACGATGGCTCGAATCAACGCAGACCCGAGGCACACGGACGTTCGTGTTCTGCTCGAGGAACCACTCCACACCCGCCGTTTCGCTGACTGGACCATGGGATACCAGCCTATGATCGCCCCGAGCCCCGGCGAGGTCCGCGGGTACCGCGATTCGTTTGATGACCTGCGAATGGGCGACCACGACATGATGGGGCGTGCCCTCATGGAACTCACGATGTGGTTCAGAGTCCGCGAATCCAATACGCGGATCAGCGCCTGACAACCACCGAAGCTCACGCTGGGGGGCGTCCAACATCGTTAGGCTCAGCCCATGAACGTGTACGAGGCGAAGGCGTGACGTGACGGCAACCTCTGGTTCGTAGAGATCCCCGAGCTTGGGCTGTTCACGCAGGCGCGAACGGTCGACGAGATCGAGGTCATGGCCCGAGACATCATCGCGATCAGTCTTGAGGTTCCGGGAGATTCCTTCGACCTGGATATCACCAATTAGGAATGACATTTCCGTCGATTTCGACAGGGTAAGAGTCGATATCGACAAGTGAATTAAATGCGTGCTCGACACGAGGATACCGCGCCGCTATCGTCCTCGACATGTTGAGACCTGACACTGCCGAACAGATTCAGAACATCGTGCGCGATACAGTCCGTGCCGAGCTTGAGATTCACTTGAAGGTGGGCGCTTTGCCTCAACGCGTGGCGCTAAACCTCAAGGATGCTGCGGCGGCTTGCGGCTACAGCGTGGACTCGATTCGGTTTGCCATCGACCGCAACGAGCTTGCGCCGTCCTACGCGAACACGAAGCCGGTCATCATGGTGGAAGAGCTGATGCGCTGGGTGCGCACGCTGCCCGACCAGCCCCGACATTTCTAGAACCATCTCTCCCGCCGCCGCCTGGAGCCGAGGTCAGCACCTACTGACACGATTTCTGAGTAGTGTCTCTGCTACGAGCGAGAGCAGGTGCGCATGAGTAACGTCGAACGAGTGTTTCGAGAGATGATCCGTGAGGAGTTGGCTCGCACTCAGGGCGTTCCGGTCGCCCATTCCCTATCTGCGAAGGCCGTTGGCGCCGCTGTTCGAGCGGAGGCGGCTCGGGTAGGGAAGCACCACTCGGAGCTTGCTGAGGTGCTTGGCGTGAGTCGCCCGACGATAACTGGTCGGCTCAGTGGCGCGTACGAGTTCAAGCAGGCCGAACTCGAGAACATCGCCGATCTGCTCGGCATCACTCCGTACAACATCATCGAGTCAGCAGGCTTGGGGCAGAGATTCCACAGTGAGTCGCCGGACCCGTCCGAGGTCGCCCGCGTCTTCGCTCGGGACATCTGGGCGCAACCAGCGAGGGCACGGCGTCGGAGCCGCTAGGCGGGCGGGGCAACTTCCTGCCACGTTTCTGCCACCAATCGTCGACCTTTCAGCAACCTCGAACCCGCTCAAAGCAGACGTAGATTCGCGGAACTACGCCGATCCGGATGTTGTCAACCGCTGGGGTGAGGTTTCAAATCCCCTCGTCTCCGCAGCGAAGCCCCCGAGTGATCGGGGGCTTTTTCGCGCTCTCCGGTGGAGTCGTGCCGCGGATCCATACCAAAGGGTACGGGCCGATCCTTTGGTATGGATCGTGGGTGCGACCCGATCGAATCCGTCCGGAATGATCGGGTGGGGGGAGCCGGACGCGCGGGATGCTGGGGGCATCCACGGAGGAGGAACGCATGATCGGCACGCTGAACGCTCTGGTCGACCTGGTCGAGAGCACCGACGTCGATGATCTCGATGTCGCCGGATTCGCTCGCGCGCGCGGCACCACGGAGTACCACCTGCGCCGGATGTTCTCGACGCTGGCGGGCATGCCGCTGACGGAGTACGTGCGACGTCGCCGCATGACTCGGGCAGGCGCGGAACTCGTCGCCGGGGCATCCGATCTTCTCGATGTCGCCGTGCGGCACGGATACGGCTCGGTCGAAGCCTTCGGACGAGCGTTCCGAGCCGTGCACGGGATCGGACCTGCCGACGCGCGCCGTGACGGCGGACCTCTTCGCACACAACCCACGCTCCGGTTCCGCCTGAGCGTTGAAGGGAGCACTCCCATGCACGTCACCATCACCCATCATCCTGCGATCGTCCTCGTCGGGCACGCGGTCGACGTCCCGCTGATCCACCGCGGGGTCAACCCGCGCATCCAGGAGCACATCGCCGCGATCGCTCCCGAAGAGCACGCGCGCCTCAAGGCGCTGTCGGATGCCGAGCCCACCGGCATCCTGGCCGTCACCGCCGACATCGAGCCCGACGCACCCGAAGGCAGCCCCCTCACCTATCTGCACGGCGTGGCGCGGAAGGAGTCGTCGCCCGTGCCCGCCGACCTCGATGCGATGCCGCTGCCCGCCGGCTCCTGGGCGGTTTTCGCGGCCGACGGGCCGTTCCCCGAGACGCTGCAGAACCTCTGGGCGGCGACGGCGACCGAATGGTTCCCCTCGAACCCGTGGCGACTGCGGCCCGGACCCTCGATCGTGCGGTACCTGGAGTTCACCGGCACGCACGCGTCGTGCGAGCTCTGGTTGCCGATCGAAGAGGCATGACCGGGTCGGCGACGCGCGTCAGCGACCCGATGCGCCCAGCGCGGCGACCAACTCCTCCGTCGTCGTGACCTCGGCCAGCAGGGGAACGATCTGCGCGAGGTGCGCTGCACCGACGTCCGGGCGGAAATCCATGACGGCATCCGCCGGGAGCGCCACCGAGTAGCCGAGCGCATAGGCGTCTCGCGCGGTCGATTCCACCCCGATACTGGTGGCGACGCCGGTCACGACCACCTGCGTCACCCCGCGGCGGGAGAGCTGGTCGTGCAGGTCGGAGCCGGCGAACGCGCTCCACGGTGCGCGACGGATGCGGATGTCGGCGGCGTCCGTCACCAGGGAGGGGAGGGGTGCATCGCCACCGGCGGGCACCGTCGAGACCCCGTGCGCCTTGGTCATCTCGGTGCGCCCGGGCACCGACCCGCTGACCGTGGCGACGACCACCGGCTTGCCGGATGCCCGGAACGCCGCGGCGAGCGTGTTCGTGTTCGCGACGACCCGCTCGAGGGTGTCCTGCTCCATGCGGGGCGCGGTGGCGACCTGGAGGTCGACGACGATCAGCGCGACGTTCTCGTCGAGGGGTGCGAGCGGCATCAGTCGTTCTCTCCGCCGAAGGTGACGACGACCTTCTCGGCCTGTCCGGGCGTTGCGGCGAGGGCGAGTGCGTCCTGCACGCGGTCGAAGGAGATCTCGTCGCTGATGATCTGCGCGTACTTCTGCCAGTTGTCGATGATGTCGTCGGTCACCTCGAAGATCTCGGTGGGATAGCCCATCGACAGACGGATGTCGAGCTCGGTGGTCAGGAGCCCGCCGAGGTCGATCTCGACCGGAGCCTTGTGCACGGCGACCACGCTGAGCACGGCGCGCTTGCCGGCGACACCGAGCACCGTCCGGATCACCTGCGGCGCACCCGCGGCGTCGATGTATCCCTCGGTGGAGGAGCGCTCGCCGCGCAATCCGATGCCCGTCGACCGGCCGTGCAGCTCGATCAGCCGCGCGGCCACGTCTTCGGTGCGGGAATCGATGACGGCATCCGCTCCGAGCGCCAGCGCCTTCTCGAGGCGGTTGCGCACGATGTCGATCACGACGACGTGCGCGACGCCGCGGCGCTTGAGGCTGAGCAGGGCGCCGAGGCCGATCGGGCCGGCGCCGAAGATCGCGATCCGGTGCTCCGGCGCGGGGTCGAGGCGGTTGACCGCGTGGCGGGCGACCGCCATCGGTTCGTTGAGCGCGGCCACGCTGAACGGCACGTGCGGTGGGATGACACGGAACTGCTCACCCGGCTTCGCATCGAGCAGCACCACGTACTCGCTGAGCGCGCCCTGCGCGCCGCCGGAGCCGAGCAGGCCGTCGACGGTGGCCATGACGTTGATGACGACGTGGTCGCCGACGGCGACACCATCGACCTCGGCGCCGACCTCGACGACCTCGCCTGCCGGTTCGTGACCGAGCGGCGTCGCGCCCTGGCGCGGAGGGATGCCGCCATAGGTCGTGTACATGTGGTCGGAGCCGCAGATGCCGCAGGCGCGCACGCGCACGAGCACGTCGCGCGGGCCGGCGGTGGGGGCGTCGACGTCGACGACGGTCGTCTCGCCGGGGCCGGTCACCAGTACTGATCTCATCGGGGGCTCCATTCGGGTCGGAAGTTCACGCGGCACTTATGTTACACATGTCACATAAGTAGCGGAACACCTTCGGTACTCTCGACTCATGGCGGAATCTCGGATCGGGCGGCCCCCGGATCAGCGCACCCGCGCGGCCGCGCTCCGCGCCACCCGTGAGCTCCTCCTCGCCCGCGGCTACGAGGGCGTCGCGATGAGCGACATCGCCGCCGCGGCCGGCGTGCCGCGCCAGACGCTCTACCGCCGCTGGCCGACGAAGCAGGCGCTCGTCGCCGACTGCGTGCTCGACGACGTGCTGCCGGTCGAACTGGTCGTCGTCGCCGCGACCGGCGACCTCCGCGCCGACATCGACCTCTGGCTGCAGAGCTCGATCGCCTCGATCGAAGCGGATGCCGACGCCGCACTGTTCCGGGCGCTGCTCGTGGCCTCGGCATCCGATGAATCGGCGCGGCAGCGCATGGTCGAGCACTTCCTCGCTCCGCTGCGGAATGCGATCGAGCGTTCGTTCGCGGCGGCGGGACGCGAGGGGCACGAGCTCGTCGCGGATGCGCTGCTCGGGGCGATGGTCGCGGCGATCGTCTCCCGCGATGCCGAGGCGCTGCGCCGCGTGCGGGACCTCGGCGACCTGCTCACCCGCTGATGACGGAAGGACTCGCGATGCCGGCCACCGATCTGAAGAAGACGCTCGACGCGTACCAGGCGAAGCGCGGGGTGTTCCGGCTCGTCGACGTGCCGCCGATGCAGTACCTGATGATCGACGGTGCCGGCGATCCGAACGTGTCGCAGGCCTACGCGGATGCCCTCGCCGCGCTGTATCCGATCGCCTACGGGGTCAAGTTCGCGAGCCGCGCGCAGCTCGGCGTCGACACCGTCGTCATGCCGTTGGAGGGCCTCTGGCATGCCGAGGATATGGCGTCGTTCACCTCGCGCCGCGACAAGTCGACGTGGCTGTGGACGATGATGATCATGGTTCCCGACCATGTCACCGCCGAGGTGGTCGAGGCGGCGCGCGACAAGGCCGCGGCGAAGAAGGATGCCTCGCCGAGCCTGTCGGCGGTGCGGCTCGAGACCTTCGACGAGGGGCTGTGCGTGCAGACGCTGCACGTCGGTTCGTACGACGACGAGGCGCCCGTGCTCGAGGATCTGCACCACCGCTTCATCCCCGGGAACGGGTTGGAGATGCGCGGCATCCACCACGAGATCTATCTCAGCGACGCGCGCCGGGTCGAGCCGGCCAAACTCCGCACGATCCTGCGGCAGCCGGTCGCTCCCGCCGGTCCCTGAGCGAGCGAAACGAGACGGAGGGCCACCGCCCGCGCTCACGCCGTCGCGGGCTTCTCGCTCCACAGCAGCAGGAAGGCGCCGAGCCCGATCATCATGCCGCCGCCCGTGGCCGACATGGTCGAGAGGCGGCGCGGTGAGCGGCCGAACCAGTCGCGCGCCGCGCTCGCGAGCAGCACCCAGATCGCGTCGCAGCTGACGCCGATCGCGACGACGATGACGCCGAGCACGAAGAGCTGCAGCGGCACGGAGCCCGCGTGCAGGTCGACGAACTGGGGGAGGATCGCGAGGAAGAACGCGATCGACTTCGGGTTGGTGAGCCCCACGATGAAGCCTTCGACGAGCAGCCGGGTGCCGGACTTGCGCGTGGCTGGTGCGGTCGCGGCTGCGGCGGCATCGTGGCGGTGCCGGATCGCCTGGATGCCGAGGAACACGAGGTAGCCGGCGCCGAGCACCTTCACGATCGTGAACAGGATCACGGACTGCGCGATCACCGTACCGACGCCGAGGGCCACGGCGAGCACCAGCATGATCGATCCGACGGCGGTGCCGAGGATGCTGAGGAACCCGCCGACCCGGCCCAGAGCGATCGATCGACCGATGGTGAAGAGCACCGTCGGCCCGGGGATCACGACCATCACGAACGCGGCGACGACGAACGCGAGCAGCGTCTCGGGAGCGAACATGAGCCGATCCTAAAGGCATATCAATATGCTCTCCACAGATGCGGTTCATATGTCTTCATCTGGGGTCGATCTGTCGTAATCTCGCCTTCGAGATCGGAGGTTCGAATGGTTGATGATGGATGGTCGGTATCGCCCGAGCAGGTATCGGTCGTGCTGCAGGGTGTCGACGTCGCGGGAGAGCCGCTGGGTTCAGACGTGAAGACGGCACAGGTACTTTCCGAACGACGAGCAGACCTCATGGCGAGCGGCCGCGCGGAGATCGCGAATGCGTGGGATGAGTTTCTCGAGACGCGCTCGCTGGTGCCCGGGATGCTGATCGATGCCGTTACGTCGGCGGCGGCGTCTGTTATCGAGGGGACTCTCGCCATCGTTGCGGGTGACGAGGCGATGGCGCACGAATGGCGGGGCAGCCATCCGGAACTCTTCGAGTCGGCGGACAGCAAATGAGCGCATTCGTGGCTCACACTCTTCGGGACGTTCCGTCCTCCGCAGCTATGTCGACGCTCGGAACCGACTCCGAATCTCTCGGCGTGTCAGTCGTGGGGAACATGGAAGCGGTGACCGCCATGTGGTCAATGATCGAGGGCGCGCTGACCATCATCCCTGACGGCAGTCCGACGAATGCCCTCGATGAGCCCCTGGCCTCCGCAAAGGATTTCGCCGAAGCGATGTCACAGGTGAAGTCGGTGCTGGTCAACGCCGCAGGTGAAACGTTCGCGAAGTTGGAGCAGACGCGTGCAGAGCTCCAGGGCACCATTCAAAACTTGAATGATCGCCACCGGTCGCATTCGCTGATCCTCGATCAGGAGATCGCGGAGTTCGTAGCGGACCCCGAGAACGATGCTTCCATCACCGGGCGCAACCACCCCGAAACGGACGCCTATGCCACCGCAAAGGTGAATCTCGATCTGCTCGATCAGGAGGCCGCGCGGCTCGCCCTGGAGGTCGACCTCTTCCACCGCGAGATGGCGCAGGCGGAGCAAGACCTCGCCGACAAGATCCGAAACATCTCCGGCGGCGATGAGGTCACCCGTCGCGATGGCAGTCGAGTGACCACGTCGCAGACGGCGTGGGGGCTCTATCCGCCAGCGGCAGCGCCCGGCCCGGGAGAAGCGCCTCGAGTCGTGTCGCTCGACGACTACTTCGGCCTTGCAGTGGCACGGGCAACGGCGCAACGAATCGAGTGGTTCGCGACCGCGACCGACCAGGACCTCGAAGACTGGCTCGCGACTCATCCAGACTTCTTCGCGACAGTCGGGTTCATCCCGCCCGCACAGGCGCAAGCACTCTACGACCGACTTAGGTCACGCTCGACCCAGGATGCATCGGGCATTTGGGTGACTGGACCGCTCTCCGCGTTGTGGAATCGCGCCCCCGCAACGATCGGAAACCTCAACGGCATCCCTGCCTCGGTCAGAGCGGAGTTCGGCGCACGAGAACTCGAGCGACTGCTCGGGGAGTCGACTCTCACAGAAGATCAGCGCGCGAAGCTCAACCTTCTCCTCGATGAGACAGCGAAGGGATCTCACGTTCTCTCCCTATTCCTGGACGGGCAAGGCGAGGTTCGCGGTTCGCTCTTCGTCGGAGATCTCGATTCTGCAGATCACGTCATCACGGTGACTCATGGCATCGAGACCGACTTCGGAGCGATGAATGAATGGGGGCGAATCGCCACGGATCTCGCGGCCATGAGCAATGAGCAACTTCGGCTTCGCGGGATGGACCCATCGACAGCGGTTGTCCTGTTCATGGAGTGGGATTCCGGTGCGTGGTACACCGTGCAGGGAATGAAGGAGCCCGTCTTGGGGGCGGATCGGGAGGCGGCTCTCGTCGCAGGGATGCGCTTCGTCAACCCGGATGCATGGCAGGAGGGGTGGGCGCACTCTCTCGGAACGACTATGGTCACGACCAATCAGATCCATAACCCCGGGGTTTTCGATCACCTCACGCTCTTCGGCTCGGCGGGTATTACCGAGAGCGCGGCAAAGGCACTAGCGGCCCAGATCGCCGACGAAACAGTCTCGGTCTCCGCCGCGTCTTCTGGTCTTGATCCGATCGCGTGGATGGGACGCACGGATCTCTCGACCCATCCTGTCGACCCAAAGACAGTGGAGGGAGTCACCGAGATCGGGTCGCACGGGGGAGCCGTCGAGAATTACCTCAACGCAGACGGGCGAGAGGTGACAGGAGCCGCGACACAGGGGCACAATGCGGGCCCTTCGACCGAGATCATCTATCGCATTCACCGGGCGCCGTACTGGCATCTGGGATTCATCCCCGAGGAAAGCGTCGGGTACCTGGATCCCCGCTCAGAAGCCATGATGCAAGCTGTGGCCGATTTCGCCGAGCGCGTCGAGGCGCGCCAGTGAAAAGCGGATCGCGGTGCCGACGTCGTCTTCTCGCAGCACTCACGCTTTTTTCGACAGGAGCAATTCTCACGATGACTAGTTGTGCGCAGACGGGCGTGACTCTGTACGAGCACGCTCGCGAAACCAATCTCACGATGAAGCAGGAGCTGTCCGAATTGCAACTCCACATCTTCGATGGTGAGTGGACGGTAGGGGAGTACGGCGACATACCTAATGGATGCGGGGCAAACGGATACAACTTCTACGTTCAGCGTGGAACGCCGCTCGAGAGCGACTGGCGGATGTCGGCACCGACAGCCCCGGACATGGCGGACGAGCTGATGGATTGGCTCGAGGGCCGTGGGTGGACGGGAATCGTCGGACGGACTTACGCCGCTGGAGTCTCATCCGTCACCGTTGAGGCGGAGAAGAGATCGAGTTACATCGATGACTTACTCATCACGATCTCCAGTGGCGTGGAGAACGACATTGTCACGATACGCGCCACGAGTACGTGCGAAGCGGGAGACCGTTGGGAACTCAGAGAGCTCATGTTTCCGGATAATCTATTCGACTACGACGTCGTTGAGCGGGAGCATCCTACGGAGACTCCCAAGTTCGGCATGGCAACTCCGGCCCCAACCGCTTCGCCCGAATCATGATCGAGGACAACGCGGGTGCACCGCCGATCACGCCCGTCCAGTCGCCGACAGCGAAGGCGAAGCGCGACAGAGCCGAGACCTTCGGTGCGATCGTGGCGTTCACGCCACTGATCGTGACTGCGGTGTCGTTCATCATCCTGGCGGTGCCGATCTACGGCATCATCGGGCTCGCCATCTTCGGCTATCTCGCGATGGTCTGGTGGGTGTTCGGTGTGGCGTCACTGTTGGTTCTGTTCTTCGCGCTGTGGGGCAACCGGCAGGCGGCGCTCTATGGGGCGCTCGGAATGCTCGAATCGCTGGTGCTGGGCATGATCTACTCACAGTTCCCGGGCGCATGAGCGACGACCTCGAACGCACCGCAGCGCCCGAGCATCCCTACGTTCCGAACTCGGCGCAACGAGAAAGAGCACGGTCGGCGGCATGGGGCTCCATGCTCGCGGCGCTGTGCCTGTGGGTGGCATTCCCGCTCTGGACGGCGTGGTCGGCGTACCTGAACTTCGTACCGATCTGGCAGTACCTGCAGTACGGGGTGTCAATCGTGCTCGCCGCGTTCATCTACAAGAACGTGCGCTTCCGTACTCGATTCGGATCGCTCGCGACCAAGATCTTCGGCGCGCTCGGCGCATTCGCCATCGCGGCGCTCGGCCCCGTCCTGCTCCTCTACATGCTCGAGCATCCGTGGGGGTGGTCATGAGTGGTTTGGATCGGGCTGTGGATAGCTTCCGATGGTGTTCCCGGATCGCAAGCACACTGTTTCGATGCGCATGACAGATCGGATTCTTGTCGTGTCCGCCAAGCGGACGGAGGTGCCAAGTCGGCGCGGCTTCCGGGGCCGGGCGATCATCGCTTTGGTTGGACTGTTGCTGGCGGTGCTGTCCATGGCGGGATGTGCGCCATCGGGTATAGCTCTCTACCACCAAGCGCGAAGTATCAACTCCTCAGTCAAGAAAGAGATCTCGTTACTGCAACTGAGGATCCTGGACGGTGAATGGGACGTGCAGAAATACGGCGACATTCCGAGCAAGTGCGGCAGTGACGGCTACCGATTCGCGTTCGGGCGCTCGACGCCCCACAACGATGGCTGGCGCTTGCCCGACGGTTCACCCGACCAGACGATCGATGCCCTTTCTGAGTGGTTCGGTGAGCACGGATGGTCCGGAATCGGAGTGCGTACATTCTCCGGCGACGTGCAAGACCTCGTTCTGGAAGCGCGCAAGCCTTCTGCGCACATCGAACTAGTCGTCATCACCGTTACGACTGGAAAGTCACGGGACTGGATCGACATCGACGTCACGAGTACCTGCGAGCCGGGAAGCGAGGAAGAGCTCGTCGACCTCATGTTCCCGGCCGGGCTGAACGGGCGGGACTGGTCGCAGCCGGAGCATCCGTCGGCTGAGCCGAAGTTCGGCTTCGCCACTCCGACTCCGACTGCAACTCCATGATGCGCGAACGCCACCCGACGAACGAGCCGTTCATCTGTGCTGCACCGCCGCCGCGGTCGCATCTCGCCGCCGCGTGGGTCGAAGACGGCCCGCTCCTCTTCGCGAGGATCGTCTGGTTCACCCCACTCATCGCGCTGGCAAGCGTCGTCCTGATGCTGATCATCCCGGTAACCGGTTTCGTCGCGCTCGTCGTGCTCACGGTTCTCATCAAGACCTGGTGGATCGGGGGAATCCTGGCGATGCTGGTGATCCTGCTCGCGGCCCGCCGCGACGCTCGCGCCGCCCGACTCGGCCGCATGGCACTGGCGCTTTCGCTCGCTTTCGCCGCACTCGGCTTCCTCATCTTCCGGTGACGGCGCCCACCGAGCATCCGTCCGCCACGCGCCGCCGCCATCGCCCCACAGAGCGGAACCGAGACGAGCCGAACTCGAGCGCATCGTTCAGGCCGTCGGCGGGCGACAGTCCGTCGAGCATGGTCTCCTCTTCTCCACGGGGAGCGCGGTCGCTCCACCAGCTATGACCGGATAGCGCGGCGATCTGTGACGCCGGACGCGATGAAGAGAACTGCCGATGCTAACCGCTGGCCTACCGCTCTGGCAATGGCATTCTCCGATTCCCCGCGCGCGCCTATCGTCGACACCACAAACAGAATCACAGGAGCCCGCATGACTGCACAGACCCGCACATCCCCCGGCTCCGCATGCGGCGGTGACGAGCACGGACTCGTCCACTCGCCCGCCGCCGACACCCCGGCCACCGCAGACGCTCCGAGCGAGGTCTCGTACGAGCGCGTCGACCCCGACCGCTACGTCGTGCTGCACGACGGCCCCGTCGGCTTCGTCGAGGTCGTGCCGCCCGTGTTCGTCTGCTACGTCGGCCACCCCTACGCCCAGGCGAGCGAGATCGCCCAGGTTCACGACTTCCACCGCGCCGTGGAGATCGTCGCCGAAACAGCCGCGTCACCGCGTGCGCCTAAGATCACGGCATGAGCCTCGAGATCTGGCCGGGAACGCCCTACCCCCTGGGGGCCACCTACGACGGACAGGGAACCAACTTCGCCCTCTTCAGCGAATGCGCCGAGAAGGTCGAGTTGTGCCTGTTCGACGCCGACGGCACCGAGCAGCGTGTGGAGCTGACCGAGGTCGATGCGTTCGTCTGGCACGGCTACCTGCCGGCGGTGCAGCCGGGGCAGCTCTACGGCTACCGCGTGCACGGCCCCTACGACCCCACCGAGGGTCAGCGGTTCAACCCGAACAAGCTGCTGCTCGACCCCTACGCCAAGGCCGTCGCGGGTGACATCGACTGGGGGCAGTCGCTCTTCGGCTACGACTTCGGCGACCCCGACTCGCGCAACGACGAGGACTCCGCCGCGTCGATGGCGAAGGGCGTGGTCATCAACCCGTTCTTCGACTGGGCGGGCGACCGGCTTCTCAAGACGCCCTACGCGCAGACCGTGATTTACGAGGCGCACGTGAAGGGCCTCACCGTTCAGCATCCCGACGTACCCGACGACCTGCGCGGAACGTACGCGGGCATCGCGCATCCCGCCATCATCGACCACCTCGTGCGCCTCGGGGTGACGGCGATCGAGCTCATGCCGGTGCACCAGTTCGTGCACGATTCGGTGCTCCAGGACAAGGGCCTCACCAACTACTGGGGTTACAACACGCTCGCATTCTTCGCGCCGCACAACGACTACGCCTCGAACGGCCAGCAGGGTCAGCAGGTGCAGGAGTTCAAGGCGATGGTCCGCGCCCTCCACGCCGCGGGCATCGAGGTCATCCTCGACGTCGTCTACAACCACACCGCCGAGGGCAATCATCTGGGACCGATGCTCTCGATGCGCGGGATCGACAACCGGGCGTACTACCGGTTGGAGGAGGACAAGCGGTACTACACCGACTACACCGGCACGGGCAACAGCCTCAACGCCGGCAGTCCGCACGCGCTGCAGCTGATCATGGACTCGCTGCGCTACTGGGTGACCGAGATGCACGTCGACGGGTTCCGCTTCGATCTCGCCTCGACCCTTGCTCGCGAGTTCTACGACGTCGACCGGCTGGCGGCGTTCTTCGAGCTCGTGCAGCAGGATCCGATCGTCTCGCAGGTGAAGCTGATCGCCGAGCCGTGGGACGTCGGCCCCGGCGGCTACCAGGTGGGCAATTTCCCGCCCCAGTGGACCGAGTGGAACGGCAAGTACCGCGACACGGTCCGCGACTTCTGGCGGGGGGAGCCGCAGGCGCTCGGCGAGTTCGCGTCGCGCCTCACCGGCTCGGCCGACCTCTACGAGCACTCCGGCCGTCGCCCCGTGGCGTCGATCAACTTCGTCACCGCGCACGACGGCTTCACCCTGCGCGACCTCGTGTCGTACGACGAGAAGCACAACGAGGCCAACGGCGAAGACAACAACGACGGCGAATCCCACAACCGCTCCGACAACAACGGGGTGGAGGGTCCGACCGACGACGCCGATGTCAACCGTCGCCGGGCGCGCCAGCAGCGCAACTTCCTGGCGACGCTGTTGCTCTCGCAGGGCGTGCCGATGATCGCGCACGGCGACGAGTTGGGCCGCACGCAGGGCGGCAACAACAACGGCTACGCGCAGGACAACGAGATCACCTGGGTCGATTGGGATGCCGCCGACCGGCCCCTGATCGAGTTCACCGCATCCGTCGCCCGACTGCGGCACGAGCATCCGACGTTCCGACGCAGCCGCTTCTTCGACGGGCGTCCCGTGCGCGACGAAGACGGCGAGCGCGTGCCCGACGTCGTCTGGCTGCGGCCGGACGGACGCCCGATGAAGCCCGAGGACTGGGACTCCGGATTCGGACTCTCGGTCGGCATGTTCCTCAACGGCTACGGCATCCGCGAGAAGGACGTGCGCGGGCGCCCCGTCACCGACGTGAACTTCCTCGTCTACTTCAACAGCGGGGATGCCGCGGTCGATGCCGTTCTGCCGCCGGCCCGGCTCGCGAAGGGCTGGGAGATCGTCGTCGACACGGCGGGTCAGTCGATCGAGGGCGCGACCCTGCGTCCGCGCGACGACCTCATCCTCGAGGCCCAGTCGCTGCTCGTGCTGCGCGAGCGCCCCGAGGCGGAGATCGACACCGACGACTCCGTCGAGGCATCTCTGCGTGCGCAGACCGAGCACGTCGAGGCGGTCGAGGCGGCTGCGGCCGCATCCGCCGCCGAGGCCGATGACGCTCCGACCGAGGCACCGGACGAGGAGAACCCGTGACCCGTCGCCCCCTCTCGACGTACCGCCTGCAGATCACCTCGCGCCTCACGCTCGACGAGGCGGCGCGCGTCGCGCCGTACCTCGCCGCGCTCGGTGCGGACTGGGCGTATCTCTCGCCGTTGCTCGCCGCGACTCCGGGATCCGACCACGGCTACGACGTCGTCGATCACTCGCGCGTCGATCCGAGCCGCGGGGGAGCGGAAGGACTCGAGCGCTTCGCGGCCGCGGCGCACGGAGCGGGCCTGGGCATCCTGATCGACACGGTCCCGAACCACATGGGGGTCGGCGTTCCGCGCGCGAACCCGTGGTGGTGGGACGTGCTGCGCCTCGGTCGATCGTCGTCGCACGCGGTCGCGTTCGACATCGACTGGCGGCGGGGCGACGACCGGGTGCGCCTCCCGATCCTCGGCGCGGCGCCCGCCGACGTGGTGGCGTCGGGCGACCTCGTGGTCGATACGACTCCGCAGAAGGATGCTCCGGACGGCACCCTCTCCTACTTCGAGCACGTTCTCCCGCTGGCCCCCGGCACGGCCGCGCTCGCCGACGATCTGCCGGCCCTGCTCGCCGCGCAGCACTACGAGCTGCGGTTCTGGGAGGACCAGAACACCGAACTCAACTACCGGCGGTTCTTCGCGGTGCCCGAGCTCGCCGGCATCCGTGTCGAGCTCCCCGATGTCTTCGCGGCGTCGCACCGCGAGATCATCCGGTGGATCACCGATGGCCTCGCCGACGGGCTCCGGGTCGACCACCCCGACGGCCTGTCGGATCCGGGTGGCTACCTCGAGAACCTGGCGGATGCGACCGGCGGGGCGTACGTGCTCGTCGAGAAGATCCTCGAGCCGGGCGAGGCGCTGCCCGACTGGTGGCGCACCGACGGCACCACGGGGTACGACGCACTGGGTGAGATCGACCGCGTGCTCATCGACCCGGCCGGTGTCGCGGCGCTCGACGCGCTCGACTCCCGTCTGCGTGCCGACACCGGCCTGCCCGAGGCGGAGTCGTGGCACGACCTGACGCACACGACGAAGCGGATGATCGCCGAGACGATCCTGCAGTCCGAGGTACGACGCCTCGTGCGCAGCCTGCCGTTCGGCATCGTCGACGCGGACGACGCGCTCACCGAGATCGTGGCGTGCTTCCCGCTGTATCGCCCGTATCTGCCCGCGGGGCGCGAGCACCTGGACCGGGCGTTGGCCGAGGCCTCCCGGCGCCGACCGGATCTCGCGGGGCCGATCGCCGAACTCGCCCCGCTCCTCGCCGACACGGCGCTCGAGATCGCCGACCGCTTCCCGCAGCTGAGCGGCGCGGTGATGGCGAAGGGCGTGGAGGACACGGCGTTCTACCGCTACACCCGCCTCGGTACCCTGACCGAGGTCGGCGGCGACCCGTCGATCGCGGCGCTGACCTCGGCCGAGTTCCACGCGGCTCAGCAGGACCGCCTCGCCGCCTGGCCGCACTCGATGACGACGCTCTCGACGCACGACACCAAGCGCTCGGAAGACGTGCGGGCGCGGCTGTCGGTCCTCGCCGAGATGCCGCAGCGCTGGGCCGATGTGCTCGCCGATCTGCGCGCGATCGCCTCGACCGGTCACGGTCCCCTCGACTCGCTGCTGTGGCAGGCGGCGGTCGGCGCCTGGCCGATCACCTCCGAACGCCTGCGCGACTACGGCCTCAAGGCCGCGCGCGAGGCGGCCGAGTCGACGACCTGGCAGCACCCCGACGAGGACTTCGAGCGAGGCGTGATCGCCATCGCCGATGCCGCGAACGGAGCCGCCCGCGAGACGCTCGAGGGGTTCGTCGCCGAGATCACCGGCTTCGGTCGGTCGAACTCGCTGTCGGCCAAGCTGCTCCAGCTCACCGGTCCCGGCGTGCCCGACGTCTATCAGGGCAGCGAGCTGTGGGATCTGTCGCTCGTCGACCCCGACAACCGACGCCCGGTCGACTTCGCCGCGCACGCGCAGCTGCTCGGCGCGCTCGACACCGACGTGGCGCACGGGCTCCTCCCGGCGGTCGACGGCACGGGTCTCGCCAAGATGCTGGTCACCTCGCGCGCCCTCCGGTTGCGCCGCGACCACTCCGAGCTGTTCACCCGCTACCGTCCGGCCGAGGTCGTGGGCGACGCATCCGCCCATGCCGTCGCGGTCGACCGCGGCCGCGTCACCGTCGTCGCGACCCGCTTGCCCGTAGGGCTCGCGGCCCGTGGCGGCTGGGGCGACACGCTCCTGATGCGCCCCGACAGTGCGGCCACCGATGTGCTCACCGGCCGCCGCATCGACCCGGGCCCCGTGCGCCTGGCCGAGCTGCTCGACACCTATCCCGTCGCCCTGCTGATGGAGGCACGATGATCGAGGTCTGGGCGCCGCGGGCGCAGCGACTGCGGCTGCGCCGCTGGACGGATGCCGCGGCGTCCCCCCACGACACCGAGCTGGCCTCGGCATCCGACGGCTGGTGGCGCGCAGACGTGGCGCTCGCCGACGGTGACCGCTACGGCTTCGTGATCGATGACGCCGACGAAGCCCGCCCCGACCCGCGCTCGCGTCGTCAGCCCGACGGCGTGCACGGCCCGTCGGCGGCATTCGACGCGTCGACCTTCGCCTGGACGGATGCCGCGTGGACCGGCCGCCCCCTCGCGGGCGGCGTGATCTACGAGCTGCACGTCGGCACGATGACCCCCGAGGGCACCCTCGACGCGCTGATCGAGCGGCTCGACCACCTCGTCGACCTCGGCGTCACGCACATCGAGCTGCTGCCGGTGAACGCCTTCAACGGCCTCTGGAACTGGGGCTACGACGGCGTGCTCTGGTATGCGGTGCACGAGCAGTACGGCGGCCCGCGCGCCTACCAGCGGTTGGTGGATGCCGCGCACGCCCGCGGTCTCGCCGTCATCCAGGACGTCGTGTACAACCACCTCGGTCCGAGCGGCAACTACCTGCCCGAGTTCGGTCCGTATCTGCGCGACGGTCAGCGCAACACATGGGGCGACTCGATCGACCTCGATGAGCCGGCGGTGCGCGAGTACATCATCGAGAACGCGCTGATGTGGCTGCGCGACTTCCACGTCGACGGGCTCCGCCTCGACGCGGTGCACGCTCTGCACGACGAGCAGCCCGTGCACATCCTGCAGGAGCTGGCCGAGCGGGTCGATGCGCTGTCGGCGCATCAGCAGCGGCCGCTCACCCTGATCGCCGAGTCGGACCTCAACGACCCCACGCTGATCCTCCCGCGCGAGGCGGGCGGCTACGGGCTCACGGCGCAGTGGTCCGACGACTGGCATCACGCCGTGCACGTGGCCCTGACCGGTGAGACGGCGGGCTACTACGAGGACTTCGCCGCGGCGGATGCCGTCGCCAAGGTCACCCGCGGAGGGTTCTTCCACGACGGCACGTTCTCGTCGTTCCGCGGGCGTCCGCACGGCCGACCGGTCGCCGACACGGTCCCCGCCTGGCGACTGGTGACCTTCGCCCAGGACCACGACCAGATCGGCAACCGCGCGGCGGGCGACCGGCTCTCGCAGACGCTGTCGCCGGGGAGGCTCGCGGTCGCGGCCGTGCTCACCCTCACCGCTCCCGGAACCCCCATGCTCTTCATGGGAGAGGAGTGGGGAGCCTCCACGCCCTGGCAGTTCTTCACCTCGCACCCCGAGCCCGAGCTCGGTCGCGCGACCGCCGAGGGCCGCATCGCCGAGTTCGCCCGCATGGGTTGGGACCCCGATCAGGTGCCCGACCCGCAGGACCCGGAGACCTTCGAGCGCTCGCACCTCGACTGGGCCGAACTCGACCGGCCCTCGCATGCCGGGCTGCACGCGCTGTACCGCGATCTGATCGCGCTGCGCCGCGCCCGACCCGAACTCACCGACCCCGATTCGTCGCGCAACCGCGTCACGGTCGAGGTGAGCGCGAACTCGGCAGGCAACGCGCCCGACGCCCGTGTCTACCGGATCGACCGCGGTGCGTTGGCGGTGCTGGTGAACCTGTCGCCCGAGCCCGCGTCCTTCGCGGTCGGCCCCGGTGACGAGGTGCTCCTGGCGACGGGCGAGGCGCTCATCGTCGACGGAGAGATCACCGTCCCGTCCGAATCGGCGGCCGTCGTCGCTCCCCCCGAGGGCCCGGAGGCCGTCTCGGGGTGAGAAGCTAGAAGGATGAGCACGTCGTCCCTCACCGCCCCGGCCACCCCGCTGAGCGACGACGAGGTGCGTCGGCTGCGCGAGGACTTTCCGATCCTCGCGAGCGCGGTGAACGGGCATCCGCTCGCCTATCTCGACTCGGGCGCGACCTCGCAGCGGCCCTTCGCGGTGCTCGACGCCGAGCGCGAGTTCGCGACCACGTTCAACTCCGCCGTGCACCGCGGAGCGCACACCCTCGCCGCCGAGGCCACCGAGCTCTTCGAGGACGCCCGGGCCACGGTCGCTCGCCTCATCGGGGCCGACGACGACGAGATCGTCTGGACCTCGAACGCCACCGAGGCGCTGAACCTCGTCGCCTACTCTCTCTCGAACGCTTCGATCGGGCGGGGAGGCGCGGCGGCCGAGCCCCTGCGACTGCAGGCGGGCGACGAGATCGTCACGACCGAGATGGAGCACCACGCCAACCTCATCCCGTGGCAGGAGCTCGCCGCGCGCACCGGTGCGACCCTGCGCGTGATCCCGCTCGACGACGACGGGGCGCTGCGCCTCGACACCCTCGCCGAGCACATCACCGACCGTGCGAAGCTCGTCGCCGTCACCCACGTCTCGAACGTGCTCGGCGTGATCAACCCCGTCGAGCAGGTGATCGCCCGCGCCCACGAAGTCGGTGCGCTCGTGATGCTCGACGCCTGCCAGTCGGCTCCGCACCTACCGCTCGACGTGCGCGCCCTCGACGTCGACTTCGCCGTGCTCTCCGGCCACAAGATGCTCGGACCCACCGGTGTCGGCGCGCTCTACGGCCGCCGCGAACTGCTCGAGATCATGCCGCCGTTCCTCACCGGCGGCTCGATGATCACCACCGTCACCACCACCGAGGCCGAGTACATGGCTCCGCCCCAGCGCTTCGAGGCCGGCACGCAGCGGGTCTCGCAGGCGATCGCGCTCGCCGCAGCGGTCGACTACCTGACCGAGATCGGGATGCCGCGGATCGCCGCCCACGAGGCCCAGCTCGGCGTGCGCCTGCTCGACGGACTCGGCGCGATCGATGGTGTGCGAGTGCTCGGCGCGGGCATCGCTCTGCCGCGCGTGGGGCTCGCGAGCTTCGACGTCGCCGGCATCCATTCGCACGATGTCGGCCAGTTCCTCGACGACCGCGGCATCGCCGTGCGTGTCGGACACCACTGCGCCCAGCCGCTGCATCGCCGTCTGGGCGTGACCTCGTCGACGCGGGCCAGCACCTACCTCTACACGACCGACGCCGAGGTGGATGCCGTGATCGACGGCGTCGCCGCGGCCATCGACTTCTTCGGAGCACGCTCATGACGTCCGGCGACCTGCAGAACCTCTACCAGGAGCTCATCCTCGATCACTCGCGCACGCCGCACGGCTTCGGCCTGCGGGGCGAGATCCTGGCGCAGTCGCACCAGGTCAATCCGACGTGCGGCGACGAGGTCACCGTGCAGGTGCACCGCGCGGCTGACGGATCGATCGAGGCGATCGCCTGGGAGGGGCACGGCTGCGCGATCTCGCAGGCGTCCGCGTCGCTGCTCGCCGAGCTCGCCGAAGGGCTCTCGGTCGACGATCTCGACGTGCGCATCGCGGCCTTCCGCGAGGCGATGCGCTCGCGCGGAAAGATTGAGCCCGACGAGGAGCTGCTCGGCGATGCCGCGGCTCTCGGCGGGGTGTCGAAGTACGTGGCGCGCGTGAAGTGCGCGATGCTCGCGTGGGTCGCCGCGGAGGATGCCCTGCAGAAGTCGACGCTGTCACCCTCGGCCTAGGGCGCGCCGACGTCATCCGGGGACTTCTCGGAATACCGGCGGGCGGTGGGCGTTGGCCCCTGCATGACCACTATCGGAATCATCGGTGCAGGACACATCGGCGCTCAGGTCGCTCGCGCGGCCGTCGCCACCGGCTACGACGTCGTGATCGCGAACTCGCGCGGACCCGAGACCCTCACGGATCTCATCGACGAGCTGGGCCCGAAGGCGAAGGCGGCGACCGCGGTCGACGCGGGCGCGGAGGGCGATGTCGTCGTGGTGACGGTGCCGCTCAAGGCGATCGGTGACGTGCCGGTCGAACCGCTCGCCGGCAAGATCGTGCTCGACACGAACAACTACTACTTCGAGCGCGACGGCCACATCGACGCACTCGACAAGGGCGAGACCACGACCTCCGAGATCGTGCAGGCGCACCTGCCCACCTCGCGCATCGCCAAGGCGTTCAACCACATCATGGCCGCCGACATCACGTCCGACGGAACCCCGGCCGGTACGCCGGACCGCCGCGCGCTCGCGACCGCGGGCGACGACGAGGCCGTCGCGTTCGTCACGAAGTTCTACGACGAGATCGGATTCGACACCGTGAACATCGGACCCCTCAGCGAGTCGTGGCGGGTCGAACGCGATCGCCCGGCGTACGTCGTGCGGCAGAACGCGGCCGAGCTCGAGGCGAACCTGGCGAAGGCGAATCGCCTGCCCTGAGTCGAGATCGATTTCACGACGGGGGACGGATGCTGCGGCATCCGTCCCTCGTCTCATTCAGGTGAATATTCTCGCCCTGGGATACCAAAGTTGGCGATTTCGCTCTGCGAGTGCAAGACTGCCGGAATGACGGGGGCGGGGGCTACCGAACTGGAGTCGGTGCGAGTGACGCGCATACTGCGCGATGACATCGTGCTGGGTCGGCGCGCCCCGGGTTCGCGACTCGTCGAGCGTGACATCGCCGCCGAGCTGCACGTCTCGCGGCTGCCGGTGCGCGAAGCCATCCGCGTTCTCGTGTCGGAGGGCGTCGTCGTCGCACGACCGCGCACGTGGGCCGTGGTGCGCGAGTTCACGCGCCAGGACATCCAGGACTTCGCCGAGGTGCGCGAGGCGATCGAGACCTTGATCTTCGTGTTCGCCGCCGAGCGCCACGACGAGGACGGCATCGAGCGCATCCGCCTCGCCTACGAGCGTGAGATGGCGGCGGCCCTCGCGGGCGATGCCGAAGGTGCGCGGATCGCGGCGGGCGAGTTCCACGAGATCGCCGCGCGCCTCGCCGGAAACGACATGCTCAACGAGCTGATCAGCGTTTTCCTCACGCGGCTGCAGTGGTTGTTCGGTCAGCACGACGACCTCCTGGCGATGGCCGAGGAGCACCGCATCATTCTCGAGGCGATCGAGGCCCGTGATTCCGACGCCCTGCGCACGCTGATCCCGCAGCACCTCGCGAGCGGGCGGCTCGCGGCCGAGCGGCGGTTGGCGCGCGGCGTCGAGGTCTGAGGGGCGGGCTGGTCCGTTCGGTGCCGGTCTGGTGTGCGGTCTGCGTGCGTGGCACTAACTCAGGACAACCGGCCCCTGAAATCGTTATCTTCGCTCTCCGGGCCCGGATCCGGCCCGTTCTTCCTGAGTTAGTGCACGCCGGTCCGCCGCACTTCGCCCTCACACCGCCCCGGCACACCGCTATATTGGCCCTGTTGGGTGTGTTCGCGTTCTCTGGGGAGCGGTATGCGAGGCGTAGCCGTCGTCGTCGGGGGTCTGTTGTTGATCGGGGGAGCGACGATCGTCGTGCTCGCCGACCAACAGCGTGCGGCCGAGGTCGCCCAGCTCCACGAGCGCGTCGAGCAGACCACCGAGCGTCTCGACGACATCGGTGACGACAACCTCGGCCTCGCCGCACGGCTCACGGCCCTGCGCTCGCAGATCGCCGAGCAGGATGCCGAGCTCACCGACACCACGGGATTCATGCAGTGATCCGGCGCGCGATGGCGGTGACGATCGCTGCGGCGATCCTGGTGGGCGGCGCCGTGGTCGATCGGGCCACCGCTCTCGAGGCGGAGCGCGCCGAGACGGTCGCCGAACTGATCGCCGTGACCGAGCAGGCGAACACCTCTGCCGCGCGCACCGCCTATCTCGAAGGGGCCGTCGAACGCGCCGAAGAGGATGCCGCCGACCGCGACGCGGTGCTCGAGGTGCGCCGGGCCTTCGTCGATGAGATCGCCGCTCTCTCCACGGCATTGGAGGGCGCGGACGGCAAGGTCGACACGGCGGCGCACCGGGCATCCGCTCTCAATGCGCAGCAGACGGTGCTCGCCGAGCGGTCGGATCCCGCGGTGGTCGTCGCGGCCACCGCCACTGTTCACGCGCTCACCGAGAAGGTGGGCGAGGAGGTCTCCGACTGGCAGGCGGCGCAGATCGTCACCGCGGGTCCGGCCGGGCCGGCTTGGGGCACGAGCGGACCCGACGGGTACGCGCGCGTGCGCGCCGCCCTCGACCAGGTGGGCGGGGCGGGCGTGGGCCTGTACGAGTCGTCGTCGTGCGCGGGCGGCACGGCCCCGGCCTGCGCGAACAGCGGCGGCTACATCAAGTACCGCGCCGACATCGCGAACTGGAGCACCGGGCGCCTGCAGTGGGCCATGGCGCACGAGCTCGCGCACATCTACCAGTTCCAGGTGTGGGGCGCGCTCAACGCCTCGGGCTCGTACCAGTCGATGTTCGGGGGAGACCCCGAGTTCCTGGCGAACTGCATGGCGGTCGTGCGCGGGTACCCGGGCGATGTCGGGTGCAACGGCGATCAGCAGGCGTGGGCGTCGGGTATCTGGGTCGGCGCGGTGGGCTGACGGCCGGTCGCTGGCTCAGTCGATCGGCGTCGTCGTGTCGATGGCCTCGCGCAGCGGCCCGCGCATGACGCGCCAGTAGCCGGTGGGGGAGAGGCGCGTGAGCACGTCGATGAGCCGGGCCTCGCGGCCGATCATGGTGCGCGCCCGGCGATGGACGGTCGCGCGCACGATGCGCGCCGCGGCATCCGCGGGTTCGGTGTGGTACATCGCGGCCTGTGCGGCGGCGGCCCGATCGGCGATGGCCGGCGGGATCGCGGCGGCGTACCTGCCGTGCAGGATGATGCCGGTGCGCACGCCCGCCGGATACACCGCGCCGACCGACACCGTGCTGCCCTCGAGCTCGTGCCGCAGCGCCTCGGAGAACCCGCGTACGGCGTACTTGCTCAGCGCGTACGGGATGCGACCGGCCGGTGCGGCGAGGGCGTAGACGCTCGCGAGGTGCGTGATGTGGGCGGCGGGGGCGCGGCGCAGCGCGGGCAGGAGCGCCTTCGTGATCGACACGGTGCCCCAGAGGTTCACGTCGGTGAGCCAGCGCATCTCCTCCATCGTGAGCTGGTCGATGTCGCCGAGCATCGACGACCCGGCGCAGGTGATGAGCGCGGTGATCCGAGGATGGGCGGCGGTGATGTCGGATGCCGTCGCGAACACCGCGTCGTCGTCGCGCAGGTCGACCACGTGGATGGTGAGGGGCGGCGCGCTCGGGTTGCGCGGACCGGCGAGTTCGGTCGAGAGGGCCTGCAGCGCCTCGGCGTTGTGGTCGATGAGGGCGAGGTGCGCGCCGGCGGCGGCGAGCTGGCGGGCGACCTCGGCCCCCATGCCGCTGGCCGCGCCGGTGATGACGGTCGTGCTTCCGGGCAATGTCAGTGGCCGCATGCATACTCCTCGAGGGCGAGCCGAGCGGGCTCTTGCCCATTCTGGCCGAGGCTGCGCGCGGGCGATACGGGTACGCTCGAAGGGAGGAGGTTCCGGTGGGACGAACAGCGGATGCCATCGCCGAAGGCGTCGCGATCGCGACCGCTGCGGCGCGCCTCGCGATCAAGAACCACATCCTCGTCGGGACGATCGCCGAGGACGGGATCTTCGACACCGAGAAGTACATCGCCGACGCCCGTGAGGCGTTGCGAGCGATGGCCGAGGAGTCCGAGGCTGCGGCCGCGAACGTCACCGCCCTGCGCAAGCGGGCCCGTGGTCGGCACTCCGATCCGCGCGGCACGCACGACTACCGCGACCGCGATGTGCGCAACCTGCGGCGACGGGCGAAGCAGTCGAGCGGCGTCGCGGCGAAGCTGCGCGAGATGATGGACGACCCCGAGCAGCTCGGCGCGATGGTCGAAGAGGCGCGCGAGGGTGCGTGGTCCGACGTGCGGCACAACCTCGACCGTCGACTCCGTGTCGAGGGCATGCGTCCCGATCAGGATCCTGACTACTCCCGCATGCGCGAGGCGCGGATGCAGGCGCTGCGGCTCGTCGATCTGCAGGCGCTGTCGTCGCTGCAGCGCGCCAAGGCGAAGCGCAAGAAGAAGGAGAAGGACGCCGAGAAGGAGTCCGCCGAGACCGCCTGAGGGGCTCGTTTCGCTTTCGCGTCGAGTCTCATGTAGGCTATTCCACGGCCCGCTGAGCGGGCTGGGCGCCCGTAGCTCAATGGATAGAGCATCTGACTACGGATCAGAAGGTTAGGGGTTCGAGTCCCTTCGGGCGCACAGCACCTGAAACCCCCGTCGCGAGAGCGGCGGGGGTTTTCTCGTCCCCGGGGAGTGTCTCGCCCCCGCACAACTTCGGAGTTCTGGCGTGACGCGCCGGTCGCGGCATCCGTTCGTTCGGCGTGTCGAATCGGATCTCCGAAGTTGTGCCGGGGGAGGAGTGTCTTGTGGGGGACTCTTCGACAAGCTCAGGGACCCACCCTCACCGGGTCGCCCCGTCTCTGCACTGGGTCGCTGAGCCTGTCGAAGGATCCCGCCCCGCACGAATTCGAAATTCGCGACGGATAAACGCCCGCACCCGATATACCAAAATGCCAAAAGCGGCGGGCGGGGAAAGTGCTCGTGCTACCGCCTAGACGAGGAACTCCGCGTTTTATGACGCGAGAACGGAATCTTTTTTCTGCGCCCGGCGTGTCGCGCAATTCGGCTTGCAATTGCGCGAAGACATAGGCCACTGTGAATCCCCAGAGCGGCGCATATGAGGCGCCTGTGAGCATCCGGGGGGATGACTTTGCCCAAGTACATGGTGCGACGTGTTGTCGCGCGCGCAATCGTCGGAGCAGTCGCACTGGTGTCGCTGATGTCGACACCGGTCATGGCACAAGCGGTCGAACCCGCCTCCACCGACACGGTGATCGCGAGCGTCGCGGCCGCTCCGGTGGTGTTCGCCTCGGCGGATGAAAAGGACTCCGACGGCGACAGCATCCCCGACGTCGTCGAGCGCGAGGTCTGCGGCACCGCGACCTGCGCGATCGGCACCGAAGACCGCGACGCCGACGGCATCCCGGACTGGACCGAAGTGCTCTCGTGCGGCAGCACCACGTGCGCCTCGCCCACGGCCGACCGCGACAAGGACGGCATCCCCGACTTCGCCGAGCGCCTCGTCTGCGGCACCGACACCTGCTCGAACTCGCTCGAAGACGCCGACGGCGACCGCATCGGCGACTGGGTCGAGTTCGTGATCTGCGGCACGCGCACCTGCGCGGACGGCTCGGAGGACTACGACGGCAACGGCGTCTCGGATGCTGCGGAGCTCGCCGCCTGCGTCGTGCGCGTCGACGACCTCGCCATCACCGGTGGCACGATCGCCCTGTGGATCATCATCCTCGCCGTCGTGCTGATCGGCGGCGGCCTCGGACTCTGGATCTGGCAGCGCCGCCGCAACGCCGCCGCCACGGCGGACATCGACTCGGGTGATGACGCGGATGCCGACACCGACACGGATACCGATACGGATGCCGCTGCGCCGACCAAGACCGACTCGGATGCCGACGCGGACTCCGACCTCGACGTCTTCGACGAACCCGCCGCAGAAGCCGACACCTCCCCGGGTGCCGAAGGCACCGACCCGACGCCCGACACGACCCCCGACACCACGACCGACACGACGCCCGACACCGACGACTCCACCGAGGCTGGTCGCTGATGTGGTCGAGGTCCGTCGCGGTCAGTGCGATCGCGGCGCTGGTTCTCGGTGTCGGCGCCGTGGCGCCCGCACCGTTCACGCCCCAAGAGGTCATGGAGCAGGCCCGCTCCGAGGTGCTGCAGAAGGTCTACGCGGCCGCCGGCCTGAACGCCGACGGTGAGCTCGACGACACCGACGACACCGACGACACCACCGACGACACCACCGGCACCGCCACCGAGACCCCCGCCCCGGCGGCCCCGCCCGTCCAGGGCGGCATCTCCACGACCACCAGCGCCACCACCCACACCTCCACCGGCACCTCGAAGCCGATCGAGACCTCGGCCGCGGCATCCGATCTCGCCCCCGGCGAGCCGACCGACATCGCCTCCGACGCGCTCGGCGTGCAGGCGACGTTCTCGGGCCACGACCTCGAGGCTCCCGTCTCGCTCAGTCTCACCGAGGCGCCGTCCGAGGCGCAGGCGCGCCGCTCGGCCGTGGTCGACACCTCGGGTGTGGTGGTGAGCGATCCGGTCGAGATCGTCGCGCTGAACGATGCCGGCGAGAAGGTCACGAGCTTCCCCGCCGAGCTGATCGATCTGCCCAGCGACGACCCCGAGCACGGCCCGGTCGTCAAGGACGTGATTCCGGGCATCACGCTCGAGTTCGACGTCGACATGGCGCGCGTCGAAGAGGCCGAGGTCGAGACCTCGACCCTGCGCATCTACACGCGCTCGACGCCCGACGAGCCGTGGACCGAGCTGCCGTCGTACTTCGACGCCGAGACGCAGACGGTCAAGGGCGAGTCCGATCACCTGTCGCAGTTCGTGGTGATCGGGACCCCGTTCCCGGTTCCGCCGGGACCGGTGGTGGTGCTCGACCCCGACAACGACGAGGGCGTCGTGCAGACGCCGGCTCCGGCGACCGAGTTCCCGTACAACTGGAACCTCGTCGAGGGCCTCGCCAACTACCTCGCGCTGCAGTGCAAGGCGCAGGTCGTGCTGACACGGCCGGCCGGCATCCCGTTCGTCTCCCGTGATACCCGCGCAGGGGTCGCGGCATCCGCCAACCCCGTCGCCACCGTGAGCTTCGGCTTCGCGACCTGGAACGGGTACGCGTGGGGCAACGAGGCCGAGGGCGGCACGATGGCCTACTCGCGCGGCTCGGGTGCCGACAACCAGCTGCGCGACTCGTTCGTCACGCACATGCCGACGTACACGGGGCGTCCGTCGAACATCGAGCCGTCGAACGCGAACTTCCCGTTCGCGCAGTTCGGCGGGGTGCCGGGGGCGTACGCGCACGTCGAGACGCTGTTCCTCGACCACAACTACGACCGCCCGGTCATCGATCAGGGCTTCGGCAGCATCGTCGACGGCACGTTCCGCAGCCTCGGCGGGTACCTCGAGTCGATCGGCTTCGACTGCACCGACCCCGTGCTGGGCGGCTGGCCTTCGCCGCCGTCGCAGGCCGAGCTCGCCCGCTGGCGCCACCTGGGCTACCAGAACTACCAGACCTACGGCGCCGATCCGGTGTCGTTCTCGACCGGAAACCTGGTCGAGTCGTTCCCGCTGTTCGACCTGGCGGGCCCCGGCGCGCAGTCGATCGCGGCGAACCTCGTATACAACGCGCAGGACGGCCGGCTCTCGCGGGTCGGCGCGGGCTGGACGTTCGGGCTGGGAGCCCGGGCGCAGCGCTTCGACGACGACTCGGTCATGGTCGTGCGCGGCGACGGTGCGTCATTCGTCTTCGCGAGCGACGGCGCCGGTGGCTACACGGGCGAGGAGGGGCTCGGCCTCACGCTCACCGAGGGCGGCGCGGGCCAGCTGAACCTCACGAGTGACGAGGGTGAGACCTGGGTCTTCGACGCCGCCGACATCTGGGGCATCGGCGAGCTCACCCGGCACGTCGACCGCCAGGGCAACGCCACGACCCTCACGTACGGGGCATCCGACCCCGACGTGCACCAGTTCACGCCGCTGACCTCGATCACCGACGCCGCCGGGCAGACCGTGCAGGTCGCGAGCGACGGCGTCGGGCGTATCACGGGCTTCACACTGCCGGATGGACGCACCTGGTCGCTGGCCTACAACGACGCCGGCGATCTGATGTCGATCACGAGCGCCGACGGCACCGTGCAGTCGTTCACGTACGACGCCGAGCACCGGATGCTCACGGCCACCGACGGCAACGGCGTCACGTATCTCGTGAACGAGTACGACGCGGCGGGCCGCGTGGTGCGGCAGCTGGATGCCGAGAGCAACGTGCGCACCTTCGCGTACGCCGATGGCAAGACGACCTACACCGACAACGAGGGCGGCGTGGCCGTGTTCGAGTACGACGACAAGGCCCGCATCACGGGCATCGTCGACACCGCCGGTGAGAAGGCGACGTGGGAGTTCGACGACGTCGGCAACGTGTCGTCGCACACCGACGAGGCCGGTCGCACGTGGGAGTACACCTACGACGACGACGGCAACCTGCTCGAGGAGGTCGACCCGTCGGGCACCGTCACGAGCTACACGTACACCGATGGCGGCGACGTCGAGACGGCGACCGATCTCGACGGCGACCGCACCGAGACCAACGTCTACAACGCGCAGGGCCTGATCACCGAGGTGCAGCAGGCCGACGGCACGTCTGTGCGGTTCGAGTACAACGCGGCGGGCGACCTGACGCGCAGCATCCTGCCGTCGGGAGCCGCCACGACCTATGCGTACGACGCGCGGGGCAACCTGGTGTCGTCGACCGATGCGATCGGCCGGGTCACGACGTACGCCTACGACGCGAGCAACCGCCTCACCGCGGTGACCGATGCGGCCGGCGGCGTCTCGTCGTTCGCCTGGGATGCGGGCGACCGCCTCGCATCGACGACGGATGCCGAGGGCGGGGTCACCACCTACGCCTACGACGGCAACGGGCAGCTGACGGCGGCGACCGACCCGATGGGCGCGGTCACCGGCTACACGTGGGATGCGCTGGCGCGCCTGGTCACGGCGACCGACCCCGAGGGCGGTGCGTCGACGTTCGCCTACGACGGCGAAGACAACCTGACGGCGTCATCGGATGCCGAGGGCGGAACCACCGCGTTCGTGCTCGACGAGGCCTACCGCACGGTGGGTGTCATCGATCCGAACGGCGGGGAGTGGGAGCGCCGGTACGACGAGACCGGGGTGCAGACGGCATCCGTCGATCCTCTCGGTGCCGAGACGACGTCGACGATCGACGATCTCGGTCGCCCGGTCACGACCACCGACGCCACGGGTGCCGCGTCGTCGGTGGAGTACGACGCCGCCGGACGCGTGGTGTCGCAGACCGACGCCGCGGGCGGCGTCACGACCTACGAGTACGACCCGATGGATCGGGTGACGCTCGTCACCGACCCGGCCGGGTTCGAGACCGAGTACCTGTACGACATCGACGGCAACCTCATCGGGGTCGTCGACCGCAACGGCAATCCGACGCTCTACGAGGTGGATGCCGCCGGCCAGGTGCTGCGTGAGACCGATGCCACCGGTGCGGTCACCGAATTCTCGTACGACGCCGTGGGGCGGATCACGAGCATCCTCGATGCCGACGGTCGCACGACCGCGATCGAGTACGACCGCAACGGGCAGCAGACGGCGATCGTCGCGCCCGGTGGGGCGCGCACGACCTACGCCTACGATGCCGCCGGGCGCCTGGTGTCGCAGACCGATGCGCTCGGCGGGGTCACGACCTACGCCTACGACAAGGCATCGCGCCTGGTGACGGCGACGGATGCCGCGGGCGGCGTGAGCGCGTACGCCTACGACAAGGCCGGCCGGCAGACGCAGGCCGTCGATCCGGTCGGCGAGGCGACAGCCTTCTCGTACGACGAGGCGGGTCAGCTCGTCGGGGTCATCGAGGGTTACGAGCCCGGGGCGGATGCCGCCGCCGATGTGAACGTGAAGACCGCGTACGCGTACACCGCCACGGGTCTCCTCGAGAAGATCACGAACCCGCTGGGGGCGGAGACGACCTTCGCCTACGACGCGGCGGGGCGTCAGACGACCGAGACCGGTCCGACGGGCATCGAGACGAAGACGGCGTACGACGACGCCGGTCGCGTCGAGCGGGTGTCGAACCCGGCCGGGCTCGTGGCCGCATACACGTACGACGTGCGCAGTGATGTCGAGACGCTGGTGCGGGCGGACGGCGAGGTGTCGTTCGAGTACAGCGGCGAGCAGCAGCCGATCGTGATGGATGACCCGACCGGCACGACCGGGTGGGTCTACGACGAGGTGGGTCGTCTGCTCGAGCAGACCGACACCCGGGGTGACACGCTCACCTCGACGTACACGCCGGCGGGTCTGCGCGAGTCGCTGACGTATCCGGATGGCACCGAGACGGCGTACACGTTCGACGCCGCGGGTGACGTGGCGACGCAGTCGACGCCCGAGGGGGTCGTCGAGTATGCGTGGGATGCCGAGAGCCGGTTGACGGGCATCACCCGTCCGAACCAGGTGACGAGCTCGTTCGAGTACGACCCGCTGGGTCAGGTCACGCGGGTGCTGCACGAGACGCCCGAGCCGGAGCCGGTGCCTGCCGAGCCCGAGCCGGAGCCGTTGCTGACGGATGCCGTGGAGTGCCGTGCCGTGGGCACGTATCTCGCCGAGCGCCAGGCGCCGACCGCGGGTGGGCAGAAGCCGTGCGTGAAGACGTGGGACTATCTCGAGCGGCGCACGCTGCCCGAGGTGGAGTCTCCGGTTCCCGCCGGTGCGTCGCTCGAGTACACGTACGAGTACGACGCCGCGGGCAGTGTGACGGACTCCGTCCGCACGATCACGGGTCCCGAGATCGCGGAACCGTCGGTCCCTGAGCCTGTCGAAGGGCCCGACACCACGCAAACAGTCGACACCCTCTCTCACACCTTCACGTACGACAACCTGGGTCGCCTGACGCAGTCGGAGGCATCCGATGGTGAGACGAACGCGTACGGCTATGACGAGGCGGGTAATCGCACGTCGTGGGATGTCACGGGCGCTGAGGCGGGGGATTCTCATCTGACGGCACAGTTCAACGCCGCCGGGCAGCTCACGTCGACCAAGACGACGGGTGTGAATGCGGGTTCTGCGTCGTACTCGTTCGATGGTGCGGGTAATCGGTCGTCTCAGACGGTGGATGGTGTTCCGACGTCGTTTGGTCATGATGCGGCGGGGCGGTTGTTGTCGACGCAGACGGAGGGGCGGTCGACGTCGTATAGGTATGACGGGTTGGATCGTCGGACGTCGGTGACGGATGAGACCCGGTTTGGGTCGGATACGACCGGGACGACGTGGGATGGTCTTTCCCCGGTTGCGACGGATAGCGGGTTGCACGGGTCGACGGAGTTGTTGCGGGATCCGACGGGTGAGGTCGTGTTCCAGTCGGGTGCGTATGACGATGCGTGGGTGTTGGGTGATGCGCGCAATGCGACGGCGACGGCGGATGCCGGGGGTCGGATCACGGACCTCATGGATTATGCGGATTTCGGTGCTGCCGGGTTCGAGTCCACCGGGTGGGCGTCGTTGGTCGGTAACGACGGGCAGCCGGGTGATGCGACTCTCGGGCTGGATCATTACTACGCCCGTGACTACGACACCGCGACCGGGTCGTGGGTGCAGCCGGATGAGTGGCGCGGGTTGCTGGTGCGCCCGCAGTCGTTGAACCGGTTCGCGTATGTCGAGAACTCCCCGGTCGCGTTCAGCGACCACCTCGGGTTCCTGCCGATCGGTGGCGGACTCAAGGGCGGCGTCGCGACGGCCAACATGAAGAATGCGATGAAGAAGGGCGGGATCGCGGCTGCGCTAGGAAAGAAGAAGGGGTCAAGGCTCCCCAAGCACTCGATGGGGGATCTCGACGGTAAGGCGCCACGCAACTTCGCCAAGGATCCGAGGGATCGTTCTTCGGACTTCACCACTCAGTTGCACCTGCGCAACATGGTCGGCTGCGGATTCGGCGACACTGCCTGCCGGGGAAGTCAGTTTGGTGGATCGAGTAGCTGCTTCTTTATGCCGAATCCAGCGGCATGCCTGATCAACCAGTGGGCGGGAGGCGCCCTACGAGGGGTCGTGGATGCAGTCTCTAATGCTTGGAATCTTGCTGCGGGAGTAGCAAGATTTGCGCGAAACATCCCGCTGACGGCTTTCGGCATCGCTACTGCGGCGATCGGCGGTGCGAGCTGCGACTGGTTCGAGAATGGGCTCGTGCTCTGCGCAGGGTCGAAGCTCGGTGGAACGATCACTCTGGGAAACGTGATCGTCACGGACTACACCCGAGACGGTTTCATCGCGCATCCTGAGCTCGTCAGACACGAGTCAAATCACACCGTTCAGTCGGCAACAATGGGAAACGACGCATACGTCGCGGTCTGGGCTGCGGGTTTGATCTTGTCCGGGGTGTTCGGGCAGTGGCCCAATGAGCGTGGCGGAGGGTGCCTGAACCCGATCGAATGGGCTGCTGGACCTGGAGGTGGATATGAAGAGATTTGCTTCAAGTGGTAGTACCGAGAGTCAGTCATCTAGGCTTCGGTTTACTTCTCGAGCGACTCTGACCGGGACGCTTCTGATCGGACTTCTCCTTTCGTTGGCCGCGTGCAATGACTATTACCACCATGGCAAGTACGAGATGCTCGTCAGCGGAGGAGACCTTTTCTTCACCGTCTGTGAGGGGCAGGTCGCCACTGACATCCTCGTCCAGGAATGGCATCGAGGAATGGGCGAACCGAGCGACGAGACCATTTGGCATGCTGAGGGCGAGGCTGATCTTCGGGCTGGCACTGTGCTCCAAGCTGGCACCGATAGCGACGGACTCTCGACGGTGGAGTTCGCCATGCCAGCACTCGAGCCTGGGACTAAGTACTTCATTGAGGTGCAGGGAGACGTCCCAGGAACTCCGTCAGCTCTACTTGAGATCCCAGCGGACGGCATGCCGAACGGAATGTGGCTCAACTCGGACGGCAGGGTCCGCGAGCGGGCATGCTCGGGCTGACGAGCCGAGCGATTCATGGGCTTTCAAGGTGAGGGGAGGTGTTCGAAGACGATCGCGTCAATAACGCGTACTGAACTGTTTCGAGCGCGACATCCCCCTCGTCGCGATGAGGCGTTGCTGACGCAGGCGAGGAGAGCAGCGTGAGCGCTTCGACCCGCGGTGCGCGGTTTCTCGAGATCGTCGGCGGACTCCTGCTGATGTTCATACGCAGCATCCTGTTGTGGCTGGTCATTCCCATCGCGTTTCTGGCATGGGTCTTCGTGCACGGCTGGGCGCAGCACACCCGGTTGCGGCATGCGCTCGCTTGGTACGACTTCAACACTGTGTCGCTCCTGATGAACGGTCCTCTCCGACTCATGTTTCGGGCCGAACAGCGACCGCCTTTCGTCGGTGTCTCTCATATGGGGAAGGGCGAGTGGCATCGAGTCAGCCTGAACGACTTGCTCTAGTTCAGCCTGGAGTAGCGCGGGATCTGTCGAAGTCGCGTCATGATTCGTGCGCTCGGTCGTCTCTTCAGTGGAGTGGCGGACGCTGCAACGGAGGACTGCGAACGCTGCGCGCGTTCGGGATGATCGGGGGAATCAACGGTGGGCAAGCTTGTCATCACCTAGCTTCTGGACGTGGGCTGCGAGGCAGCGCCGCATCCGCATGATTATGGTCGTCGTGTGCCTGGTGTACGTCGGCATCTCCGGCGCGCTCATTCTGTGGTTCGTTCCTATCCAGGTTCCTGAACTGTTGATCGCTTCTGTCGCGCTTGTGATCGTGACCCCGATAGTGCTCTATTACCAGTTGACGAGCGGTCTCGACTTCTTCGCCACGTCTGACGTCGCGGGCCCTGATCCGTCGCCGCACATCGCGGCGCAGGTGTCGAGGAATGCAAATCACGCCGAGTCTTTCGGATCGCCTCGGTTGCCCGACGACTTGTCGAACCTTGTATCGATCCCGTTATCGCAGGTCGGAGAGGGGCCTGTTCGGGTGCGGACGGAATGGGATCGACATCTGTTCGTCGCGGCCCATCGGATGAGGCTGGTGGGCAAGGACGCCGGTCGCGGAATGAAATCGACCTTGGTCATCGACTCGTCCGGAATGTCACTGATCGCGGGCTGGAGGCGGCCGGGCGTCGTCTTCACACTGCCGGCGTCGTCTGTTCTCGGCCTGTGGAGAGGCTCCGACGTCGCCACGATCGGAGGCTCGGATGTCCTCGTGGCAGTGATCGAGCATGAGGGCGACCAGCTTCTCTTCGCATTCACGGTGAGGCGCTGGAGCCAGGACGAAGAACTGAAGAAGTTCAGGGTCGACGAGCTGATCGCGTTCAGCGAGGTTCCTCGGTGATCGAGCAACGCGGTTTCCACAACGTCAAGGCCCGCGGAGCATCTCGGCGCCGATCCCTGATGCTCTGGTTCTGGTCCTCGATCCTGATGTCGGGCGCCTGCCCACGGCGATGGGAAGCGACGCGGTTGCGGCAACCGATAGTGCTCTTGCCGTCGGCGCAATGAACGAGTTCGACGGTGTGACGTCAGTGTGTCTCTCGGATTCGGACGATGAGTGCTCGACAGGAGAGGGGATGACGCTTCGGTGGCGAGGAGTCATTCGCACCTCCGGGCGGATCGCGGTCATGAACGTCCGCAACGAGATCCTGCTGGAAGCGCCAGCGAGATCCGACGCTGAGGTCGTTGTCTGGAGCAACTCACTGGCAGAACCCGACGCGCTCTGCATCTGCCTGCTGTAGCGAAAACAACGCTCGCCTAGAAGAGCCATCGGAAGGAATCAAAGATGAGTGACAGCAACGACGGCTCGACATACGAACTGCACGTGCCGATCGAGACCCTCAGGGCGGCGACGTCCGTGCTGCTGCGGCATCTCGAACAGCTCGAAGGACCGGTCGTGACGCTTCGAGAGGACTACTTCTGGTCGATCCCCGCTGATGATCTCTACGACGTAATCCGCGAACCGAGTGCGCTCACGATCGGGCAACTGAGTGAGAGTCTTGCGCACCTCGCGTCGGTCTCATCGCATCCGGACGCTGCTCTGTCGTACGGTCTCGTGTGGCTGGCTGACGTGCTCCGTGCCATCGGCCATGACGTGGTCCGCTGATGCGTGCCGCTCGGACCGAGCCGCGCCTCGTCGACCTCGTCTACGACGGGGCCTTCGCTCAAGCCATCGAACGCGCGCACTCGTTCGCTCCGCATGAAGTCCACACCCAGCTTTTCCTCGACGATGAACGTCACCTCGAGGACGCCGGACCCTGCGATGAGTTCCTCAGGGCGTGGATCGACTCGATCGAATTCCCGTTTCTCCGAGCGGAGGCGGCCGACGCCTTCGCCCGGTGCTACACGACCGAGCTCGCACCCGTGCCGAACGGCGAGTACATCGGTGCGTACCTGCTTACCCGGGCACTGCATGATGCACTTGCGCGAGTCATCGAGGTGATCCTGGGTGACGAGCTGAAGGACCTCGAAGAGACTCCGAGGCATCCACTCTCCGCGGAATCGGCAGCGCGGTGGAGAGCCGTCGGCCGAGCCTTGGCAGAGCTCGATCTTCCTCCTGCTGTGTCGCCCGTGGCACCCGGGGGGGGGGGGGGGGGGGGGGGGGAGAGAGAGATGGCCAGCCGGACCACTCGAGGGGAACGCAGACAGACGAACGGCTCGGACGGGCTCGTCGCGGTCGCTCAGGGAGCCCCTTCTGGCGACGAGCTGATCGCAACGGCTGACACCCCGAAGAATGGTCCGAAGTCGCGTCATATTCCGGGCGTTCGGTCGTCTCTTCAATGGGGCGTGGCCTTTGCGGTGATTCCACGAAGGCTCTAAGCGATAGCGACTACCGGAGGAACTGAGTGACGATCGAGAGCAGCAGTGGGACCCCCGTCAGGCGACTCGCCGACGTTCTCGGTCGCGCACGGGGTGAAGCTCGGCACGTTCATGGCTGAACCCGCCGTCGCTGATGCGGCGATCATGCTCTTCGGTGTCTCCTCGACGTCGATGGTCGGCGCATTGCTCATTGTGAATCCTCGGACAGCTATTCGGCTCAACGTCAAGGGCATCCGCGCTCTTGCCGACGTTTACGGGCAGAAAGCCACCGAGCGAATTGTGCGCGACGCCGATCCGAAGTGGGCGGTCAACTTCGGGATCGGCTTGCTGGCTATGGCGCTGGCCTCGCTGGTGATCCTGTTCTTCCGGTTGCACGTGCCGCTTGCGGTCCAGACAACGGCCATGGTGGCGGGGCTTGGCGCCTTGCAAGTCCTGGCGACGGTCGCATTGCTCGCGATTCGACAGCGGAATCGTCGATCCCGGGCCTTCACGCGTCGCAGTTCGTCGACTCGCGACCGCATTCGGATCAACGCAATGATCGTCGGCTCGTGCGGTGTCTCGACTCTGATCCTTCTCGCCGTGCTGCTTGCGACAGTGCCGATCGGAGGATGAGTGAGCGCCCGTAGGCGAAACGCGTATCGGTGGTTGAACCTCGTCCTGTTCTTCGCGGGGGTCGCGCTGATGGCGCTCGCGTACTGGCTGGATGTCCGCGATGGAGTTCCGACTACGAGGCGGGAAGACCAACCGTTCGAGGTCACCGTGGCCGGCGGCCTCGGCATCATCGCGCTGGGAAACGGACTCTACAGATTCTGGAAGAGCTTCAAGAGCGATGATGAACAAAGGAAACGGTGAGTGGCGCGCATGATTCAATCCGGGCTGGCATCCTTCGTCGTGCGATCGATGGAGACGCCACTGGCATCCATCACGGAGGTGCTCGGCATCCAGCCCACCGGGGTCATCCCCAGAGGCACAGTTCTGCGCTCGGGTCGTGTGCAGGAGTGCAACGTCTGGTGCATCGACTCCGACCGGATGGACAACACCGAAGACGACCGAACCGGCACTGTCGCGCTGCGCTGGTTGCTCGATGCCTGCCGTCCCGTAGCGGGGAGGGTGCCTCTGCTTCCGGCGGACTGTGAGACCTGCATCTGGTGGACGGCCGACTCCGACTCCGCCCAGGGCGGATTCGTGCTGCCGGCCGAGCTGATGGCGCAGGTCGCGGCGCTCGGCGTCGACCTCTACACGACGGTGAACCTCGATGACCGAACGGATGCCGAACGCGAGGCTAACGCATGATCGTGCCTCCGGCGCAGAGCCTTCCGCCGGCAAGCTCGCGCACCGTCTGGAACTGGCTCATCGTCGCCCTGCCGATCTTGACGTCGATTCTGGCGTTCGGCTACCTCGCTGATTGGCAGCGGATCTTCCCGCAAATCGTCCAACTGATGGTCGATGATGTCGCGCGCGTAGACCGGCCGACATACGACTCCGCGGAAAGCATGAGCGAGTTCATGTCACTGTTCTTCGAGCTCTTCTTCAGCCCGTGGCTGTGGACGTCGTTCATTCTGGGATGGGGCGCGTACGCGGCATCCGTTCGATTCGCCGTGCTTGATGTGCGCGCGCTGACGGGTCGCGGGTTCCTCCAGCCGTTTCCCTGGGCGTGGACCTTCCTGTCGCCCCTGGTCTACGTGATCGGGCGACACGTCGTCGTCCGGCGGCAGGGCAGCACCGAGCGTGCGCCGCTGATGGTGTCGGTGATCTCGCAGTCGCTGGCCTTCGTGGCGATGACGTACTGGACCGTCGTTCTCACCATGCAGGCGCTGGAGCTGATGCTCCCGATGGTGTTCGCACGCTGAAGCACTCGAGGCTTCTCGTCTCGTTCGCGTAACAGGTGGCGTAGCGCCGTCATGTTCGACGCAGTAGGTCGTCTTATTCATGAGGGGGTGATTCTGGTGCGACCAGAAGCAGGCATAGGTGGCGCGTCGGTAATGTCGCTGCGCACGCGTGCGGTCTGGCAGACGATCATCGCGGCGTTCGCATATCTCGGGCTCGCGGCGCTCGCGCTGGCGATCTCCGTCGGGTCGTGGACACCGTCCTTCACCGCCGCCTGGGAGCTTCTCGCACAAGAGCGCCGCGACGCCCTCGCGCGCAACATTGCTGCTCTTCCCGTGGCGTTCACCGTCGCAGTGGTGGTCTGCGTGCTGGTGCGGCTGATGATTCGCAAGACGGGCGTTCCGTGGCACCTCTCCGTCAGCGGGGCGATCGCCGCATCGTGCGGGCCAGTCACATTCTGGCTCGGGTTCGTCGTCGACGAGGTGCAGGTCGAGGGCTGGGCCCGCGCCGTGCCGATGTGGATGGTGCTGGGGAGCGCGCTGTTCGTGGGCGTTGGCCTGATCTGGATGTTCGTCCGGCGTGTGATCGCGGTCGAGGCGGTGCCGTCGGTGTCTTCTGGAGTGGAAGAAGGAGCATTGGCTGCGATGGTGAAGTCATGTGGGGTCGCTGATGCGGTGGGGAACAGGAGGTCCCTCAATGACTGAAACCCCCGAACTCCGATTCTTCGACGCGATCGTCCGCGCGGTGCACGCGAGGGGCGAGGATTGGAGCCTCCGCGTCATCGATGCCGCGGTGGCCGCCCTCGTCGACGACCTCGACAGCCCGAGCCTCCGGATTCTCGCCGGGCAGCCGGCCAACGACGAGGTCGCCACCGAGCGGCTTCTCCTCGCTGCGTGCGAAGAGCTCGGCATCCCCCACCCGCCCAGACGAGAACGATGGGTGCCGCGCGTGATCGACGGGCGTCGCTGGGAGCGCATCGCAAGTGACAGCATCCGCTTCGCGATCGAGCCGTCGGAGGCGAGCAGCACGGGCGTGGAGCTGTGCATCTACATCAATGACGTCTCAGTCGCCGCCAGCCTCTCCTCCGGCCTCCACCCCGTCGACATCGACCACTTCACGGTCGAGGTCGACGAGCGGCGTGCGCTGATCTCATCGTGCCCGGGATGTGGGGATTCCGAGTGCGACTGGGTCGATATCGACATCTCGCCCGACGGCAAGGCCGTTCACTGGGATTGGGTGAGCGGCGTGCCGAACGGCGTTGACGCGGGTGTCTCCTTCCCCGTTGGCGCATACGAAAACGAGGTCGAGCGCGTCCGGGCCGATCGCTCGTGGGAGACTCCGATGGATGCCGCACGGCGCCTGGTGTTCGGTCGGGTGGATCACGAGCTCCTCAGCGAGCGCGGGGTGAAGCTCGACTGGGTCGGTCCCGACCACGACGATCCTGCGCGGATCAGAGTGTGGCTCTCATCTCTCCTCGACCGGGACCCGGAGCATCCGTTCCAGGTCTTCCTGCGATTCCCCGGGGACGGGTCACCTGCCGAAGCCAGCGCCGCCGAGATCGTTAGAACACTGGCGCGATGCCCTGAAGAGTGGCGCGCGACCTACCTCATGAACAACTCGCGAGACGAACACCTGGCGCCGTCGATCGCAGGTCCGCTCTGGCGGCGCCGGTCGAACCCGGGTGAGCCGCCCGCTGTGGAGGCGCGCGAACTCGGGCCGATCGCCAGCGAACCCCGCTGGTCGGAATGGCTCGCCACCTACGTCTTCGACCCGCGCACGCGCGACAAGACCCTCCGCGAGATCGAGAACATCGACACTCGTGCGGATAACGCCAAGATCGTCACGCGCGGGATCGCCGCGGGGTTGATCGTGTTGCTCGGCGCGGGCGTACTCGTCGGCACGACCGTTCTGGCGGACGGCATGCACGATCCGCCCTTGTGGATGCGACTTCTGCTCCTCACGTTCGGCCTCCTCACGGTCCTCGGGCTCGGCCTCTCGATTTGGCGCATCGGCGGCGGGAGCGTTGCGCGCACGGAGGTCGCGCGGACGCGCGCGATCGAGGCGCTGGAGAACGACAGCCGACGGATGCTCACGCGCACAGTTCTCCGCGACTTCTACGTCTCCGGTCGCGTGAGCGACAGCGATGTGTGGGACGCAGCGCAGCAGCTGCACGCGCTCGACGCCGCGTGGGCCGGCTACGCCGAGTTACGCGAGCGCCGCAACCTCACTCTGGGTCAGGAACTGGAGATACTGGAGGCCGAGGCGTCTGCCCGCATCGTGCTGGATGCTGTCGGCGAGCTGCTGAACCCCGGGTCCGCGCCGGCGGAGGAACAGTGGTGAGTGGGCGGTTCGTGCCGATCCCGAAGGACGTGAACGGGTGGTGAGTCGATGAGGCTTGAACTCGACATTCGGTTTCTCAGTCGCTCCGGAGTTGATCTCACGGTTGACGACCTGCGACTCGGGCTATCGCTTGGCATCGTGAAGCCGACGACTGTCGTCGCTCTGGCGAAGCGCGCTGATCTCGAATCGCCTGTCGACCCGGTCATCCAGGAGCTCTCGGAGCTCGATGGCAGCGCGATCGCGGATATTCGGGAGATCCTCGGTGTGGGAGAACAGGCGACGCTCGAGCCGGAGCTGTCTGTCCGAAAGTGGCTCTATCTCGAGCTGCTCGCGACGTACGAACTCAGGGAGAATCTGAAGGATCCTTTCGAGTTCGTCGAACTGATCTACGCCGACTTCGGCTACCCGGAGTCGGTGGCACCGTTCGTGAGATACATGCCGCTGGAGGAAGGCACCCCCTCTGGCTTGGCGGCCATGACGGAGAGCTGGCGACAGTACTTGATGAGTGAAGCGGAGGCTCTCGTGTGCTCGCGTGAAGATCGGCCGGGCGACCCGGTTGAGGAGCGCTAGACCCCTACCCCTCCACCAGGCTCGTGATCGCCGGGTCCCGCCGCGCCACCTCCACCGCGGTCGCGACGATCACTTTCCGCATGGCCGACACCGCGATCGCCGGCCGTACGTCCGAGCGGTGCGCGAGGCTGACCGTGCGGGTCATCATGGGGTGCGACAGGCGCATCGACCGCAAGCCGGGCTGGTCGAGCAGCACCATCGCGGGCACGACGGCGACGCCGAGACCGCGTTCGACGAAGCGCAGCACGGCGTCCATCTCGGCGCCGGCGAGCACGGGCGCGGGTTCGAGGCCCTCGCTGCGGAACGCGGCATCCGTCGTCGCGCGCAGTTCGTACGTCTCGTCGAAGACGATGAGCGGCAGGGTGGCGAGCTCGTCGAGGCCGATGGCGGATGCCGTCGACACCGGCGGCTGAGACGCCGACGACACGACGACGAGCTCTTCGGCCAGCAGCGGCATCCGCGTCAGGCTCACGCCCGCGGGCGGCGGGCCGGCCGATTCGGTGATGAGCGCCATGTCGACCGCGCCGACGGCGACCTGCTCAACCAGCGCGCGCGATCCGGCCTCGGCGAGCTGCAGCTCGACACCGGGGTGCGCGACGTGAAAGGCCGCAAGCGCCTCGGCGACGAGGCTCATGCACAGGGTGGGCGGGGCGCCCAGGCGCACGCGTCCGCGACGGATGCCGGCGAGCTCGCCCATCTCCTCCTTGATCGCCTCGGCCTCGGCGAGCATGCGCTGGGCGCGGGGGAGCAGCGTCTCGCCGGCGGAGGTGAGGGCGATGTGGCCGCGCGCGCGATGGAAGAGTTCGGCACCGAGTTCGCGTTCGAGCGTCGAGATCTGCCGACTGAGCGACGGCTGCGCGAGGTGCAGCGATTCGGACGCCCGCGTGAAGTGCCCGAGGCGGGCGACCTCGACGAATCCGCGCAACTGCTCGAGGTTCATGTCCATAGGCTACCAACATGGTTCGAAGAGGAACTATGCATTGGAGTTATTAGGGTGACCTAACTAGCGTCGAGAGCATGAGTACTCGCGAACGTCAGATCTCCACCACGATCCTCGTCATCGGCACCGGCGGATCCGGGCTGCGCGCGGCGATCGAGGTCGCCGAACACGGCATCGACGTCCTCGCCGTCGGCAAACGCCCCCGACAGGATGCCCACACCTCCCTCGCCGCCGGCGGCATCAACGCCGCCCTCGGCACCATGGACGCCGACGACAGCTGGCAGCAGCACGCCGCCGACACCATCAAGGAGAGCTATCTGCTCGCCAACCCCCACACCGTCGAGATCGTCACGCAGGGCGCCGAACGCGGCATCCGCGACCTCGAACGCTGGGGCATGGACTTCGCCCGCGAAGACGACGGACGCATCTCGCAGCGCTTCTTCGGCGCGCACACCTTCCGCCGCACCGCCTTCTCGGGCGACTACACCGGCCTCGAGATCCAGCGCACCCTCGTGCGCAAGGCCGAGCAGCTCGAGGTCCCGATCCTCGACAACGTCTACATCACCCGCCTGCTCGTGCGCGACAACGTCGTCTTCGGCGCCTACGGCTTCGACCAGGCCGACGGTACGCGCTACCTGATCCACGCGGATGCCGTCATCCTCGCCGCCGGTGGACACAACCGCATCTGGCGCCGCACCTCCTCGCGCCGCGACGAGAACACCGGCGACTCCTTCCGCCTCGCGGTCGACGCCGGAGCCCGCCTCCGCGATCCCGAGCTCGTGCAGTTCCACCCGTCCGGCATCATCGAGCCCGAGAACGCCGCCGGCACCCTCATCTCCGAGGCGGCACGCGGCGAAGGCGGCATCCTGCGCAACGCCCTCGGCGAGCGCTTCATGCCCAAGTACGACCCCGAGCGCATGGAGCTGTCGACCCGCGACCGCGTCGCGCTCGCCGCGTACACCGAGATCAAGGAGGGGCGCGGCACCGAGAACGGCGGCGTCTGGCTCGACGTCTCGCACCTGCCGCGCGAGACGATCATGACCCGCCTGCCCCGCGTCTACCAGACGATGATGGAGCTGCAGATGCTCGACATCACCACCGACCCGATCGAGATCGCGCCGACCGCGCACTACTCGATGGGCGGCGTGTGGGTGCGGCCCGAAGACCACCAGACCGACGTCGACGGCCTCTACGCCATCGGCGAGGCCTCGAGCGGGCTCCACGGCGCCAACCGCCTCGGCGGCAACTCGCTCATCGAACTGCTCGTCTACGGACGCATCGTCGGCCAGGCCGCGATGGAGCACGCGGCATCGCTCGACGCCCAGAAGCGGTCAGCGGATGCCGTCGCCGGCGCACGAGCCGAGATCGACGACCTCCTCGCCGCCGACGGACGCGAGAACGTGCGCGCCCTGCAGCGCGCGATCCGCAACACCATGACCGAGCACGCCGGCGTCGTGCGCTCGGAGGAGGGTCTGCGTCAGGGCCTCGCCGAACTCGATCTCATCGAGGGGCGTATGGAAGACATCGGCATCCACCCCGACATCGCCGGGTTCCAGGACCTCGCGCACGCCTTCGACCTCAAGGCATCGGCGCTCGCGGCGCGGGCGACGATGGAGGCGGCGCTCGAGCGTCGTGAGACCCGCGGATGCCACAACCGCAGCGACTTCCCCGACACCGACCCGACGCTGCAGGTGAACCTCGTCTGGTCGCCGCGCGACGGCGTGACGCGCGAGGTGATCCCCGAGATCCCCGAGGAGATCGCCGAACTCATGCGCGAGGTCGACACGGCGGGCAAGCTCGTCGAGTAGGGGTTTCTTGTGGCGGGGCGCTTCGACAGGCTCAGCGACCCAGTTCTGGTCCGCGACCCAGTCGCTGCCCGCGACCCGGTTTCGGTCCGCGACCGAGCCGCGCTAGTGGGTCCCTGAGCCTGTCGAAGGGCCCCACACCCGCGGAAACTCAGTCCTCGGTGTCGACGACCCCGATCCCGACCGCCTCATGGTCGGGTTCGGGCTCGTCGCGCTTCGGGGCCTTGGGCTCTTCACCCGGGTCCTTCTCGGTGCTCGGCTCCTGGAGGTCTTCGGTGCTCGGCACCTCGCTCGGATCGGCGTCTTCGGGTGACTCGGCCGCAACCGGCGTGGTTACTTCGCCCTCGGCATCCGATGCCGGAGTCGGCGTGGGCGTCTGCGCCTCGGCGGAGAGGTCGTCGGTGGGTTCGGGGGTGCTGTTCGTCATGATCGCTCCCTTCGCGATGTCTGACGTTCAGGATGCCGTCGCAGCTGCCCCGCTTGAAGGGGCTTGACGCGCGCTCAGAAGTGCATCTGCTGGAGCGTGCCGTACTTGATGACGATCTCCTCGACCTCGGGTTGTGCATCCGCCGGCTGCAGGCGCACGGTCTTGCCGCTGCCGTCGAGCAGCACCAGGTCGGGTCCGTTCGAGAATCGCAGCGCCGGCCACGGCGAGGTCCAGACGATCGAACTGTTCGCATCGAGGGCCGTCACGCCCGCGGCATCCATCGTCACCGCCGTGGTTCCATGGTCGCCGCGCACGGGGAAGCGCGCGGGGAACTCGCTGTTCTCCCACTCGCGGAAGTACACCGACAGGCCGATCTTCGCCTGGGGGAACCCGGCGCGCAGGCTGCGGCCGATCCGCGAGATGTGCACGGTGCGGTCGTCGGGCTCGTCGTCGGAGGGGATCTGCAGCGAGCCGCCGATCTCGTAGGTGAGGCGGAAGAGCTCCTCCTGGCGCTTGTCGTCGAGGGCGAGGTCGCTGCTCTCGAGGAACGGCTGCGTGCCGATGCGGCCGGAGCGCACGCTGAACGTGCGGCTGGTGGCGTTCTTCTTGCGGCGCGAGCTCAGCACGCCGAAGACGACGATGCCGATCACGACGAGAACGCCGACGGCGAGGAAGATCAGGATTCCGGTGTCATCACTCACACGCCCACAGTAGTGAGTCAGCGGGTTAACGAAGGTGAACCGACATCGACGATCCGGCGTAGCCTGAAGGGGTGACAGCGTACGTCTCGGCCTTCGACCTCTTCTCCATCGGAGTGGGGCCCTCGAGCTCCCACACGGTCGGACCGATGCGGGCGGCTCTCGACTTCGCGCAGCGGCTCGCCGCCGCAGGCTCGCTCGATCGCGTCTCGCGCGTGGGGTGCACACTCTTCGGCTCGCTGGGCGCGACCGGCATCGGCCATGGAACCCCGGATGCCGTCGTCGCCGGCCTCCGTGGACTCTCGCCCGAGACCTGCGACCCCGCCGCGGTGCGATCGGCGTGGAGCGACTATCCCGCGGGCGCACCCCTCGTCATCGCCGGCGCCCATGAGGTCGCTTTCGCGAAGGAAGATATCGTCTTCGCCCCGCGCACGCGCTTGCCCGGGCACCCGAACGCCATGACGCTCACGGCGTGGGCGAGCGACGGCGAGGCGGTGGTGGAGGAGACCTACTACTCCGTCGGCGGTGGGTTCATCCGTCGCGAGGGCGAGGAGGCCGCGCTCGCGACCTCCGGGTTCCCCTATTCCTACGCGGATGCCGCGTCGCTGCTCGCGCTCTGCGACGAGCACGGGCTTTCGATCGCTGAGGTCGCGCGCCTCAACGAGACCTCCCTGCGCAGCGAAGCAGAGGTGGCCGCGGGGCTCGACGCGATCTGGGACGCAATGGCCGGATGCGTCGACGCCGGCCTGCACTCCGACGGTGTGCTGCCCGGCATCCTCAAGGTGAAGCGACGTGCCGGGGTGATCCGCGGGCAGCTCGACGCCTCGGAGGCCGACGGCCACCGCGAACTCCCGGGCGAGTGGCTCGGTGCCTTCGCGCTCGCCGTCAACGAGGAGAACGCCGCGGGCGGACGTGTCGTCACCGCCCCGACGAACGGTGCCGCCGGCATCCTGCCCGCCGTCGCCATGTACTGGTGGCGGTTCCTCGCCGACTCCGGCCTCGGGGCGGGCAACGCCGTCACTCCGTACGGCGAGCTGGTCGGCAGCGCGCTGCTGGGATTCGAATCGGATGCTCGGGCGCTCGCCCCCTCCGACGCGTTGGACGAGGAGCAGACCGCCGAGGCGAACCGCCGCCGCGGCATCCGTCGTTTCCTGCTGACCGCCACGGCTCTCGGGTCGCTCTTCAAGGCCAACGCCTCGATCTCGGGGGCCGAGGGCGGCTGCCAGGCCGAGGTCGGATCGGCCTGCGCGATGGCCGCCGGCGGACTCACCGCCGTGATGGGCGGCACCAACCGCCAGATCGAGAACGCCGCCGAGATCGCGATGGAGCACCACCTCGGACTCACGTGCGACCCGATCGGGGGCCTCGTGCAGATCCCCTGCATCGAGCGCAACGCGATCGCCGCCTCGACCGCCGTCACCGCCGCCCGACTGGCGCTGCGCGGCGACGGCAGCCACTACGTCTCGCTCGACGCGGTCGTCGAGACCATGCGCCAGACCGGACTCGACATGTCGACCAAGTACAAGGAGACGAGCGAGGGCGGCCTCGCGGTCAACGTCATCGAGTGCTGAGGGGTGGCTCGGGCATTCCTGCCGGAGCATAATCGCACCATGAGCGGTTCGGTGGGCGGCGAGGGAGCCGCGGTCGAGATCACGGGGCTCCGGGTGCGGAGGGGGCCCGTACACGTCTTCGATGGCATCAATCTGCGCATTCCTCGCGGACAGATCACCGGGCTGCTCGGACCCTCGGGCTGCGGCAAGACCACCCTGATGCGGGCGATCGTCGGCGTGCAGCGCATCGACGCGGGTCGGGTCACGGTTCTGGGGGAACTGGGCGGATCGCCGCAGCTGCGCCATCGCGTCGCCTACGGCACCCAGGGCGCCGCGGTCTACGCCGACCTCACGGTGCGGCAGAACCTCGCGTACTTCGCCTCCCTGCTGAAGGCGCCGAAGGGCGACGTCGATCGCGTGCTCACCGAGGTCGGGCTGCGCGCGCAGGCCGGCCAGCTCGTCGAGTCGCTCAGCGGCGGGCAGCTGAATCGCGTGTCGCTCGCGATCGCCCTCATCGGATCGCCCGAGGTCGTCGTGCTCGACGAGCCGACCGTCGGCCTCGACCCCGTGCTGCGCGCCGAACTGTGGACGCTGTTCCGGGGCCTCGCCGATCGCGGCGTGACCCTCGTCGTCTCGAGCCACGTGATGGACGAAGCCGCCCGCTGCGACCGCCTCCTGCTCCTGCGCGACGGCCGGATCATCGCCGACACCACCCCGCAGGGACTCCTCGACGAGACCGGCGCCCCCGACGCCGAGGCCGCGTTCCTCACGCTGATCGAACGCGATCAGGCCGCGGCATCCGTCTCTCCTGCCGGTCCTGGTGCCGGCGAGACGCGCCGATCGCGCCGCGCCCGCGGGACGGAGGCCCCGCGTTGAACGGCGCACGGATGCTCGCAACCGCCGGGCGCGTGCTCGCGCAGCTGCGTCACGACCCCCGCTCGATCGCCCTCATGCTCATCGCCCCGAGCCTGCTCGTCGGGCTCTTCGCCTGGCTGTTCAGCGACCAGGACGGGGTGTTCGATCAGTTCGGCGGCGCGATCCTGGCACTGTTCCCGTTCATCGTGATGTTCCTGGTCACCTCGATCACCACGCTGCGCGAGCGCCGATCGGGCACGCTCGAGCGACTCATGACGACGCCGCTCGGCAAGGCCGACTTCATCCTCGGGTACGCACTCGCCTTCGGAGTCATGGCCCTGCTGCAGGCGGTGATCACCGTGTCGTTCGCGGTGGGAGTGTGCGGGCTCGACGTCGAGGGGCCGCTCTGGCAGCTCGGGCTCGTCGCGATCGTCGACGCCCTGCTCGGCACCGCGCTCGGACTGCTCGCGAGCGCGTTCGCGCAGACCGAGTTCCAGGCCGTGCAGTTCATGCCGCTGCTCGTCTTCCCGCAGATCATCCTCGGCGGCCTGTTCATGCCCCGTGACCAGATGCCCGACGTGCTGTTCGCGATCTCGGACTGGCTGCCGCTGAGCCACGCGATCGACACGATCAACGCCGTCGCTGCGGGAGACGAAGGGTGGGACGTGTTCGGGCCGCTGCTCATCGTGGTGGCGTTCGCGATCGGCGCGCTCGTGCTCGCCTCGCTGACGCTGCGCCGACGCACGCGTTGACCGCGGCGAACGGCCTCAGCGCGCGGCGCGGTTCTTCGTGTGTCGAGTCGGGGCGGCCGCCCAGGGATCCTCGGGCCACGGATGCTTCGGGTAGCGGCCGCGCATCTCGGCGCGCACCTGCGCATACGGACCCGACCAGAACGAGGTGAGGTCGTCGGTGACGGCGAGCGGGCGCCCGGCGGGGGAGAGCAGGTGGAAGAGCACCGGCACGCGACCGTCGACCAACCGGGGAGTCTCTGCCCAGCCGAAGCACTCCTGCAGCTTCACGGCGACGACCGGTCGGGCATCCGGATCGTCGGGGGTCGGATACACGATGCGGACGCGCGAACCGCTCGGCACCTCGAGCCGCTCGGGTACGAGCTCGTCGAGACGCCCGGCTTCGGGCCACGGGAGCAGGCGCCGCAGTGCCGAGGTCAGGTCGAGCCGGGCCGCGGGGGTACCGCTGGCCAGAGCGTCGAGCTCGGGTGCGAGCCAGGAATCGAGGGCCGAGAGGAGTCCGGCATCCGAGACGTCCGGCCACGGCGCCCCCAGCTCCCGGTGCAGCAACGCCAGGCGGCTCCGCAGCTCGACGGCGGATGCCGACCAGGCGAACATGCTCAGCCCCTCGCGCTGCAGCGTGCGGCGCACGGCATCCCGCCCCTCGTCGGCAGACGCGCGCACCGGAGCCGAAGAGCGCAGGATGGCGCCCACCCGGCGCTCGCGACGCGCCTGGATGCGACCGCCGACGAACTCCGCCTCGACGCGGTCGGTGAGCAGGTGGCTCGCCGCCTGCTCCATCTGCTCCTCGGTGAGCATCGCAGCCGATCGCACGATCGCCCCCGAACCGGCCGCCGCGCGCCCGGACGCCCGCGTGACGTCGGCGATGGCCAGCCACTCGAGGGCCGCGAGCGAACCGCTCACTCCCGCGCGGGTGCCGGAGGCCAGCAGGAACGTCGCCCCGCTCGCCGTGCGGTCGACGCGGCGGGCGATCCGCTCGGGGAACGCCAGGGCGATCACCAGGCCGACACCGTCGAGATCGGAGCGCACACCCGCTGCCGAGGTTGTCAGGCGCTCGAGGCGATCCGCGTCGCTGCGCCACCGGCGAGAGTCCGGAGTTCGTCCGCCCCGCAGGGCGATGAGCGCCTGCGCGACGTCGGAGTCCGCCGTGCGCACGTCGCCGCCCAGCAGCGCGACGACCTCGGCGGCGAGGCGAGAGCCCACGACCGGGCTGCCGTCACGCAGAGCGCGGGCGAGCCGCGGATCGGTCGGGATGCGTGCCAGGGCTCGGCCCTCGGGCGTCGCGCGACCGTCGTCGTCGATCGCGCCCAGGCCGTGCAGCACCGTGAGGGCGTCGGCCAGGCTCTCGGAGGGGAGCGGGTCGATCAGTCGCAGACCCTTGCCTCCCGGTGCGCCCCAGCTGGCGAGCAGCAGGGCGGCATCCGCGAGATCGGTCGAGGCGATCTCGGGAGTCGGACGCGCTGGTGCCGTGGCATAGGTGCGTTCATCGACGCAGCGGACGACCGTCCCCGCTCCCTGGCGGGTCGCGCGGCCGGCGCGTTGCACGCTCGACGAACGGGAGGCCACGGTGGTGACGAGCCCCGTCATCCCGCGCCCGGCGTCGCGCTGCGGAGTGCGGGCGAGGCAGGTGTCGACCACCAGTCGCACGCCCGGCACGGTCAGCGAGGACTCCGCGAGTGATGTCGTGACGATGATGCGGGGTTCTTCGGCAGGGCGGCGGCCGCGGATCACGGCATCCTGTTCGGCCGCCGGCATCCGACCGTGCAGCTCCCGCACGTCGAACACGTCGGTCGTGTCGCGGATGCGGCGAGCGATCTCCGACACCTCGCGCGCGCCCGGTGCGAAGACCAGCGCGTCGGCAGCGGGATCGTCGCGGTGCAGATCGAGAGCAGCGGATGCCGCGGTGCGCGCGACGTGATCGAGGAACGCCCAGGTCACCCCGCGATCGTCGAGGCGCGGAGCGGGGCTCGGCGCCCACCGTTCGGTGAGGGGGAAGGCGGGCACCCGATGGTCGACGATCGGCGCGGGTTCGTCGTCGGTGCCGATCACGGCGGCGATGCGCTCGGCATCCAGCGTTGCCGACATGGCGATGAGTGCGAGGTCGTCGCGCAGCTCGCGCACCTCCGAGAGCAGGCCGATCAGCAGGTCGGTCTCGAGCGCGCGCTCGTGGACCTCGTCGATGATCACCGCATCCACACCCGCGAGGTCCGGATCGTCGAGCAGGCGGCGCAGCAGCACCCCGGCCGTGACGAACTCGACCTGTGTCTCCCGGGAGACGGCGCGCTCGCCGCGCACGGTGAACCCGACGCGCGTGCCGAGCGGCGATCCGTCGAGCTGAGCGAGCCGGCGCGCCGCGGCCCGGGCGGCCACGCGGCGCGGCTGGGTGACGATCACGCGGCCCGGCGATCGCGTTGCGAGCAGCGGCGGCACGAGCGTGGTCTTGCCCGTGCCGGGAGGGGCGCTCACGACCACCGACGCACTCGTGTCGAGCGCCGCCTGGAGCTCGTCGATCGCGGAGGCGAACGAGAGCCCCGCGCCGATCGCGGCGAGGTCGAAGGCGGCGGAGGTCATGGGTCCAGTCTGCCTCGGTCGAGAAGGGCGAGTAGACGTGGCGCGGCCCGCGGCAGGTGTACTTAACTCAGGAAAACCGCCCGGGATCGGCCTGGATCGGGGTGGAAACAGGCTGCGCGGCCCAGTTCTTCCTGAGTTGGGTACGGCGGAAACGACGGATGCCGCGACCGAATCGGCCGCGGCATCCGCTGTGTCCTGCTGGTGACTACTCCGCGTCGTCGGCGGGCGGCGGGGGAGTCGTCGGGTTCGGCACGCGCTGCGTCGGTGCGGCGGCGGCGGGGGCGGCGGCGGATGCTTCGGCCACTCCTGCTCCGAATCCGCGGCCCACGGCCTGGCCCTGGATGATGCCGGCGAGGTCGAGGCCGGTCGCCGACTGCACGCTGTCGAACACCGAGCGCAGTGCCTTCGCGCTGTCGGCGCCGACGACGTGCGAGGCGCCGTCCTCGCCGGAACCGCCGATGATCGACACGTTGCCGATCGCCGAGTAGCCCTTGGCGAACTCGGCCATGATCGACGGCAGCACGTCGAGCACGCGCTGCGAGAGGAAGGCGTCCTGGTTGGAGGCGATGGCCTTGGCCTCTGCCTCGACGGCGGCGGCACGGGCTTCACCCTCGGCGCGGATCGCGTCGGCCTCGGCGATGGCGCGCAGGCGACGAGCCTCGGCCTCGGCTTCTGCCTTCGAGCGCAGTGCCTCGGCCTCACCGGTCGCGCTGGCGACCGCGGCTGCGGCCTCACCGTCGGCACGGGCCTTGTCGGCCTGCGCCTGCTGCTCGGCGATGCGGGTGCGGGCCTCGGCCTGCTTGACCTGCTCGATAGCTGCGGCCTCGGCGGCGCGCTCACGCGTGTAGAGCTCGGCCTGGGCGCGGGTCTCGGCCTCGTACCGCTGCGCGTCGGCGACGCGCTTGACGTCGGCGTCGAGCTGGGCCTGCTTGTTCTCGGCCTGCTGCTGCAGAACGGCCTGCTGAGCCTGCTCGCGGGCGAGGTTCTCGGCCTGCTCCGCCTCGGCGCGCGCCCGACCGATGCCGGCGTTCGCGTTGGCGGTGTTGGTGTCGAGGGCGGTCTGCTCGACCAGGTTGGCTTCCTGGTTGGCGATGAACTTCTGGTTGATCGCACGGTCGGCGTTCGTCTGCGAGATCTCGGCCGACTGTCGCTTCGCCTGGATCTCGGGAGCACCCAGCGACTGGATGTAGCCGACCTTGTCGGTGATGCCCTTGATCTGGAACGAGTCGAGGATCAGGCCCTGCTCGGCGAGCTCCTGCGAGACGTCGGCGGCGATCTGGTCGGAGAACTTCTTGCGCTCGCGCATGAGCTCGACGACCGAGAGGGTCGCCACGATGCCGCGCAGGGCACCTTCGAGCTGCTCGGTGGTGAACTGCTCGATGGCCTTGTCCTGCGAGGCGAAACGCTCGGCGGCGCGGCGCACGAGGATGGGGTCGGAGCCGATCTTGACGATCGCGACGCCGTCGACGTTGAGCGTGACGCTGTCGAGCGACTGCGCCTCGGCGTTGAGCGACACCTGGCGCGAGCGCAGAGAGATGATCTCGTGGCGCTGCGTGATCGGGTTGACGAGCGACTTGCCGTTCACGATGACCGTGACCGGCGACTCCGACATCTCGGGGCGGCTGGTGCCGTCGGCGCCGACGACGGCGCGTTGCACCTTCTGCTTGCGTCCCGAGATGACCAGCGCCTCGTCGGCGCGGGCGACCTTGATCCAGCTGCGTGCGAACAGCAGCAGGATGAGCAGGACGACGACGACGATGACGACGGCGATGCCGACGATGACGAGGATGCCGACGATTCCGGCGAGCTCCATGGGTGACCTCCCTGATCCCCCGAAGGGGAAGTCTGCGTTCCCGCGGCGTGCGGGACTCAACTCCCACCCTGCCAGATCACAGGAACGGATGCCGAGGGGAGAACTCCCCGTGTCAGGAGCGGCGCAGTTTGTCGGAGAGCGCGCGGAGCGTGCGCAGTTCGTCGTCGTCGAGCGCCGACATGCGTTCGGCGATGGATCGCCCGTGCACGGTGGCGACCGCGCGGAACGCGCGCGCACCGGCATCCGTCGCGGTGATGAGCGATCCGCGACCGTCGTCGGGGTCGGCGCACTTGGTGACGAGGCCGTTCGTGACCATGCGGTCGACGAGGCGCGAGACGCTCGGCTGACTGATCAGCATGTTGGCCGTGATGTCGCGCAGACGGGCGGTCATGTCGGGGGAGCGGGTCACCGTGAGCATGACGTCGTACTCGGCCTGACTGATGTCGGTGCCGTCGAAATCGGCGAGCATGTCGTGGAAGACCTCGTGCTGCGCGCGGAACAGGCTCTCCCAGGCGGCGAGGGCGAGCTTGCGATCGGTCATCCCTACAGGATACCGGCCTCGGGGGCAGCAGTAAGGGCCGATCGGAGAGGCTCCCGACCGGCCCTTGTCCCTTGCACCAAGAGTGTCCTGCAATCACATTCGGTGAGTGCCACAGCAAACATTCACCGTGTGATCACTGTATAACGGCGAGATAACGAATGCAACGGTTTGATTACGGAAAGTCGGTGGAGAATATCGGCGCCGACGCTGTCCCTTCTCGCCCCACCTGACAACTTCCCACCGATCTGTCAGCCGTCTCATCTGGCCTGACAACTTTCCCGCCTACCTGACAACTTCGGCCGGATCAGTTGCGTCTGTGGTACCGCCGGGGTAGGTTCTCGATTGAGCAGGAGGGTTCTGCTCAGGACGAACGCAAAGCCACTGTAACGGGACGAACAGACCCGAAAGGTGGTTGGCATGCGCTTCGATTCCTGGGATGTACCACAGAACTCTCTTGCCGATGAAGGTGCAGTTCGTGTTGCCTTCGTGCTTGACGGTAGACGCCGCGAAGCAGATGCAGGTGACATCGACGAGTTACCTTTCGAACTCTGTGAACCGGTGCGGGCGTTCCCGAGCTGGCGGCTTAAGCGCCACTACTCCGGCTCGCTGTGGATGTCGACGCTCAAGAGGCATGTGGTGTTCGAATCCTTCGCGGAGCGTGCCTTCTTGCTTGAGCTCGACCGCTCAGAGCGTCTTCTAGCGGTTGCAAGTCAACCGATGGTGATCCGTTGGGTAGGCGCTGAGCCGTCAGAACATACTCCGGACTTCTTCGTGCGCCTGCAGGGAGGGCGTGGCGTTCTCGTCGACGTTAGGCCGGCGGAGCTGATCGATGATCGAGCGCGCCAACAGTTCGATCGAACCGCGAGGTTTGCCGGAACACACGGATGGGCGTACGCGGTGCACCAAGGCTTTTCGAGAGTGCGGGATGCGAACCTTCGATTCCTCTCGCGATATCGCGACCCTCGCTGGGACTTCGGAGAGCCGCCGGAGTTGCCGACGGGTGCTCTCGGCTCGTTGAGAGACCTTGCCGCTCGCCTCGATGACGATGGGCGCGGTCTCGCCAGATGCTATTGGCTGCTTTGGTCGCAGCGCGTGTTGTTCGACCAAGAGATGCCGCTTACTCCGTTGACTGAGCTGTACAGAGGCGGCATCTGATGCGGCTAGCGGCAGGCGCCTGGCTCACGTGGCGCGGGGTTGACTACGAAATCGCGGCCGTTGCTCCAGATTCTGCAGTCTTGCGTGCAGCAAACGGGATTGAGATTGAGGTCTCGCGCGACGAGCTTCAGCGAAGCGCTGAACTGACGAAGATCGTCTCCACTCGACATTCTCTTCGCCGTCTTGACGAGGCAATCGAGGATGGCGAGGTGGCCGCCTGGCGACGCGCCCTCTCCGAGATTCAGGAGGCTGTATCCAGAGGGGCAACGAAGGAGGCAGCTGTCGCCGCCGCTGCTTCGCAAGTCGCCGCAGTGCTCGGGCGTGATGTAGGCGTCCGAACTGTGTACCGCAAGATTGAGGCTTACGACCAGTACGGAGTCGTCGGCCTCCTGGATCGACGGAAGACCTCGGCCGGTCGAAAGAAGGTTTCAGGTTGGCGCGATCCGCGGGTCGCTGAAGTCGTGAGCCGAGTTCTTGCGGAGCGAACTGAGGCGTCAACGACAAGCAAGTCGACGCTCTTCAAGCAGGTCGGTCGACTGCTTCGACGGTCGTACGGTGATGACTTCAAAGTGCCAAGCCGTTCGTCGTTCTACCGGATCCTGAAGGCTGAAGACGATGGGAACCATGCGTTCGGATCTGCTAAGACTAAGGAGTCGCTCTCGCTTCGACCGGCAGGGATGTTCAAGAAACGCCCAGCGTTGCGCCCTGGTGATCAAGCGCAGATCGACTCGACGACGCTCGATGTGATGGTCCGGATAGACGATAACACCGTAGGGAGACCGGAACTCACGATCCTGATCGATGTGGCGACACGATCTATTCTTGCCGCCGTATTGAGACCGGTCGGTACGAAAAGCGTGGACTTGATGGTCGTGCTGGCGAGGGCGCTCGTGCCATACGCACGTCGTCCCGAGGGCGCCCACGAGACTCGCCGACTCATCTCTACTGCATGGGCCGATGACGTATTGATCAACCAAGCTGACTACGAGCGAGCGCGTCATGAACAGCCATTCATCTTCCCTGAGAGCATCACCACGGATCGAGGGAGCACATACCTCTCGAAGCCGTTCCTCGCGGCATGCGAGCAGCTCGGAATTTCGACGAACACGGCGGCGACACACACGCCCACCGACAAGGCGCACGTCGAGCGCACGTTTAAGTCCATCAACACCATGCTGCTCGAGCACATGTACGGGTACACCGGCCGTAGCGTGGAGCATCGAGGGAAGAACCTGCCGGAGCGAGCGGATCAACTCCTCACCATCGCTCAAGCGCAGGAGCTCCTAGAGGACTGGATCGCGGTTGTATGGCAGAGAACAGTTCATGACGGGCTTCGAGATCCTTTAGCGCCGTCTATAGCACTCTCCCCTAATCAGATGTGCAAGGCGTTTCGCCACGTCACTCCGGAGTTGGAGATCCCTCTCTCTCGCGATGACTTCATCGCTCTGTTGCCGACTGTCTACCGTCGGATCAATCGCTACGGAGTGACGATCGATCATCGCGTGTACGACTCATCGCGTTTGACTGCGTACCGTCGTAAGTCTTCCGATTCGAAGCAAAACAACGGACGCTGGAGGATCCGCGTAGACCCGTACAACCTGCACGTGGTGTGGCTGGACGTCGAGGATGAGTTCATTCCGCTCCAATGGTCCAACGAGGTGCATCGGCTACCGATGCTCGGAGAGGTTTGGCGTCTGGCGCGTGAAGAGTACGGGGAGAACGGAGCCGACTCGCCGGAACCTGAGCTGGCTCGAGCGATCGAGGAGTTCGCAACCCGCGGCAACCCGGCCACATCCGGACGAAGGCGAGCGCGGGCGAGAGCGGTACTCGCCGACCCCATGCGGCTCCCAAGCGGAATTGACGAGCATGGAAGCTCTGCGTCGACGTCAGTCGACGGGGAGGGGAGTGTCGAACCATCGGCCGAGGAGCCGTGGCCGAACCGAGGCGGGTTCTCGCTGATCTTGGATCCGACCGAAGACGCAACGGACGCGTAGGGAGAGAACGTGGAGATTACGACGGCGGAGGGGTGGCGAGAGTTTGTGAACTCCGGCTACGAAAGACCTCCGAAGATTCGAGCATCCGCGTTGCGCAAGATGCCCCCCTCTGAGCGTTGGATCTATAACGAGGCTCGCGCGCGATACTCGCAGGCGGGAGCGTTTGTGAAGACTCCGCAATATGCTGCCTTCCAGGCTGCGGTGCGTGAACGAGTGCACCTCAACCCCCACCGTCAAGTCGGAAAGCTTGGGCTCATTCTGTCGGGCGAACCCGGTCAAGGGAAGACGACGACGCTGATGCAGATCGGCAAAGAACACGAACTACGCAGGAGACTCATCCGCCATCCCTCCGCCGCTGATGGCCGGGTCCCCGTGATGTACGTGATGGTACCCGCCCAGTGCTCGGCCAAAGCGCTGCTTTCCGAGTTTGCTCGATTCTTCGGACTGCCAACCCTCGTGCGATCAACCTACAACGGGCTTCTGGACATGGTGGCGAACGCGATACGACGATGCGGAACCGAACTGATTCTGATCGACGATGTGCACCATCTCGACCTGCAGTATCGCCAGAACATCGAGGCTTCCGACATGCTGAAGCAACTCTCCGAGCGATGCGGCGGCACCTTCATCTACGCCGGCATCGCCGTTGAAACCACCGGCCTGCTTTCAGGTAGCCGAGAAGGGCAGATACGCAAGCGGTTCGAGCTGTTCACGGCGTCACCCTTCACGATTACGTCGGAACAAGGCCAGTCCGACTGGGGAGATCTGTTGCTTGCTATGGAGGACTCGTTGTGTCTTCTAGACCAGGTCCAAGGCGAGATCCTCGCATCGGCGAAGGCGTTGCACTGGCTCACCGGCGGTGAGATCGGGCCGTTGAAGGATCTGCTACAACTTTCTGCATTTAGGGCAATCGACGACGGAACAGAGCGACTCGACCTTGCGGAGTTCGATCGAGAAGCGGAACGACGTAGAAGAGCTGCCGAAACTGGCACCGGCCGATGAGAGCCCTCCCCGTCAAGATCAGTCCATACACTGCCGAGGCTCCCGCCAGCTACTTCGCGCGACTATGCAAAGCGAACATGGTCTCCGAGCATGTGATGTGGCGATCGCTCCGCCTCGAGTATCCACGACTTGGCACGGCGATTAGGCCGAGCGGCGTCCCGAATCTCATCGCTGCCCTGGGAGGGCTGCCGTTGGATTCCTTTGCTCACCGATCGCGCGAGTTTGTTTCCATGTGTGGGCACGACCCGTCGCTCTGGGTTCGACGATGCGCTTTCTGCAATGGCACGTATCGCGGACTCGAGTCTCTGTGTCGGCGATGTGTAGCGGGTGAACTAGTTCTCGTTGCGCGCCCGTCTGGGCCAATCTGTCTGAAACACGCGCGTTGGCACGCCAACGGCCTTGACGTCGACGTGTCAGCGCGAACCGCGCAACTACGAGCTCAGCGGCGCCTTACCCGGTGGTTGCATCCGAACGGTATTGGATATCGTTCAGGCCTCGCCGCGATGGCGCGGGACGTCATTCACTCCTGGTGGCATCCTCGCAACACTTCAGTCGAGCAGCTGAGTCTCTCCGAGGAGATCGCGGGGCTGCCGCGGCTGATTGATGTGATGGCAGCACTGAGTTCGCCACGGATGGCGTTCGTCTTGGACGGTGATCTGACGGGTCGCTCTTTGGCGGGGATTTTGATGCGAATGGGTGATGGTGTCGCATGCGGGCTTGATGTTCCGACGCTGATCGCCGCCATTGATCCGACCGTCGGCGTGGATGCGCGCGGTGATCGACCATTGCCGGAGGAACAGGTGCAGATGGTGGTATCGCGCGCATCGACGATCCATGGAGCGCTTCGGCGCCACCGCGACAGTCGGGCCTTGTTTACGCAACAGCTCGCCGGAAACGATGGAGGGCGGCAATGAAGGAAGTCGGTCGTCAATAGCGATGTCGAAGAAGTGGATGACGCACTCTCCTTCCGAGACTCCGACAGTATCTCGCCTGGCATGCGACGATCCGACTGGAACCTGCGTGGAGACGGACTGCCCGATGGGTCGACTAGGACTGTTGAAAGGTCAATGGGTTCAAATCCCACCGTCACCGCCATGGAAGCCCCCGAGAAATCGGGGGCTTTTCCGTATCCGGGTTAGTGCGTGGTGCATTTCTGGTGCACTTCTTGGAAAGATCGTCTGCGCGTTCGACTTCGTCAGGAAGAACGCTCGCGGAGCGACGCCGCTCCGCACCCCGATACGATTCGCGAGCACGTAGGCCGGGCTAGCGCACCATCGATCAGGCGCTCTGCCCCCGAACTACTCGGAAGTGCAGATGAGGGACTGCAGCCGCGTCTGCGTCCGCACCACTCAATCGAGATCGAAGATCCTCTGCAAGAGACGTCACAAGACCTCGGAGGTCGGTATCGATCGTGGTGAGTGTGGGGGCCCACAGCTGTCCCAACGGCGTGTAGTCGACTCCTACGATGCTGATGTCCTTCGGCACAGACACCCCCAGTTCCCGCGCAGCGGCGAGCAGAGCGAGTGCGACATCGTCGTTGTAGCAGGCGACGCCAGCGGGGCGCCCCACATCAAGGATCTCACGCAACGCGGCGACGCCTCCGTCGAGCGTGAGTTCTACAGAGACTTGCCTAGGCGAGGGCAGGCCGCGTTCGGTGCAGTAGGACTCAAGCGCAGCGAAGCGCCCGGGGCCGTACGGATCGAATCTCTTGTCGGACAGCGCGGCGAACCACAACTCACGTGGCCCCGACTCGAGAAGCACATCCGCTTGGAGCGTGCCGATACCGCCGTCGCTCACTGTCGCTCGCTGTGCTCCTCGGCTGGGGACGATGATCGTACCCCGAGCCTCGAGCCATTCACGATCCTCAGTCGAGAGGACCCCGAAGTCGACCAGGGCGAGGGGGCGTAGTGAATTGATCGCACCCCGAGTAGTCTCTGCATTCTCGCTGGCAAAGCGCACGACCACATTTCCGCCGATCTGCCGCGTCCCCACCATGATCTGATCGACTGCGTCCTGAAGATTGCCCCCGAAGCTTGTGTGAGGCACCAGCAGCACGATCGTGTCGCTTCTTCCGCTTACGAGAGAGCGGCCGGCCAGGGATGGCTGGTATTCGAGCTCGCGTGCAGCGGTGAAGACTCTCTCGCGAGTGCTCTCGGGGAAGCGAGCATCATTGCCGTTCAGGATATTACTGACAGTGGACCTCGACACCCCCGCGAGGCGGGCGACGTCCGAACTCGTCGCTGGCTTGAGGGAACCATGCGTCGTCGTCATCTGTACAGTCCTCCTTGCGAACGCCGAGGTATCGAATCGATGCTACTAGGGCAGTCACACGTGTTTTCGGAGACTTGGTCGCGTGCGGACGACTGAAGACCGCGCGCGACCCCTCGGCCCCGATTGCATCGCTCCGTGGCCATTGGGCTTAGTCGCATAGTACGGTGTCGAGGAATCGATGGAGGGCATCCCGGATGTCGACACTGCGGTCGTAGAGCCACTGCGTCTGGAGCCCGTCCACGAGTCCTGTGAAGACGATCGACAGTGTGTGAGGATCCAATGGCGAGCGCATGTCGCCACGCTCGCTGAGGATCTCGAATTGTGTGCGCACGTACGTGCGAAAAACTTCGTAGCGCTTCAGGTAATAGTGGTGCGCGGGGTGATCTGTGGCGACGGCCTCGGCTGAGAGTATCGCGTACATCTCGATGATGCGTGGTTCCGTTGCGTCTAGAGCCGTGGCCTCGACGAGCCGACGTAATGCTGCGGCCCCAGTGTCGCCGGAGAGATTCTTCGCGACTCGCTGGTCGTAGTCGGCGAGAACGCCGGTGAGCAGTTCCTCCTTCGACGAGAAATGATGCACGAGGCCGCGCTGACTTATCTGTGCTCGCTCAGCGACGGCTTTCATCGTCGTAGCTCGGTAGCCAGTCTCAGCGAAAGCTAACCTCGCCGCTTCGAGAATTCCTTGGCGCACGGCCGCCGTCTTCGCGTAGGGGCCGCGTACACCGCTTGTCATCATCACTCACCTCAGATCGAAACAAATCTACCATCACAGCGCGAATTTCGTGTACGGTGAATGAAAATCGCGCAACGGGCGTAATTTCAGAGACGGGATGTGGTCAGACATGGGGCGTTCACGGCACAGGCAACGGGCGATGGAAGATTCGGTCGTTGCTGAGGCGTCCGCTCTGTCGGCAGAGCAGCCACTTTCCCAAGCAACCTCGACACTCGCGCCGGGTCTTGGGGTACGCGAAGTACTTCTACTTCTCTCGGGGACTTTAGGCGCCGCGATCGCATACCTCGTGCCGATGGTTTTCACACTTGCGCTGAAACTGGATCGCTTGGATCCAGGGAACGAGGCGGTACTGGGGTACATCATCGGCGCGGGTTCGCTGGTCACGTTGGTCACCGCTCCACTCACCGGGATTCTCAGCGACCGAACCCGGAGTAGATGGGGGCGCCGTCGTCCCTTCACTGTCGCGGGACTCGTGATCGGCTTGATCGCAGTATGGGTGATGTCTTCAGCGCCGAGTGTGGTCGTACTCGGGATGGGATGGGCGCTCGCGAACGTAGGCTGGGGAACGGCGCTTGGGTCCATCGGCAACATCCAGGCGGATCGGCTGAAACCGTCTCAACGTGGCCGAGTGGGCGCTCTCGCAGGGGTTATCACCCAGGTGGCGCCGGTGGCAGGAATTCTCCTGGTCGGGCCCTTCTCTTCCGACATCGTCATGGCGCTCTGGGTGCCAGCCATCATCGGTAGTCCACTGATAGTCGCGTTCATCCTGTTCGTCCATGAGGACGATTCCCGCTCCGCTCTGTTCACGGAGCCGCTCACGATGCGGTCGGTGATTCGCAGTTACGGCTTTCGGCCTCGCGAGTTCCCGGACTTCGCGTGGAACTGGCTCGGGCGCTTTCTCTTCTTCTCAGGGATCACCTTCACCTCCACCTATTCGACTTTCTTCCTTGCCGCGCGGATGGACACGCCGGTGAGCGAGGTCGCGCCCCTCGTCGCACTCATGTCTGGGATCACGACCGCAGTGTCGGCGGTGGGCGCTATCGCAAGTGGATGGTTCTCAGACAGATGGGGGCGCCGCCGTCCCTTCATCTGCGGTTCGGTCGTCGTGTTCGCAATTGGAGCGAGTGCGTCTGCCTTCGCACGCGACCTCCCCATGCTCATCGTCGGGGGAGTGCTTTCCTCGTTGGGTGTGGCGGTCTTCCTTGCTGTCAACCAGGCAATGGTCCTCGACGTCTTGCCGATGCGCGAGACGCAGGCCGGGCGGTTCATGGGCATCACGGCCTTCTCGCAGAAGATTCCGAGCGCGCTGGCACCCCTTGTCGCGCCGCTGCTGCTCGTATCCGGAACTGCGGGTCCAGGCGGCAACTTCACGCTCCTCTACCTCGTCGCGGGGCTTCTGGTGCTCTCCGGCGGTCTGTTGATCGGGTGGCGCGTGAGAAGCGTGCGCTGAACACTTCGGGTGTGACCGATCCTGTTGCGATTGCAGTGGTATGCCACCGAACTACTCCATCTGCAGTATCGAAACAGGTCCGCACGAACGACTCGACCGGTTCGCGTGCGCGGGACGCTTGTTCTGCAGGTGCCACCTGCGCTACTCACCACTCAAGGAGTCAACATGTCCACTCGTCGCAAGGTTCTTCTCTCTTCGGTCGCCGTCGCGGGCGTCCTCACGGCGATCACTGCCGTCGTGAACTCCAAGCGTCGCGCGTAACTTCGTGGCGGTCGTTATGGAAGTTCCGTCGGCAAAGCCGGACCGGCAGCCGACGGGACTTTCGTTTCGCGCTCGCATCCGTGCGGCCATTCACGACCGATCCCATCGCGGCATCGCGCTCGCTGGTCTGTCGATTCCCGGCAATATCGCGATGGCGGTGTGGAAAGCCGCGCTATTGCTGGCGGCTCCGTCGGTTTTCCTCCTCGTTAGCGTCCTGTTTGCCTTCGGCATTGCGACATGCAAGTTCGTTGCCGTGCGAGCGTACCGATCGTTCACTCGCGACGACGTGAAGTCAAGGGATGAGGCTGACTCCACGAGAGCGCGGGCTTATCGTGCGATCGGATGGATAATCTCTTTGCTAGCCGCCGCCTTCATCCTCGGCAACCTGACTACTTTGCTCGGATCCAGTGAGAGAACGGGGTACAGCTTGCCGATCGGCGTTGCCATCGCGGCGCTGGCATTCTGCGAGCTGATCATCTCGATCCATGGCATATGGTCCGCCCGGCGGGACAGAGACATCCTGGTCGAGGCGATCAAACACGCTAATCTCGCCGCCGCCTTCATACTGCTCGCGCTCACTCAGACCGCGATCATGTCCTTCGCGTACGACGATGATGCGACGGTAGCCAATTCGCTGGGTGGCGTCGTCTTCGGAAGCTTGGCTATGGCGATCGGCGTGAAGATGCTCCTGTATCCGCCGCAAAATCGGGCGGTCGCGGCCGAGCTGCCAGCGAGTAGTGGGAGTATCGAATCGTGACCATCCACCGGCCCGGCTTGAATCGTCAGCTTCAGTGGCTAGATCGGTCATCGGTCGTTGTTTCGCTTCTCGCGGCTATTACTGAAGTCGTCATCCTCCTGATCGCCGGGAGTGAGCCCACCCTCTACTTGGGGCTTGGCGTCACCGTCCTTGGTGTCTTCATCGCTCGTCCCCATCCGGCCCTCGGCATCATCGTGGTTGCGCTTGGCCCGATGGTCGCGACGATCGTCCAAGGGGATCCCCTCGTCCTTTGGACGATCGTGGTCTTCACCGCCTTTTCAGTAGCTCTTCGAGGTCTGCCTGGAATTGTCGTGGGTCTTCTGGCGGGCGCAGCAGCGTTCACCGCGGTCGTGCTCCACGACGGGTACGGCGTCTTGAACGCCACTGCTTTCACTGCATTAGCGATGGCGTTCACAGCGGCTGCCTCTGGAAGTGCCCTACGGAACTATGACCGCTACCGGAGTGAGCTCGTGCAACGCGCTGAAGACGCTATCGCCAGTCGGGAGTCGGAAGCCGAGAGAAGGGTTGCGCAGGAGCGCGTTCGAATTGCGCGTGATCTCCACGACATAGTCGGGCACGAAGTGGCCGTGCTGGGCATCCACCTCGGCGTCGCGGAGGTGGGGCTACCGGCGGGTTCAGGTGCGTCGAAGGACGCTATCGAAGCTGCGCGCAGATCTGTTCAGTCAATCCTCATCGAAACCCAGCGTATTCTGCGTGTGCTTCGCGCTGACGAGCCGGACGAAGTTGGTTCCCCTGCTCCGGACTACCCCGGTATCACTCGCGTCATCGACTCGTTCAGATCAGCGGGATTGACCGTCCAATCCGAGATCGCGGACGCCCCTGCCATGATCGATCCCGAGGTGTCAACTGCGGCATACAGAATCGTTCAGGAGGCGCTGACGAACGCGCAGCGACACGGAGATGGAGCTGTTCAGCTCACCATCTCGATAGGGGAAACAACTATGGCGATCACAGCATCGAACGAGATCCCGCCCGCCGGGGCAGAGTCTTCGAACGGCACCGGACTCGGGATCGTAGGTATGAAGGAACGAGCGTCGTCCGCAGGCGGCCGGTTGACTGTCCATCAGGACGACACCCGATTCAGCGTCATGGTGACCATGCGTCTCGACGGAGGGAAGCTCTCATGATCCGGTTGTTGATCGTCGACGATCAGGAAATGATCAGGGCAGGCCTGCGAGCTATCTTGGCGTCGCAGCCGGAGATCGAGGTCGTCGACGATGTCAGCGATGGATTCAAGGCGCTGGATCTCCTCGACCTTGAGACCGTCGATGTGGTTCTTATGGACATCCGCATGCCGGGCATCGACGGAGTCGAGGTCACGCGACGGATCCGGGCCAAATTCACCGCAGAGCAGCTTCGAGTGATTGTCCTCACCACGTTCGACAACGACGCCAACGTGCTCGCGGCACTAAGAGCAGGGGCGAACGGTTTTCTGAGCAAGGGAATCGGACCAGCCGATCTCGCAGCCGGTATACATGAAGTTGCGGCCGGCGGCGGCGCCCTTTCGGCTGCCGCGTCGGCCGCCCTCATCGGTCATGTCGCCGATGACACGCGACCGGCAGTTGACGAGGAGCTTGCCGAACGCTTTCAGGCGCTCACGCCGCGAGAGCACGATGTCGTCGTGGCTGTAGCCTCCGGCCTGGACAACGCGCAGATCGCAGCGCAGATGTTCTTGTCACCGTTCACCGTTAAGACACATGCGAATAGGGCGATGATGAAGCTCGGAGCGAGGGATAGAGCCCAGCTCGTAGCTTTCGCCTACCGAGCGGGCCTTGCCCGATGACGGAGGCTAGTCGCTGTCGCGCAAGCTTGCCGCCTCGTCGCACGCCCTTCGGAGGGAGGCGTACTCCGCGTCGATAAGCGACACGATCTCTCTTGCGCGTCTTATCTTCAGTGCTCTGAAGATAAGCGGAGGTGCCCCGCACAGTATCAACCCGAGCGCGGCGGCAGCGAAGAAGAGCACAGTGAATGCGCCAAGGTAGAGGAAGACAGCGAGTGCGACCAGCGCGAGTCCGGTGAAGCCGATTGCGAATGCTACGGCTCTCGCTCTTGTCGTTGCGGAGGTCTCCAATCGAGCGATCTTGTCCAGACCCGATTCGCATCGTCGTTGCAGCTCGATGAGCGCAACACGATGCGCCATGTTCCTGTCTCGCGAAAGGTCGAGCGTTCGTCCTTCGGGGGTGCCGTCGGTCACGGTCCAACCCAGGCTGAGGTAGACGCCGCGGATGAACGCTTCGTTCCTGTCCGTCGTGGCCACACTCACGTGCTCGAGCGCGGTCAGGTGTCCTGTGGGTGTTGCGGTCTCGTGCATGCCGAAGCTCCTCGATCGTTGAGATGGCGGTGAGTAGTGCAGCGACAGATCTGTCGCACGTCTTCAGCATGTGCGAAATGCTCCGCGCGTACCTCGTCTCCCAGCATCTGAAGAAGTACTGCATCTGAGGTAGCGCTGTGCGAGGAAACTGAGGTAGCCGAGAAGCAACCGGGACGAGGCGCTCGAGGGGTGAACGACGAGCGAACGCCGGCGCGGGGCCACATTCACAAGCTCGGCGCGGCGGCGAGTACGACGTCTACGATCTTGGTCGGTTCTACACGCCCGGGCGCGACGACGACGAGCGGGCGACGAGAGCCGGATCGAGTCGGACGTGGCGGGGGCTCGTTCTTTCGCCCGAGATCCGCTCCATGAGAAGTTCGATGGCCTTCTCTCCGGTGGTGAAACCGTACTGATCGACGGTCGTCAACGATACGAGCGGATGGCTTGCGAGTTCGATGTTGTCGTAGCCGACCACCGACACGTCCTGCGCGGTGAGGCCACGCTCCGCTACTGCTCGGAGTGCCCCGATCGCGAGGGTGTCGTTTCCCGCGAAGATTGCGGTGGGAGCGTCATCGGAGTCGAGCAGGGACGAAGCGACGGAATGCGCTGACGATTCCGATGCATCCGAGTAGATCACCTGCGAAGTAAGTTTCCGTTCCTGCATGATTCGCGAATAGGTCGCTTCACGAATCGCGTGAGGTGGGAGCGACGCCTCAGTGCTCTCGGTCGGGCGGACGGTCAGATGCGCGATTCGGCGATGCCCGAGCTCGAGCAGGTGCTCGATTGCGAGCGTTGCACCCGCTTGGTCGTCGTTCGTGACGGTGTCGTAGTTCTGCGGGTCGTCATGCCGTCCAAGGAGGACCATCGGCACGTACTCGGCGAGTCGGTCGAGGAAAGGTAGTCCGACGTCGAGGGAGATCGCGATGATCCCATCGACCTGGCGATCCACCAGCGCATCGAGGACCTTCTGGTCCGCATCATCGGTTCCGTCGAGAGAGGGAGCGATGATGAGCTGATATCCGCTTCCGCCGAGTTTTCGTGCGGCGCCGCTTGTCACCTGTGTGAAGAAGTCGTTCCCGAGCTGCGGCATCTCGGAACCGATGGCGATGGTGAAAGTTTGGCCGCGCATCCCTCGGGCGCCAGTGCGTGGGCGATAGTTGAGCTCTTCAATGGCTTTCTGCACTCGCTCCTGCATGGCGGGGCTGACGCCGTAGGCCTTGCGGATGACCTTCGACACGGCCCCTTCGGAGACGCCCGCGTGCTTCGCGACGTCCGCCAGTGAGGGTCGGCGGCGGCGCGGCGGCGCGCTCGAGTCGCTCATCGGTTCTCCCTCCGTGTGGGCATCCGCCCTTTCACCTCGATCACTGTACCCGTTTGTCGTCAATTGATATACGAAGGCCCCGGCGGCGGGCGGTCGACGACCCTCAGGCGAACGCGTCGACCGATGTAGTTGTTGCGGGCAGTGAAAGACTGTGGGTGCCTGATCCAAGCGGGCGGTCTTGGATTCCCTGCCACGAGAGGACGGCTGTCGCTCCTTCAGGGATGGTGGCCTGGAGCCGGATGACGTCGCCGTCACGTTCCCATCGCACGGAGACGCGCCCCTGAGGGGTGACCAGAGCGGTGTTCGCCCAGTCGACCCCGTCGCTGATCTTCGGCGCGATGAGGATCTCTTGATATCCGGGCTGAAGGGGTGCGATACCTCCGACGACGCGGTGCATCCAGTCCGCAACGGCGCCGAGGGCATAGTGATTGAAGCTCGTCATGTCGCCGGGGTTGATACTCCCGTCGGGGAGCATCGAGTCCCACCGCTCCCAGATGGTCGTCGCCCCCATCGTGACCGGATACAGCCAGGAGGGGCACTCCCGCTGGAGCAGCAGACGGTACGCGGCTTCGACTTGCCCGGTCGATGTCAGGGCGTCGGCGATGAACGGTGTTCCGGCGAAACCGGTGGAGATGTGGAAGCCGCTGTCGGCGACGAGCTGGGCCAGGCGGGCGCCGGCCGTTTCTCGCTCTTCGCCGTCGAGCAGCCCGAAGACGATGGCGAGGGAGTACACGGTCGTGCTGTCGCTGAGGATCCGGTCGCCGTGCACGTACTCGCGATGGAAAGCAGTGCGGAGCTCACGTGCCATCGATGCGAACTCCTCCGCCTCGGCCGTTCTACCGAGCACCTCCGCGGCAGCACGGATGCGGTCGGCCGAGCGATAGGCGCACGCCGTGGCGACGACTCCGGGATCGGCCTTTGCCGCCCCCGGTTGGTCAGCGGGCGCGTCGGGGTCGAGCCAGTCGCCGAACTGAAAGCCGGTGTCCCAGACTCCGGTCGGCGAGAGGAGGGAGCGCACCCGCCGCCCATGCGCGAGCATCGAGGCGAAGGAGTCGGAGAGGACGCGCGGGTCGCCGTACGCTTCCCAGAGGGACCAGGGCACCCAGACCGCGGCGTCGCTCCAGAAAGCAGCCGCTTCGTCGGCACCGGCGCCCGCTTGGGGTGTGACCGCGTACTTGAGGATGTCCGGCACGATGTAGGGGACGAGTCCGTCGCGGTTCGACTGTTCGAGGGCGAGGTCTCGCAGCCAGTCCGACAGGAAGTCCTTGACGTCGAACAGGAACGCTGCGGTGGGCGCGAAGGCCGAGAGGTCGCCGGTCCATCCGAGCCGCTCGTCGCGCTGGGGGCAGTCGGTGGGGATGTCGATGAAGTTGCCACGCATGCCCCGGACGACGTTGTCGTGCAGTTGGTTCAGTTCCGGCACGGAGCATTCGAAGTGGCCGAGTCGTTCGAGGTCCGATGAGATGACGATGGCGGTGATCGCGGTCGTCAGCTGTTCGATGTCGCCGCTCCAGCCGACGAGCTCGGCGTAGCGGAAGCCATGGAAGGTGAACGTGGGTTCGAACACATCGTCGCCGCCACTGAGGGTGAAGTGGTCGGTGCTGGTCGCGGAGCGAAGGGTTCGCATCGCCAGAGTTCCGTCTTCGAGGACTTCGGCCTGCCGAACGGTGATCGTCGTCCCGCGTTCGCCGCGCACCTGCAGGCGTGTGAAGCCGACGATGTTCTGTCCGAAGTCGATGAGTGCAGAGCCGGACGGGCTGCGCCAGATCTGCTGGGGCAGGAGTTCGTCGACACGGCGAACCGGGGGTGCGGTGTCCGGTTCCAAGGCGCCCTCGTAGGGGACGACTTTCACGCTGCCCCATTCGGACTCGTCGAACCCGGGAGTCTTCCAGCTGTCGTCGCGGAGTCGCGCGTCGATGCTCTGTCCGTCGTAGAAGTCGTTCGAGGTGATCTCGCTCGCACCGACGCTCCAGGTCGAGTCCGTGCCGATGGTCTGCTCGTGTCCGTCTTCGAAGGTGATGCGCAGTTCGGCGAATGCGGCGATCTCGTCGCCGTACCTCGCTGTCTCGATCCAGCCGAGGCGCCCCCGGTACCATCCGTTGCCGACGGCGATGCCTACCGTGAACGTCTTGTCGACCAGGTCGGTGACGTCGTGGTCGACGTAGTGGAGACGCCATTCGTAGCTGGTCCATCCCGGTGTGAGGAGGGCGTCGGAGACCGGCTCTCCGTTGATCCAGGCTTCGCAGATGCCCAGAGCGCTCAGAGACAGGATGGCCTGCCTGACCGTGCCGTGCCCTGAATCGAGTGCGAACTCGCGGCGGAACAGGGGCGCGGAGTCGGGTTCGTCGGTCGCGGCGATGAACTGTGATTTCCAGGTGGTCATGGTCGGCTTTCGTGTGGGGTGGGGATTCGTCGCGTTGGTCACTCGGTGGGCGCGGAGTGCACGACGTCGAAGTCGGCTCGGAGGAGGTCGCGGTCGCGGGAGCTTCGCCCCACGAGCAGCTCGAATCGCCCCGGCTCCACCACGCGCTGGCCGCGGGCGTCGACCAAGGACAGGTCGGACACCGGGATTTCCACGGGAACGGTCACGTTCGCCCCCGGAGGGACAGTCACCTGGGTGAAGGCCTTGAGCTCGCGGTCTGCCCACGTGGCGCTCGTGATGATGTCGCGCACGTAGACCTGGACGGTCTCGAGGGCGGGCCGCGTCCCGGTATTGCTGATCGTGACGTGAGCCTTCACCGTGCCCTCGAGAGGAGCTGCAGACGTGTCCACGATGAGGTCGCTGTATTCGACCGTCGTGTACCCCATGCCCTCGCCGAAGGCGAACAGCGGGTCCTGGGAGAGATCCGCGTAGCGGTCTCCGTGCTGCCCTCGGACGGTGTTGTAGTACACCGGCAGCTGACCGGCATGGCGGGGGAAGGAGATGGGCAGGCGGCCGGCGGGCTCGATTTCGCCGAGGAGCAACTCAGCGAGGGCACGGCCTCCCTGCATACCGGGGTTGAAAGCCTCGACGATGGCCGCGGCCTTGTCTGCGGACGGAGGAAGAACGGACGGCTTCGACTGGATGAGGACGAGGATCACGGGGGTCGTGGTCTCGACGAGCGCATCCAACAGTGCTGTCTGCGCGCCCTGAAGCTCGAGCGTTGCGGTCGACTTGTGCTCCCCGGCGAGTGCGACGGTGTCACCCAGGACGACAACGGCCCAGTCGGCCGCCTCCGCGACACGCACCGCTTCTCGGATCATCTCCGGGTCGGGCTCTGCGGGGATGAAGACCTTCGGGCGAGGCTGGCCGTCGCGAAGCACAGCACCGGCGGGGTCGTCGATCTCGACGCCGATGTCGGCTCCTCGTGCGTGGGCGATGGTCCATCCGTCAGGGGCCACGGCGCGGAAGCCATCCAGTGGGGTGGTCGTGAGGTCTCGGGGGTGCCCATCCGGCATCCAGTTGATCTGCCCCGAGGCGCCGGCCCAGTCGCCGAGTTGAGCGTGAGGATCGTCCGCGTTCGGTCCGATCACGGCGATGGTCGGCGCGGAGTCGCGGCCGGTGTCATTCAGGGGGAGTGTGCCGTCGTTGCGGAGCAGCACGAGCGAACGCCGCGCGATGTCGAGGTTCACCTGCGCGTGAGGAGATGACCCGATCACGGCCAGAGCGTCGGCGGAGCGGAGGCGTGCGCCGTCGAAGAGGCCCAGTTCGAACTTCAGTCGGAGGATGCGGCGCACGGCGTCGTCGATGAGGTTCTCGCTCAAGCGACCCTCGCGCACCGCCTGTTGTGCGGCGTCGAAGAACGCGGGAGTCGTCATGATGAAGTCGTTACCCGCCTCGACCGCCACGACCGCAGCCTCGACGTCGTCGGCGCAGACGTTCTGCTCCCACACCATCCTTCCGACGTTGTCCCAGTCGGTGACGAGAGTGCCACCGAAGCCCCATTCGCCCTTCAGCACGTCGCGCAGGAGCCACTTGTTCGCGGTGATGGGCACGCCGTCGATGGCCTGATAGCCGAGCATGAAGGTGCGGCAGCCGGCGTCGACGGCCCGCTGGAACGGCGGCAGGAACCAGGACCGCAACTTGCGCGGACTCAGATCGGCCTCGCTCGCATCGCGCCCACCCTGTGTCTCCGAGTATCCGGCGAAGTGCTTTGCGGTCGCGAGCACCGCGGTCGGATCGCTGAGGCCGTCGCCCTGGTAGCCGCGGATCATCGCGGCACCGAGCTCGCCGATGAGATACGGATCTTCGCCGAAGGTCTCGTTCACACGCCCCCATCTCGGATCGCGGGCGATGCAGAGAACCGGGGAGAAGGTCCAGTGCAGACCGGTCGCGGCGACCTCAATCGCCGTCACTCGCGCACCACGCTCGACCAGGTCCGTGTCCCAGGTCGATGCCATACCGAGCTGCGTCGGGAAGATCGTCGCGCCGGGCCAGAACGAGTGGCCATGGATGCAGTCGTCGGCCATCAGTAGGGGAATTCGGAGCCTGGTCTCCGCCACGAGCGCGGAGGACTCGAGGATTCGCTCCGGTGAGGCATGGAGGAGTGATCCGACGAGCTTCGAAGAGACGAGGTCGTCGAGGTCGCCGCGCGCGTCGAGCTGCAGCATCTGTCCGACCTTCTCGGCAAGGGTCATCCGCCCGAGGAGGTCGGTGAGGCGCTGGTCAATCGACAGGGAGTGGTCGAAGTACGGCAGGGTTTCGACATCGGTGGGCACGGAGCCTCCAAGCATCTTCGTTGATCGTCGAGGGGTTTTCCTCGCGTTTTCGGGCGAATGGTCCATCGCAGTGCCAGTCGCCGACCGGATCACGCTAACCGCCGCGCACCCGGCGTGTCAACCGATTTACACAATCGTGTCAACTGATTTACGTAAATCGGTTGACAGCGCGAGTATGGTGAGCTTAGTGTCGTTCTCGCATCGCACAGAGCAGCAGCTTGCCTGTCTCTGCGGCAGTCGTCGGAACCTACCGATTCAGACGTATCCCTGAAGTCCAATGGAGCATTTCATGCGCATGAAGTCAGCAGCAGTACTCCCCATCGCGGCCCTTTCGGTTATCGCGGTGGGCCTGGTCGGGTGTTCGACCGGAGGGGCGGGAGGCGGTGGAGACGACTCCACCCTCACCATCTCCGGCTGGAGCGGCGACGAGACGATGGAAGCGATCATCGCCGCCTTCGAGAAGGACAACCCGGGCGTGAATGTCGAGTTCACCGGCCTGCCGTGGCCGAACATCCTCACGCAGATCAACACCGAGCTGGTCTCCGGCACCGCATCCGACGTGGTCGTCGTTTTCCCCGGAAACGGGAACCCGATCACAGCCCAGACGCTCGCCAAGGGCGACTACCTGGTGGATCTCTCTTCGCAGCCATGGGTGTCGGAGTTCAACGATGCCAACAAGGCGGTCATGGGGGCGGACGGCGAGATCCTCATGGTCGCCAACAACTTCACCATCATCCCCGCCACGTACAACACGCAGGCGCTTGAAGAGCTCGGTGTCTCGGCTCCTCAGACGTGGAGCGAGGTGCTCGATCTCTGCACCGCGGCCAAGGACAAGGGCAAGGTCGCCTACGCGCTGGGCGGTCTCGCCGGAGGAACCTTCCACTACCTCCCTTACGCGCTCACCGCCACTCTCGTCGACGGACCGAACCCGGACTTCGCCACCGAGCAGGCAGCGGGAGACGTGACGTTCTCGGATTCGGAATGGTCAACCGCTTTCGAGCAGTACACCGAGATGCTGGACGCCGGATGCTTCACGACCGACACCCTCGGCACGAGCCTCGAGATCGCGCAGGAGCAGGTCGCGAAGGGCGACGCCGTCGGCATCGTCACGGTCAGCAACCACATCTCGGACATCGAGGGTTACGCGCCGGAGGGAACCACCTTCGAAACGGCCGCTTTCCCCGCCACGGATGACCCCTCGGAGACGATCCTCCCCGTCGGCCTCGGTGCCGGCTACGGCGTCAACGCCAAGGGCAATGTCGAACTCGCCAAGAAGTTCATCGACTTCTACATGTCTGAGGAAGGGCTGAACATTGCCCTGGATGCGGGATCGATCTTCCCGACCGTTCCCGTCGAGGGCTTCGAGCCCATCCCCGCCCTGGCGGGCGTCGCCGAGCAGGTGCAGAGCGACCGCACCGCTGCGTTCCCCGACCAGACCTGGCCGAACTCGAACGTGAACCAGGTCTACATGGACCAGGTCCAGAAGCTGCTCGGCGGCCAGACCAGCATCGCCGACGCGCTGGCAGCCATGGACAGCGCGTACGCCGAGTAGAACACTCACCGATGAAGGCGCGATGCGTCCCCAAAGACTGCATCGCGCCTTCATCCCCGACCCGAACAGACCAGACGAGGAAGTGTGATCATGGGAACACCCGCATTGCGTGAGAGCGCGACGCTCTTCCCGAAGAAGAGACGACGCCCCCACCGCGGCTACGCGAGTTCCGTGTGGTGGTTCGTTCTCCCCGCAGCGGTGCTCTACGTCTTCGCCGTCGTGGTCCCCAGCGCGCAGGGCAGCTTCTTCGCCTTCACGGACTGGGACGGCGTCAGTCCTAACCCGTCGCCGGTGGGCTTCGAGCAGTTCACGAAGATCCTCAGTGACCCGAACGCAGTCATCGCCATCCGCAACACCTTGCTCGTTGCCATTGTGGTCATGGTCGTGCAGAACATCCTCGGGCTCCTCATCGCCCTCGGCGTGAACTCGCGGATCAAGTCACGCAATGTCCTCCGCGTCCTGATCTTCGCTCCCGTCGTGATCACGTCCATCGCCGTGGGATTCCTTTGGAAGAATCTCCTCGCCCCGGACGGCGCCGTGAACCAGGGTCTCGAAGCCATTGGCCTCGGAGCGCTCCGTCAGAACTGGCTGGGCGACCCCGATGTCGCCATCTGGGCGATCATGATCGTGATGATCTGGCAGTTCGTCGGATACTCCATGGTCATCTTCCTCGCCGGCCTCCAGGGGATCCCTGATGAGGTGCTCGAGGCGGCCTCCATCGACGGCGCGGGATCGATCCGTCGGTTCTGGGACATCGTTCGGCCCATGCTCGCTCCCGCGATCACCATCAACCTGATGCTCTCGCTCATCAGCGGGCTCAAGGTCTTCGACCAGGTCTGGGTGATGACGCAGGGAGGCCCAGGAGGGGCGACCAACACCATCTCTACCCTGATCTACTCGAACGCGTTCCAGCTGGGGCGCTTTGGGTATGGGGCAGCCCTCGCGGTTGTCCTGACGATCTTCGTCGCGATTGCTTCTGCGATCCAGTATCGACTTCTCGCCCGGCAGGAGAGCTGACATGTACAGGTACACCTGGCGCACCGGCGTCCTCGAGGTCGTGATGATCCTCGTCGCTCTGATCTTCCTCTTCCCGATCTACGTGCTGTTCAACCTGGCCTTCAAGGCGACGGGCGACCAGAGCAGCACCCTCGCCCCGCCGGAGCGGTTCACCTTCGACAACTTCGCGCAGGCGTGGAGCCAGGGCGGCCTGGGCAACGCACTCATCAACAGTGCCATCGTGACCGTCGTCACCATCGCGATGATCGTCATCTTCTCTGCCGCTGCGGCGTACCCGCTCTCGCGAGTCGGAGCGCGCTGGTCGAAGATCACCTACTTCGCGTTCCTGGCCGGGCTCCTGCTTCCGGTGCAGCTCGCGCTCCTGCCGCTCTACCAGATCATCCGTGACCTCGGTCTTCTCGGAACCCTGTGGGGCGTCATCCTCGTCGGCGTCGGCGGGGCGATGCCGTTCTCGATCTTCCTCTACGCAGGCTTCATGCGGGCACTCCCCGCGGAGTACGAGGAAGCGGCCGCGCTCGACGGTGCGAGCGCGTTCCGCACGTTCTGGTCCGTGGTGTTCCCGCTCGTCCGACCCATCACCGGAACCGTCGCCATCCTCAACGCGGTCTGGACGTGGAACGACTTCCTGACGCCTCTGCTGTACCTCTCCGGGTCGCAGCAGAAGACGATCACCGTCGCCGTCTACGGCTTCGTTGGACAGTACGGCGCGCAGTGGAACCTGATCTTCGCCGGCATCATCATCAGCATTCTGCCGATCCTCGTGGCGTACTTCCTGCTCCAGAAGTACATCGTCCAAGGGTTCGCCGGTGGGCTGAAAGGCTGAGCATTGGGATTCCGCCCGAGAACGTCCCGCTACGCGCTCGTCGTCATCCGCGCTGAGGAGTCATGACGACGAGCGCACCGGGGACTACTCGAGCCGTGAAGGCGCTTGCAAGGCCCTCGACGTCTCCGTCGAGTTGGTAAGGAACGGGTCGATCGAGCACCACCTCGACGTGCTGTCCTCTCGCCCGTTGGAGTGTCGCATTCGGCGAGCTCGCCCGCCGCGCGCTGAGTAAGAGTCGAACCAATCCTTTGAAACCGCTCCCGCTGGACGCGATCAGCACGTGGATCTCTCCGTCGTCGGGCTCCGCTGCCGGAATCAGAGACAGTCCACCTTGCAGGCGGCCGACGTTTCCGAGGAGCACCATGACAGATGAGCCGCGGTAGATCTGCTTTCCATCGACCGAGACGGTAGCGCTGAACGGTCGCATTCGACGCTGTTGAGCGGCCGCAAGGACGTAAGCTCCCGCCTTGATCCACTTCTTCAGCGATGCCTTAGTGTCTCGCATGATCTGAGCGTCCAGTCCGACTCCAGCCATCACGGCGAATGGTGTCGCCCTTCCGTCAACGGCCCAGCGGACCATGTCGATCGCCCGACGCTGTCCGTGCAGTGCAACCTCGAGTGCCTCGTCCTCGTCCAAGGAGATCCCGAGGTTCCGACCCAACAGGTTCCCCGTACCGGCGGGAATCAGGGCAACGGGGATACTCGTGCTCGCGAGCTCCGCGCAGACTGTCCGCGCTGTGCCGTCGCCTCCCGCAACGAGCACGCGATCAACCCCCTCGGAGATGGCATACCTTGCCATCGCGCGGCCCGGGTCGTCCTGCCGCGTTTCGATCCACAGCGGCGGCTCCCAACCGCTCCGCGCCAATGCGAAGAGGACGCGGCGGCGAAAGAGGTCTATGTCGAGGATCTTCGCCGGGTTGTAGATCACTGCCGCTCTGCCCCCTGTATGGACAGGCAGGTTGCGTAGGCGCCACATCCTCCCTAGATCTTCCACACCGCTGAGCCACAATGCGCTCGTTGCGATGCTGACGCCAAGGAGGAAACCTCCGATGAGGTCGCTCAGACGGCCTGTGCCCATCGCCCACACGCTCATGGTGACGAGGATCATGAACATGACGCCGAGCGCCCATCGCTTTCGCCGTGATCTAGCGGACTTCCGCCCCGCGTTGGCAAGTGTGACGAGCACCCAGGTCAAGACCGTTGCTCCGACGATGTGCCCGGCCGGATACGAGTATCCCCACGAGGAGACGGAGTCTTCGAAAGTCGAAATCGGGTGAGGGCGACTGATGAGCGCGCGCTGGATATCCCAGATCGCGAGGCCCGCAGCGGCGACCGTCAGCGCGGTCGAGAGTCGTCGCTGGCGTTGGCGCCAAGATCCTACGGCTGCCACGATCGTGATCGCCAGAACGGCGTACGGGTGCGTTATCAGTGCGAACGCCTCCACCGCTTGTCCCGGCGTGGACCGTGGAGGGATCATCGGAGTGGGAATGAGCCGGTCGAGATCGGTTGTGGCGCCCGCAACGACGGCGGACGTCCACGCACAATACAGACCCAGCGAACACAGGAAGAAGATGAGCTCCGCTCTTCTCCGCCGCGGAGCATTCGTGCTGATTTGCGCCTGACCTCCCGTCTTGGTGGGCATCGCTTCTCTGGTCACGGATACATCTCTCGGATCCTCGTTTCCTTTCGCCGCGCCTTACGCGACTTCAGATCCTGATCAGGTGCCTTGAGTGAGCGCACCACGGCGCGACGCTCGGCCGAGGTCTGTGCGATCCGAACGATCTGAGAGATCATCACCACTCCGACCATCAACACCGCGAGAAGAGACGAGATCACGAACTCCGAGATCTCGAGCGTGATCTGCTGAGCGCTATCGATCGTCCGCCGCGCACATCGCAACGCACTCATCGTGAGCCAATCGACCCGCTTGCGTGCAGCGGGGATAGAGCCAGGGTGCTGACGTACGCCGTGGCCTGAGTTCCGACCTGAAGCAGAGTGCCTCCGATGAAGCTCATGAGGCAGTACGCCGGGTCGCCGGGTCGAGAAGCCGAGCCGACGCGGTCAGCCGCGGGAATGTTGCGTGACATGTGAACTCCTCACGAGAAACGTTGATGAGTCAAGTCTTCGCGTCACCGATCGAGTCGTAGTCGTCTGGCCGGATCGCTCTGCATCATTCGAACGCAGTAGATCGATTCGCTGTTGGAGCCTGTTGACTCGTGTCACTAAACATCGGCTATGGTGTGGTGACACGTGATACTCAGAGCGAAAGTGAATCCTCAATGAAGAGAATGGTTCGAGACGATCGGCGACTCGAGGCCCCGAGATGACCCGTGAGAGCTTCAACACGTCCTGGACCTACCGGGTGAAGGCGACGGCCTTCCAGGAACTCGGTGGTGCAAGCGCTGACGCCTGGCGTGACGTTACTCTGCCGCACGACGCGCTCCTCTCGTGTCCCCGAAGCGCTGACGTCGCACATGGTGAGACGACCGGGTACTTCCCGGGCGGTTCGTTCGAGTATCGACGCGTGTTGGTTGTTCCTGTCGAAGACCGGGGTAAGTACATCGCGCTCGAGTTCGGCGGTGTCTATCGCGATGCAAGCGTCTACGTCAATGGAGCGCTCGCGGGCCAGAATGCATTCGGCTACTCCCGTTTCGTTGTACGCATCGATCCGTACGTCCGATTCGGAGCCGAGAACGAGATACGGGTGGAATGCCGAGCACACCTCGATTCACGTTGGTACACCGGCGCCGGCATCTACAGGGATGTCTTCAAGGTCGTCAAGAATCCATTGCGGATCGCCGTGGACAGCCTCCGGGTGTCGACGCCCGATGTGGACGCGGAGAGAGCGATCGTCGAGATCGAGTCTCTCATCGAGAACTCCGACGTCGCGACCGCGTCGCCTTACCTCACGGCCATCGTCATCTCTCCTGAAGGGGTGGAAGTGGCCCGCCAGAGAACCCCTGTGACCTTGCTGCCGGGCGAGTCCGCACGAGCTCGATTCCGACTGCGAGTTCCGACGCCGATGCGCTGGAGCGTGGACACACCCGACCTTTACGAGGCGCGCCTCGAGCTGGCGGACGGCGAGCAATGCGTCGATGCCGAAGCCACGGCCTTCGGCATCCGCACGCTGCAACTCGATGCCCTTCACGGCTTGCGCATCAACGGGGAGCAGGTCAAGTTGCGCGGCGCCTGCATCCACGCTGACAACGGGCCGCTCGGAGCCGCGGCGATCGCCCGCGCAGAAGAGCGAAAGATCCAGCTCCTCAAGGCGGCCGGTTTCAATGCGATCCGCAGCTCTCATCATCCGGCAAGTCCAGCTCTTCTCGACGCGTGCGATCGTCTGGGCATGCTCGTCATGGATGAGACGTTCGACGTGTGGACATCATCGAAGAGCGACTTCGATTACTCGTTCAACTTCCCGCGCTGGTGGGAAGACGACTTGCAGTCGCTGGTTGCGAAGGACTTCAACCACCCCAGTGTCATCTTCTATTCGATAGGGAACGAGATCCCTGAAACGGGTGATCGATTCGGCGGGCGAATGAGTCGACAGCTCGCCGAGAAGCTCCGATCGCTCGACAGAACGCGCTTCATCACCAACGGCATCAACGGCTTCGTCTCGGTCCTTGACACAGTGATCGAATCGATGCGCCAGCGGCGTGAGGCGGCCGCCGTCGGGGGAGGGGTGAACCAGATGATGGGGGACTTCGGGCAGATGATGGGCCAGATTCAAGCTTCCCCGATGGTGACCGCTCGAACGGAGGAGGCATTCGCCGTTCTTGACGTCGCCGGGATGAACTACGGTACATCGCGCTACACACAGGATGTGGCCGAGTTCCCCGATCGCATCATCGTCGGCGCCGAAACATGGCCCGCGCAGATCGATGAGAACTGGGCTCTCGTCAGGCAGCATGCGAACGTGATTGGTGACTTCACCTGGACTGGGCTGGACTACCTCGGGGAGACAGGCTTGGGCGGCGTGAAGTATGCCGACGAATCGACGAGCGGTTCCTCATTCGTGACGCAGTTTCCCGGGTTGACGGCCTGGAGCGGCGACCTCGACATCACGGGCCATCGGCGTCCGGTGTCCTACTACCGCGAGATCGTCTTCGGGCTGCGGGCCGAGCCGTACATTGCGGTACAGCGACCTCACCGGTACGGGGCGCCGATCGCCGTTTCGCCTCCGTGGGCATGGAGCGATACGGTCTCGAGCTGGTCATGGGGAGGGTTCGAAGGCCAGCCGGTTCACGTGGAGGTCTACGCGGACGCTGATCACGTTCAGCTTGAGCTCGATGGCGCAACGATCGCAAGGGCAGCTGTAGGTACCACCCGCGCGTACCGAGCCGAGTTCGAGACGATTTTCGAGCCGGGGACACTCACCGCGGTGGCATTCCGGGACGGGCAAGAGGTTGGGCGATCGAGTCTCTCCTCGGCGACAGGTGGATTAAGGCTCGAAGTCGTCGCCGACCGCCAAGAGCTCGTGAATGGGACGGGGGATCTCGCTTTTATCGAGATACGACTGGTGGACGATGAAGGCACCGTCCGAAACGTTGACGATCGTAGAGTCGCGGTCGAAGTGTCCGGAGCAGGCCAGCTGCAAGGTATGGGCAGCGGGAACCCTGTGACGACAGACTCGTTCTCCGCCGGGGACTACACAACGTTCGATGGGCGTGCTCTTGCCGTTGTTCGGCCCACGGGTCGCGGAGACGTCACACTGCGAGTGACGGCCGACGGCTGCGATGCAGTTCAGCTGTCCCTCACCGTCATATAGGTCCGCTTGGTTCCTACGTCCGCACGGTTACGGGACCGTTACTGGACTTAAGTAACACGTGTGCTCTAGCGTGAGTGACGCGTGTTACTAGTTCGTCCCACCGTAGCTCGCAGGGAGCAATGCAGCTAGAACGACCAGTGCCTTTTCGGATGGTCCGCATCATCAAAATCACGACAAAGGAGTCAGAAGATGAGAATCACCGCACCCATACGTGCCGCCGTGGCCGTGACGACTGTGGCTGTGCTGGTGCTCGCAGGCTGTGCGAGCACCAGCACGACCGATCGCAGCCCCGATGCGGACCAGACACTCCGGATTCACGTGCAGGCGCCTCCGGCGAACTGGTCGATCGGACAGTGGTCAGGTGGCGACGCAACGATGTTCCTGTCCGTGTACGACACGATCATTGGCGCAGACCTCAATGGAAACCTCGTGCCGGCGATCGCGGAGTCGTGGGAGTACGACGACACACGCACGCAGCTGACACTGCACATTCGAGATGACATGACTTTCACGGATGACACCCCGGTCGACGCGCCTGCGGTCGCCGCGTCGCTCGACGCATCGCGAGCCGGAACATCGACAGCGGACAACCTGGCTGCGATCTCCAACGTGGAAGCGGTGGACGAGTCTACTGTGATCGTCTCGCTCAGCGCTCCAGACGCTGCGCTTCTCGGTCGTCTGGCGGGGAATCCTGGAGCAGTGGGAGCTACCGAGGTGCTCACCGCCGAGAGCTCTCAGCTCACTCCCGTGGGTTCTGGACCGTACACGCTCGATGTCGACGCGACGACGGTAGGCGCCACCTACGTGCTCGAGCGCAACGACGACAACTGGAACGCGGGCGCCTACCCGTTCGAGACTGTCGAGGTCAGTGTCATTCAAGATCCGACCGCCGTTCAGAACGCTGTTCAGGCGTCGCAGCTGGACTACGCAGGCGTCCCGTCCGTCGACATCGTCAAGCAGTTCAGCGCGGCCGACTTCACTTCCGGCAACAACAGCCCGAACTCGCTCGGGGTCCTCTGGATCGCTGACCATGAGGGCGCGATCATCCCAGCGCTGGCAGATGTGCGCGTGCGCAAGGCCATCAATCTCGCTATCGATCGCGACTCGATCGCTCAGGCGATCAACCAGGGAGCGAACAACCCGACTGCGCAGTACGTGAATCCGAACGGGCCCGTTTACGACGAGACGCTGAACGATCTTTATGCGTACGACCTCGCGGCGGCGAAAGAGCTGATGACCGAGGCCGGCTACGCCGACGGGTTCGAAGTGACGATGCCGAGCACCGTAGTCTCGGTCACATACGAGTCCGTCATCACTCAGTCGTTGGCCGATATCGGAATCACAGTGACGTGGGAAACGGTGCCGTTCCAAGACTTCTACGCGAAAGTCTTCGGCGGGAGCTACGCGATGTTCTTCATGTTCAACGGCTTCTCGGTGGACGCGGCGAGCGACATGGACGCCACGCTCGAAGGTGTGTTCAACCCGTTCCGCTCGTCGACGCCTGAGCTCGACGAGCTGCTCAGCGCTGCGCGGGCATCGAGCGAAGAGGATGCGGATGCGAACTACAGCGCAGTCAATGCCTACCTCGTCGAGGAAGCCTGGAATGTTCCGATCACTTACATCACCGGGTTCTATGTAGCTTCCAACGACATCAAGTACACCTCTCCGGCGGTCATCGGACAGAGCTTGCTGCCGTACAAGCCGGCCGACAGCAAGTAACGAGAACGAGTGGCGGCATGGGACGGGTAACTCTCGGTCCCATGCCGCCCATAAGGAGACTCACGTGACCCTGTTCCTATTGCGCCGTCTTGGCGCAGGCCTTGTGCTGATCTTCATCGTCACGGGCATCACCTTCTTTCTGACTTTCGGGGCGAACATCCCCGTGGCTTTCAACATCCTCGGCCCGAACGCTACGCAGGCACAGATCGCTGCGCTCAACGCCCAGTTGGGGCTGGATCAGCCGATCGTTCAGCAGTACTTCAACTGGCTGTCGGGCGTGTTCCAGGGCAATCTCGGAAACTCCTACTTCACTAGTCAGCCGGTGACTGACGCACTTGCCAGCAGGCTTCCGGTCACGCTCTCCGTGGTCGTCATCGCGTGCATCATCACGATCCTCGTCAGCGTGACTCTTGGCGTGGCTTCGGCAGCGAGGTCCGGATTTCTCGATACCGTTCTCCAAGCTTTCTCGACCATTGCACACGTCTTTCCGGCCATCATTCTCGGGATCGTGCTTGTCTACGTGTTCGCGATCACGCTTGGCTGGGTGCCCGCGATCGGATTCGTGCCACTGGGCACTTCGTTCGGCGGATGGTTTGCGTCCATCATCCTTCCGGCGATCGTGCTCGCCATCGGAGGGATCGCGTCTCTTGCGGCGCAGATTCGAGGATCGATGATTGACGAGCTCGGTCGCGACTACGTCCGCACGTTGCGCAGCCGCGGCGTGTCCAACACATCCATCCTGCTCAAGCACGCCCTACGCAATGCGGCAGGGCCGGCGCTGACTACCTTCTCCCTGCTCTTCATCACGATGTTTGGCGCATCACTGTTCATCGAAAAGATCTTCGCTCTCCCGGGGTACGGAACTTACGGATTCAACGCAACAATCCAGGGCGACCTGCCGGCAATGCTCGGCGTCACTCTGTTCAGCGTCGTCCTTGTCGTTGTCGTGAACCTCATCGTCGACATCGCTAACGGCTGGCTCAACCCCAAGGTGAGGATCTCATGACCGTCTACGACCCGCAGACCCTGATCGAGCCGCACGTGACGCCTCTCCGACGTCGTGCAGGCTCGTTCCGGCGCCTGCTTCGCAAACCCTTCGGGTTGGTTTCTCTGATCGTCCTCGCTGGACTTGTGCTCCTCGGAATTCTCGAGCCAGTGTTGACTGCCCATAGCCCGAACGAGAGTTCGCTGGCACTCATCAACGCCGCCCCGGGCACGGATGGCTATCTGCTCGGCGGAGACCAGAATGGTCGGGACATCTGGGCTCGCGTCCTGACGTCAATCAACGTTTCTGTCATCTCAGCGTTGATCGGAGGGGGAGTAGCGATTGTCGTCGGTGCGACAGCGGGACTGATCTCTGGATACATCGGAAAGCGCACGGATGCCGTGACATCGTGGGTCTTCAACCTCCTCATGAGCTTTCCGTCTCTCGTCCTCGTTATCGTGCTGTACCCCGTGACCGGCGGCACCTATCAGGCGATGATGGTGATCTTCGGACTCTTCCTCGCCCCGAACATCTACCGTCTGGTGCGCAATCTCGTGGTCGGCGTGCGGAACGAACTGTATGTTGATGCAGCTCGCGTGTCAGGTCTTCCGAATCGTCGGATTCTCGCCCGCCATGTGTTCTATGCCGTGCGAGGCCCCGTGATCATCGCCTCGGCGTTCATGGCGAGCACTGCCATCGGGGTGCAGGCGGGGCTGGCGTTCATGGGCTTGGGATCCACGCAGATTCCGAGCTTCGGGGCGATGACGGCGGATGCGTTCATTAACATCTATGCCCATCCCTGGCAGCTGGTCTGGCCGGCGGGCTTTCTGGCACTCTTCAGCGGAAGCTTGATGCTCCTCGGCAACGCGTATCGCGATGTACTGGCAGGGCCGCAGTCCACCACCAGGATTCGAAAGCGGCGAACGGATGAAGCCGTTGTCGAGGCGGACAACCCCGGCCGTGCCATTGCTGACGATGCCTCTCTCTCAGGAGCGTCAACCTCACGAACGCAGGGACTTCTCACTGTGCGTGACTTGAGGGTGGAATACCCCCAGCAGGATGAATCCGCAAAGGCAGTTGTTAAGGGAGTGTCGTTCGAAGTAGGGCCGGGTGAGATCGTCGGTCTAGTGGGAGAGTCCGGTTCAGGAAAAAGTCAAACGGCCTTCTCAATCCTGGGGCTGCTTCCGAAGGAAGCCAGAATCCGAGCGAGCGAACTCTCTCTCGCGGGCGAATCGCTACTCGGGCGAAACTCACGCGGGATGCGCAAGGTGCGGGGAAGCGTTGTCTCGTACATTCCGCAGGAGCCTATGTCGAACCTCGACCCGTCGTTCACTGTAGGCAGTCAACTGATCGAGGGCCTGAAACACGGCATGACACGGAAAGAGGCCACGGAGACTATTCTCGAACTCCTGCACCGGGTCGGGATTCCGGACCCGAAACGGACATTCGCCTCGTACCCGCATCAGATCTCAGGCGGAATGGCGCAGCGCGTGCTCATCGCCGGGGCGGTCGCGACCAGGCCGAAGCTCCTCATCGCGGATGAACCAACCACTGCACTCGATGTGACCGTCCAAGCGGAGATCCTCGATCTTCTGCGCGATCTTCAAGGCGAGCTTGGGATGGGCGTGCTGCTCGTAACACACAACTTCGGGGTCGTCGCGGATCTGTGCGACCGGGTTCTCGTGATGCGCTCAGGAGAGCTGGTCGAGAGCGGTGACGTCGCTTCCATCTTCCACACGCCCTCGCACCCGTACACGAGGGAACTCATCGGCGCCATTCTCGACGAAGAGACCGTGCGAGCGGATGCGGTAAACACGCGGTCCCGATCTGAAACGGAGGCGGCCAGATGAACGAGCTGCTGAGCATCACTGATCTTCGACTCCGGTACCCGGGGCGTGGCTTTCGCGCCTCATCCCCGGAGGTTCTTCGAGGAGTCTCGTTAGACATCTCGGCAGGCGAGACCCTCGGTCTGGTCGGAGAGTCCGGGTCAGGGAAGACCACGATCGGTCGAGCAGTCCTTGGTCTCGCCGCTCCCACGGGCGGCACCATCACTTATGGAGGGCGGGACATCACCCATCTGTCCCATCGGCAGCGGAGGCCGCTGGCGAGGGACATCCAAGTCGTGTTCCAGGATCCTTACACCTCGCTCAATCCTGCCCTCCAGATCGCGGACACCCTATCCGAGCCTCTTGTCGCCCAAGGCGTGGACGCGCGGGAAGCGCGCAAGCGCGTGGCTCAGCTATTGGATCGAGTCGGAATGCCGTCCGACGCGGCAACTCGCTACCCGCGTGAATTCAGCGGGGGGCAGCGACAAAGGATTGCAATTGCCCGAGCCCTGGCTTTGGAGCCGAAGCTCATCGTGTGCGATGAGCCGGTGTCGGCGCTCGACCTCACGACTCAGGCTCGCGTACTGGAGCTCCTGATCGAACTTCAGAAGGCCACCGGAGTGGCGTACCTCTTCATAACGCACGACCTGTCCGTCGTTCGTCACGTCAGTCACCGAATCGCTGTGATGTATAAGGGGCAGATCGTCGAAACCGGTTCGGCCGTCGACGTGACCACTCGGCCGCAGGACACGTATACGAAGGAGCTTCTCCTGGCAGCTCCGACTGCCGATCCGGCGCGCCAACGCGAACGTAGAGAGGCTAGACGACGCCTTCGACTCGCGACGAGCGGCACCTGACAGCTGGTCGCCGAAGAGGGGTCGATGCCTCGAAAGGCATCGACCCCTCTGATTGCGCTTAGCTCTAGCCGATCAGGGCGGGCTGCGGAGCTTCCTTCCGTTCTTCATTGTCGAGAGAGTGTCCTTCGACATCCACATCCGGAAGGATCTTGTCCAACCACTTCGGAATCCACCACGCGGACTTACCGAGCAGCGAGAGCAGCGCCGGCATGAGCACGAGGCGAACGATGAACGCGTCTGCAGCGACTCCGACCATCAGCCCGAAAGCGATGGAGGCACCGATCGCGAAATGGCTTGTGGCGAATCCCGCGAAGACCACGATCATGATCGTCGCGGCAGCGACGAGGACCGGCCCGGAGCGTGCGAACCCTTCGCGGATTGCGGCCTTGGGCTCCATGCCCTTTCGGTGCATCTCCTGAATTCGTGAGACCAGGAACACTTGATAGTCCATTGCGAGACCGAAGAGCACGCCGACGAGTAGCAGAGGGAGCAGGCTGAGCATCGGGTCGCCCTGCGGGGCGGCGATGACCGCGTCCAGCCAACCCCACTGGAAGACGGCTACCGAAGCACCGAACGAAGCGCCGACGGAGAGCAGGAACCCGATGGTTGCGACCACAGGAATCAACAGGGAACGGAACAACACGACCAGCAGCAGGATCGAGATCACAACGATCACTACGACGTATTTGATCAAGGCCTGCATCAACTGCTCGTCTTGGTCGATTCCGATCGCCGTCTCGCCAGTCACCTCCAGATGGACGCCTTGCACGTCGTCAGCGCGATCGCGGATGGCGTGCACCAGGTCCTTGGTCTCGTCATCGATCGGGCCCCCCTCCGGGATGATCGTGATGCGTGCGACATCCTCGTCGGCATTGAGCTCCGCGGGAACCACCTGCTGGACGCTGTCTAGCGCAGCGAGGTCACGCTCGACCTTCGCGAGTTCGGTCGTGACACTGTCGCCCTCGATGAGGACAATGAGCGGACTCTGAATGCCACCGAACTCATCGAGAATCAGATTGTACGCAGCCCTCTCTGTTGTCGAGGGGTCGGATCCGCCGGGAACATTGAACGCTGTTTTCATGCTTGCCATAGGCAGCGCGGCGACGATCAGGATCAGCACCCCGGCGAAGAGGGACACAAGCGGTCGGTTGACCACGAAGCTTCCCCATCCGCGCATGATGCCACGCCGCTGCTTCTGGCCCTCCGACCACAGTTCACCCCGCTCCAGCGCCTTGCGCTGCTTTCGGGAGAGAGCGCGAAGCCCGAGGAATCGCATGAGTGCCGGTAGCAGAGTGAGCGCGAGGAGAACGGAGACGAGTACGGCGAACGCGGCCGCAACGCCCATCTCTGTCATGAAGCTCAGGTTGGCGACAAGGAGTGCGACGAGCGCGACGATGACGGTGAGGCCAGCGAACACGACCGCGGTGCCCGCCGTGCCCGTGGCCCGAGCAACAGCGTCTTCGACGCTTCTTCCGCTACGAAGTTCATTTCGGAAGCGTGACAGGATGAACAGGTTGTAATCGATACCGACAGCGAGCCCGAGCATCGAGGCGAGGATGATCGAGTTGTCGCCGATGGGGAACAACGATCCGTAGGCGAGGATGCCAACGAGTCCGACGCCGACGCCGAAGACTGCGATCAGCAGGTTGATACCGGCTGCGATCAGTGAGCCGAACGTGAGTGCGAGCACGATGAACGCGATGACGACACCTGCGCCTTCGCCCGGACCGGGCGCCGGCGCCCCCAAAGGCACGAGGTTTCCGCCGAGCTCAACGCCAAGCGACCCGGGTGCGTTCTCCTGCAGGTCAAGAGCGGCCTCGTAGTAGTCCTTCTCCTCCTCCTCGGTCAGCTCGCCGTACGAGAGGGTTGCGACGGCAAGCGTCCCGTCCTCGGAGACGAAGGGGCTGCTCGGGTCGAGGGGGTCAGTCACCGATTGGACTCCGGGCAGGCCGGAGGCATCGTGGAGGATGTCGGCGATCTCAGCCGCGATCTTCGGAGACGTTACGTCGCCGTCAGGGGCGAACACGAGCTGCAGAGTTGCACCCGAGGTGCTTGAGGATGCGGGAAACTCTTCGTTCATCCGCTCCAGGGCGAGAGAAGCAGGGGAGTCGGGAATCGATGTCTCGGCTTTTCCGGCCGAGTCTGAGGACGAGCCAGCGACGAAGACTCCGATGAGTGCGGCGAAGATCACCACCCACGCCACCACCACCACCCACCGGAAGCGCGAGCTGAAGCGCCCGACATGTGACAAGAAAGTAGACATCGAAATCCTAACTAGATGAGGGGGAAACAAGTTCGACCTCAAGAATTCCAAGCGTCAAAGGATCCCGAACCGTCCTGGCGAACCGCTAGACCTACTGCAGTTGCAGTAGGTCTAGGTCTTCAAGCTTCGGCGATCGCGCGTTCGAACGCCTGTTTGGCCTCCATGACGTTCTGTCCCGTCAGTTGCCTAAAACTCGCGAGAATCTCATCGGCGAGATCGAACGACGGGTCCACTAGCCAGTGCGCTTGCAACCCATCCCACATCGCGACGAAGCGTCGCGCGACAGACTCCGCCTCGAGGTCGGGGTGCGCCAGGCCTCTGTGCTGTCGGTGCCGCAACATATTCGCGAAACCTTGAACGGCAGCGGCGTTGTGCGCGACGAAATACGCATGCGCCGGATGCTCGGCCTCTTGCGCCCGTGCGCTCAAGTACACGACTAGGCGAACCTTCCACTCGTGCTGAGCGTCGAGCCGAGCAAGTATCGAGACGACGTGATCGACATCACGCAACTGCTTGTCGTCCAGCCCTCCGACATCGTCGGTCGTTAGGCGGTCCGACAACTCAAGCGCTGCGACCAGGACGTGGTCCTTGGTCGGGAAGTGATAGAACAGCGACCTTTCGCTGATGCCCGCAGCGTGGGCCACCTGCGCGACGGTGAGGTCCGAATGCCCTCCTTGCTCGATGAGGGTGAGGGCGGCGCGGGCGACGGCTGTGCGGCGGGTGGCCGACTTGGCGTACTGACCACGCTCGGTGCGATTGCTCATGGTCACATGTTACTGCTTAATACTGCAGTTGACATCAGTTTTGACGGCTCGCAAGGCTCGCTTTGATAGCAAACAGTCGTTAGCCTGGACGCAATTGGTGAGTTGAGGCATTTTTTGATGTGCTGCGACCGCCTCCGCACGACAAAGGAGTCACGCTGTGAACGATCGTCCGAACGCTGCTAAGGAATCGTCCGATGCGCTGCCCTCTGCTGCAGCCGCATCGATGGAGGGAGGAGCGGCGATCGGTGAGGCGATCCTGACTCCCACAGGTTCGCTCATCGTCCGCACCCGCGTGAGTGCCGGCTATATTTGGCTGCTGATCTTCGCCACCCTCGGGTCCTATGCTGCTCTCGTCGGACCGATCGGGATCTCCCTGTCGCTCCGCATTCAGGAGATCGCCCCGCAGAACATCGAGTGGTTGGGGTACGTGGTAGGTGGGGGAGCGATCGCCGCGACGCTCTCGCAGCCGCTCGTGGGTATGTGGAGCGACCGCACGCGTTCTCGTCTCGGGCGTCGCCGGCCCTTCGCCATCGCGGGCACGATCGTGGGCTTGGTCGGGCTCGCGCTTCTGGCAATGGCTCCCACGGTCGTCTTGCTCGCGGCGGCGTGGGTGGTGACTCAACTCGGCTGGGCGACGGTTCTCAGCATGCTGCTGCTCTCTCAGGCAGATCGGCTTCCGGAGGAGCAGCGGGGCAAGGTCGCGGGGCTGAGCGGCTTTACCACCATGATCGCCTCTGTCATCGGTGTTGGAATCGCCAGTGCATTCATCGGCAACAACTACCTCGTCTTCCTCGTTCCCGGCGCAGTCGGAGCACTTGCGATGGCCCTCTGGGTCATCTTCGTCAAGGAGCCGTCCAGCCGCAGCATCATCGTGGACAAGAAGCTCACCATCTCTGGCGCGCTTCGAGACATGGTCTTCAACCCCAGGAAGCACCCGGATTTCGCGTGGAACTGGTTCGGGCGGCTGTTCTTCAACTTCGGGGTGACATTCGCGACCACGTTTACCACTCTCTTCTTCGCGTCACGGCTGAGCGAAGGGGGGCGCGTCGCAGATATCGGAGGTGTGATCGTCGTCCTCTCCTTGTTCGGCGTGCTGTCCGCGGCCGGTGGCGCGATGCTCGGAGGATTCCTCTCCGACAAGCTCAAGCGTCGGCGGATCTTCGTTCTTCTGTCCGGCGTCGCCTTCACCATCGGTGCGCTGGTGATGGCGTTCGGCGGTTCGGATGTGGTGATTCTGTTCACCGGCTCGATCATCGCCAACATCGGGTTGGGTGTGTTCTCCGCGGTCGATCAAGCAATCGTGCTCGACGTGCTCCCAGAACGCGATACAGACGCGGGGCGCTTCATGGGCATCAACGGTTACTCCACCTCCATCGCGCAGGGCTTGGCCCCCATCGCCGCAGCGCCGCTTCTGCTCATCGGAGTTACTGGAGCCGACAAGAACTACGGACTTGTGTTGGTGATCGCAGCTGCATGCACGTTGGTCGGTGGCACCGCAGTGATGCTCAAGGTCAAAGCAACCAGATAGGGCGGCTGTCCCGCCTGCCTCCCATAGTCTGCGCTCAAATCAGAGAGAACCGCGTCGAGATGATCACAGCCCCGAAATACCGTGACCCGTCGTGCTCAGTCGTCGATCGCGTCGAGGATCTCCTCGCCCGCATGTCCCCTGAGGAGAAAGCGGGCCAACTTACTCAGTTTTTCTACTTCGGTGGTCTGGGAGAGGTGCCGAACGAACTCGACCTCGAATCCTTGCCGCCTGAGCAACAAGCCTTCATCCGCCAACCGGCGATGGTGGAGGCGGCGATTGCAGCGGGGGGCGCGGGATCAGTTCTTTTCGTCACGGATCCGGCGATCGCCAACCGACTCCAGAGGAGCGCTGTAGAGCAGAGCCCCCACGGCATCCCCTTGCTCTTCGCTTTCGACGTCATTCATGGACTGCGGACGATCTTCCCCGTGCCGATTGCTCAGGCGGCATCGTGGGACGCATCAATCATTGAGGCCGCACAAGCCGCCAGTGCTCGAGAGGCGCGAGCAGTCGGAATCCATTGGACATTCGCGCCGATGGTCGATGTTGCGCGTGATCCGCGGTGGGGAAGAATCGTCGAAAGTGCGGGAGAAGACCCGTACCTCAGCGCGGTCGTCGCAGGGGCACAGGTGCGAGGTTTCCAAGGAAACCGACAGAAGGAGAATGTTCTAGCCGGCCCGAAGCACTTCGCGGGTTACGGGGCCGGGCGGGGCGGACGAGACTACGACGACGCCGAGATCTCGGAAGCTGAGCTTCGCAACATCTATTTCCCGCCGTTCAAAGCCGCGATCGAAGCCGGCGCCGCCACGATCATGAGTGCCTACATGGATCTCAACGGCGTTCCGGCTAGCGGGAACGCCTGGCTCTTGAATGACGTGCTGCGCGACGAGATGGGATTCAAAGGCGTCGTTGTCTCCGATGCCAACGCAGTGAAGTCCTTGCAGACCCAACATTTCGCGGCAACCGCTACCGATGCAGCGACACGCGCACTCACGGCAGGCCTCGACATGGAGATGTGTATGTTCGACCCCGCTTTTGCGACCTTGCCCGTTGCGCTCGGGCAAGGGCTGTTCGATGAGCAGACGCTGGATGCGGCCGTACGTCGAGTGCTCACGGCCAAGTTCGATTTCGGACTCTTCGAGGATCCTTTCGTCGATGAGTCCCGCGCCGATGAGATCCTGGTCGACGCAGATCACCGCGAACTCGCTCGCATTGTCGCCGAGCGCTCGGCTGTGCTTCTCGCGAATGACGGAACACTGCCGCTCGACCGATCTGCGCTCAAGACCGTCGCGGTCGTCGGCCAGCTCGCTGCGAGTAGGCGTGACACTCTCGGGCCGTGGGTGTTTGATCACGATACCGAAGACACCGTCAGCATCCTCGATGGTCTCCGCAGCAGTCTGGAAGGTGACGCGGACATCGTCTATGAGCCCGGCGCAAGCGTCCCGGCACGCGTCTTCCCATCGATGTTCGACCGCCAGGATCCCACAGTCGAGAACACCCCGTCGGGCTATGACGATGATGAAGCGATCGACCGCGCGGAAGGAGCGGTCGCGTCGGCGGATGTCGCGATCGTCGTCGTCGGCGAGCGTCAGAATCAGATCGGCGAGAATGCTTCCAGGTCGACCCTCGAACTTCCGGGTCGCCAACTGGAACAGTTGCAGAGGCTTGTCGCCACCGGGACCCCGGTCGTTCTCCTGGTGATGTCCGGGCGACCGCTCGACCTGCGATGGGCAAATGACCATGTATCGGCGATCCTCCAGGTCTGGTATCCGGGATCTCGCGGCGGAGAAGCTGTCGCGGCGCTGGTGTTCGGTGAAGTCTCACCCGCCGGTCGTCTGCCCTTCTCCTGGCCACGACATGTCGGGCATGTTCCGATGGTCTACTCCCATCAGCGAACTTTCGAACCGCACAATCAGAGTCGTCGCTACTGGGACGAAGAGTCCACACCCCTCTACCCGTTTGGTCACGGCCTCAGCTACGGATCCTTCGTCTACGGCGCTCTCTCGATCGAACGATCACGCCTGGGAATAGGAGAGACAGTGAGGGTGTCCGTCGACGTCACCAACACGTCAAGGCGGTTGGCTGATGAAGTGGTTCAGCTCTACATCCATCAGCGGCACGGTCGCGCATCTCGACCCATTCGCGAGCTGAAGGGTTTCGAGCGAATCACTCTTCCTGCCGGCGGGACGCGGCGGGTCTCATTTCGACTCGGGCCTGACGAGCTGCGGTACTGGAGTTCAGCGACGCGTGAGTGGGTGCAAGACCCGACCATCCTCGATATCGGGGTCGGCGGCAGCTCGGCGGTCGCGCTCGCCGAGAGCATCGAGATCTACGAAACCCACAACGAGGGAGAACCGCAATGACCGCATTCCCGCCTGACTTCCTCTGGGGAGCATCCACATCACCGCATCAGATCGAGGGTAACAACGTCAACAGTGACTGGTGGGCACGGGAAGGTCTCGTGCCCGGCATGGAGGTGAGTGGTGACGCGGACGACAGCTACCACCGCTTCCGTGAAGACATGCAGTTGCTTGCGGACGCCGGCCTGACGTCGTATCGGTTCGGAATCGAATGGGCTCGTATCGAGCCGCGTCAAGGGCAGTTCTCGAAGGCGGAGCTGGCCCACTACCGGCGAATGATCGACACTGCCCTCGAGCTCGGTCTCACTCCGATCATCACGTTGCATCACTTCACGAATCCACGCTGGTTCGCGGAGGAGGGGGGATGGCTCTCGCCGCATGCCACCGAGCGCTTCACCGCTTACGTCACGGCAGTGACAGAGATTCTGCAGGACGTGGAGTGGGTAGTCACGATCAATGAGCCGAACATGATGGCGATGATGGTCATGCTGCAGGAGGCGATGCGCTCGGGCCAGGTGGCGGAGTGGCAGAGTCCGACTGTGGAGGGAGCAGCGTCCGATCGTGAGCGAATCGCCGCAAACCTGCCGGTTCCGACCGCCGACTTCGCTCAACCCTTCATCGAAGCTCACCACGCCGCCCGGGACATTCTTCGTCGCCGAACCAGCGCGAAGGTCGGATGGTCGATTGCAAACGGCGCACTCTACTCCGCAGCGGAGCACGAGCAGAAATTGATCGAGGTCCGCTACTTGTGGGAAGACCTTTACCTGCACGCAGCAGTAGAGGATGACTTCATCGGAGTGCAGTCGTACTCCGCGCAGGAAGTCAACGCCGAGGGTCTCGTCCCACATCCGGATCACCCCGAGAACACGATGACCGGAGCGGCATACAGGCCGGACGCACTCGGTTCAGCCGTCCGCCATGCGACAGCTGTGACGGGCCTGCCGGCGCTCATCACCGAAAACGGGATCCCAACCGGCGATGACGCGCGTCGTATCCGATACACCGCAGAGGCATTGTCCTACGTGGCGGATGCGATCGACGAGGGCGTCGCGGTCCGTGGATACCTGCACTGGTCGCTGCTGGACAACTACGAGTGGGGGCACTGGGCGCCGACCTTCGGCCTCATCGCCGTGGATCGAGAAACGTTCGTCCGCACGCCGAAACCAAGTCTTTCTTGGCTCGGGCAGGTTGCCCGCTCGCAAGGCGCGTCGCTAGGAGCACGAGAATGACGGTGGAACTGTTCACGGATGGGTGGACATTCCGTCGCGACGGAGAGGTGGACGGAGAGCTCGTCCGTCTCCCGCACGACGCGATGATCGGAGAGGCGCGTTCTGCTGTCGGGGGAACCGGCAATCACGGGGGCTACTTTCCCGGCGGGACGTACACCTACTCCAAGGTGTGGTGTGTGCCTGAATCGGCGGTGGACATCGAGTACACGCTTCGCTTTGAGGGCGTGTACGGCGACACTCGCGTCTTTCTCGACGGCCGCGAACTCGGAGGCTGCGACAGCGGCTACAGGGAGTTCGCGATCTCCCTCGGAATGCTGAAAGGAGGGAGCGAGGCGACGATCGAGGTGCACGTCGACAACTCCGCGGTTCCGAACAGTCGTTGGTACACCGGGTCAGGGATCTACCGCCCCGTGTGGATCGAGGCAGCTGGCCCCTACAGGCTGGCGCACGACGGAATTCGAGTCATCACACGCGATATCGGTGCGGAGGCGACCGTGGAGGTGGTCGTCGGCACGGTCGGCGACCTGCCCCTCGGTGCGACCGTCGCAGTCGAGATGCACGGGCCGACGGGTTCAGTCGCGCAGAGGGCGACGTCGATGTCTGTTGGCGGAACAGTGACGATCCCGCTTCAGATCGAGCAACCGAGGCCCTGGTCAGCTGAGCACCCCGAGCTGTATGACGTGAAGGTCGATCTGTGCATCGACGCGGAGGTCGTCGATACGCGGACGGTTCGCACGGGGCTGCGAACGATTCACGTCGACAGCCGCAATGGGCTGCGGGTGAATGGCGCACCTGTTCTCTTGCGGGGAGCATGCGTGCATCACGACAACGGCATACTCGGAGCGGCTACGTTCGCCGCCGCTGAGTATCGGCGTGCGAGGCTGCTCAAGCAGGCGGGCTTCAACGCGATCCGCAGCTCGCACAATCCGCTCTCACGCGCTTTTCTCGATGCTTGCGACGAGATCGGTCTCTACGTGATGGACGAGCTCACCGACGTCTGGCTGAAGCACAAGACGCCTCATGACGATGCCGATCGATTCGAAGCGTCATGGCAGGCGGACGCCGATGCGATGATCGCCTCAGATCGGAACCACCCCTCGGTGATCATGTACTCGATCGGAAATGAGATTGCCGAGACGGCGACAGCCGATGGGATCGACGCTGCGCATCGTCTGCACGCCTACTTCCGTCGCAACGACCCGACTCGCCCCACGACCCTGGCGGTGAATCTTCTGCTGAACCTGATGTCGAGCCGCGGTACGTCCGCCTTTGATCGCGACCAATACTCCGCGGCCCCCGCGAAAGCGAAGAGAACCACGACAAGCACCGCGGCGAACATGGTGACGGCCAAGCTGGGCCGGATCATGAACTTCGTGTCACGACTCCCTGCAGCTGACCGCGCAAGCCGAGACGCCTTCGGCTCCGTGGATATCGCGGGCTACAACTACGCCTTCGGTCGATACGCGTCCGATCGAAAGAAGTACCCGGAGCGCGTTATCGTCGGGAGCGAATCGATGCCTGGAGACCTGCCGGCGATCTGGTCGCGGGTCCTTGACGTGCCTGGCGTGATCGGCGATTTCATGTGGACAGGCTGGGACTACCTCGGCGAGGCTGGAATCGGGGTCTGGAGCTACGGCGCCGACTCCGGAAGTATCAACAAGCCGTTTCCGGCGTTGATCGCGGGACCAGGTGCTCTCGACATCACCGGCGTCCCAGGCGCTCCCGCGCTGCTGGCTGCAGCAGTTTGGGGCGTGGCGGACGCACCCGGCATCGCGGTTCGCCCCATGGACGTCGCCGGTAGGCGCACCAACAGGAGTCCGTGGCGCACATCCGATGCGGTCTGCAGCTGGTCGTGGAGAGGAGCGGAGGGGACAGCGGATATTGAGGTCTACTCTGCTGACGACGAAGTCGAAGTCTTCCTGAACGGTCGTTCGGTCGGTCGTAAGCGCACTGGATCTCGCTCAGGATTCACCGCTCGGTTCCGTGCCGAGTACGAGCCGGGCGAGATCGTCGCCGTCGGCTATCGCGGCGGGCGCGAATCGGGTCGAGCCATGTTGCGCACGGCCGGTCAGCCGGTCGTCCAGATTCGTGCCGAGTCGGCCGAAACCAACGGCCCTGACGACCTCGCGTTCGTCTGGATCGAGCTCGCAGACGAACTGGGAACCGTCGACTCGATGTCGGCTGACCAGATCACTGTCACTGTCACTGGCGCCGGAAGCCTCGCCGCGTTGGGCAGCGCCGCGCCGATCACCGAAGAGTCGTTCGTCGATTCCACTCACGCGACGTATCGAGGTCGTGCGCTTGCGGTGATCCGCGGCTCCGAAGTAGGCGGCGATGTCGTCGTCTCCGTGCAGTCGCGTCAACACGGCTCCGCCTCAACCACCATCATCAACAGCCCGATCGCGGCGAGAGAGCATAGAAAGGCTCATTCATGAACTCTGACGTTATCCGTCCCGGACAGCCCTGGCTCGACACCGACGGCAATCGCATTCAGGCGCACGGGGGCTCGATCCTTCACCATGACGGGCTCTTCGTCTGGTACGGAGAGAACAAGGAACGGACGACTCCGGGTAGCGGGAACTGGCATTGGGGCGTCAGGGCGTACACCTCTACGGATCTGATCAACTGGGACGACCAGGGATTGATTATTCCTCCAGTGCTCGACGACCCGACATCGCCGCTGCATCCTGCGCAGAAGATGGACCGTCCTCACATCATCTTTAACGAGAGCACGGGAAAGTTCGTCTGCTGGCTGAAGATCATGGGTGAAGATCAACAACAGACTCAGGTCTCGACAGTTCTGACTGCCGACTCGCTGTTCGGACCGTATGAGGTTGTGCGTACCGGTCTCAGACCGCTCGGAATGGATGCGGGAGACTTCGACCTGGTGGTCGACCCCGCGACCCGCAAGGCCTACTACTTCTTCGAGAAGGTGCACACCGATGTCGTCTGTGTCGAGTTGACGGATGATTACACCGATGTGACGCCGAACGCGAGCCTCCACTTCCCGCATTCCGGACCGCCGTTCAACCGGGAGGCCCCCGCCTACTTCAAACGAGGAGAACGTCACTACCTGGTGACATCCAGCACGACCGGGTATTTTCCCAACCCGTCGGAGTTCGCCACCGCCCGAGATTTCCACGGCCCATGGGAAGTCATCGGCGACGCGCACCCCGCGGACGAATCACGGACGTCATTCTCCTCGCAGATCAGTTCCGTCTTTCAACACCCGCACAAGAAGGAGCTCTACATCGCGCTTGCGGATCGATGGCTCCCGGAACTGCCTGCCGAGATGCCGAATGTGTTCGACGCGGTGGCTGCTCGCATGGAGGGGCGACCCTCTCCTCAGACGAGCGGCATGAACCTTGCAGAGATCATGCAACTGGGGGCGGGAGAGAACACCGCGGTCGCGGACTACGTCTGGTTGCCTATCCGCTTCGATGGGGAGCGTCCGGTCATCGAGTGGCTCGACGAGTGGAGCCCGGCCGACTATGAGGACTCCCGCGAATGATCCCCGGCCCCGTCTCGCACCCTTTCTTCCGGTCTCCCGGCTACTCGACCGAAAGGCAGGCCCGATGAAAGCCACCAGGCTCCGCACCGAGCACCTTTATCAACCTCTTGGACTCGGTACCCGGAGTCCTCGGTTCTTCTGGAACTGCGATGACGGGCTCGTGCAAACGGCCTACCGCATCGTCGCTCGCCGAGAGGGCGAGACGATTTGGGACAGCGGAAAGGTACTGTCGCCGTCGATGGTCGGGGTGCGGTACGCGGGTGCCGCTCTCGAGAGCCGTGATCGAGTCGAATGGTCTGTCTCGCTCTGGGATCAGGACGATCTGGAGGGAGCGGCCGCATCGACCTGGTTCGAGATGGGCCTTCTGGATGCTGAGGAGTGGCGTGCCCAATGGATCACGGGTGACTACGCTCCCAAGCGGAACGTCAGGTACCCGGTGGATTGCTTCCGCAGGGACTTCGAGGCGACGAAGGAGCTGGTCGGTGCGCGCCTCTACATCTCAGCTCACGGCCTCTACGAAGCCCACCTCAACGGAGCACGCGTCGGTGACTTCCAGTTGGCTCCGGGGAGCACAGACTATCGCCATCGACTCCAGTATCAGGCCTACGATGTCACCGACCATATTCGGGCCACCAACGAGTTGAAGATCGATCTCGCCGATGGGTGGTACCGAGGCTCGATCGGCGCATTCGGTCCCACCAACGTGTTCGGCCGTCGCACAACGCTGCTCGCGCAGTTGGAGATGACGTTCACTGATGGGACTCGCGAGAGCATTGTCACCGACGAGATGTTCTCCTGGAGCAACGATGGCCCGCTCCGCTTCGCCGATTTGAAGGACGGTGAGATCTGCGACGCGAACAAGGCGCCGTCCTACAGCGGCAAGGCGAAGGCCGCCACCGCGGGACTCACGCCGACAAGCGCGGACAATGTCATCCCCCGGTTGAAAGAGCGGTTCGTCCCGAGCCTGATCACGACTCCGAGCGGCGCCAGAGTGCTCGACTTCGGTCAGAACATCGCGGGTTTCGTGGAGTTCTCGGTGACGGCGCGACGAGATCAGAGCATTCGACTGCGTATGGGCGAGATTCTCGACAGCAATGGGGAGTTCACGCAGGCGAACTTTCAACTGACTAAGCCCACGAAGGAGTTCGGGAAGCCCACCGAGGTGCTGCTCATGACGGGCAAGACGAGCCTCCTGCGCGGCGAAGTTCAGCCCACTCCGAAACAGCAGGTCGAATACGTCTGCGCGGAGGGCGAGAACCACTATCGAACGAGGTTCGCCGTGTTCGGATTCCGTTATGCGCTCCTCGAAACCGATGTCGAGGTATCGCCGTCGGATTTTGCCGCTGTCGCGGTCTACTCGGATATGGAGCAGACGGGAGCCTTCGAATGCTCCAACTCGCAGGTGAATCAACTTCTGGAGAACAGTCGGTGGAGCATGAAAGGGAACTTCCTCGACGTTCCGACAGATTGCCCCACGCGTGAACGCCTCGGGTGGACCGGCGATGCGCAGGTGTTCTTCGAGACGGCGGCTTATCTGATGGATGTCGCAGCGTTCTACCGGAAGTGGCTCCGCGATCTGCGTGACGCGCAGCATCGGTCCGGCAAAGTCCCCGCGGTTGTGCCATACAACGGAATGGCGATGATGTACGACGCGACCGGCGGATCTGTCGGGTGGGCCGATGCGACTGTTCTCGTTCCGTATCGCTTGTGGAAGCGTTACGGCGACACCGACATTCTGCGCGAGTTCTACCCGATGATGAGCTCGTACGCGGACTACATGATCGCGAACACTGGCCACAAGAGCAGGACTGCCGCGGCTTGCAACCCTTTCAACGAGTATGTCTACGAGAAGGGGATGCACCTGGGGGAGTGGCTAGAGCCCGAGGAGTTCCGCGACGCGGTGACAGCCAGCTCTCGACCGTCGAGGACCGAAGAAGCGACGGCGTACCTGCACTTTACGATGCGTCATCTCGCCGAGATCGCAGACGAAATCGGCGAAACAGCGGACAGCCAGCGATACAGCGAGTATGCCGAGGGAGCGAAGAAGGCATACAACCACCTGTTCTTGGTGGGCGGGACGATCGATACCGACCGTCAGGCGAAACTCGTTCGCCCCCTCGCGCTCGGGCTGCTCGACGACGATGTGGCCGAAGTCATCGGGACGCGTCTGGTTCGCGCGGTAGAGAGTCGCGACTACCGAGTGGGGACCGGATTCCTCTCCACCCCGTTCCTACTCCCGACCCTGACTGAAGTTGGTCGACCCGATGTCGCATACCGCATGCTCGAGAACGATCGTTCGCCGAGTTGGCTCGCCGAGGTGAAAGCCGGCGCAACCACTGTCTGGGAGGACTGGGAAGGTAAAGAGAGTCACAACCATTACTCCCCTGGCGCGGTCAGTCAATGGTTGTTCGACACAGTCGCGGGAATCCGGGTCGCTGGCGAGAACCGATTCCTGATCAAGCCGGTTCCAGGAGGCACCCTCACGCATGCAACTGCGTCCTACATCAGCGTCTACGGACGAATAGGCGTCATGTGGGAGCGCGATGGAGACGCACTGCGGGTTCGCGTCGATGTTCCGTCGAACACGACTGCCGAGTTGCAACTCCCCGGACTCAGGCTCGACCTGGCCGCAGGATCACACGAAATCGTTCACTGAGTCTTTAGCGCATCCGACGCCCCAACCGTTTGGAGAACCATGGCCGCCGCACGCAGCCCCTTCGCCGCCGAGTCCACGACCCCCGGGTCCGCGCGCTTGCTGATCAACTCCCTCACTCGGGTGCCGGATCAAGTTCTCGACCTCTGGAGTTTCCAGATTGTCCCGGGCCCGGACGCGGAACCGGGAGAGTCATGGCAGGAGGTCCAGCTGCCCGAGCTCTGGACGATGGCCGATTCCGGCGATCAGCCTCAGTACACGAACATCACGATTCCCTTCGACGCGGTGCCGCCGTATGCGCCCAACGAAAACCCGACCGGCATCTATCGAACCTCCGTGGACCTCGCCCCGCAGCCCGGACAGCGGATAATCCTCACAATCGGCGCGGCCGAGGGGCAGCTACATGTCGCCGTGAACAATCGGGTAGTCGGTATGAGTACCGACTCGCATCTTGCGGCAGAGTTCGATATCACGAGCTTTGTTAGGGCAGGCGCCAACACAATCGAGTTGAAGGTCGTCAAATGGTCGGCGAACACCTACCTCGAGGATCAGGATCAGTGGTGGCATGCGGGCATCAGCCGCGCCGTGATGATCTCGATTCTTCCGGAAGTCCGGCTAGCTGATGTCTTTGCTAGGGCAGACTTCGACCCGAACACGCGATCGGGTGCGCTCAAACTGAGCGTCAGTACGGTCGGACTGGACCACGTCTTCGAGCCCTCGCATTCCGTTCGCGTCACCGTCCTGGGCGATACCCATGAACTGGCCGTTGCCCCCCGGGTAGCCGTTCAGGGACTACCGGAAATGTCGACCGACCGCACGGTGCAGCCTCCGGCAATGTTCCCAGATGGCTTCATGGATCTCTTGCCGCTTCTCGCGGCGGGCGCGCCGGCGCCAGCCGGCATGGAGAGGGCGAGCGCTGCCCTTGCGAACTCCGTAGCGCCGCGGCCGGTAGCGGGGACGGCAACGCTCGAGCTGTCCGACCTGCTCGTCACGCCTTGGTCGGCGGAGCGCCCGCAGCTCGAGCAGATCGTCGTCGAGTTGGTGAACGCCGACGGCGATGTCGTCGATACGGCGCGAGTAAGGGTCGGATTCCGTCGGGTCGAGGTCGTTGGCCGGGAACTGTTGTTGAACGGCGTTCCGGTGCTCATCCAAGGCATCAACCGCCACGACTTCGATCCGCACACAGGTCGTGTCATCTCGCAGGAGCAGATGCGCGAGGAGCTGACTCTGCTCAAGCGCTTCAACGTGAATGCAATCCGAACCTCGCATTATCCGAATGACCCGATGTTCCTCGATCTCTGTGACGAGTTCGGGTTCTACGTGGTCGATGAAGCCGATATCGAGGCGCATGCGTTTCCGCACGTGAGCGATGATCCGCGCTACCTGTCGGCATACCTCGAACGAGTGTCGAGGATGGTGCTCCGAGACAAGAACCACCCTTCGATCATCGCGTGGTCGCTTGGAAACGAATCTGGATACGGAGCGAACCACGATGCGGCTGCGGGATGGCTTCGCCGATTCGATCCTTCGCGTCCGATTCACTACGAAGGCGCAATCTCGCTCGATTGGCACGGCGGCCATAACGCCACCGACATTCTCTGCCCGATGTATCCGTCTTTCGATGCGCTGTCCGCCTACGCGACCGACCCTCGGGCTGATCGGCCGCTGATCATGTGCGAGTACGCATACTCGCAGGGGAACTCAACTGGAGGTCTCGCCCGATTCTGGGACCTCATCGAGTCGACTCCCGGCCTCCAAGGTGGATTCATCTGGGAGTTCAAGGATCATGCTCTGGACCCGGATCGAAGTGGTCGTGGGCGGTACGGGGGCGACTTCGGGGATGTGCCCAACGACGGTGCCGTCGTTCTCAACGGAATCGTCGATGCCAATGGGGTGCCACGGCCGGCGCTCTTTGAGGCACGCGGTATCTTCGGCCCGCTGCGAATCGAATCAGGCCCCGAGGAGACGAGATCCGGGACTCTCGTGATTCGAAACCGGCAAGCTTTCTCTGATCTCTCTTCATTCGTATTCGATGCGCACGTAGACACGGCACACGGACCCGTAGCCCTAGCGCGGATCGCCGTGCCCGACTGCCCAGCGGGTCAGGTCGCTGACCTCGAACTACCGAACAGCATCGTCGAAGCCGCCCAGGCGCCGGATGCGCTCGGGATCACCCTGACGATCAGGCTCGCCCAAGACGAGCGCTGGGCGCCAGCGGAGACTTCTCTCGGCGCGCAACAGGTCGCGTTTCCGCGCACGTTCGAACTACCCGAGATCGAGGCTGTCGGGCGGGATCACGGCCTGTCGCTTGATGCGACCGGCAACGTGAGTCATCCGAGGATCCGTGAATGGCCGGTTCTCAATCTCTGGCGGGCGCTCACTGACAACGATCAGGCATTCACCTTGGACCAGCGGTTCCTCCGGAGCGGTTTCTTCAGGCTCGAACGGGTGAGCACGACAATCGAGAGCGACTCCGCCAAAGCTCTGGACCTGATCACGACGACTTACCGCGCCGCGTTCGGTGATGAGGTGGTGCACACGCGTCGGATGACTCAGCTCGGTCACGGGGCCTTCCGCTTCGATGAGAATGTGAGACTTCCAGAATCGACCACGGATGGTTTGCGGGTGGGCATGCGGTTCGAGCTTGAAGGGTGCTTCACCGACGCAGAATGGGTTGGCCTCGGCCCGTGGGAGAACTACCCGGACAGAGATCGTGCAGCTTCGATCGGGCGGTGGACGATGGCCGTGGACGACCTCGCGACGCCGTATCTGCGTCCTCAGGAGAATGGCACTCGAGGGGGCGTCGAGTCTTTCGAGATCTCTGGCACTGCGGGCGTGGTGGCAATGCGATCTGGGTCGCCGACCTATATGAACGTCGGACGACACTCGGTTGAGGATCTCGAGTCGGCATCTCATTGGTGGGAGTTGCCTCAGAGCTCGAGGACGATCGTCCATCTCGATGTTGCTCACCGTGGCGTGGGAACGGCGTTGCTCGGCCCAGATGCGGTGCGTGAAGCACGACCGAGTGCTGTGGAGTACTCATGGTCGTGGCTGCTCGACCTTGGAACGGATGGGTGAGGAAGGAGCTGATCTGTCTCGGACGCAGGCGACCACGAGTCTGGCGGGTGCGAACGCTAAAGCTCGCGCGGAGCGCGTCGGGAGGACGTGTATTGCTCGATGTCCGTATTGAAGCGATGGAGCATGTCCGCGAAGGTTGAGACCTCCGCGTCCGACCAGTCCGCCAAAATCACGCCGAGCGCGCGCACAGAACGATCGCGGACAGCGATGAGTTTGGCAAGGCCGTCGGGTGTGAGCGTGAAAACGCGGGCAATTCCTCCGTCGGGGTCTGGTGCTCGATCGATCAGACCTGCGCGCATCGCCGAACTCGTCTGTCGTTGCACTGTCGAGGTGTCGAGGCGAAAGATCTCGCTGAGTTCTCCGATCGTCTTCGGGCCCTCAGCATGGATGCGACTCAGGAGCAAATAGGCGCTTCGGTCGAGGTCATCGCCGCCGCGTGGCTGGTGCTGGGCGATGGCATAGCGGCTCTGCACCATCTGCTCGTACTCAATGTCTGCGATTCGTCGTTCCATGGTCTTCCTCCGTTCCGATCATCTCATGCCTCATGTGTATGATGCATATGCAAGATGCATACTGGTTGCAGCCTGCATAACTTCGGAGGTTTCATGATCGCGCGCATTCGCACTCACCGCCCGGGCGTGGTCGTCGCCGTGCTGGCGTTCGCGGGGATCGCTTCCTCGATCACGCAGACCATGGTGACGCCTCTGATTGCACAGTTTCCGCGGATCTTTGGCACATCCCCCGCGAACACCGCATGGATCGTCACGGCGACGCTGCTTGCGGCTGCTGTGGCGGTTCCGATTTCGGGCAGACTCGGAGACCTCTTCGGGAAGCGGCGCATGATTCTGCTGCTCGCCGTGCCGCTCGCCCTCGGCGGAGTAGTCTGCGCCGTCGCTCCGACCGTCGAAGTGATGATCGCCGGGAGAGCACTTCAAGGGGTGGGCTCCGGTATGGTGCCGCTCGGTATCGCGCTTCTCCGGGATGTCGTGCCACGAGAAAAGCTATCGTCATCGATCGCGACCGTGAGCGCGACACTCGGCGTCGGCGGCGCCATAGGGATGCCCTTGTCTGCGGCAGTCGTCGAGTTCTCCGACTGGCGGGTGCTGTTCTGGGCGAGTGCGGCGATCACCGGGCTCGTGGTCATCGCCGTGTGGCTCTTCGTGCCATCGCTTGATGCAGCCGCGGCCGGACAGCGATTCGATGGTCTTGGCGCTATCGGACTGTCTATCGGACTCGTGGCATTGATCCTCGCCATCTCCAAAGGGTCGGAGTGGGGGTGGAGCTCGTGGGTGACGCTCGGGCTGTTCGGTCTGGCGGCAGTGGTGTTCGGCCTCTGGGGCATATGGGAGAGTCGGACCACGGATCCACTCGTCGATCTGCGAACTGCTGCGATCCCACGCGTCCTATGGACCAACATCGCATCGATATTCGTGGGGTTCGGCATGTACGCGAGCATGCTCGTCATGCCGCAGCTGCTGCAGCTTCCATCTTCGACGGGATACGGTCTCGGGCAATCAGTCCTGGCTGCCGGCCTTTGGATGGCTCCTGCCGGACTGATGATGCTGCTGCTCTCACCGGTTGGCGGCAGGATGACGAACGCGAGGGGGCCGAAGTTCACGCTCACAGTCGGAGCGGGAATCCTCGCGGTGGGGTATGGGGTAGGACTGCTGGCGATGGGCAGTACGTGGGGACTGCTTCTGACCGGCATAGTCATCAACAGTGGCGTTGCTCTCGCGTATGGGGCCATGCCGGCGTTGATCATGGGCGTGGTGCCCCGCGACGAGACTGCTGCGGCGAACGGGTTCAACACGTTGATGCGCTCACTCGGAACCACCATCGGCGCGGCCGTCGTGGGGGTGATCCTGGCGCAGATGACAATCCACCTCGGCGAGGCGATCGTGCCTTCTGAGGTCGGCTTCCGTGTTGCGCTCTACATCGGAGCGGGTGTATCGCTTCTCGCCTCCATCATCGCGATCTGCATTCCTGCCCATCCGTCTCGCCGATCGATCCCGGCTCTTGCGGAGAAAGAGCTCGTCGGCGTCGGCTAAGTGGTGGGTCGCTGAAGAGACGGCCCTATGGGAGCTGGGTCAGACTGTCGATAAGGCATTGACGTGTGCGTCGACGGATGACGGGACCGCAGCGTGGCGTCTGCAAGCGGGGTTGTAGGCCAGTCGCGCTGATCCCCCGATGGAGTGATTGGTCGCAGTCCAGCGCGGGAATCAACTGCGGTTTCGTGGGTGCGCGGTCTTGTCGAACCCAAGGTCAGCTCGATGGACATCGCGCCGGATAGTCCGGATAACTGTTCTTATCGGGGGTAGTGGTTGGACATTGAGCCGAGACGGGGCTGAGATGGTGACCGGCTCGTGACGAGTGCCTTCGGGGAAAGGCAACCGGTGCGCTCCTTCGCAAAGGGGCTGCCTTCATTGTTGCGGAGGCGCTTCGGACGGACGTTGCTTTTCGCCGTCCAGCCCCCAGCTCGGCATGGCCTCGAGGGCGAGATCATGGCGCCGCACTCTCTCGACAGTCTCCTCGACGGAGTAGACCTGTCCGGCGCGTTCAGCGAGAGCCTGGGCGTGTAAGGACTCTATGCCCTGACGGACTTCGTGCAGGCGGGTAAGACGGGCGTGATCGTCGCGGCTGGTCACGAAGAAGCCTCCTTCGGGGGCGGAGGCTGTCGAGAGGTGCAAGTGTCAGGTTCGCCTGGGAGAGCCGCGGCGTGAGCGGCACGGTTGCGATGGGCGATCCGCCCTTGCGGCGAGACCGTGATGCCGTTCTCGATCGCCCACCGCCGGATTTCGGTCGGCGTCGGCTGTGCTGGTGGCGTTCTTGGGTCCCGGTAGTCGATGGGGCGAGCTGCGTCGATATACGGCTCGATGGCGTGGAAAAACGCCTCGGCGTTGTCGGTCGATAGGTCGATCTCGTACGCCCGGCCGCGGTAGCTGAACTCGACGACGTGGTTGCGACAGAGCCGTCAAGATCGTCACGTTGCTCCACGCTGTCTCGCCGGGTCATGCCCTGATCGTAGCGAGGAGGCCCGCCAATCGCGTCAGAGAATGATGAGGTCGAAGCGAGACTGGGGATACCGGAGCGGCTTATCTGAGCGAGTGGTGCTCAATGACCGAGCCCGAGCGCCAGATTGCTGACTCAGCCAGGCGGAGCGGTGAGCGTTCGGTCGCCGTCGTTCTACGTTCGGGGGCGTTGATCGTCATGCACTACAACCGCAGTGTAGTAATCATTCACGGCCCAGGGGGTTCCCGAAACGAGGAAGTACGGACCGAGAACTGATCCGCCGGTAATCCGGTGCTCTTCGCCAATTTTGGGCACACGGTCGAACTTGATGGGTGAGATCGATTCGATTTCGCCCCACGCGGCTCCCGTCAGCCGCACCTTGTCACCCACCCTGATTTCCGAGGGGGGAGTGTGTCCTGCATCGCTCGCTGGCATCATGTGTCTCCAACCTGCAACGGTAGGTAGTGCCGGGTTGGGCCGGCAGGCGGCCCAATTGGGTCTCAGTACCTCGCCGATAAGGGCTCAAGTGATGTCACGAGTATCGCATCCGCGCGGCACACACCGCGACTCACCACTGCGGACGTAACCTCTCAGTTTGCGGGTCGCCCGCTTCGACCGCCCAGTCCTCTGGCGCCCCATTTCGCCGCGCCTGGTCCCGACGCGTGGTTGAAGGCAGCGATCGATGTGTGCCGACGAGCTGGTTCTTTTGACGCGTGCGTGCGCGACCGAACACGCGATACAGTCGGCGTACCGTGTAGCGGCCGCCGTCGCTGGTAGGGAGAAGCCTCCATGTCAACCGCTGTTCGGCCGCTCGCTCTCGCCAAAGCGGTCGATGAAGCGCTCGAGCGAATAGACCGGACGGGTTGCGGCGCTGAGATTCTGCGCGTGCTTCGACTGGAAGCAGAGCGCCTCCTCACTCAAGTGCGACCCGTGTCCAGCTCATCGGCTATGACTCCCGCGCTTCGTGCCTTCCTCATCGAGTCCGGGGACTTCACGCTGCAGGAGCTCACCGAGACTGAGGAGCGCGTCGCCCGTGGCGAGCTGCGGGAGCTGGAGGATCAGACCTGCTTAGAAACGATCGCCGCATCGTACAGCGAGTCTGAAGTCGCAGAGAGGCTAGGTCTCAGCATCTATGAGGTTCAAGACCGCGCGCGGATCGGCACGATCTACTCATTCGCGGTGGAGGGCTTCGCCGTATATCCGAAATGGCAGTTCAGCGATCAGACCCGCGACGGATTGCTGCCCCATCTCGCGCATGTGCTGGCTTCGCTCATCGACGGCTGGGACCCGGCGAGCGTGCAGGGATTCATGACCGTCCCGAAAGAAGATCTGACCTATCGCGGCGAGTGGCAGACGCCGATTCGGTGGCTACTTCGCGGCGGCAGTGCCCACCGTATTGATGACATTCTCGAGGGAGAGCGCTGGCGCTAATGGGTGGGCCGTACGCCCCATGGACGCGTCTCAGTTAGGCCGGGCCGGACAGAATGGCGACGTGTTGAGACGAATTCACGCGATCTAGTGGCGCGACGACAGATTCGTCGCGGTCAAGCTTGCAGGCGGTCGGGTCGTTGCCGAGGCCGATCCCACCGGCCTATCAGGCATGCTCGAGCCGTGTCGGCGAGCGCCTCAAGGCGGTCCCTCGCTGCTAGAGGGAGTGCGTGGCAACCCGCCGCGCACACAGGATGAAGCGTTCCACGACCTCAGCAGGCTCGAAGGCTGACGCCACGTTCTCTTGGCTGGGACGATTGTTTTGGGCCGCCATCAGACCACACACCTTGTAAATCCAGTGATCGGGTCGAGCGGCCAATCGATGGCGAACACGCGATTGAAGCTGATTACCATCGCCGATTCCGCTTGTCCATCCGCGGCGGCCATCAGGACGATCTCCCCAGGGCTCGGTTCGTGCGCGGAGCGCGCGACTTTGATGGACCTCACCACGTCGCCGAGCTCAGCCTTCTGGTCACGGGGCGCGTCTCGGGCAGCGAGGAGCTCAGCTCTCAACGCATCAGCGCGCGGCGTCTGCGGAATCCCGCGCAGCGCAACGCAACCGGCCAAATAGGCAGTCTTGACCGCTGCGATGTGAGAACGGGTTGTGTCGACAACCTCGTAGCTCAACTCGAACTCCTGTTCTCCCAAGATCTGAGTGACCGCCGGGTCGTGTTTACCGTGTTGGAAGAGAACAAAACCACCTGATGCGTTCTCGCGTAGTAGGTACTCGCCGACGCTCCGGCGGCCAGGAACGGACTTGCCTGAGAGTCGTACTTTCCCGATCGTGTTCTCATACCAATTGCGAAGGTGCGGCTCGTACTTGCTGCCGAACTCGTTGTTGCATGCTTCGCAGGTCATCGTGATCACGCTGCCGCCAACCGAGTGGGGAGGCACATGCTCCCGGCTTCGCGGCTCCGGCGCGAGGCAGATCGGGCAAACACCGAAGTCGACAAAATCGAATGAGACAGGCAGTGCCCGAAAACTCCGCTCTGTTCCCAATGGTCGTGGCATACGCACCTCGAGCGTCGACCCATCCTCCAGACGAAGAACGGCCTCGCTGAGCTCAGGGACGCCCCGACCATTCGCGCGTCCGGTGACGCTTTCGATTACCCCGCGTACATGACGCTGTCCGGGCGATTCACTCACGGGTCAGACTGTACTGGCAGCCTCAGACACTTCTGAAAATATTGAGCGCAAGAGTACATGTCGTTGCTGTGGCCGTTTACATGCGCCAAAGGACCGATGATCCGAATCGCAACGACGCACTTGGCTGCCGATGAGCTGAGCGGGATGGGTGCTCTCAGGCGGCCGAAGCCGACAGCATCTGCGAGGTGGCCGGCGTGTCGGAGGCGTGTGGTTCGATTAGGCATGGCATCGAAGTCGAAGCGTTTGAAGGCGCGTGCGAAGAGGCGGCGGCATTTGCCTCACGGGGACGCCGCAGCGCCGACGGATCCTTATGTGGATTTTGTGATGCAGTCCTCGGACACGGTGCAGTCGCTGTTTGCTGAACTCAGTGCTGAGGGCGATTTCGCGGCGAACGTGGGTACCAGGTTCGCTGACCGTGTACGTGAGCTCGCGGCAATGGGTTCGCGTTTCACGTCGGCGAGGTTGGCAGAAACCGCCAGGCTGGCGTACTTCCCCTTAGCTCCGGCTGGGCAGGTTGTCGCGAGCCCGGACGGCGGCGCGTGGCAGGTCGAATTGCTCGTCCTGTTGGCGATTGCGGGTCGCAGTACCGATGAGGTGGACGGTCCACCGGCGGAGCCGAATGAGATGAGCGGGGTGGTGCAGGACGCCCGGCCGATTCTGGAAGAGATCACGAACCTGGGCTGGTTCCGGACGCTGGTCGCCGCTGGCCCGGACGCGCCACTGGGGTGGTTGTCGATGGGTGTGCAGGGGTCAGAGGTCGCGATGCGCAACTCCTCGTACGCAGACGTGTTGCAGGCGACGGCGGTCGAGCTGCTCGATGCCAACCCGGGGGTTCGCATTGCGCTGGAGAAGGGATTGGGGTTCAGTGCCGCTGAGGCGCTGAATGTACTGAATGCCTGTCATTCGATCCAGGCCCGCAAACTAAACAAGCGGGGGCAGCAGTTCGCGAGGTCCCTGTCAGAGCCTGCGGGCGCTCCCGGGGAAGATGTCGCATCGATGACCAAGCAGGCTGTGACTGTTCTGATGTCAATGTTTGAACCGTCTGCGGATGACTGCACGGTCGGCATCGATGAGCTTGTCGCGGAGACGGACCTCCCAATGGAGCGTGTCGAACGGGTGGTCGCCTTCTTCACTCTTGATGCGTCCGGGATGACGGCGTTGGAGGCCGCGGAGAAGTTCGTTCAGGGGAACAACCCGTGGCGACGTCACCCGTTGCTTTCAGGCGGTGCGGGTCGCGTGATGCTGCTACATGACGGACACACAGCACCGGCGTTGAGGGAGAGGCTTGAGGACTACCTGAAGACGCAGAAGGCTGAATGGGACGCGTATGCGAAGCACCGCGGAGAGGTCCTGGAGGAGCGGGTGCTTCGCGCAGTGAAGATGCTTCTTCCGACGGCGACCTACCGGAACGGGTTCGATTTCTTCGTCCCTGCAACGGAGGCAGAGAAGGCGACTGGTTCGGTTGATGCGTATACCAAACGGGTGGAATGTGATCATTTGGTTCTTGTCGATGATGTGGCCTTTGTCATCGAGGACAAGGCGGTCGCGTTCAGCGCCCTGTCTCGGGGAGGGAAGACATCGCGCCAGCTCGGTGACTTAAGGCGCATCATCACGAACGCAGCGGAACAGGCAGGGCGAGTGCGCTCAGGGATCGTCGATGACGGCGGGCTACGCATCGAGGGAGAGGGATGGGTGGATCTCACTCACATCCGCGAGATCCATACGATTGCTGTCAGCCTTGACGATATCCCGGCCGTGTTCACGGCGACCGCGGATCTCCTTGAGGCCGGACTCATCGATCTAGAGAACGTCCCCTGGACGGTCTCGCTGCACGATCTCGAGCTGATCGCGGAGCTGGTGGACCGGCCTGCAGAGTTCCTCCTTTATTTGCGGCGCAGGCGTGATCCCATGACGACGATGATGTTCTTGGCGCCTGACGAACTCGACCTGTTCCTCTACTTCTACGAAGCTGGATTGTGGGTAGCACCCGACCCGGCCTTGGTCAAGGACGCGTTTCCATTCATGCCCGACCCCACCACGGGTGAACTGCGTCGCTTCCGGCAGCAGGTACCGGCGTTCATCACGAGCCGGACGGATGCGCTCGATCAGTGGCATCTCACCCGCGACGGCAGCCCGCGTGCACCGAAACCGTCGATGCCGACGACGAGCATCGTTGACCTTATCGATGAGCTGCACGACCGACAGAGCTTCGGCTGGCTAAGTGTCGGCGCAACACTGCTGTCCGGAAACGAGGCGGCGCAAGAGAAGTTCGCCCGGCATTCAAAGGACCTGCTGGACAACCCAGACCCGGAAGGCCGCGGACGTAGCCTGACCGTTCCGATCACAGGAAGCACGAACGTCGAGGACGGTTGGGTGCTGGTATGGGCGGTCAAGCCACCCGGAGTCTCCTCCGCGACGTGGGAGGCGCACATCCGCAACTACATGAAGGCTAAAGGGCACCAGCTCAATATCCCGCGGGTGGCCGCGTTCGCCTACGACGAGGTGAGCCGCGAAATGATAGCCCTCTACTACGAAGGGGAGACCAGCACGCTGGATCCCTCGGCGACAGCGTCGCTGCAGCGGTTGCGGCCCGCATCTGCTCTGCAATCGCTGCTTCCACCTGCGGCGAAGCGACGCCCTCGCCCGAACAACCCGAAGTAGCCCGCGCGGCACCGGCTATCAGGGGGTCGCGAATCCACGGGCGTATTCGTCAAGATCCCGGATCGCCGAAAACTCCCAATCGCGCTAAATGGCGTCAGGGCACTCAACACGTCGTCCGGCAGACCTCCTAGCGGGACCTTTCCCGCTGCGGGGTCTCTGCTTTTCAATGGCTGGCTGGCTGGCGAAACGACAGCGTGACGAGAACCTCAGGCTTCTATCTCGGTGTCGGCAGGATCATGACCGAGTCGGTGACGAGCAAGATCAACACCTCCGGCGGCGAGTACGTCCTGAAGTCTCTGAACTCCAAGCCAGGAAACTGGGTAAGAATCGCCTTTTCGCGCCCGGATTCCTCCGCGCCGAACGAAGAAGGCACTGGCGGACCTCGGGGCGATCCCTACCCGACCACGTGTAGCTGGAGGGCGGTGTTTCATCGTCGAAAGATCGTTCGATCTCACGGTACCTCCTGCTTGATGATCGACGGAGCCGGGGCATCCCGAACCGGCCAGCCAGAGATACCCGGAGGAACTTCGGGTGTGTCTGCCTCGCTAGGATTCCCGTGAACGCCAAGAGGCAACGTGATCTGTCTAACCGCCCTCGCCTGCGTCGCACCGACCCCTAACCTTCTCGCCAACCTGGTGCAGATAGGGATCCTGGTCGTTGCGGCCGTGGCACTCTTCTGGGCTGTCCGAGAGTGGAGATGGGGCGGCAGCATCCTGAAGGTGAAGCTCGAGCTCGGTCGAACGGATGGCCTTCGAATGGTTCGTGCTTCACCAACAGATATGCAGGACCCCAATCTCATCGACTGGCGAATGCCGTATCGGTTGGACGGTCCCGCACTCGACGTCGCTGTGATCACAGTGACCAACAAAGGCCGAACCCCAGTGACGGTATTGAATCCGGCGCTGCTCTTCAGTTCAGGTGGTGCGGAGGACTTGCGAGTCTCGGGCCAGCTGGTGGGCGGGAGCTGGGGGAATGACGAAAGTCGGACCCGGCTCGAGGCCCATGACTCCTGCGTGTTCACCCTGATGCTGCAGCCGATGGCTGACATCGCCCGCAGCGACATGATCTTCCAAAAGCCTCGAGGAGCAGGAGGAGATGTCTGGGCCCGGGCAGCTGTGACGTCGGGGAAGGGCGACGTCAAACTCTCGCCTAGATCGGTCCGGTCGAGAGCGAAGTGGTGCTCGCTGGGCCGTCTAGATGCTCGATGGAAGGTGAGCACTCCACTACGAGAGATACCGCTCGACCCCACAGAAGTGCTGATGGCGGAGTTTCTGGCGCCCGGCGGAGATGTCTACGATCAGTCCGTGTTGCTCGGCAGCGTGCTCCTTGCCGCCGAAGCGGGAGAATCCGTAGACGATCTCGCCGCGCGGGTCGAAGACCGATACGGGATCATGAACGCCGGCAAGATAGCGATGCGCGCGATGGCCCTCGCCCGTTAGGTAAGGGGACTTCGCGGTTCTTGGGTGGCCGGCGAAGGGCGACCGCTGCGCACGGGCACCTCGCCCCGGTCGCTCTCGAGGCGGTTGCCGCTTTGTCTCGACCCGCACCATGCTGTTTCTCCCCGCACGCGTGTGGACTGTGATGCAGCAGCAAGACCGGAACGAAATATCGTCCACCGAGAGACGGCGGCATACGCTGTGGATAGCGCAGGTGATTGGGCGCCGGAAGGAGGTGCGCGTGCCGAACATCGGCGAAGACGACGTATTCGAGCAGCAGTACATATACAAACTCAAGATGCTGCTGGCGGCTCGCGGGGTGGTGCTCAACTACGGCATCGATCGAGCTGCCATCGACGTCGGCGTGCACCTATGGATCGAAGCCGAGGATGGTTCGCGAGACGTCAGTGGACCTCGCGTCTGGATACAGGCGAAGGGCTATCACGCTGAGACTCTGACTGTCGAGGCGTTGGCTGCCGCCGAGTCGATCTCGTCTCACTCCGTGTCGATGGATCACGTCCGGTTCTGGTACAACGCGCCAGAGCCTGTCTATCTCGTCGAATATGTCGAGTCAGTGGACACGTTTTACGCCGCCGACGTTCGCGACCTCGTCGACAACCGCGGCGGCCTCGCCAAGGTCGCGACCGCAGGAGCCTCGACGACGTTCCATCTTTCGAAGGACCAGACGATCGAGCTGGCGCTCGCCCGGATGCCCAGGCATCGTTCGATGCGCATCGATGGTCCTGCGTGGCGAGGCCGCCCGCTCGGCCACGGAATCGATCCGATGCGAAGTGAGCTCGCACCAATGGACCCTCAGCTCTACATTGAGCTGGTCACCGCACTCCTCGACGCGCACGACTTTCGCGTACATAGCAACAACGGCGAGTTTAAGCCGCTGAACGGCCTGCTCGGAACAGACCAGCCAACGGTGCTCACGGGGCGGCTGTACCTCACCTACGAGTGGGTGCTTCCGCTATTCACGGAGTTCGGCTTTGATGCACGATCCGACTTCCGCATTGAGGGCGGCCCACTCCACGCTCACGGAGATGTGATCGTGGTGGTCGATCCGACCGGCGCGGCGACGCCCGCCTCCATCGCGGACGATATCGATGTCGTCGCCCTGGCCAAGGAGCGAGACACTCGTCGCATCATGGTGCTATCCAACGCGACGGTCGACTCCGGGTTGATCGGCCAGTGGTCGCGCACGTATACGCGCGACGGCCTTGTCTGTGAGCCGCAGCTCCTCGACAGTCTCACGTTCAACGTCTTGACGGCAACGAACGTCTTCCTCAAGTTCCACGAGCGACTCGGATTCCGGTATCGGAACTATCTGTAGCACCGCTCGCGCAGAATGCGGAATGGCCGTACAAGTAGCCAAGGGAACAGAGGAGGACGGGACGAGATGTTGTCGGCTCAGTCCATGCGCTCCTCCGAGGTCAGGAAACCCGGATCGCGAGACAGCTCAACATGTACGCACGCCTGACGATGTAGCGGACATAGCTCTGGAGGTGCCGAGGCGCTCGCTGAATGACATCCCCTGAAGCGGCACTGACACCCTGCGGCCGTGAGAGCAGTGACCGAGCTGCGGCGTGCGCTTTCGCGTCGATGCGCATGTCGCGAGCCATCGGGACCCTGCCGGCGCTCCCGCCTCGGATGTTGGCCGGGCTTGGCTGACGTTCGCACGTGTCGCTGCAAGTGCGTATCGAACCATGCGTGTGTCGTGGCCCCGAATGGCGGTCTCAATCAGAACTGGGAGAGCATCGCCTCACGAGCCTTCGCGACATCCATGTTGTCCCGGATGGGCCAGAGTGACGCGCCGCTTACCATCGGGAGCAGGTTCTGACTCAGTGGGTGCTGTTGTTCCCTGGTCAGTGATTCGCCGACGACGCGAGCGATACCGGCGATGAGATCAGCGACCTGAACACGTGGATCGGACTTGGAGTCGACGAGTTGAACGTCGACCAGCTCGCTGGCCAGACCCAAGCGAGAGGGGGCGACGTCTTCGGGGTGAGCGAGAGCGCGCTTCGCCCACGCGATCTTCGCCGGCGTCAGCTCTTTGGCGTCGTCGTGCACCAGCTCGATGGGCCTTCCTGAGATCGATGCCCAGAAGTGCACCGCGGCGCCCACCGCGGAGATCAGCGGATCCATCGTTCGGAGTCGCTCCTCGAGTCCTTCCCCGAGCTGCAGCCTCGACAGCGATCCCAAATGGTTGATCCCGGCGAATACCGTGCCCAGCACATCACGAACGATCGCGTCCTGGTACGAGAGTAGCTGCAGCATGTTATCGATCAGGCTCGCCAGATGCGTCTGTGCCTGATCGGTGTCCTTCGCGCGCATGAAGTGCTGGAACTTCATCAGGAGCCGGTCCCATCCCTCGCCGTAGTTCGAGGGGCCGAGAAAAAAAAGCAGGTTTGCCCCCGCTAGGGCGGCACCTGACTCGTAGATGTCGTCTCCGAGCTCGTGCGCGAGTTCTTCCGCGGTCGAGTCGAACAGCTTCGAAACCACGAAGTACTTCTTGTGCGTAAGGTGCACGGACGCCTGGCCCTCGACTGAGGGGTGCGACAGCAGCCACTTCGCCGTTGCCTGATGCCTGGGTTCGAGGATCGTCTTCGACTTCAGCTCGGCGGCCCGACTGCGCGTACGGGCACGGACATCATCGATCAGCTCCGCGGCTTCGTCCAGCGACAGCGTCACGCTCGCGTGCGCATAAACAGTGGACGTCCCAGAGAGCAGGTTCTCACCGTCGTTGCCGGATTCGTCGCATATAACCACCAGGGGCGTTGATGCCGTCATTCCTCAGTACCTCGCATCGGTCCGTGTAGTGGACACCATTTTCGCTCATCGAGACGGATGTTGGAGGCGCCGGTTGCTCGGTCTGCTTGAACAGCAGCAGCTGATGGGGATCGGATTCCGCACCGCAACTGGAGCAAGCCCAGCGGCGTCGTCCAGGCAGTTCGAAACTGGAGAATTCTTGACGATGGCATCGATCAGCGCGAACGGGATAGCGACTCGCTTCTCAGCCCTCGAGGGGTACGCGACTCATCTCGACTAGATCATCCGGGAAGGAAACATAGCCGCTGGAGTCGGAGATGTCGAAGCGGTACTGCAACTTTAGCCAACCCCATGAGACGAAAGATTCAATCGCTACCAGGCGGCCATCGCGAGTGAATCCCTCCGCATCCCCAAAGCCCGATCCCCGTCGATCGCGACCCTCCATTTGGAATCGGAATACCGGGTCGTTCACGACGAGCTCCAGATTCGTGTGAGGAGCGGGCCCAGCAGTCGCCACATCGTCGAGATAGTGGATGACATCTTGCGGGATTGCAAGGCCGATAATGGCAGCGCGACAACAGATGTGCTTGAGCCAGTATCGGATGAGGTTCGCGCGCCCTATCGCCCAGGCATCGCTGTAGACATGACTGAACCGGAACGTACCGCTAGCCCCGACTTCTTCTTCGTTCTTGTCGAGATACCGGAGCAATTCCAAGTATGCGCGGTCGAACGGCTGACTCCGGGCGTTGTTGCACTTCTGGCAAAGGTTCGACTCCCACTTGAGGATGTCGGCTTTTGCCCCTTGTATATCACGGACGTTTAGGTTCCCATCGATGTGTACTACTCCGGAGTCGCCACCCCAGGACCCGGAGCCGTGATTGAGTCGAAGTTCGGCGGCGGCGATCTTGTGTTCTCGAGAGTCTGCTGTTGCCCCGCACCACCAGCAAAGCGCGTCAGGCATGTTAGAAGTCGTAAACGATTCCGGTGTACTCGCCCGTGTATTCCACAGCTCGGTCACCTACCTTGACCTTGGCCTTCTTAGGGTCGAGTTCCTGTTGGACTCGGCTCTCGTCACTCGCCAATGTCTCATAACGTGTAGAGCCTTGGCCCAACGAATTGAAGATTCCCGCCGATGAGTGGCTTCGGAAGGTGCGACCAATGGAGGATCGGGAGGCTGCGTGGATGATCTTGACAACGGTCTTGGCGATCTGAATCGAGTCCAACACTTCGTTGGTATCTGGATCGCGGATGTCTTCGCCAGCGTCACTGAGGATTGCAAACTTCATCCCCTCTTCGACGCCGTCATCGGCACCCTTGTTGAACGCCAGGTCGGTGTTGTTGATGATACGAGCCACTTTGGCCTGGATCAGTTCGTCAGTCATCGTTCCTCCGAGTGTTCGCCACTTGCGTTGTCGGGTTCGTCTTCGATCAGGTCTGGGTAGACCTTCGCCCAATCTTCAAGGTTTGTGACGAGGCGGCTCTCGACATCGCTGAGCTTCCAACTCAACTGGCCGATGTCTTCACGCCCCTTGCCAGCGGGTCTGCCCTCGAAGGCCGCGTCTGCGAGTCCGGCCAGAATACCTACGTCGGTTGTGATCTTTGCGAGGTGCCGGACGACTACCCGCGATCCTGTGAGGTTGGGACCGCCTGGTCGGCGGGAGACGGCCCATGCTCCGCCGACATTGAACAGAGCGCCGATAATGACCAAGAGTGCGCTCTGGGCGCCGTCTGGTGGACTGCCCGAAGAGGCACCAAAGGCCAGCAAGCCTGACGCTCCGATGCCGAGGCCAAACAGGACAACGCCGATGATGATGCGATGTTGCACCACCAGCGCGACGAAACGGTCCATAGAGACATCTTGGCATCGGACGCGGACATACCAAGAGCGCGGCGCAAAGCACGCATCATGCATGTCGTAGCAGATCGGCTATGAAATGCATCGAGACCTGCGCCGCAAGCTGTTCGAAGTACGTCATGCAGACACTGACAGGTTTCGTGAGACGAAGGTCTACCGGTCTTAGAGATCAAAACTGCGGAATCTCGCGGCCTAGGTGTCTCAGTTCATGACAACACTCGTGAGATCGGACAGACGCGCCCGGAAACCCTCCGTCTGTTCGGTGTTCACCGAACGGATGCCGCGTGGACAGGAGCAGGGCCCGCGGCGTCCCTAGCCTGACCGAACACCCCCTCTCGAGACTCTTCAAGGAGTGCCCTTCCGCATGTCTGTTCCGTCCCCCGCCCGTCGGCGCGTCTGCGCCGCGATCCTCGCCGCGACGTTGGCCTCCGGCGCCGTCGTCGCGCTCGGGAGCTCTGCCGCCACCGCGGCAGAGCTGCCCGACACCTTCCTGAGCACGGCCGCGACCACGTGGCACTACTCCGACGACAACACCGACCCCGCCACAGGGTCCCCCGATCGTCTGGTCTGGACGCAGGCGGGCTTCGACGACTCCGCGTGGAAGACCGCGGCCGGCGCGTTCGGCGCGAAGAACGGCCAGCCGACCGGCATCGGCTCGGGCTTCCCCATCAACACCCTGCTGAACCAGTACATCGCCGGCACGACGGACGACGTCCCGACCTTCCACTTCCGCACGGCGGTCGACATCGACGCCGAGCAGCTGGAGGCCATCGACGGTCTCTCGGCAACTCTCACCTACGACGACGCCGTGCAGGTCTTCGTGAACGGCGAGAAGGTCGCCGGATTCGTCGACGAGAAGGTCGAAGCGGCGCCCGAAGCGCAGCGCAACCTCATGTACGCGGGGAACAGCGGCGGCGACCCCGTCACCTCGACCTTCACGATCGACGCCGACGACCTCGTCGCCGGTGAGAACACGATCGCCGTCGCGCTCTACCAGGACCGCATCACGAGCTCGGACATCTACTTCGACTTCCAGAGCCTCACCCCGATGATCGCGGGCGTGGAGCCCGTGGCGTCGTACGACGACGTGGTCCTCACGATCGGTGCCGACGAGTCGACCCGCAACGTGACCTGGTACACCAACGTCGACACCGCGCAGTCGCTGCAGTACGCGCCCGGCACCGACACGAGCGCGTTCCCGGCATCCGGCGTCACCACCGTCACGGCCACCGGCGGCCTGACGAGCAGCAACGAGTACAACCGTCGTGCCGCCCTCCAGGGGCTCGCCGAGAACACCACCTACGTGTACCGCGTGGGATCCGAAGCGGGCGGCTGGTCGGACGTGAAGTCGTTCTCGACCGCATCGTTCTCGGGCGACTACGGCTTCCTCTTCTTCGGCGACCCGCAGATCGGCGCCTCCGGCAACGCGGAGCGCGACGGACAGGGCTGGGCCGACACGCTCGACATCGCCGAGCAGACCTACCCCGACAGCGAGCTGCTCTTCTCGGCCGGTGACCAGGTCAACACGGCATCCAGCGAGACCGAGTACGGCTACTACCTCGCGCCGGAGCAGCTCTCCAGCATCCCCACCGTGCCGGTCAACGGCAACCACGACGTGGGCTCGAGGGCCTACGCGCAGCACTACACCGTGCCGAACCTCGACGAGACGGCGGGCTCCGCGACCAGCGGCACCTCGTCCGGCGGCGACTACTGGTTCATGTACAAGGACGTGCTCTACGTCGTCCTCAACACGAACAGCAACGACGACCAGAGCCACATCGACTTCATGGAGAAGGTCGTCGCCGAGCACGGTGCCGACGCCAAGTGGCAGGTGCTCGCCTTCCACCACTCGATCTACTCGGTCGCCTCGCACGTGTACGACTCCCAGATCGAGCGTCTGCGCAATGCGCTGCCGACCGCGATCTCGGACCTCGGCTTCGACCTCGTGCTCCAGGGCCACGACCACAGCTACACCCGCACGTACCTGATCAAGGACGGCGAACTCGCCGACGCGACCGAGGTGCCCGGCCAGGCCGAGGTCTCGGCCGGTGAGGGCGAGGTGCTGTACGTCACCGCGAACTCCGCCAGCGGTTCGAAGTACTACGACGTGAAGGCGCCCGACGCCTGGTACGGATCGGTCATCAACCAGGAGAAGGTGCGCAACTACTCGCACGTCGAGGTCACCGACGACTCCATCACCGTCACGACGCTGCGCAGCCAGGCCAACGGCACGGCGTCGCCCGTGAACAGCGTCGTCGACGAGGTCACCCTCGTGCGCGACGACGTCACCGCTCCGGAGATCGCCTTCCCGGCGGAGTCGGAGGTCGTGCAGGGAGAGAAGTTCGACGCCCTCGCCGGCGTCACGGCGACCGACGAGCGCGACGGCGACGTCTCCGCGTCGCTCGAGGTCGAGGGTACGGTCGACACCGACGTGCTCGGTTCCTACGAGCTCGTCTACACGGCGACGGATGCCGCGGGCAACACCGCGACCGCTGAGCGCACTGTCGCCGTAGTCGAGGCTCCGGTGGTCGCTCCCGCGAAGCCGAGCGTCACGGTCTCGGGTGAGGCCGTGCAGGGCGGGAAGATCACGATCGCGGGTACCGGGTTCGCCCCCGGCGACAGCGTGTCGGTCGTCGTGCACTCCGACCCCGTCGACCTCGGCTCGTTCACGGTCGCGGCCGACGGCACGCTGGCCGCGAGCTGGACGATTCCTGCGGCGTTCGAGGTCGGAGCCCACACGATCGTCGTGACCCTCCCGGACGGATCGACCGTGGAGACGACGTTCACGATCGCGGCTGCGGCGGCGTCCGGGGCGGCCGGTTCGGACGCGCTGGCCACGACCGGTGCGGAGCTGCCGCTCGCGATCGGCGGCATCGCGCTGCTGCTGCTCGTCGTCGGCGGTGTGCTCGTCGCCCGTCGTCGCCTGGTCGCGAACCGCGACTGACGATCACGGATGCCCCGGGCCTTCGGGCTCGGGGCATCCCCGTATCTTCGACATCTCTGAGGAACTCATGAAGTCGTCTGCGTCGGCTCTCGCCCTGCTGCTCGTCGTCGTGCTCACCGGCTGCTCTCCGGTCGCCGAGGCATCGCCGTCGTCAACGGTGGCGCCCACGAGCACCCCGTCGGCGAGCGGCGAAGCCTCGACACCGGTCGAGCTCGTGCCAGGCTCGACGCTCGATCGATCCGCGGTGACCGCAGCGGTGCCCGTGGGGGAGACGATCTCGATCGTGGTTCCATCCGCCCCGGGTGAGGAGGAGCGCCTGGCGCTCGCCGCCGTGCAGGACGCGGCCGCCCGTCACCGCGCCACGGTGCAGGTGCATGCGGATACCGACCCTGTCGCCTCGGTCACCACCGCTCTCGCCGATCGTCCCGACGTGATCGTCGCCATCGGTCCCGCGCTCATCGGCGCCATCGACCGGGCCTCCGCCGCCAACCTCGACGTGTCGTTCCTCGTACTCGGCACGCAACTCGCCGAGCCCACCGGAAACGTCATCGCCGTCACCTGGCCCGGAGCCGAGGAACGAGCCGTGTTCGCCGATGCCCCTGCGTCTTTCACGGGTGCCGCGACGTACGCGGGCGAGGCGCTCGGGGTCGGTCTCGCCGCCTTCGCCTCCGGACTCGACGGTCACGTCATCGCTCTCGGCTGAGGGCACGACACCGACCGAGGTGCAGCCCTAAGCTCGTCGTGACGAGGGGGTCGGGATGACGAAGAAGATCGTGGTGGCGGTGCTCGCAGGGATCGGGGCGGTGCTCCTGCTCGCGGGGTGCGCCGGGCCGAGCGGGGTGGGTGCGGAACCCACGCCCACGGTGACGCCGACGGCGGCGTGCCCGCAGGTCGAGGGCGTCGATCTGCCGCCCGAGTGCGCGCCCTACGATCCCGAGCAGGCGATGGACCTCAACGACCGCTACCGCGACCGCATGGGGATCGACGGCGCGACGCACGAGGCGAGCGCCGCCGTCGTCGACGCGCTGCGCGTCGACCTCGAGGGCCTGCGCACCGCGGGCACGTTCACGGTCGACACCGTGCGGGCCGCCCTGACGGATGCCGGGCTCCCCGACGCGCAGGTGCGCGAGGACTACGGCGACGTGCTCTTCGGCGTCGGGGGCGTCGACGGCGGATGCGTCTTCGGCGAGGTCACTGAGGAGGGCGTGACCGTGGACATCGGCGGCTACATCCTCGACGGCGGATGCCTGCCCGCGCAGTGAGACGTCGGTGGCCCGGGGCTTAGTCGTCCTCGAGCACGTAAGCCCCGGAGACATCCGTGAACAGCGCCGTCTGGCCGGGAAGGGCCTGCCGGGCGAAGTCCGAGATCCATGGGAACCGGGCGAGGAACGAGTCGACCGACCACACCTCGTGGTTCGCGGAGTCGTTCATGTAGGCATCCGATTCGAGTCCGGTGACCGACTGCAGGTGCGCGCCCGTGAACGTGACCCAGCGGGGCGGATGCTCGGCGTGCAGCTTCGAGAGGAACACGGGACGGTTGCCGGCGATGCCTGCGGGGGCCGCCACGGCATCGTCACGGGTCACGTCGAGCAGCGCGTCGAGCGAGCCCGCTTCGGCGACCAGCGCCTCCCATCCACGCGCCGCGGCGTACGCCGCCTCGGTATCGGTGAGCAGGCGCAGCGTGCGCACATGGCCGACGAGGGCACCCTCGTGCCGCACCTCGTCGAACGAGCTTCCCCACCGAGAGCCCGTCGCCATGATCGCCGTGATGCGCGTGCCCGAGAGGAAGGGGTCGGTATTGCGCCAGGGGGCGCCGACCGGAGGTACCCGGCGGTTGCGGGCGATGTCGTCGCAGACGATCTCGAGCGCGGCGAAAGCGGCCCCCTGCTGCCCGTCGATCACCTCGACCGCCAGCTCGACCCGTTCACCGGTGTCGGTCGGCAGGCGTGAGGCGCCCAGAGTCATCACCATCACCGGTCCGTCGGTCGGGCGCTTCTCGACGATGCGGACCGACCCACCGATCAAATCGGGGAAAGGCGCCGGCGCGACCCCCAGCGAATCGAAGACGTGTTCGGGGAAGCCGTGATCCGAGGTCATCGCCCGAGTCTTCCAGTCGCCGAGAGGCGAGGCAACGGGCGGGCGGCGGCTCAGGAGCCGATGAGGCTCCGCTGCTCGATGAGCGGGCAGCTGAAGACGTCGCGCTCGCCGAGCCCGACCCGATTGATGTAGCGCACGACGATGGCGTACGAGGTGAGCAGGCCGACGGAGGTGTACGGCACGTCGTGCGCGCGGCAGTACTCCGCGATCATCGGCGCCGCACGGCGGAGGTGAGGGCGGGGCATCGACGGGAAGAGGTGGTGCTCGATCTGATAGTTCAGCCCGCCCATCACGACGTCGAGCAGGCGAGTGCCCCGAACGTTCCGGCTCATCATGACCTGACGCCGCAGGAAGTCGAGCGTCATGTCGCGCGGCACGACCGGCATCCCCTTGTGGTTCGGAGCGAAGGCGATCCCCATATAGAAGCCGAACAGGCCCAACTGCACGGCCAGGAAGACGAACGCGATGCCCGGCGACAGCACGAGGAAGACGAGCGTCAGAAAGCCTCCGAGGCGGATGCCGAGGAAAGCGATCTCGACCCATCGCCGCTCGAGACGACCGCGCGCGAACACCCGGCGCAGGCCCGAGGCGTGCAGCGACAGCCCCTCGAGGAGCAGGATCGGGAAGAAGAACACGCCCTGGTGTCCGCGCATCCAGGTGAGCACCGGACCGCGGTGCCTCGCCGCCGTCTCGGCCGTCACGGCGATGACGGGCAACTCGATGTCGGGGTCGGACCCCAGCTTGTTCGGGTTGGCGTGGTGGCGGGTGTGCTTGTGCTGCCACCAGCCGTAACTCATGCCGACGAGCAGGTCGCCGAGGATCAGGCTGATCCAGTCATTCCAGCGCCCCGAGACGAAGATCTGCCGATGGGCGGCGTCGTGGCCGAGGAAGGCGATCTGGGTGAAGACGATCGCGAGCGCGGCGGCCGTGAAGAGCTGCCACCACGACTCACCGATCCAGACGAACGCCGCGAGGCACACGGCGACGACCAGTGGTGCGGCGATGAGCTTCGTCCAGTAGTACCCGTATCGGCGGCGCAGCAGGCCCTGGTGGCGGACCTGCTGCGCCAGCTCGGTGAACGCGCTCGTCGCGCGCGCGGTGCCCTCGCGCGGACGGGTGCGGATGCTCTGGCGGATGTCGTCCATGACGACCTCCTTCTCCGGCGTCGCCGCTAGCTGCGGACGGCGCCTCCTTCTTCGACCCAGTCCTCGATGCGGGAGTCGTCGTCGGACGACCGATCGCTTCCGGAGGGAGGGGTGAACACAACCGCGTCGGCGAGCGCGGCGACCAGCGCCGCGCGCTCCTGCTCGCGGTCGGAGGCGATCTGGAATCGGTCGGCCGCCTGCGCACGGGCCGTGTGCAGGGCGGTCGTGATCTCGGCGAGCCGCTGCGCGAGCACGGAGGCGAGGCCATCGCGAAGCTCTTCCAGATTGGTGTTCGCGATCTCGAGGCGACGGTCCGCCACGTGCAGCTCGACCGTCGGGTATCCGTTCGCGGACAGGTGGTCGCGCATCTCGCTGCTCTGGATCGCATCGACCTCATCGCGATCGGCTTTGCGCGTGAACACCGCTTCGACGGTGTAGTGGTCGGGAGCGTCATCGGTCATCAGTGCGGCGGGAAGCGAACCGACGAGGACGGACCCCAGGCCCAGCAGTTCAGGGTTCTGCCCTGCGATCTTCAGTTGTGCGTTCATACCGCGACGCTAGGTGCGTCGACGCCATCACGGCAGGGCGTTGACTCCCCGGAACATGCGTGTGTGCGAATATGTCGCGCCAGAATCACCCGTGCGCGAGCACCTGCAGGCCGATGACGGCGAGGCCGAGCGCCGCCTCGGCTCCGAGCGCGACGAGGCGCTGGAACCACGTCAACGGCATCCGTCGTACGGCGATCCAGCCGATGACGATGAGTGAGGCGAGCAGGGCGATCGCGCTGGCGCGCAGCGCGGCATCCGTCGACCAGGCATCGAGCCCCGCGAATCCCAGGAACACGAACGGCAGCACGACCGTGCTGAGCGCCCCGAAGCTCGACGCGAGAGCGTGCCGCAGCTCGGGCGGCGTGAAGAGCCGCTCGTGTACGACGAGGTGCGAGATCAGGTCGGCGGTGAAGACGGCGAGCAGGGTGCCCATCACCGTGACGATGAGCGTCGTCGCCGCCTCGCCGGCGCTCACGTGGCCGTGGGTCGAGAGCGTGATGACGACGGCGAGTGCGGCGAACGTGAGGTAGATCCGCTCCTTGAGGTGGGCGGCGCGGGCCGCGCGCTCGGCCTCGTCGATCTCTGCGGCCATGACTGCTCCTCGTTCGCTCTGCGGGTGTGCAAACCAGGCTACGGCCCGGCGGGCGCCGCGGTTGTCGGTCGTGCACGACGTTGTTACGGTCGTCGGATGCTGTTCGCCGGAGTTCTCTTCTTTTTCATCGGCTTGGGTCTCTTCACGGGATAGATCGTGAGCGTCGTCCGCGCCAACCCCGGACGACGGGTGCCGTACTGGCGTGAGGCCGAGGTCACGCCGAAGTGGTCGATCGCGATGAGCGCAGGCGGGGGAGCGTGCGTGGCCTTCGGTGTCGGCATGCTCGGCGGCGCCTGGGTCGAGCAGGGCGACTCGGCATGGTGGTGGGTGCTGCCCACCCTCGTGCTGTGGGTCGCGCTGCCGGCCGCAGTGATCGCGATGCACAACGCTCGCGCTCGCGGCTGACGGCATCCGTTCGGGTCGCACGAGAGGTCGGTATCCGCCGCGATGCCGACCTTTCGTGCGCCCGGATCATCTCAGCGCCCGGGGGAGACGTCGGATGTTCGGGTTGCGCATCGGCCTCGGCGGTGTTTATATTACGACGTAAAGTAATTCTCCCAAGAAGGCAGACATGACGCTCAGTGTCGAGCAAGACCTCCCCACCGCGACTGCGGCGGCACCCGCGGAACGACGGAAACGGCAGTCCCGGTTCCGTCGCAGCCTGCGCCGCTACTGGCAGCTGTACCTCCTGCTGCTGATCCCCATCATCTGGTTCATCGTGTTCCGCTACATCCCGATGGCCAACGCGGTCATCGCGTTCAAGAACTACAACCCGATCGACGGCGTCTGGGGCAGCCCCTGGGTGGGCTTCGACAACTTCGCGAACCTCTTCCGCAACCCCGTCTTCCCGCGCCTGGTCGGCAACACGTTCATCCTCGCCGCGTACACCCTGCTCGCCAGCTTCCCGCTGCCGATCATCCTCGCCCTCGCGCTCAACGAGGTGCGACTGCGCTTCTTCAAGCGCACCGTGCAGATGGTCACCTACGCGCCGTACTTCATCTCGACGGTGGTCGTGGTGTCGATGACGATCCTGCTGCTCTCGCCGCGCGTCGGACTCCTCGGGCGCACGTTCAGCTTCTTCGGCGCGGGGCAGGTCGATCTGCTCGCCAGCGCCGACTTCTTCCGGCACATCTACGTCGCCACCGACATCTGGACCACGACCGGATACTTGGCCGTCATCTACCTCGCCGCCCTCGCGTCGGTCGACACCTCGCTCTACGAGGCCGCCAAGATCGACGGCGCGAGCAGGCTCCAGAAGATCTGGAACGTCGACATCCCGGCGCTGCTGCCCACGGCATCCATCATCCTCATCCTCGGCGTCGGCAACATCATGGCGATCGGGTTCGAGAAGGCGTTCCTGCTGCAGAACGCCCTCAACCTCTCGACATCCGAGATCATCCCGACCTATGTGTATAAAACGGGCATCCTCAACGCGAACTTCAGTCTCGGGGCGACGATCGGGCTCTTCAACGCCGTGATCAGCCTCGTGCTGCTGCTCGTGGTGAACACGGTGTCGAAGCGAGTGACGGGAAACGGACTGTGGTGACCACGATCAACACCGAGGCGCTCCTGACCGAAGAGGTCGTCGTCGCGAAGAACAAGAAGCGCCGGCCGAAGCGCGACCCGCTCACCCGCGGCGTCAAGGTCAAGGAGACAAAGACCGACCGCGTGTTCATCGCCGCGGCCTACGTCCTGCTCACGGTCTTCCTGCTCGTCGTGCTGCTGCCGCTGCTGAACATCCTCGCGAGCTCGGTCTCGAGCCCCCAGGCCGTCTCGGCGGGCCGCGTGCTTTTCTGGCCCGTCGACTTCACGCTCCGCGGCTACGAAGAGGCGCTCGGCAACCCCGCGATCCTCCGCGGATTCGGCAACTCGATCTTCTACACCGTCGTCGGCACGCTCATCAGCGTGCTCGGCACCGTCGCCGTCGCCTACCCGCTCTCGCGGACCCAGCTCTTCGGACGCAAGGTCATCACCGGTGGCGTCGTGTTCACGATGCTCTTCAGCGGTGGCGTCATCCCGATGTACCTCGTCGTGCAGTCCCTCGGCCTCCTCGACACCCGCTGGTCGATGCTGCTGCCCAACGCGATCGGCGTCTGGCAGGTGATCATCGCGATCGTGTACTTCCGCTCGGCCGTGCCCGACGAGGTGTACGAGGCGGCACAGCTCGACGGGGCATCCGAACTGCGCATCCTCTGGACCATCGTCGTGCCGCTCGCGAAGCCCCTGCTCGCCGTCATCGCCCTGATGTACGCGATCATGCAGTGGAACTCGTACTTCGACGCCCTGCTCTACCTGCGCAACGCCGACCTGCAACCCCTGCAGCTCGTGCTGAGAGGACTCCTGATCCTCAACGACTCGGGCGGGGGCGGAGACGTCGCCGAGCAGCTGCGGCGCCGTGAACTCGCCGACCTCATGCGGTACTCGACCGTCGTCATCGCGACCATCCCGATGCTCGTCGCCTACCCGTTCGTCGCGAAGTACTTCAACAAGGGGATCATGGTCGGCGCCGTCAAGGGCTGACCCCTCTCACAGACCCACCACCACACACCCCCATTACCCGGGCAAAGGAGATTCCGGCAATGAGACACAGCATCATCCGAGGAGCGGCGGCCGTAGGCGCCCTCGCTCTCGCCGCAGGAGCGCTGGCGGCATGTACGTCGCCCAGCGACGACAACGGCAAGCTCGTCGCGTTCGGCCCGCAGGGCGACAACGGCTCGCTCAAGGACAACGCGTTCACGAAGCTGCTCGAGGAGAAGTTCGACATCGACTTCGACTGGCAGACCACCACCTACGACGGCAGCGTCGCCGGAGAGAAGCGCCAGGTGTCGCTCGCCAGCGGCGACTACCCCGACGCGTACTTCCTCGTGCCGTGGGTCGACGCCTTCTCGCGCAGCGAGGTGCTCAAGTACGGGCAGCAGGGCGTGCTCGTGCCCCTCGAAGACCTCATCGACGAGTACGCGCCGAACCTCAAGGAGCGCTTCGAGGAGAAGCCCGACTGGAAGCAGTCGGTCACCGCGCCCGACGGGCACATCTACGCGATCACCCAGTGGACCGAGTGCTTCCACTGCAGCTACCCGTCGAAGCTGTGGGTCAACTCCACCTGGCTCGACAAGCTGGGTCTCGACCAGCCGACCGACACCGAGGAACTGCGCGAGATGCTGCGCGCGTTCAAGAACGACGACCCGAACGGCAACGGCAAGGCCGACGAGGTCGCTCTCAGCGCATCGTCGGGCGAACCGGTCATCAACTACTTCATGAACGCCTTCACCTACGCCCCGTACGGCTCGCCCACGAGCCCGCCGCCGATGGTGCTCGACGGCGACAAGGTGACGCTCTCGGCGACCACCGACGGATGGCGCGAGGGCCTGAAGTACATCTCGTCGCTCGCGGACGAGGGGCTCATCGACACGGCGTCGTTCACGCAGAACGGCGAGTCGCTGCGCGCGCTGGGCGACAACGCCGAGGCCGAGATCCTCGGTGCCGCGGCGGTGCTGCACCCGTACGAGATCGTCACGCAGGATTCGCCCGACGGGCGCGACACGCACTACGACGCGGTGCCGCCGGTGAAGGGCCCGGATGGCACGCAGTACGCGACGTACCGCTCGCCGATCAGCTCACTGGGAATGTTCGCGCTCACGAACAAGTCGAGCGAAGAGGAGCGCATCCAGGCGATCAAGGCGATCGACTACCTCGTGACCGATGAGGGCGACAAGCTCGGCGCCATGGGCCCCGAGGGCGAGGCCTGGGTTCCGGCCGAGGCGGGCGATGTCGCTCTCGACCCCGAGCTCGAGCCGACCTTCAAGCCGCTCACGTACGACGAGACCTCGAACTCCGCCTGGCGCTCGATGGCTCAGTACTGGGACTCGCTCGAGTTCCGCAACTCGCAGGTCGTGCCGGAGGACATCTACGCGCCCGACGGGTACGAGCGTCGTCTGCTCGAGGCCACGAACCTCTACGAGCCGTTCGCTCCCGACGAGAGCCTCGTCTTCCCGTCGGAGAAGCTGTGGCCGAACCCCGACACCTCGGCGGAGATCGCCGAGTTGCAGACGAACATCGCGACCTACATCACGCAGGCGCAGGCGGAGTTCGTCACGGGGCAGCGCGACATCAACGACGACGGCGCATGGCAGTCGTACATCGACGACCTGAACGGCCTGGGCGTCGACCGCTACCTCGAACTGCAGCAGGAGCTCTACGACGCACTGTGAGCGAGTGAGGTGAAGGACTGCCCGGCGGATGCTTCCGCCGGGCAGTTCTGCCTGGGGTGGGTGGTTGCGGCGCTTCGACAGGCTCAGCGACCCAGCCGACGGGCGGAGCGGGACCCCTCAGCGAGAGGGGGTGGGTGCCTGAGCCTGTCGAGGGGCCCCGCCCCGCGGAACCGAGCTCAGCGCACGAGGGACTGGATCGCGGCCGCGGCGGCGCCACGGGCCCAGTCCTCGAAGGTGTGCGGGCGTGCGACGATGCGACAGCGCGCCGCGGCGCCGAAGGCGTGTGCCTCGAAGGCGCTGCGCAGCGTCTCATCGAAGAGGTCGAAGTTCGACACGCCCTCGCCGCCGATGATCACGAGTTCGGGGCCGGTGAGGTTCACGAGCGTGGCGATGGCGGTGCCGACGATCTCGGCAGCCTCGCGGAACGCCGCCTCGGCAGCGGGGTCTCCGTCGTGGGCGAGGCGCACGGCCTCGTCGATGCCGATGATCCGACGGTGCGCGGCCGAGACGGCCGCTTCGATGGCGGGGGTCGCGGCCACGGCCTCGACGCAGCCGTTGCGCCCGCACGGGCATACGCGTCGGGGATCGGCGAGGGGCAGGTGCCCGATCTCGCCGGCGACCCCGTAGACGCCGCTGACGACCTGGCCGTTCACGTGCAGTCCGCTTCCGATGCCGCGGCCGATCGTGACGATCGCGAACGAGGCCGTGCCCAGACCGATGCCGAACCAGTGCTCGCCGACGGTGAGCGCGTGCACGTCGTTCTCGAGGGTCACCGGTCGGCCGATCCGGTCGCGCAGCCGCGCGGCGAAGTCCTCGTCGGTCCAGCCCATGATGGCCGACTCGCGCACGATGCCGTGACGGCTGTCGACGTCGCCCGAGATCGAGACGCCGAGCCCGGCGATCGCGGCCGACCGCGGCCCGAGCTCGCTCTCGAGAGAGGCGGTGACCTCGACGATGGCCTCGAGCACGGCATCCGGGTCGTGGGCCGCGAGCGCACGGTGCTCGGAGGCGAGCACCGTGGTCGTGAGGTCGGTGGCGACCGCGATGACCTCGTCGACGTTCACCTTCACACCCAGCATGATCATCGCTCCGGGCACGATCGACACCGGGGCGACGGGTCGCCCGGGATTGCCGTCGCGGTGCTCGGCGGGCGGTGCATCGACGAGCCCCGCTGCGACCAGCGGCGACACGGCCTTCGTGACCGCGGCCTGTGAGAGGCCGGTGTGCCGGGCGATCTCGATACGGCTGATCGGGCTGCGCGTGAGGATGGTCGCGAACACCTTCGATCCGGCATCCGATGCGGATCGGATGAGGGTGGTGCGCGTCGACGTGTCGTGGTCCATCAATTCCTCGTTCGTTATCGGCAACCGTAGCGAATCACGGGCGCAGACGGGCGGCGGCGAACTCGAGGGCGTTCTCCTCGTCGAGGTCTCCGCCGGCCTCGTGGCCGTTGTCGGGCCAGAGCACGACGTGCTTCTCGCCCCCGTAAGCCGTGAAGGCGGGGAGCACGGATGCCGGGGGCGTGACCCCGTCGCGCAGCCCGGTGCTCAGGATCGCCGGAGCGTTCGCGCGCTTCGCGTGGTTCACCGCGTCGAAGTAGCGGAGGGTGTCGAGGGCCGCCGCCCGATCGAGCCGGCGGTCGGCGAAGTACTGGGTCAGCAGGGCGTACGGTGCCTCGTTGCTCAGGTCGGCGGCGCGGTTCAGTTCGCTGAGGAAGGGAGCCTGGATGATCGCGACGGCGAGGTCGGGCACGAGCCCGGCCATGGCGAGCGCGATCCCGCCACCCTGACTGGCGCCGACGACGCCCACACGCGATGCGTCGACCAGGTCGAGCGAGCGGAGGGCCTCGACCGCCCGCACCGCGTCGGCGTAGACACGACGGTAGTAGTACTCGTGCGGCGAGCGCAGGCCACGGGTGAGGAACCCGCCGGCCGAGGGGCCGCCGTCGGGGTGGTCATCGTCGGTGTCGCCGTGGCCCTGCCCGCGGGCGTCGACCACGAGGTGCGCGTAGCCGGCGGCGGCCCAGCGCAGGTCGCGCAGCGCATGGCCGCGGCCGTTGCCGTATCCGAAGAACTGCACGAGCCCGGGGAGCGGTGCGGTGGCGCCGTGCGGCGCGCGCAGCCAGGCGCGGATCTGCGTGCCGCCGAATCCGGCGAACGTCACCTCGAACACGTCGATCGCGGTCAAGCGGGTCGGATGCGGTTCGATCGTCACGCCGAGCGGATGCTGTCGCGTCTCGTCGAGCGTCTCGGCCCAGAAGGCGTCGAAGTCGGCGGGCTCGGTCTGCGTGGTCGGGGTGTCGACCGTCACGAACTCACCGCGCATCGACAGCTCCGCTCAGAGCATCGGCGCCGACCGGCACCGAGAGAGTGCCGCCCGCGGGCACGGTCAGCGTCACGCGGTGCCCGTCGTGCTCGACGTCGACCGTGCGGTCCTCGGCGAGGCGGTTGTGCAGGATCGCCTCGGTGAGGTGCCCCTCCGACCACGCGACGTCGGCGACGAGGCCGGTGCGCACGCCGATGCCCTGCACCTCGCCCGTCGTCCACGCGGCCGGCAGCGCGGGCAGCAGGCGCACGACGCCGCCGTGGCTCTGCACGAACATCTCGGCGATCGCGGCCGGGAAGCCGAGGTTCGCGTCGATCTGGAACGGCGGATGCGTGCTGAAGAGGTTCGGCAGCAGGCCACCCCACTCCGAGCCGTCGACCGGACCGTGCCGCGTGGCATCGCCGTCGAACGGCGTGAGCGCCTCGTCGAGCAGCGAAGCGGCGGTCTCGCCGTCGCCGATGCGGGCGCGGAGCGCGATCTTCCACGCCCACGACCACCCCATCGCTCCGGGGCCGCGCGCGTCGAGCAGGCGGATGCCGGCATCGAACAACTCGGGGGTGCGTTCGCGCGTCGTCACCTCGAGCGGATACATGCCGAGCACGGGGGTGAGGTGGCGGTGCAGCGGCTCGACCTCGACCACGTCGGCCGACCACTCGCTGATGCGCCCGTCGGCACGGATGCCGACCGGGGTGAGCGCGCCGAGCGCGCTCGTGATCTCGGCCGCGAGCGTCGGGTCGTCGAGCTCGAGGGCGTCGAAGGCCTGGAGGGCGCGTTCGAGCAGGCCCTGCACGAGCAGCAGATCGGATGCCGACGTCAGGCCGATCGCGGTGCCCTCGCCGTCCGAGGCGAAGAAGGAGTTCTCGGGCGACGTGGAAGGAGAGGTGCGCAGGCGTCCGTCGGCGTCGGGCACGAGCCAGTCGAGGCAGAACTCGACGGCGCCCCGCAGCACGGGCCAGATACGTGTGCGCAGAAGGTCGCGGTCGCCACCGAACTCGTAGGCATCCCAGAGGTTGTGGGTCAGCCAGACGCCGCCCATCATCCAGATCGCCCAGCTCGGGGCACCGTGGCCGTCGCCGACCGGCAGCGCCCAGCCCCACACGTCACTGTTGTGGTGGGCGACCCAGCCACGAGCCCCGTAGAGCTCGCGGGCGACGTCGGCGCCGTTCTCGGCGAGCTTCTCGACGAGCGCGAGCAGCGGCTCGAAGGAGTCGTCGAGGCCGAGCACGGGAGCCGCCCAGTAATTCATCTCGGTGTTGATGTTGATCGTGTAGTTCGACGACCAGGCCGGGCGCAGCTCGGCGTTCCAGATGCCCTGCAGGTTCGCGGCCGGGCTGCCCGCGCGCGAGCAGGAGGCGAGCAGATACGCGCCGAACTCGGCGATCACGGTCGTCTTGAGGGCGAGGTCGTCGCCGCGCAGCAGGTCGCGCTCGACGTCCCAGGTGCCCTCGCGCCGCCCGCCGATCGCGAACCGCGCGCGCGTCAGCCGTCGCCGGTCGGCGACGTGCTCGTCGAACAGTGCGGATGCCTCGCGGCGCGCGGCGGCATCCGCCTGTTCCGCCGCGCGGTTCCGGATCGTCTCGCGCGAGGCGTTCCGCCACTCCTCCTCGCTCGCGCCGGCCCACCACGACGCGGCGCGAGACGAGGAGGAGAGGAAGATCAGCAGGCGCCGGGCACCGTGGACGGCGACACCGTCGGCGGTCGCCTCGACACGGCCGTCGGTGCGCCACGCGACGGATGCCGCGGCGAAGGCGTCGTAGCCCTCGTCGTCGGCGTACCGCAGCGGCGTCTGCAGCGGTCCTTCGTGCAGAGGCGCTCCATCGATGGGGGCCACGACGCCGAGCGTCATCCCGCCGTCGCGGACGACGAGGCCATCGGTGTGCAGGGGAGTGGTCAGCGCGACGGATGCCGTGAACTCGGCGTCGGCCTCGATCTCGATCACGAGCACCTGCGCGGGCGCCGAGACCCACGACCGACGGCGCAGCGTGCCGCCGGGAATGCGCAGCGTCTCGAGGAGCACGGCGTCGTCGAGGTCGAGGATGCGCGCGGGGTCGTCCGGCTGTGCATCCGTGATCCGTACGTGCAGGTCGCCGAGCGGCAGGTACTCCTGCGAGTAGGGTCCCTCGAACGCCATGAGGAGGTCTTCGGCGCGGCGCACGTCGTCGGCGTCGAGCGCCGCGCGCACCTCGGCCAGGCGTGCGGGGCCCGCGCCCGCGGCGATCACATCGCGCAGCGCGCGGGCGGGTCCGTCGGGCGTCCCCGACCAGAGAGTGGAGTCGTTGAGGGCGTAGCGCGCGTCGGCGCCGCCGAAGGCCATCGCGCCGATCCGCCCGTTGCCGAGCGGGGCCGCTTCCTCCCATCGGGTCGCCGGGGCAGCCCACGAGAGCCGGAGATTTCCGGCGGCGGACGAGGGGTTTTCTGCTGCGGAGAGCGACATCGATCTTCCTGTCAAAACCTCGGATGTTTGCTTGCGGTCTCAGCGTATTCATGATTAATTACCGGTGTCAAGTAATTGGCCGGGCCGTCGGGTCCGGTTCTTTCCTGGGGACAACGCGACGGAGCGCCTGGGGTTTCACCGTCGAAACCACCGAGAGGAAATCATGTTCGACACCATCCGTTCGACAACACGGTTGCGATGGGCGGCGGGCTTCGCCGTCGGCGCACTCGTGCTCGGAGCAGGTGCCGCCACGGCATCCGCAGCATCCGCCACCGAGGTCTCCGCGACCCCAGTCACGGCGGCACTCGCGACGAGCGTCGTCGCCGCGACGAACACCGACGAGGAGTCCCTCGCGGACAAGCCCTACATGGGCTGGAGCAGCTACAGCATGCAGGTCTACGCCGGCAACGGGCAGGCCTGGATCAGCGCCGACCAGATCATCGCGCAGTCCGACGCCATGCACGAGAAGCTGCAGAGCCACGGCTACGAGTACATCAACATCGACGCCGGCTGGAACGGCAGCAACGACGAGTACGGCCGCCCGATCCCGAGTGAGACGCTGTACCCGAACGGCCTGCAGGCCGTGATCGATCACGTGCACGGCAACGGCCAGAAGATCGGCCTCTACTTCATCCCCGGCATCTCCGAATCGGTCTACGAAGCCGCGTACCCCGTCTACGGGGCCCCCGAGTGCACGACCGCCGACGTCGTCAAGCGGCCGCTGCAGCAGGCCGACTACTGGGGCATCGGCCACCGCATCGACTTCTCCACCCCCTGCGGCCAGGCCTACATCGACTCGATCGCCGACATGCTCGGCGAGTGGGGCATCGACTTCGTCAAGTTCGACAGCGTGACCCCCGGCTCCGGCGTCGGCGACCTCTCGCTCGACGCCCGTGACGACGTCGCCGCATGGTCGCAGGCGCTGAAGCGCAACAACATCTGGTTCGAGCTCTCCTGGGCGCTCGACATCCGCTACGCCGACTACTGGAAGGAGCACGCCGACGGCTGGCGCATCGACTGGGACGTCGAGTGCTACTGCGAGAACGAAGCTCTCACCACGTGGGACAACATCGCCCGGCTCTTCCCGAAGGCCGCCGAATGGTGGCGGCACGCGGGGCCGAACTCGGGATGGAACGACTTCGACTCGCTGAACGTCGGCAACGGCAAGATGGACGGCCTCACCAAGGACGAGCGCCGCACCGCGGCCACGTTCTGGGCGGTGTCGTCGGTGCCGATGTACCTCGGCAACGACATGACCAACCTCGACGCCTACGGCCTCGAGCTGCTCACCAACGACGAGGTCATCGCGGTCAACCAGGCCGGGCGCCCCGCGCACCCGGTCTCGACCGGCTCGTCGCGCCAGACGTGGTTCTCGACCAACCCCGACGGCTCCGTCACGGTCGCGGTCTTCAACCTCGGACGCACGGATGCCGACATCACGGTCTCGCTCGCCGACCTCGGCGTCGAGGGCGAGGTCAAGGTGCGCGACCTCTGGAAGAAGAAGAACCTGGGCAAGGCGACCGGCGAGTTCGTCGCGACCGACGTGCCCGTGCACGGCACCCGCCTGTTCACCTTCACGCCGGCGAAGAACAGCACGCTCACCCTCAACGACGACGACGCACGGCTCACCTACGAGGGCGCATGGACGCGCAACGGCGGCGCCGAGGTGCCCGCCCGCGCCCAGGCCCTGACGGTCTCGTCGTTCGACTCGTCGCAGGGCGGCACGGCTCCCGAGCCCGGCCCGTCGAACGTGCGCACGATCAACAACAACGACCCCGGCATCGTCTACAGCGGTACGTGGAGTCAGAGCGGTGGACGCGGCATGGGCGACTACCAGGACGACGTGCACTACAGCGAGGCCAACGGGTCGGCGTTCGAGTACTCGTTCGTCGGCACCGGGATCGACTGGTTCACCGAGACGCACTCCTCGCAGGGGGAGGCCGAGGTCTACCTCGACGGCGTGCTCGTCGACACGGTCGACACCTTCCAGGCCGAGGGCCGCGGGGTGCAGCAGCAGGTCTACAGCGTGCGCGATCTTCCGAACGGTTCGCACACTCTGCGCGTCGTGAAGAAGTCGGGCCAGTTCATGCTGAACGACCGCCTCGACATCGTGCAGGAGGGCGTGATCGATGTCGACCACCTCGCGTTCGACCGGGCGGCCCCGGCGGATGCCGTCGTCACGCTGCTGCGCGACCCGAGCGAGCTGCAGAGCATCTCGCGTGACGGCACGCCGCTCACCGACGGCACGGACTACACGATCGCGGGTGACGAGATCACCTTCGCGAGCGGGTTCCTCGCGGCGCTGCCGGATGGCGACACCGGGCTCGAGCTGCGGTTCCGCGGCGACCACCGCGACGACGTGCACGCCACGGCCGACGACGGAGCGGCGGTCTCGTTCACGTTCAGCGGCAAGAAGCTGACGCTGACCGGCGCGACCGGACCCGACCAGGGCACCGCCGAGATCTACCTCGACGGCAACCTCGTCGACACGGTCGACCTGCACAGCGACACCCGCCTCACGCAGCAGGTGCTCTTCACGCTCGACGACGTGAAGAAGGGGGATCACACGATCAAGATCGTGAAGACCTCGGGCGACCTGCTCCGCTTCGACAGCCTGTCGTACGTGACGCGGTAGCCCGATGAGACCAGGGGCGCGGGTGGAGTGTGTGCCGCCCGCGCCCCTTTCCTCTTTGCGCGGATGCCGTCAGGCGGCGTCCGGCGTGATGACCAGGCGCGTGCCCCACGGGTCGGCGAGGCGTAGCGCGTGTCCATCGTCGGCGCCGTCGACGCCGTGCGAGCGGATGCGGTCGGCGAGCGCCTCGACGTCGTCGCGGGTGGGCACCACGATGCGCACATCGCCGAGGCCCAGCGAGGCGGCCCGCGGGCCGGCGCCGGCACTCTGCCAGGTGTTCATGCCGATGTGGTGGTGGTAGCCGCCCGCCGAGACGAACAGGGCGCTGCCGAGATCGGCCGTCACATCGAACCCGAGCACTCCGGCGTAGAACGCCTTCGCCGAGGGGATGTCTCCCACCTGCAGGTGCACGTGACCGATCGTCGCCGTGTCGCCGGTGGTCGCGGCATCCGTCGTCAGCCACTGCTGCAGGAACGCGTTCGGGTCGAGGGCGAGTGAGGCCATCTGCACCCCGCCGTTGGGCAGGATCGTCCACTCGTCGCGCGGACGGTCATGGTAGAGCTCGAGGCCGTTGCCCTCGGGGTCGGTGAAGTAGAACGCTTCGCTGACGAGGTGGTCGGCCGAGCCGGTGAACGTCTGCGGAACGCGCTCGGCCATCGACAGGAGGGATGCCGCGAGCTGGTGCTGATCCTGGAACAGGATCGCCGTGTGATAGAGGCCTGCGCCGCGCGGATTCGCGTTCGGCAGGTCCTTCTCCTGGCGGAGCCGCATGATCTTCTGCGTGCCTCGGCCGAGGGTGGCCGTGGCTCCGGACTGGTCGAGCACGTCGAGCGTGACGGCCTGCTGGTAGTACGCGGTCATGGCGTCGAGATCGCGCACGAGCAGTTCGACGGTGTCCATGCGCGTGTCATCGGGTGCCGCGCCGGCGGTCGAGACGGATACCGCGCGCCACGCGCCGGCCGCAGGTGTCAGGCTCATGCGCCGATGGCCTTCACCGACCACGCGGGGAAGTCGGGTGCCCAGGCGAGGCCGGCGGCGGCGAGCTTCGCGCGCGGCTGCACGACCTTCATCCCTCCGGCGGCGACATAGGCGAGGGCGAGGATGCCGGCGACGATCCAGTAGGCGATCAGCATGGTGCTTCTTTCGGGTGATTGACATTTCAACTAACGCGAGAGGTGGCGCGATAATTCCACCGCTCAGGGCACCTCGTCAGAAAGCATCCGTCCGCATGCTCTAGACTGATCTCACCAAGGGGAGTACTCCGCCACGGTGGTTTCGTCATTACGGATGCGTTCGCATCCCGGGCCGCCGGTTCCTGATCGAAGGAATGGAGAAGACTTTGGCGCTGCTGCCGCATACGCCGAGTCTGGAGTCCTCATGGATGTCACCCCCCTGATCTGGATCATCACGATCGCCGTGACGATCGCGTTCTTCGTGTACGAGTTCTTCGCGCACGTGCGCACACCTCACGAACCGTCGATCGGCGAGTCCGCCCGCTGGTCGATCTTCTACATCAGCCTCGCGCTGCTCTTCGGTGTCGGCATCGGCGTCGTGTCGGGATGGACCTTCGGTGGTGAGTACTTCGCCGGGTACCTGACCGAGAAGGCGTTGTCGATCGACAACCTGTTCGTCTTCCTCATCGTGATGACCGGGTTCGCCGTGCCGAAGAAGTACCAGCAGAAGGTGCTGATGATCGGCATCGTGATCGCCCTGATCCTGCGCGGCATCTTCATCGCCGTAGGCGCGACGCTCATCGAGAACTTCTCGTGGATCTTCTACCTCTTCGGCGCGCTGCTGCTCGTGCTCGCCTACCGTCAGGCGTTCAGCAACCATGAGAGCGACCCCGCCAACGGTCGGTTCATGAGGTTCGTGCGCCGGCACCTGCCGGTCAGTGACGAGTACAACGGCGACAAGCTCACGGTCGTCAAGAACGGCAAGCGCTTCGTGACCCCGATGCTGCTCACGATCATCGCGATCGGCTTCATCGACCTGGTGTTCGCCGTCGACTCGATCCCGGCGATCTACGGACTCACCGACCAGGCGTACATCGTGTTCACCGCCAACGCCTTCGCGCTCATGGGTCTGCGCCAGCTGTACTTCCTCATCGGCGGCCTGCTCGAGCGTCTCGTCTACCTGGCGCAGGGCCTCGCGGTCATCCTCGCCTTCATCGGCGTGAAGCTCGTCTTCCACGCTCTGCACGTCAACGAGCTGCCCTTCATCAACGGCGGCGAGCCCGTGCTCTGGGCGCCCGAGATCCCGATCTGGTTCTCGCTGCTCTTCATCGGTGCGACCATCGCGGTCGCCACCGTCGCCAGTCTCCTCAAGACGCGCCGCGATCCCGCGGCCGTCGCCTCCGCCACCGAGAACACCGACAAATAAGGAGCCCTCCTTGAACGCCCACTGTTCTGACTCTTCGGACTCTGACAGTACGAGCGCCCGGTTCATCCCGGGCGCGCACCCCCGCACCGAGCAGGTGACCCGCTGATGGGCGACCTGCTCTGGAACATCGCCCTGGTCTTCGCGTTCGTCCTGATCGGCGGTGTCTTCGCAGCGACGGAGATGGCGCTCGTCACGCTGCGCGAGAGCCAGATCAACGCGATCGGCCTGCGCGGCAAGCGCGGGGCGAAGGTCGCGGCTCTGGCCCGCAACCCCAACACCTTCCTCTCCGCGGTGCAGATCGGCGTGACGGTGGCCGGCTTCGCATCGGCGGCCTACGGAGCGACCTCGATCGCGCCGTCCGTCGCGCCGCTGTTCGAGTCGTGGGGTCTGGATCCGGCGATCTCTCTCACGATCGCGACGATCGCGCTGACGCTCGTGATCGCCTACCTGTCGCTCGTGCTCGGCGAGCTCGTGCCCAAGCGCCTCGCGATCCAGCGCAATGCGCAGTTCGCGTACGCCGTGGCGCCCGCGCTCAACGGCTTCGCGATCGTCATGCGGCCGGTGATCTGGCTGCTGTCGGTGTCGACGAACGCACTCGTGCGTCTGCTGGGCGGAGACCCGAACAAGACCGGTGAAGAGCTCAGCGACGAGGAGGTGCGCGACATCGTCGCCTCGCATCAGGGCCTCCCCGATGACGAGCGCCGCATCCTCGACGACGTGCTCTCGCTGCGCGGACGTCAGATCAGCGAGGTCATGCGGCCCCGCCCCGAGGTCGTCGCGCTCGACGAGACCGCGACGGCCGCCGAGGCGATGGCGCAGGTGCGCGATCTGCCGTTCTCGCGCTACCCCGTCGCCGACAAGTCGATCGACGACATCATCGGCTTCGTGCACGTGCGCGACCTGTTCGAGGCGGCGGGCGACGATCCGTCGCGTCCCGTGCAGACGCTGCTGCGTGACATCCCCTACATCCCGTCGACCGCCCGCGTGCTGCCGACCCTCACGCGCATGCGCGCCGACGGGCACCACATCGCGGTCGTCGTCGACGAGTACGGCGGCACCGACGGGCTCGTCACACTTGAAGACCTGGTCGAAGAGGTCGTCGGCGAGATCTTCGACGAGTACGACACCGCCGAGATGGATCTCCCGGGCGGCGCGATCGACGGCCGTCTGAACCTGCAGGACTTCGAGGAGGCGACCGGTCTCGAGCTGCCCCGCGGTTCGTCCGACACGATCGCCGGGTTCATCACCGAACAGCTCGGACGCCTCGCCGTCGTCGGCGACACGATCGAGGTGCCGGGCGCGACGATCCAGGTCGCCGAGCTCGACCGCCGCCGCATCGCCCGCGTGCGGGTGACCCCGCGCGCGGAAGAGGAGGAGCCGGCCGCGGCCGTCTGACCCTCGCCGCGCCGTCGCCGAGCCACCTCTCGCCGAGCCACCCCTTTCTGCGCGAGCCGCCCCTCTGCGGGCGGTGCGGATAGGGGTGGCTCGGCCGTTGAGGGGTGGCTCGGCGAGTATCGAACGGATGCCGCGGCGCCGAGCGCGGGAACGCGACGTGCACCTGGTGTGCCGATACTCTGGCCGGGACATCGACACGGGGGACACTTCCATGCGCACTTCTCGACTGGCCATTCTCACCGCCGCTGCCGGCCTTCTCGCCACGGCGCTCACGGGCTGCACCTTCTCGGCATCCGCCACCGCGTCGCCCGACGACATCGCGACGCTCGCGGAGGACGCGCTCGAAGCCGAGATCGGCCAGCGCCCCGAGATCGACTGCGGCGACGACAGCATTCCGCTGAAGGAGGACTCGGTCGTGCCGTGCCTTCTCACCGATCCGGCCAGCGGTGCCGAGTTCGACGCCGACGTCACCCTCACGAAGGTCGACGGCATCAACGTCACGGTTTCGGTGCAGGTCGCGGATGCCCCGAACAACGCTCCCGCACCCGAACCGAGCGAGAGCCCCGCGACTGACGCCGGTGGAACCCTGACGCTGACCGCCGAAGAGATCGGCGTCACCGCTGCGCGGGCGCTGACCGACGCGGGCGTGCTCCCGAGCCCGAGCGTGCTCTGCCCGGGCGGATCGCACGAGGTGTCCGACGGCTACAGCCTCGAGTGCACCGCGATCCAGGGCGGCGATCAGTACGCCGCGACCGTCACGATCTCCGAGGTCGAGGGGTCGTCGTACTCCGTCAACGTCGTCATCCCGGAGCTCGCCGGTTGATTCCGCTCGCCGGCCGATCCCGCCCCCGGGCTGATCGCTCAGGCCGGGAAGACGACCCCGGTCGCCGCCTCGGCGGCCGACCACAGGGCCGCCCCTGTCGCGGGTGAGCGCACGGCATCCGAGGCGGCGACTCGCTTCGGCGCTCCCCGGAACTCGAGCAGCCCGCCCGGCCCCCAGTAGTCGCCGCCCGCGGCATCCGTCGCCGTCGACGCGTGCACGATCGGCAGAGCGCCGGCGTCCTTCCCCTGCACGAGCGCGCGCGTCGGACGGGCCAGCGCCCGCACGAGGCGCGAGCCGGCGGCGAGACCGGGCCGTTCGGGCGTGAGCGGGTCCACCGCATAGCCCGGATGCGCGCAGAGCGCCGAGCGCCCGGATCCCGACCACCGACGGTCGAGTTCGAACGCGAACGCCATGAGCGCCGCTTTCGAGCGGCCGTACTGACGCAGCGATGATCCGCGCCAGGGAGCGGCGATGCGCACGGGATCGAGCTGCGCGAAACGGTGCGCGAGCGAGCCGACCGCCACGACCCGGGCGTCGGGCGCGAGTGCTCGGCCGAGCTGTGCGATCAGGGCGAAATGACCGAGGAAGTTCGTGCCGACCATGAGGTCGAGCCCGTCGGCGGTGCGGGCATCGGGTGTCGCCGCCTTCACGCCGGCGTTGCAGATCACGGCGTCGAGCGTTTCGCCGATGCCGGATGCCGCCTGCGCGACGCTCTCGAGCGATCCGAGGTCGAGGGGCAGCACGCGCAGATCGGCGTCCGTTACCCGGGTGCGAACGGCGTCGACCGCCGTCGCCGCCCGCTCGGCGGAGCGGCATCCGAGCAGTACCCGCGCCCCGCGGGTCGCGAGCTGCTCGACGCACCAGTACCCGATGCCGGCGTTCGCCCCGGTGACGAGGATCGTGCGGCCACGCAGATCGGAAGCATCCATTCCCCCAACCTACGCGGCCGCCGTTCCCCGGGATCCCGAAGCGCGAATGCCGCGGCTACGCCGAACGTCGCGAGAGGAGCCCCGCGACCACGTCGATCAGCACGAACCCCACGAGGGTCCAGCCGACCAACGGGAGCCACAGTCCCACCACCGCGCCGACCGCCGCGACGGCCGCCAGCCCCCACCACGGGGCATCGCGCAGCACCCCGCGCGGCGGTGGCGAGCCCCCGAACCTCCGTGCCGAGCGCGGCGGTCGCCGCTTCCACCACATCACGTACCCGAGCACGACCATCCCGGCGATCGCGAGGGCGATCACGAACAGCACGATCTGGTTCGCGAGACCGAACATCACTCCCATGTGCAGGTCGATGCCCCACCGCGCGAGCTTCGCCGGCAGTGAGAACTCGGCGAAGTCGACCCGGTCGACGACCTGCATCGTCGTGCCGTCGATCGCGACCGAGTCGACCTCGGTCGGGTAGCTCGTCTTGATCCCGCGCACGACCCACGCCGAGCCCGGCGCGGCGGGAGGGGTGATCTCCACGAGCCCGGTGTCGACGTTGGTGCGCTGCGCGATCGCGAGCACCGCATCGAAGGTGGCGGGATTCGCCGCACCGGTCGGAGCGGACACCGCCCCGTGATGCCCGGCGTGCTCGTCGGCCGGGGCATCCGCTCCGTCGAGCGCGGTCGTGAGCTGCGGCGTGCCCCAGTCGAGCGAGGCGCGCAGGCTCGAGACGTTCGCGCCGGCGAATTGCGACCAGGTGATGCCGGTGGCCGAGAGGAACAGCGCTCCGAGCACGACCCAGACCCCGAGAGACGCGTGCCAGCCGAAGACCCGCCGATACCCGGTGTGCGTCGGGTTCGGCCGCAGCAGATCGCGCTTCGCGCGCGCCTTGCGGATGCGGATGATCCACAGCGCGAGGCCCGCCACGACGACGATCCCCAGCCACGATGCCGCGAGCTCGCTGTAGTATCGGCCGATCTCGCCGAGCTGCAGGTTGCGGTGCAGGTTGTCGATCCAGGTGCGCAGCGGCAGCGCCCCACTCGTGCCGTAGACGGTGAGGTCTCCGCGGATCTCGCCCGTGCCGGGGTCGATGAACACGGCGCGGGACTCGCTCGCGGCGAGCCCGTCCTGCGCGAACAGGATGCGCGAGGTGTCACCCGGCTCGGGCGCGGGGCGCACCGCCGACAACGTCGCCTGCTCACCGACGTGCTCCTCGGCGATCCTGATCTGCTCGGCGAGGGTGAGCGACGTCGATGATGCCGGCGCGTGCAGCTCGTGCGCGTAGACGACCTGCTCGAGCGTCGGCGTGAGCGCGTAGAGCGCACCGCTCAGCGCCGCCACCAGGATTAACGGCCCCACCAGGATGCCGGCGAAGAAGTGCAACCGCAGCATCAGGGCTCCGAACCACCGGGGCTTCGTCGCGCGGCCCGGTCGGGAGGCGGCCGTTGGCGCGGCCTCCGTGACCGTCACGACGAGCCGCCCAGTAGCGTCTCGCCGATGAAGCCGCCCTTGCGGCATCCGGGCGGGATCGCGAACACGGCCGAGCCGATCGGCGTCGTCCACTCGTTGAGCAGATCGAGGTCGGCGAGCCGTCGCTGCATCGGCGTGAACTGCCGATCGATATCGGCCTGGAACGACACGAAGATCAGGCCGGACTCCGACACGCTCGCGCCTGCCGGACGCTCGTCGTAGTTGTAGGCGCGACGGAAGATCTTCTCGCCGTCGTCGCCGCGGGCGCGGCGCATGTGCGCGAACGGGGGGATCACGGGAAAACCGACCGCCGTGGTCGCGTCGAAGTCCGGTTCGTCGAACTCCTGCGTGCCGGTGAGCGGTGCGCCGTTCGCCAGTGTGCGGCCGACGGATGCCTCGCGCCCGCTGCGATCCAGACGATCCCATTTGTCGAGGTCCATCCGCGTACGGCGCACGACCATACCGGTGCCGCCGGCCAGCCATCCGTCCTCGACCCATACGACGGAGTCGAACTCGGTCGTTCCCGGGTCGGGGTTGGCGGTGCCGTCGACCTGGCCGAACAGATTGCGCATCGTCGTGCCCGGACGCTCGGTGCCGTACGCGCGGCGGAAGCCCTGCTGGCTCCAGCGCAGCGACGCGAAGCTGCGGGCGTCCTTCAACAGCATCCGCGCCGCGTGCGCGACCGTGAGCGGATCGTCGGCGGCGATCTGCAGCAGCAGGTCGCCGTCGGAGAACTCCGGCTGCAGGCGATCGATCGAGAACGCCGGCAGCCCAGCGAGCCAGCTCGGTGCTGACCCCGCCGCGCGCGCGACGAGGCCCGGGCCGAACCCGAACGTGACGGTCAGGCGTGCGGGGGCCGCAGCGAGCTCCGGTTCGGAGTCCGCGAGCGCCGCCTTCCCCTGCGTGAGGCGGGCGGCGTCATCGGTGAGGATGCGCAGGAGCCGGGTGAGGCCGTCGCGATCCGTCGTGTCGAGCAGGTCGAGCGCGAGGAACAGTCCGTGCGCTTGCGCGGCGGTGTCGATCCCGGCCTGATGCGTGCCGTGGAACGGCACGGTCTCCTCGCCGTTCATCGGCGTCGAAGCGGGGGTTGCGGTGCCGGCGTCCTGCCGGTTCAGGGCGGAGTCGACCCCGATCGCCGCGACCGCGCCGACACCGGCGACAGCCCCTCCGAGGAGGAACTGCCGCCGGGTCGACCCGGAGCGATCGGAGCGCGCACCTTCGGTGCGCGGGGGCATCAGTGGTCCATGCCCTCGTGGTCGTCGCCCTCGTCGCCCTCGTAGTTCTCGTTGGCGCCCGAGTAGTCCTTCACCGGAGCGGTGAAGGCGTACGTCGAGTCGTCCGAGAACGTGAGGGTGACGGTGACCTCGTCGCCCGCGCTGAGGGCGCCCGTGAGCCCCATCAGCATGATGTGGTCGGCACCGGGCACGAGCTCCAGCGAACCGCCGGCGGGGATCGAGAACCCGCCCTCGATCTCGCGCATGACCATCTCGCCGGCCTCGTTCTCGACGGTCTCGTGCAGCTCGACCATGCCGGCGGCGTCGGTCTCGGCCGACACGATCGTGACGGCATCCGTGCCGCTGTTGGTCAGCGTGCCGAAGGCCGCCGACATGTCCTCGTCGGTGGCCTTGACCCAGGCGTCCTCGATGGTGACGGTCTCGCCCACGGGGGCCACCTCGGTGGGCGTCTCGGCAGCGGCGCACCCCGTGAGGGCGAGCAGCGAGACGGCGACGAGCGCGGTCAGACGGGACAGGTTCTTCGTAGGGGTGTTCATGGAAATGCCTTTCACATCTCTTCCGCGGCGTCGCCCTCGGCGGACGCGGCGGGTGCCGTCTTCGGACGGCGGAGGATTCGATACAGGACGAGGGCGACGACGGCGATCGCCGCGCCCGCGCCGCCGACGAGCAGCAACCGCAGGCCGCCGTCGGTCTCATCAGTGGACTGATCCGTGGGATCCGAGGCGTCCGGGACGTACGAGGGAGCATCGGCATCCGTCGGTGCCTGCGTCGCCGTCATCGGTTCGGCGTCGCCGATCGTGAACGGGACGATGCCCGAGATCGGATGCCCGTCCTCCGAGACCACCTGCCAGCGCACCTGGTACCCGGCATCGGGCATTCCGGGCTCGACCGTGGCGGTGACGGTGTTACCCGAGACCTCCACGTCGCCGGTCGCCCAATCGCGACCGCTCTCGTCGATCACGAGCACGACCGCGCCCTGGGTGGAATCGCCCAGCACGAGCAGCTCGCCCGAGTACGTCAGGGTGATGCTCTCGGGCGCCGTGGCCAGACTCTCGTCGGCTTCGGGCGTGCTGTGGACGAGCGAATCATGGGCGGATGCCGGCACGGCCGTCGCGAACACCGCGACAGCCGCCACCGCCATCCCGACCGCGAATCTGCGGGCAGGAGACATGGATGACAGACCTCTCAACGGGCGCCGGGAAGCCGACGCCGCATGTGCGTTCGGATGCCCGCGCGGCAGCGTGCCGGCGCAGGCGTGATCGCCTGACGGCACAGAGGCCGCAGGCGCGGATCAGATCGCGGGGGAGAGAGGTGGTGCTCGACCGCGCAGGGTCGACAGCAGCAGGGCATCGCGCAGGGCGACGGGGGAGGAGAAGACGGAAGGGGCCGCGAGCGGGCGCGCGGGTGGCACGAAGGTCGCCGAGGCGACCCGACGCTGCACCCAGCGGATGCTCTGCTGCGCGAGATCGCGCAGACCGAGGAGCAGCCTTTCACCGCGGTGCAGAGCGGCGATCGTGAGGGCGGCGGCGACCACGTGTCCGATCCACATGGTGCCGTCGGCGACGACGGCATCCGGGATCGCGCCCGCGGCCGGGAGCACCAGCGGGGCACCGTGCACGTGCGGGGCGACGACGCCCGACGGCGTGATCGTGCCGAGCACGAAGAGCGTGTGGAAGAGGAACTGGCTGACCGCCACCGAGATGCTCAACCGGATGACCGAGAGTCGGCGGCCGGCGAGGAGCACGCACACCATGAACGAGAGCACCCACGGCACGAGAATTCCCAGCGGCCCCGGCATCGCCCCGCCGGCGGTGACGTGCCCGGCCAGTGCGACGAAGATCGCCACGGCGGATGCCGCGAACCCGCGCAGGACGGCGGGTCTTCTGGACGGGTGCACGCGTCCATTCTGTCAGGTCGCCGAAACACCACGAGCGAGGGGCGTCAGATTTCCTGACGCCCCTCGTTGTACTCGACGGGCCCTTCCCCAGGGCCCTCAAGTGATCTCCCCGATCACGTCGGTGCTTCGGGCACCACACCCGAGGGGCGGCGGTCCCCACATGCCGCCCCTCATCTCCCTCCGGAGATCTCGCGTCAGGCGATCACGTGCACGGCGCCGCCGACGATGATCGTCAGGAGCGTGGTCCAGGCGACGATCGCGAGTCCCTGCCAGAAGAGGATCCGCGTCTTGCTCACGCCGGTCGCGGCGAGCATCGTCGCCGTGAACTGCGTCGGCAGCAGCAGCGGGCCGAGCAGGCTCACCCCGGGAACGCCGTAGCGCTCGAGAGCGTTCTGGAACTTCTGCTTGCGCGGGCTCGCCGCCTCCGGCGTCTCGATCGCCGCTGCGTCGCCGCCGGCCGCGACGAGCTGACGGGAGCGGTTGCGCTGCACGATCGCCTGCCGTGCGCCGGAACTGGCGAGCACGAGCACCAGCACGCAGAGGAAGTTGCCGACGATGCCCGCGATGGCGGCGACGACGGGATGGATGCCGCCGATGATGCCGATCGAGGCGGCGCCCTCTCCCTCGATGAACGGGACGGCGCCCGCGAGGGCGACGATGAGCGGCTGAACGAGCTCGGGCACCTGGGCGACCAGGTTCTGGAAGGTCTCGATGAGGTTCATGGTGTCCTCCGGTCTGTGCGGCAACGGTCTCTCCGTTGCGATGCATCCAGTTCACCCGCTGGGGTCCGATCCCGGCAGTGCCGCGGTGTCACCGGAATCCACGCGCTCCGCACGACCGAGGGGTGACAACTGTCACGGCTCTAGGGTGGTGGGGTGAGCACCCCCTCGACACCCGGAGCCCGCCAACTCGCGCGCGGCATCATCGCCACCTGGTGGTACACGGTGTCGGGTGTGCTGTTCCTCGAACTCATGCTGGTGTTCTTCTGGACGGTGCTCGCGTTCGCCGAGCCCGAGAGCATCGTGCCCGGCATGATCGTGGCCATCGGCGGCCTGATCTGGTGGGCGTCCACCGCGCTCCTGCTGCGCGACTACCGGCACCGCGTCGATGCCGAGCCCGGCGTCGCATGGCGGAGCATCCTCCTGCCGATGACCGTCGCGGTGGCGTTCGGCGTCGTCGCGGGCATCGCGCTGGGCAGTTGGCAGCTCGCGCTCATGCCCATCGTCCAGTCGCTCGCGCTGCTCAACTGGCCGGCCGGTGTGCGGTACCGCGTGACCATCGCGGCGGTGCTGGTCATGGGGGCGCTCGGATTCATCGATGCTCACGACGAGGCGGCAGCCGTGTGGTGGATGCCGATCTTCTACACCGCGCTCCTGCCGGTCATGACGGTGAGCACGCTGTGGTGGTGGGATGTGCTGAACACGCTCGACCGCGCCAGAGCCTCCGAGGTCAGGCTCGCGGCCACCCAGGAGCGTCTGCGCGTCGCCACCGACGTGCACGACCTGCAGGGGCACCATCTGCAGGTGATCGCGTTGCAGCTCGAACTCGCCGAGCGACTCATGCCCGTCGATGCGGATGCCGGCATGGAGCAGCTCCGCGCGGCGCGCTCCAGCGTCGACGACGCACGTCAGGGCACGCGCGACCTCGCCACCCGCTTCCGCTCGGTGCCGCTGGGCGACGAACTCGCCAACGCGCGCGACCTGCTCACCGCCGCGGGCCTCGAGGTCGAAGCGCGCATCGCCCCGGACGCGGCATCCGCGCCGGCATCCGCCCTCGGGCCGGTGATCCGCGAGACGACCACGAACGCCCTGCGCCACGGCGGCGGCGCGCGGGCACGGCTCACCCTCGCTCGAGACGGCTCGCACTGGCGGTACACGATCGCGAACGACCGTGCGGAGGGTGAGGAATCGGATGCCGATGGCTCGGGCCTCGACGGTATCCGCCGCCGTCTCGCCGAGGTCGGCGGAGCGCTCGACGTGCGTGACGACGGCGACGAGTTCGTCGTCACCGCGACCGTCCCCGCGGAGGACGCGCGATGATCCGCGTGCTGCTGGCCGACGACGAGGGCATGATCCGGTCGGCGCTCGCCGCGTTGCTGCGGCTCGAAGACGACATCGATGTGGTGGCGGAGTGCGGTGACGGTGACGAAGCGGTGGCCGAGGCGCTGCGCCTCGAGCCCGACGTGTGCCTGCTCGACCTCGAGATGCCGGGCCTCGACGGCGTGCAGGTCGCCGAGCGGCTGAACCGCGCCATCGTGACCCGCTGCGTCGTCGTCACCCGTCACGCGCGGCCGGGTGTGCTGCGTCGTGCGCTGGCATCGGGGGTGTCGGGCTTCCTCCCCAAGTCCCGCGGAGCGAACGAGGTCGCCGCGGTCATCCGCAAGGTCGCGGCCGGCGGCAAGTACGTCGATCCGGAGATCGCCGCCGATGCCCTCAGCGACGAGCGCTCGCCGCTGACCGATCGCGAGCTCGACGTGCTGCGTGCGGGGCGGCGCGGCGAGACGACCGGGCAGATCGCCCGCATCCTCTCGCTCGCCCCGGGAACCGTGCGCAATCACGTCTCGGCGATCCTCGGCAAGCTCTCGGTCGCGACCCGCCAGCAGGCGGTTCTCCTCGCCGAGGAGCGCGGGTGGATCTGAGCCGCCTATCCTGGCATCATGACCTCCGCTGCCGCTAAGCCCTCGGTCCTGTTCGTGTGCGTGCACAACGCCGGCCGCTCGCAGATGGCCGCAGGTTTCCTGCGGGAGATCGCGGGAGACCGCATCGAGGTGCGCTCGGCCGGATCGATGCCCGCCGACGCGATCAACCCGGTCGCGGTCGAGGCGATGAGCGAACTCGGCATCGACATCACCGCCGAGCAGCCGAAGGTGCTCACGACCGAGGCCGTCCAGGCATCGGATGTCGTCATCACCATGGGATGCGGCGACGCCTGCCCATTCTTCCCCGGCAAGCGCTACGAGGACTGGACGCTCGACGACCCGGCCGGGCAGGGGATCGACGCGGTGCGCCCGATCCGGGATGAGATCCGCGCGCGGATCGAGAACCTCGTCGCCGAACTCGTCTGATCCTCTGCGGGCTGCGGCCGGAGGGAGCTCGGGGCATGTCGTGGTTCGGAACGCTGCCGACGCCGGTGGGAGTCATCGGAGTGGTCAGTGACGGCACGGCGGTCACGCGCGTGACGTGGATCACCGAGGCCCCGGCCGGGGCCGAGCTCGGCCCGGATCCGCTGCTGAGCGAAGCCCTCGGGCAGGTGGACGCGTACTTCGCCGGTCGGCTGACGCGGTTCGACCTGCCGATCGAGCTCGGCGAGCAGACCGTCGCGACCCGTGCCGTCCTGACGGCGCTGTACGAGACCGTCGGCCACGGCGAGACCCTCACCTACGGCGGCCTCGCGGCCCGGAGCGGCACCGAGGTCCCCGCCCGGGGGATCGGATCGATCATGGGCGCCAATCCGGTGCCCCTCATCGTCCCGTGCCATCGCGTCGTCGCGGGCGACGGTCTCGGCGGGTATTCGGGCGGCGTCCCCGGCCACGGTCTCGAGACCAAGCGCTGGCTGCTCGAGCACGAGGGTGCGCTGCCGGCGTCGCTGTTCTGACGGGTCGTTCCGGAGGCGCCGGCGGCGGCATCCGTCATCGCGTCATCGACGCGTCCGACGTCCTGCGAGAATGGACGTGCCGAAGTCCCGAACCGAGGAGCCAACGTGCAGTTCATCTCCACCCGCGGCGGCATGCAGCCGCAGCCGTTCAGCGAGACGCTGTTGGAGGGCCTCGCGCCCGACGGAGGGCTCGCCGTCCCGGCCGAGATGCCGACCGTCGACACCGAGACGCTCGAGCGCTGGCGGGCACTGACCTACCCGCAGCTCGCGACCGAGGTGCTCGGCCTCTTCGCCACCGACATCCCGCGCGAAGACCTGGCCCGGATGACCGAGGCGGCCTACGCGCCGTTCCCGGGCAACGTGGTGCCGCTGCGCTCGATCGGCGGCGGTCTCACGCTCGTCGGCCTTTCGGAGGGCCCCACGCTCGCCTTCAAGGACATGGCGATGCAGTTCCTCGGGCAGGTGCTCGAGTACGCGCTGGAGCGCAAGGGATCCGTGCTCAACATCCTCGGAGCGACCTCGGGCGACACCGGATCCGCCGCCGAGCACGCGCTGCGCGGCAAGGAGCGCGTCTCGGTCTTCATGCTCTCGCCGCAGGGCCGCATGAGCGCCTTCCAGCGGGCGCAGATGTTCTCGCTCGACGACGACAATGTGCACAACATCGCCGTCGAGGGCGTGTTCGACGACTGCCAGAACCTCGTCAAGCACCTCGCCGGAGACCTCGACTTCAAGCGGGCGCAGAACCTCGGCGCCGTGAACTCGATCAACCTCGCGCGCATCACCGCACAGGTCGTCTACTACTTCTGGGCGTGGCTGCGGGCGACGGATGCCGACGGCCCGACCGAGGTGTCGTTCACCGTTCCGTCGGGCAACTTCGGCAACATCCTCTCCGGTTTCTTCGCGAAGCAGATGGGGCTGCCGATCCGCCGCCTCGTGCTCGCCGCCAACGAGAACAACGTGCTCGACGAGTTCTTCCGCACGGGTGTCTACCGGCCGCGCAACGCGGCGCAGACGCTCGCGACGTCGAGCCCGTCGATGGACATCTCGAAGGCATCGAACCTCGAGCGCTTCATCTTCGAGCTCGTGGGCCGTGACCCCGAGCGCGTCGTCGGCGCCTGGCGCGACCTCGATGAGCAGGGCTACTTCGACTTCGCCGGCGATCAGCCGCGCTTCGCGCTCGAGTACGGGATCGTCAGCGGCACGTCGACGCACGCCGACCGGCTCGAGACCATCCGTTCGGTGTACGCCTCGACCGAGGAGATCATCGACCCGCACACGGCCGACGGCGTGAAGGTGGCGCGTCAGTACGTGGAGGAGGGTGTGCCCATGCTCGTCCTCGAGACCGCGAAGCCGCACAAGTTCGCCGAGACGATCAACGAGGCCATCGGTGTCGAGCTCGATTACTCGAAGGAACTCCGCGAGATGCTCGGCGCCCCCCAGCACGTCACCGAGATGGCCGACGACGAGCACGCGCTGCGCGCGTTCATCGAGGCGCACGCCCTGCGTTGACGCGCGTCACTCCTCGGGGTCGCCGTGCAGCATCCAGCCGATGCCGAACCGGTCGACGAGCATCCCGAACGTTCCGCCCCACGGCGGAACGTCGAGCGGCATGGTGATCGTCGCGCCTTCGGCGAGCTTGTCCCAGACCTCTTGGGTGCGCGCCTGCGTGTTGCCGCTGAGCGAGACCGAGATCCCGGCGGGCTTCTCGTAGGGCATCCCGTCGGGGGTGTCGGACGCCATGAGCACCAGGCCGTCGGGCGTGGTGAGCTGCGCGTGCATGACCAGGTCCTTCTGACTCGGATCCTGCACCATGTCGGGGAAGTCCCCGAACACGCTGATGTCGAGGTCTCCGCCGAGCACGCTCTGATAGAACTCCATCGCCTGGCGGGCGTCGGTGCGGAACGACAGGTACGGGTTGAGATTCGCCATGACTGCTCCTGGTGAGAGGGATGCCCCGGGTTCGAGGCACGATCAGTCTGCGTCGGTCCGTCACCGCGCACAAGAGAGTTCGGCGAGCGCGTCCCGGTTCAGGCCGGGAGAGCGCGAACCGCGGCGGTGAGCACCTGCGGGACGGTCGGCACGCCCTCCGCGCGGAAGACCGTCTCGCCGTTCGCCGCACGGATGATGACCGTCGGGGTGAAGCGGATGTCGAGGGACTCCGCCGCGTCGGGATCGCGTGCCACGTCGATCTCGGTCACGGTCGCATCCGGCAGGAACCGCACGGCGTCGGCGAGGACGGCGCGAGTGCGCGCGCACGCACCGCAGAACGCCGATGTCACGAGCGTCAGCTCCATGTGCGTCTCCTCTCGGCGGATGCCTCCACCGATGCAACCGCCGAGCGCAGGTTCGTGTTCCCGCCGCCGAGACTCGGTCGCGAGGCGCCGCTCAGAACGCGGTGCGTTTGACGAGGCCGCTCGCTCAGGTCGTCATCGGTGGAGGGGAAGCGCGCCCTCACGCATCCCTCGCCTCCGCCCGCGGATGCAGCACACCCGAGGCGGCGCCGAGCACCGCGCCGACGATCGTGTCGACGATCCGCTCGCCCGCGACGTCGAGCGACCCGATGCTTCCGGTCGCCGCGCCCGTCAGCAGCAGCACGAGCGGGGTGATGAACACGAGGGCGAGGGCGTAGTGGCGCACCACGACGAGCTCGATCGAGAACTGCAGCAGCCCCAGCAGCAGGGCCAGCCAGATGCCGGCCGGGTGCAGCAGCGCGAGCAGGATGTAGAGGCCGGCACCGACCACGGTGCCGAGCATCCGATGCAGCCCGCGCTGGAAGGCGGCGCGTCGTGCGGCGGCCACACCGATCACGGCGACGGCCGAACCGACGATCCAGTAGGTGCGATCGGGATCGATCACGAGGCCGAGCAGCACGCCCACGATCGCGACGATCACGACGCGGAGCAGGAGCATCCGGGAATCCGCGTTCCAGGCCGGCCCGGGGAGGAGCTCCCGCATCGGGCGCGCCCGGATCCGCCGGATGCGGGGGAGCGCGAGCGGCGCGAGGGCGACGAGGTACGAGAACAGGCAACCGCCGGTGAGGGCTGCGAGATAGACGAACGGGTCGATCGTTCCGGAGGCGACGACGTGGGCGGACAACCCGTAGACCAGCACGAAGAACAGGGGACCGGGAGGGCCGAGCCGGAAACCGAACGCGAGAGCCGCGCTCACGGTCGCGATCACCACGACACCGATGCTCACCACGAGGGTGTTCCCCGCGACGAGGATGCCGAGGGCGGCGCTCAGGAGCAGCGATACGGCGATGATCGGCAGCACCCGCGCACGATCGACCACCGGGGCGGAGCCCGCGTAGAGCACCGTGAAGGCGCCGGAGGCGGCGATATAACCGAGCGGTGCCTGGCCGAGGACGGTCAACACGGCGATCGGTGCCGCGATGCCGATCGCGGCCTGGAGGGCGAGGGGCCAACGCGGTCCACGGGAGGGGGCGAAGGCGAAGAGGCTCACCCCTCCATTCTCCCCCTCGCTCCTGCGGAGGCGGACACGGTCGATACGATGGCGAACGTGACCCCCACCGTGCGCCCCGGCATCGATGAACGCCTCTCGCGGATGATCCAGCTGCCGACCGTCTCGGCCGAGCTCGTAGAGCGGGGACGGGAGCCGTTCGACGCCTTCGTCGCCCTGATCGCCGAGCTCTACCCGTTGACGCACGAGAGTCTCGCGCTCGAGCGCCACACCGATTTCGGGCTCCTCTTCCACTGGCGTGGGAGGGCGGAGGCATCCGAGGGGCCGGTCGTGCTGATGGCTCACTACGACGTCGTCCCGGTCGACGAGAGCGATGCCTGGACGCATCCTCCCTTCGCCGGTGTGATCGCCGATGGCATCGTGTACGGGCGGGGCGCGCTCGACGACAAGGGGCCATTGATCGTCGTGCTCGAAGCCGTCGAGAACCTGCTCGCCGACGGTTTCGTCCCAGCGCGCGATGTCTACCTGTCGTTCGGTGGCAACGAGGAGACCTACGGGCACGCGGCGCAGGAGATCGCCGCAGTGCTGCGCGACCGCGGCATCGTTCCCTGGCTCGTCGTCGACGAGGGAGGAGCGGTGGTCGATGCGCCCCTGCCGTTCGTACCCGGGCGTGCGGCGATGATCGGCGTCGGCGAGAAGGGCGTGATGACCGTGCGGCTCTCGGCCCGCGGGGACGGCGGTCATGCCTCCGCCCCGCCGACCCTCACGGCGGTGCGGCGCATCGCGCGCGCGGTCGATCGGCTGGGCCCCACGACGTTCCGGCCGCGGGCGTCGACGGCGATCCTTCGGATGCTGTCGCGCCTCGCCGATCAGACGCCCGGGTCGGCGCGGCATCTGCTCCGGGTGCTCGCCTCCGCGCCGCTGCTGACGGCGCGGGTCTTCGCCGCGCTCGGGGGAGAGCCGGCGGCGCTCGTGCGCACGACCGTCGCGTCGACGATGCAGTCGGGCGGGACCGCGGCGAACGTGCTCCCGTCGCAGGCATCCGCCACCGTCAACCTGCGCATCGCGCTCGGAGAGACGACGCAGCAGACGGTGCTGCGCGTGCGTCGGCGCGTGCGCGACCCGCTCGTGAAGGTCGAGGTCGTCGAGGCGAGCGAACCGTCGCCCGAATCGTCGACCGAGAACGCGCAGTTTGCGTTGCTCGCCGAGGCGCTCGAGATCTCGCATCCGGGCGTGCCGGCCGTGCCGTACGTGATGATGGCGGCGACGGATTCCCGGCACTTCCATCGCTTCGCCCCTGCGGTGTACCGCTTCGCTCCCCTCGAGATGTCGAACGCCCAGCGGGCATCGATCCACGGCGTCGACGAGAACGTCGAGATCGCCGCCCTCGCGCGGGGAGAGCGGTTCCATCGCGCTCTCCTCGAACGGCTAGTGTGATCTCAGTCGCCCCTCGATGGGTCCGGGGGCCCCACGAGAAGCAGGAGTCGCGATGACGCGCACGCGCACACTGGGCACTCTGGCCGCCGTCGTCGGCTACCTCGCGTTCGTCGAGTTCACCAGCGGCGTGCTGCAGGGGTACTACACCCCGATGCTCACCGACATCGCCCGGCACCTCGGCATCCACGACGCCGACGTGAACTGGCTCGAGGGCACGCAGCTCATGCTGTCGGCCCTGGTGGTGCCCGCCTTCGCGAAGCTCGGCGACATGGTCGGCCACAAGCGGATGCTGTTGATCTCGACGGCCCTCACCGCCGCGGCAGCACTCGTGCTGCCGTTCACCGACTCGTTCGGGGTCTTCCTCGTCGCGTGGACGCTCATGGGCTTCTACGTCGTCTGGCTCCCGCTCGAGATCGCCCTGATCTGGTCGCGGTCGCGCCGGATGGAGGGGCGCTCCACGATCACGGCGAAGGCCGCCGGTCTCCTCGTCGCCGCCCTCGAGGGGGGAGCGATCCTCGGGGCGCTCGCCGGAGGTGCACTCGTCGACGTGCTGCCGCTGACGGTCGTGCTCCTCGTGCCGGCGATCCTCATCGTCGTCTGCTTCTTCGTCATCCTGTTCGGGGTGAAGGAGTCGCCCGACCCCACGGGCGGTGCGTTCGATACGGTCGGGCTCATCCTCATCTCGCTCGCCCTCGTGTGCTTCACCGGTGGACTCAGCCTGCTGCGCCTCGAGGGCGGCCTCGTGAACCCGTGGTCGTGGGCGGTGGTGCTGCTCGGGATCGTGCTGGTCGTGCCGTTCGTGCTCTGGGAGCTCCGCCGCGACGATCCGCTGATCGACGTGCGCATGTTCCGCTCACCGGCCCTCGGCCCGGTGTTCCTTACCGCCGGTCTCTTCGGCGTCAGCGTGCTCGGCGCGCAGGCTCCGCTGTCGACCTTCGCGCGCACGGACCCGGGTGTGCACGGCTACGGACTGGGCACCTCCGGCTTCCAGACCTCGCTGATCATCGGGCTCTATCTGATCGCGATGATCGCCGGCGCGCTCCTGTTCCCGCTGGTCGCCCGTCGCACCACGCCCCGGCTCACGTTGATGGGCGCGTCGCTCCTGGTCGGGATCGGGTTCCTGCTGTTCCTGCCGTTCCACGACACCTACGCGCAGGTCGTGACGAACATGGTGATCGCCGGACTCGGCTCCGGAGCGCTCGTGGCTGCGCTTCCCGCGGCGGCGGCATCCGGTGCGCCCGCCACGCAGACGGGCGTGGCGACCGGCCTGACGAACTCGGTCAAGACCGTGGGCGGGGCGATCGCGTCGTGCGTGTTCGGCATCGCGCTGTTGAACGGCGTGGCCGAATCGGCCGGTGCGGCGGCCGAGGGCACCGCCGGGTCGCTCGCCGGGTACTTCACCGTGTGGATCGTGTGCGGCGTCACTGCCCTGGTGGCCGCCGTCACTCTCGTCTTCGTACCGAAGACGGCGTTCACGGATCGTCCCGCCGAGGTCGAGGCGTCGCCGGTCGTCTGATCGCCGGCTGCCATCCGAGCAGTCTGCCAGCGTCCGCAGGGTGACATCTACACGGGGACGTGACCCGTGGATGACCCACGAATCACGCCCCCCTGTGCAGGGAGATCAGTTCCCCTTGACGTTCACGATCTGCCGCAGCGTGTGCCGGATCGTCACGAGGCTCTCGGCATCCGCCATCACCCGATCGATCGGCTTGTACGCCTGCGGGATCTCGTCGATGAAGGCATCCGTGTCGCGGAATTCGATCCCGACCATGGCCTCCCGCAGCTGCTCGTGGGTGAACGTGCGCCGCGCCGCCGACCGGGAGTACTCCCGACCGGCACCGTGAGGCGAGGAGTTCAGCGACAGCGGGTCACCCTTCCCCTCGACCACGTACGACGCCGTGCCCATCGATCCCGGGATGAGCCCGGGCCGACCGGCATCCGCCTGGATCGCGCCCTTCCGCGACACCCACACCCGCTTGCCGAAGTGCTTCTCCGACTCGGTGAAGTTGTGGTGGCAGTTGATCCGCTCCTGCTCGTCGACGGGTGCGCCGACGAAGTCGGACACCTGCCGGATCACCCGATCCATCATCTCCTCCCGGTTCAGCAGCGCGAAGTGCTGGGCCCACCGGAGTTCCCGGATGTATCGCGTGAACTCCGGCGTGCCTTCGACCAGGTAGGCCAGGTCGGGGTCGGGAAGCTCGATCCACCACTGCTTCGCCAGCCGCTGTGCCACCGCGATGTGGTGGCCGGCGATCCGGTTGCCCACACCCCGCGAACCCGAGTGCAGGAACAGCCACACCCGGTCGAGCTCGTCGAGGGAGACCTCGATGAAGTGGTTCCCGGAGCCGAGCGATCCGAGCTGCAGTCGCCAGTTCTTGGCGTAGGACTCGGGGTCGAACCCGTTCTGCTCGGCGAGCGCTTCGAGCTCCGCGATGCGGGGCTCGGCGGTGGCGACGATCTTGTTGTTGTGGTGGCCGGCCGACAGCGGTACGGCGCGCTCGATCTGCACCCGCAGCGGCGCGAGGTCGCGTCCGGCGACGTCGCTCTTCGTGAACTGCGTGCGGACGGCGATCATGCCGCAGCCGATGTCGACCCCGACGGCGGCGGGGATGATGGCGCCGAGCGTCGGGATGACCGAGCCGACCGTCGCCCCCTTGCCGAGGTGCGCATCGGGCATGAGTGCCAGGTGCGGGTGGATGAACGGCATGCGTGCCGTGGTGTGCGCCTGATCGAGTGTCTTCTCGTCGATCAGCGACGCCCACGACAGCAGCCGCGCGGAGAGCTTCTCCATGATTCCTTTCCTTCGTGATGTTCAGTCACAGGTCGGGCACTCATAAAAAAAGCCCCGGACCTGACGGTGCGGGGCAGGGGACAGCGGATGCTGTCACACGGCGCGCGCCGGAGGGTACGACTCATCGCGGTCGTGGCGCTTCTGCGGAAGGGCTGCGACCGTGGCGATGGGCTGATTCCGCAGGGCGGTCATGCGTCGTCTCCTCGGCTGAGTGCTGCACCGGTCGGCGCAGCCTTGCAACATTAGGGGGCGGGCGGGGTGGGTGTCAAACGTCGCGCGGAGGGTTGTGCATGAACTCGATGCGGATGCCGCCGTCGTCCTCGACGAACGAGGCGTAGTACCGCTCGGTGAAGCGCGGGTACTCCTTCGGCTCGCGCACGGGTGTCCAGCCGGCCGTGACGGCGATGGCGTGCAGTCGTTCGACGTCGTCGCGGGAGTCGACGGCGAACGCCAGGTGCTGCCAGCCGACGCGTCCGTGACGGTGCGGTTCGGGGTCGTCGTCGCGCGGTGCCATGAGAATCAGCTCGGTCTCGTCATCCTTGTTCCAGGAGAGCGAGTGATCGTCGCCGTAACCGATCGCGAAGCCGAGCGCGGCGAGCACCGGGGCGAACTGGGCGCGCCCGCGTTCGAGGTCGGCGACCGTGATGCCGAGATGATCGAGGAGGGGCATCAGAGCTCGATACCGTGGTCCTCGTCGTTGACGCCGGCGTTGTGCCCGCGCCGCGACTCGTAGCCGAGGAACCACCCGATCCAGACGATGGCGGCGAGCAGCACGCCGAGCCAGACGTTCTGGAAGATCAGGCCGATCACGACGCCCAGCACCAGCAGGCCGACGGTGACGATCAGGCGGAGCGCGAGTCGACGACGAGACGGGTTCATGGTCACAGCCTAGGGCTAGCGGGCGCGGTGGTCCTCGGGCGCGAGGCGCGGACCTCGGCGCGGCTCCTGCACGCCGCTGGCGTGGATGAGGCGGAGCACCCGCTGCCGATGGCCCGCCCACGGGGCGAGGAGCGCGAGCATCCCGTCGTCGTCCGTGCGCGTGCCGGTCAGTGCATAACCGACCTGGTGCGCCAGGTGATAGTCGCCGACGCTCACGGCATCCGCATCTCCGAGCGCGCGGATGCGCGTCTCGGCCGAGGTCCAGAGGCCGATCCCGGGCAGGCTGGCGAGCACGCGGTCGCGGTCGACGCCGGTCTCTGCGGCGCGCGTGGCGCGTTCGATGCTGTCGCCGCGCTGCGCCGCGCGCACGAGCGTCTTCGACTGCGGCGGCTCGACGCCGGCGCGCTGCCAGATCCACGACGGGATCGTGCGCCAGACGGAATGCGGGGGAGCGGCGTGCATCGGACGCGGGGTCGGGCCGGGGGCGCGCTCGCCGTAGCGGGTGACGAGGTAACGCCAGGCCCCGAAGGCTTGCATGCCCGTGACCTTCTGCTCGATGATCGCGCATGCGAGCGCGTCGAACACCTCGTCGGTACGCGTGAGCCGCAGACCGGGGTGACGGTGGGCGGCATCGGCGATCAGCGGATGCCGGGTCGGATCGAAGCCCTCTGCGTCGTCGTCGGCCCCGCAGAGCCGGGGGACCCGGTCGAGAGCATCGCCGGCTCCCGGGCCCCAGGCGGTCGCCCGCACCTCTCCCGAAGAGGCGCGGAGTGCGATCGTCGCGATGCCGGAGGGGGTGCGCAGAGCGCGCCAGATGACGCCGCCGTCGATGACGGTCGTGGGGTCGTTCCGCCCGCGACGCAGCATCCCCACGGTCCGCAGCAGGTCGAGCGGATGCTCCGGTCGGTACACGATCTCGTGCGGAGCGCGCGCGGCCTCGGCCGCATCGGCATCCGCTGTCATCGTCATGCGCCCACCCTACGTCGGGCGTCCGACAGAGCGATGGGTGCGCGGGTCAGAAGCGGTCGGGCGAGGGGGTGCCGTGTCCGTAGCGGATGACGACATCGGCGTGGCGATCGAAGCGGTAGCCGATGCCGCGCACGGTGCGGACGATGTCCTCGTAGCGGCCGAGCTTGGCGCGCAGTCGGCGAACGTGCACGTCGATCGTGCGCTCACCGGGCGTTTCGTCGTCCTGGGCCTGCCACAGGGCCGAGACCAGTTCCGAGCGCTCGATCGTGCGGCCCTCGCGGAGCACGAGGTACTGCAGCAGCTCGAACTCCTTGTAGGTGAACGCTGCGGACTCGCCGTCGATGAGCACGCGCTTGCGCGAGATGTCGACCGTCACGCCGCCCTCTTCGTCGACGGCGTCGTCCTCGGCCGCGGCCTTGGTACGGGCGATCGCGCCGGGCTCGTGCAGGGCGAGACGCACCACGTCGAGGTCCTTGCCGCCGGAGCCGTGCGGGGCGAGGGCCACCGTGGCGTGCGTCTCGGCGCCAGGGGCGAGCTCGGCGAGCGTGCGGCGGAGGGCGTCGACGAGCAGCGGAAGGCTCACGCCGGCCTCGGCGGCCTTGATCTCGTCGAGACCGACGTAGAGGGCGAAGCCGCGCGGCGAACGGGCGGCGGGAAGATCGGCGGCGGTGTTCAACGGTGCGTCTGCCTCGGTGCGTGCGGGAACGGTGCGCAGCGGGGCGGTGGCGGGACGCTCGAGAAGTGCGATGTTCGACATGATGATGAAGTCCTCAGGACGTGAGCCGATGGGCTCTGATGCGTTGCATGAATGACCGGGGCGAGCCGGGAAGCGAGCAAAGGGTGGATGCTCGGGGACCCCTGCCTCGAAGATCGCGAGGGACGGGGTCGGGCGGGTGGCTGTTCGTTCAGCTGCACATTCGGCAACACATGCCAACGCGACCGGGCATCATCATCCCGGCAGTCCCGTTCGCCTCCTGGGCGGACAAAGGGCGTGCGTTGGTGGTCATGGGGGGATTATGTCCGATCGTGTCGGCCCGTGTCAAAACGACCACACGATCGCGCGGCGGGCGTAACGTGGTTCCGATGACGAAATCGACGCTCGCCTCCGGCTTCATCCTCACCGACGAGAAGGACGCCTCCCGCTACACGCTGACCCGCGACGGGCAGCTCGTGAGCGTGCTCGACTACCGCGACGACGGTCGCACCATCGCGCTCACTCGGGCCTTCACGATCCCGACTTTCCGCGGCCACGGCTATGCCGGGACGGTCGTCGAGGGTGCGGTCGCCGAGATCGAGGAGCGGGGTGACCGCAAGGTCGACGCGGTCTGCTGGTACGTTGCCGACTGGTTCTCGGCGCACCCCGAGAAGGCGTCGTTGCTGCGCTCACGGTGACCGCCTCGTCCGTGACGTTGTGTTACGACGTCGATTTGGAAGGATGGGGCGTATGAAAGTCGCCGAGGCACTCACCGCACGGGCCGATCTGCAGCGCCGGATCGAACAGCTTCGCGCGCGGATCACAGCGAACGCCCGTTTCCAGGAGGGGGAGGAGCCCTCCGAGGACGCGAACGCACTGCTGGTCGACGCCGAAGCCGACCTCGCACGGCTGCGCGATTTGATCCGCCGGATCAACGCCACGAATGCACGGCTCGATCTGGGGACCGACGGCACGATGACCGACGCGCTCGCGACGCGGGACGTGCTGCGGCTCCGGCATTCACTGCTGACGGATGCCGCGGCATCCGCATCCGGCAACACGCAGTTCCCCCGGCAGATGCGTTCGGAGCTGCGACAGATCTCGGCGCTCCCCGTGGCGGAGCTGCGGGCGAACGCGGATCGGGTCGCGCAGGAGCTGCGCGAACTCGACAACCGGATCCAGCAGGCGAACTGGACGAACGATCTGGAGGAGTAGCGGAAGTCGGTAGTCACGACGAGGCGGGCACAACCCCCGCCGGGAGGGGCAAGTCCCGGCACCTGTGGGCGGAGGGCAGCCCTGATCTCGCATCGCGCAGCCCCGCACGCCGCACAGGTGATCGCGCACCGCGCATCTCGCATCACCGCGTGCCGATCGTCGTGACGAGGGTGGGTCAGGGGACCTTCCGCTTACGAACCTCTCGATCGACTTGCTATAGTCGAGCTCTGCTCAGCCCCGTCGGCTGAGGTGGTCAGGCGCCCGCGGCGCGCTGGTCCGAGGCTCGAAACCTCCGGCATCCTTCACCAGACACCGGAGGTTTTTCCATGTCGTCATCCCTGCGCGCCCGCCCTCAGACCCGATGGTGGGCGCTCGTCGTCCTCTCGTTGACCCAACTGGTCGTCGTCCTCGATGGCACCATCGTCAACATCGCCCTGCCCCGTGCTCAGGCCGCTCTCGATCTCAGCGACGTGCAGCGCCAGTGGGTCGTGACGGCCTATGCCCTCGCCTTCGGAGCGCTCCTGCTCCTGGGCGGCCGGATCGCCGATTTCATCGGACGCAAGCGGGCGTTCCTGATCGGCATGCTCGGCTTCGGAGCCGCCTCCCTCTACGGCGGTCTCGCCCAGCAGGGCTGGGAGCTGGTCCTCGCGCGAGGCCTGCAGGGCGTGTTCGCCGCCCTCCTCGCGCCGGCGGCCCTGGCGTTGTTGACCGTGACGTTCCCGACTGGACGGGAGCGCAACACCGCCTTCGCCGTGTTCGGCACGGTCGCCGGCACCGGCGCGGCCATCGGCATGCTGCTCGGCGGCGTCCTGACCGAATTCGCCGACTGGCGTTGGTGCCTGCTGGTCAACCTCGTCTTCGTCGTGATCGGCGTGGCCGGTGGGGCGATCGTGCTGACCGAGAGCGCGGCTGAGGGCAGCAAGCGCCTCGATATCGCGGGTGCCCTGAGCGTCACCCTCGGACTCGGGTCCCTCGTCTACGGGTTCAGCCTCGCCGAGGGCGGGTGGGCGCAGCCCCTGACGATCGGCTTCCTCGTGCTCGGCGGCGTGCTCCTCGGACTCTTCGTCTGGGTCGAGAGTCGGGTCGCGCACCCGCTGCTCCCGTTGCGTGTGGTCGCCGACCGCGTGCGCGGCGGCGCGTTCCTCATCCAGGGTGTCGCCGGCGCGATCATGATCGGCGCGACCGTGTACCTGACGTTCCACCTGCAGTTCGTTCTCGGCATGGGAGCGCTCCAGGCCGGGCTCGCGAGCCTCCCGCTCCCGATCGCGACCATGGTGCTCGCGCCGATCGCGACCAAGCTGCTGCCCGTGATCGGCCCGCGCCCGATGCTCGTGGTCGGCCCGCTGATCGGTGCGGTCGGCCTGTTCACGCTCTCGGGAATCACACCGGACGGTGCGTACGTCGTTCAGATCGCCCCGGCGCTGGTGCTGCTGGGGATCGGGATGGGCTTCGTGTTCATCCCTCTGCAGAACCTGGCGCTCTCGGGCGTCGCGCCGCACGACGCCGGGGTGGCGTCGGCGGTCGCGAACTCGGCGATGCAGATCGGCGGATCGATCGGGTTGTCGGTGTTCACGGCGGTCTACGCGGCCGCGGTCGGTGGACACGCGCAGACAGAGGTTGGTCCGGAGCGACTCACGGATGCCTACGGCTGGACGTTCATCGCCGCATCGATCTTCATGGTCGCCGCCTCGGTGATCGCGGCGACCATGGTTCGCGGATCGAAGAGCGCGCTGCTGCCGTCGCTCGGAGAGGCCGTCCCCTCCGCGCACTGAGCGGAGCCGGTCGCCCGTCGGGCGGCGGATCGACGATCGGCCCCGTCGATCCGCCGCCGGTGAACGGCTGCTGCGGCACGCCTCGGACGGAATGTCGGTGGCCCTTCGTACCGTGTGATTATGCGCATCCTGCACACCTCCGACTGGCACATCGGCCGCACCTTCCATGGCAACTCGACCATGGACGCGCTGGCCGAGGTGCTCGGAGCGCTCACGGAGCAGGTGAGGGAGCACGCGGTCGACGTCGTGGTCGTGGCGGGCGATGTCTTCGACTCCGCGACGCCATCGGGTCCCGCCTACACCCTGCTCGGCGATGCGCTGGTCGCGCTGCACGACACGGGGGCGAGCGTCGTCGTGACGAGCGGTAACCACGACTCGGCGGCCCGACTCGGTTTCCAGGCCCGGCTGCTGCGCGAGGGCATCCACGTGCTCACCGATCCGCTGGCGATCGGCACGCCGGTGACGATTCACGATGTCGACGGTCCGGTGAACTTCTTCGGGATCCCGTATCTCGAGCCCGCGATCGTGCGCCAGCACTGGCCCGAGGGAGATGCCGAGGGACGTCCCCTGCGCACCCAGGCGCAGACGATGGCGCATGCCATGCATCTCGTCCGCGAGGGCATGGCGCGTCACGACGGTCGCTCGGTCGCGATCGCCCACTGCTTCGCCGCCGGAGTCGATGCGACGACGGGGCTCGAGCGCGAGGTGCGCCAGGGCGGGCTCGACGTCGTGCCGCTCGAGGTGTTTGACGGCCCCGACTACGTCGCTCTCGGGCACATCCACGGCCGCAACCGCCTGAGCGACCGCGTGCGCTATGCCGGAGCGCCCCTGCACTACAGCTTCGGCGAGCAGAGCAAGCCGCGCGGCTCCTGGCTCGTCGAGATCGGAGAGAGCGGGCTCGCGGGTGTCGAGTGGCTCGACCTCCCGGTTCCGCGCCGGCTCGTCACTCTGACGGGCACCCTCGACGAGATCCTCTCCGACGACAACGTCGCGGCTCACGCCGAGGATTGGGTGTGCGCGACCTACACCGACGCGCTTCCGCAGACCGAGCCGATGCGCCGCCTCCGTGAGCGCTTTCCGTTCTGCGCACTGGTGCAGCACCTGCCGGCGACGACGGTCGAGAGCGGTGAAGGGTCGTACGCGGCGCGTCTGCGCGAGGCCGTGAGCGACGACGAACGCATCGCCGCCTTCCTCGAGCACGTCCGCGAGGGCCACGGGCCCACGGCACGTGAGATCGAGCTCATCCGTGAGGTGCTCGACGACCGGGTGCGCGCAGAGGCGCTCGTCTAGATGCGCCTGCACCGCCTGGAGGCCGAGGGATTCGGTCCGTTCCGCTCGCGCCAGGTCGTCGACTTCGACTCGTTCGCCGACGATGGCATCTTCTTGATCGCCGGTCGCACGGGTGCGGGCAAGTCGAGCATCCTCGATGCCGTGTGCTTCGGGCTCTACGGCGGAGTGCCGCGTTACGAAGGCGGCGAGAAGCGGCTGCGCAGCGACTACTGCGAGCCCGATGACATCTCCGAGGTCTCGATCGAGTTCAGCACCCCGGCGGGTCGCTATCGGGTCACGCGTTCGCCCGAGTACCTGCGCCCGGCCAAACGCGGAGGCGGTCTGACCAAACAGGCACCGGCGGTGGCTCTCGAGGAGCACACGGAGTCGGGATGGATCGGGCGAGCCGCCCGCGCCGTCGACGTCGCTCACGAACTCGACGAGATCCTCCAACTGAGCCGCGAGCAGTTCCTGCAGGTGATCCTTCTCGCCCAGAACCGCTTCTCGGAGTTCCTGCTCGCCAATAGCAAGGACCGCCAGGCACTTCTCCGCCGGCTGTTCGGCACCGAGCGGTTCGACGACGTGCAAACGCGATTCGATGAGCGGCGTCGAGCGTCGGAACGCGCACTCGACCTGCGTCTGGCGACGATCGGAGCGCGGCTCGACGAGGCCGAGGCGCTCGTCTCTCGGGAGGCGCTGGGAGCGGATGAGCGCGCGCACACCGCGGAGTCCGAGGCGTCCGGAGAGTCCGCGGCGTCCGGCGAGTCCGCGGCGTCCGGAGGCGCTGCGGCGGCGGATGAGCCGTTCGCTTCCGAGTCCGCCGGCGCTTCCGGCGGTGGGCCGACACCCGGAGCCGCGGCGTCGCGGGACGTGCCCGCCGCCGACACGGGCGGACGCCTCGACGATCTTCGCCGCGCCGAGGCGCGAGCCGCGTATCGCAGCGAGCGCCGCCGTGCCGAACGCGACGATGCCGAGCGCGCACTCGCGGCGGCGGATGCCCGACTCGCCGAGGTTCGTGAGGAACGTGCGGCGCAGAGCGAACGCGACCGTTCGCGTGCCGCGCTCGCGATACTGGACGCCGAGCAGCCGCAGATCGACGAGGATCGGGTCGCGCTCGCGTCCGCGCGCAGCGCCGAGGCCCTCCGCGCAGTGATCGATGCCGCCGAACGGGCCGCACGCGCCGCGGAGTCCGCGGCGGAGTCGGCGCGGATCGCGGAAGACGAGTGGGGCGCCGTCGATGCGGGTCTCGACGCCCCCACCGTCGACCTGCTGAACGACTGGGTTGCCGAGCGTCTGAGCGAGCGTGGCGCATGGGAGCAGGCCGCTCTGCTCGAGGAGGGTTCCGCTTCCCGCAACGCGGAGATCGAACGCGCGCGTGCCGCGGCGAGTGAGGCCGCCGCACGCGTCGCCGAGCTCGTCCGGGAGCAGGGCGACCTGCCCGCCGAGCTCGCCAGGGAAACCCACGCCCGCGACGAAGCGAGGCGCACCGCTGACCGTCTCGACGACCTCACCCGACGGCGCGACCAGGCGATCACCCGCGCGGAGGCCGTGCGCCGTCGCGAAGAGCTGCGGGAGGAGAGCGCCGCGGCCGAGCGTGCGCTCGCGGAGGCGACCGACGAGGTGGCGACGGCTCAGACCGCGCTCGCGCTCCTGCGTCGACGGCGCCTCGACGGCTTCGCGGGAGAACTCGCCTCTACTCTCACGGCTCAGGAACCGTGCCCCGTGTGCGGGTCGCGCGAGCATCCGGCTCCCGCCGTGCACGCCGACCCGGTGTCGGCAGACGACGTCGAGGCCGCGGAGGCCGTGCGTGACCTGGCTGCTCGACGGGAACGTGCCGCCTCCGAGCATCACGTGTCGCTCCGCGAGAAGATCGCCGGAGCGGAGGCCGCCGCTGAGGGTCGTACCGCAGAGACGGCGCTGGCCGAACTCGAGGCGCTCGAGACCGAGCGGCGATCCTCGATCGATGCGCAGAGTGCTCTCGCCACCCATGACGCCGCCATCTCCGCGATCTCCGCTCGAGCGGAGGCCCTCGACGACGAGCGCGCCGCCGCGGAGGCGGCAGTGGGGGCGGCACGCGAGACCCTCGCCGCCCAGGAGCAGAGCGCCCGAGAAGCCGAAGCGCGCATCGTCGAAGCGCGAGGTGAATTCCCTTCGGTCGCATCGCGCATCGCGATCACCAGCGACGGCATCGCCGCTGCAACGGCGCTCGCCTCCGCGCTCCGCGACCTCGAACAGCGGGAGCTCGCTCGCGCCGAGGCCGAGGCGGCTCGACGGAGCGCACTCACCGACTCGCCCTTCGAGACGATCGACGACGCCCGCGCGGCTCTGCGCTCGCCGCGCGAGTGCGACGCACTCGAGGAGAAGATCACCCGGCACGCCGTGAGCCGCGAGAAGGAGAAGAGCATCCTTCTGCCGCTCGAGATGCGTGCGCTCCCCGACGAACCGATCGACATCGCGCCGTTCGAAGCATCCGCCGCCGACGCCCGGGCCGGCTGGATCACCGCAGTCTCCGCCGCCGGAGCCGCAGCGGGTGTGCTCGAACGGCTGACGTCGCTCACCGCGGCCGCCGCAGACGAGCACGGTCGCAGCGCCGAGGAGATGGCCGAGCACGCCGTGCTGCAGAACCTCGCCGATTCGATCGCCGGTCGGGGCCCGAACACACGAAAGATGACGCTCGAGACCTTCGTGCTCGCCGCCGAGCTCGAGGAGATCGTCGAGGCGGCCAACCGTCGGCTGGGCGACATGTCCACGGGCCGCTACCAGCTCCGGCACTCCGACGCCCTCGCCGCACGCGGCGCCGCATCGGGGCTCGGCATCGTCGTCCACGACGCCTTCACCGGGCAGACACGTCCCGCGCAGTCGCTCTCGGGCGGCGAGACCTTCCTGAGTTCCCTCGCACTCGCGCTCGGACTCGCGGAGGTGGTCACCGCCCGGGCCGGCGGCATCCGTCTCGACACGCTCTTCATCGACGAGGGCTTCGGGTCTCTCGACGCCGACACCCTCGACGTCGCGATGCGCACGCTCGACGAACTGCGGCAGGGCGGTCGAACCGTCGGCGTGATCAGTCACGTCGAGGCGATGCAGGATCAGATCCCGGCGCAGCTCCGCGTACGTGCGACGAGTGCCGGGCCCAGCGTCATCGAGACGCGCTGACGCGACATCCGCTCAGGCGTGCGGACGCGGTATCCGCGCACATGCGCGGACGGCGGCGCCGCTCAGACGCCGTACTCCTGCCGGATGACCTCGCGCAGCTGGACGCTGCACCGGGCGATCGCCGCCCGGAAATCGACCAGCGCGCCCTCCTCGGCGCGATCCGAGATCGCGCGGAACGCCCGGATAGGCACCCCGAACTTCTCGGCGACCCAGATGTACGCGTAGGTCTCCATATCGACGAGTCCGGCGCCGGACGGGCGGATGACCGCCGTGATGCCGGCATCGCCCACGAAGCTGTCGCCGGTCGCGATCAGCACGCCGTCGCGACCCGTCGACACGCGCGCCGGAAGTGAGACGTGCTGGCCCGCGATGCCGTCGAGATCGAACACGTCGTGCTGCAGGGCGCTCCCGATCTCGTGGACGCTCGCGTCGAGATCCGGATCGATCCCACCCGCCGTGCCGACGACGACGACCTCGTCGTAGGGCTTCGCGTCGAGCGCGCGTGTGAGGGCGTACGTCGCCTGCATCTTGCCCTCGCCGGTGACGAGCTGATCGAATCCTTCGAGGTTCTCGGGGAACGCTTCGAGTTCGGATGCCATGGCGGCGACGAGAAGTTTCACCTCGCCATCCTGCCAGGTGCCGGCGGGCGACGCGAAGCCGCGGGGCATCCGCGATGCGTCATCCCTCCGTAACAGGACCGGGAGATACTGGGAGGAGGAAGAGTGGAGGAAGCCGTGTCCCTGCAGAAGCAGATCTCCGATGCCCTCGGTGTTCGCGCCGAGATCGATCCCGAGTCCGAGGTCGAACGGCGGGTGCAGTTCCTCGCCGACTACCTCCGCACCACCGGCGCCCGAGGCTACGTGCTCGGGATCTCGGGTGGTCAGGACTCGACGCTCGCCGGTCGCCTCGCACAGCTCGCGGTCGAGCGCGTGCGTGCCGAAGGCGGAGAAGCCCGTTTCCTGGCCGTGCGCCTTCCGTACCGGGTGCAGCACGACGCAGCGGATGCCGAGGCGGCACTCGCCTTCATCGCCGCCGACAGCTCGGTCGAGGTCAACATCCAGAACGGCGTCGACGGCGTCGAAGAGGATATCGAGTTCGCCGTGACCAGCGACATCAGCGATTTCAACCGCGGCAACATCAAGGCACGGGTGCGCATGGTCACGCAGTATGCGCTGGCCGGGCACGAGGGCGCCCTCGTCATCGGCACCGATCACGCCGCCGAGGCCGTGACCGGCTTCTACACGAAGTTCGGTGACGGGGCCGCCGACATCCTGCCGCTCTCCGGCCTCTCGAAGCGACAGGGTCGCGCGCTGCTGCAGTTCCTCGGCGCCCCCGACCGGCTCGCGTTCAAGGTGCCGACGGCGGATCTGCTCGACGGGCAACCCGGACGCGCCGACGAGGACGAGCTCGGACTCACCTACGAGCAGATCGACGACTTCCTCGAGGGGCGCCCGGTGGACTCCGAGGTGGCCGGCCGGATCGAAGCGCGCTACCTCGCGACCCAGCACAAGCGCAACCTCCCCGTGACGCCCGACGACACCTGGTGGCGCTGACCCGGGTGCCGTGAGCTGCGGCGATGTCGGATGCCGCAGCTAGTGTCGAAGCACGACGAAATGGAGCATCGTGCGGATCGACACTCAGGCGCAGCGCGTCATCTGGAGCGCCAGCGACCTCAAGGCCGCAGCCGAATGCGAGTTCGCCTGGTGCCGTGCGATCGACGCCAAGCTGGGCCGGGTTCCGGCGGTCGAAGAGCCCGAAGACGCGACGCTCGCGCGTGCGGCGCTGCTCGGTGACGTCCACGAGAGGAACGTGCTCGCGCGGTACGTCGCCGAACTCGGTGACGACGCGGTGCGCCAGATCGCGAAGGTGTCGTCGACGGATGCCGCGGCGCTGGGTGCTGCGGTCGAGGAGAGCCTGGCGGCTCTGCGTTCGGATGCGGAGGTCGTCTTCCAGGCGGCGTTCGCCACCGAGGAGTTCGTGGGGTTCGCCGATTTCCTGCGACGCGATGCCGACGGCCGTTGGCGGGTGCAGGACTCGAAACTGGCGCGCAAGGCGCGCGTCACCGCGTTGATGCAGCTCGCGGCATACGTCGACCAACTCGATCGACTGGGAGTGCCGCGCGCCGACGAGGTCGATCTCATCCTGGGAGACGGCACGCTCAGCACACACGCCGTCGACGACCTGCTCCCGCTCTTCCAGGTGCGTCGCGCCCGCCTGCGCGCACTGATCTCCGATCGACGCATCGATGCGGGAGCAGAGGGCGACCCGCTCGCCTGGGGCGATGACCGGGGAGATCTGCAGGTCGTCGCCTGCGGCCGCTGTGCGACGTGCGAGGAACAGGTGATCGCGCACCGCGACCTGCTGATGGTCGCACGCATGCGTCCTGTCCAGCGCGCCCGACTGCGTGCGGCGGGTATCGCGACCATCGACGAGCTCGCCACCGCGCCCACGGCGCCGGCGGGAATGAACGTCGACACCTTCGAAGGGCTCCGTGCGCAGGCCGCTCTGCAGCTCCGCGCCGATGCCAGCGGTGCCCCCACCTTCGACGTGCACTACGCGCCGGCGATCCACACCCTCCCGGTGCCGAGCCACGGCGACATCTTCTTCGACTTCGAAGGCGACCCGCTCTACACGGAGCCGGCGCCGATCGGGGAGTCGCACTGGGGCATCGACTATCTCTTCGGCTGGGTCGACAACGCCGACCAGTACACGGCCATCTGGGCGCACACGTTCGCCGAGGAGCGCCGCGCGTTCGAGACCTTCCTCGACTTCGTCGCCGTGCGCCGGGCCGCCCACCCCGGAATGCACATCTACCACTACGCGCCCTACGAGACTTCGCACCTGGTGGCGATGGCGGCGCGACACGGAGTGCGCGAGGGCGAGGTCGATCGACTGCTCCGTGAGGGGGTCTTCGTCGACCTCTACCCCCTGGTGCTGCGCACGGTTCGCGTCGGTTCGCGTTCGTATTCGATCAAGAAGCTCGAGCCGCTCTACATGGGCGACGACGTGCGCACGAGCGACGTGCAGAAGGGCGACGACTCGATCGTGCAGTACGTCGCCGCGCGTGAGCTCGCGGCGGCGGGCGAGCAGAGCGATGCCGACGCGGTGCTCGCCGATCTCGCGGACTACAACCGCTACGACTGCGTCTCGACGCGCCGTCTGCGCAACTGGCTGATCGAGATCGCGCGGCAGAAGGGTGTCAGCCCCGCCCCTCCCGACGCCGCCGACCAGGTGATCTACGAGCCCTCTCCGCGGTCGGTGGCCCTCCTCGCCGACGCGGAGCGCGCCGTCGAAGCGGGCCAGGACGGCCAGGTCCATCGCATCGCCGCAGCGGCGATCGACTACTTCCCGCGCGAGGCCAAGAGCTTCTGGGTCTCGCACTTCCAGCGGCTCCGTGAGCCCGTCACGATGTGGGAGGGCACGCGCGACGTGGTGCGCGTCGATGCGGGCTCCTCGGTCGTGCGCCGCGAGTGGAGCATCGGCGAGGGACGTCGGGTGATGTCCCGCGACATCGAGATCCGCGGTGAGGTCTCGCCGGGAACGACGCTGGGTGTGGGAGCGCAGCCGTTCGCACTGTACGAGGCACCGGCGCCGTTCGACGTCGACATCCCCTCGCGCGCGGTGCACGTGCCGCACGCCGTGACGGTGGCCGAGGTTCTCGAGGACGGATTCCTCATCACCGAGACGGCGATCCAGGGGCAGACCTGGGACGAGCTCCCCCTTGCCCTGACGCCCGCCGCGCCGCCGCGGGTCGTCTCCCTGCAGGGAGCGATCGACGAATGGGCCGACGCCGTGCACGCCGCAGCTCCGGGATTCCCGGAAGATCCGGCGACCGACATCCTGCGCCGGATCCCGCCGCGTACACGCTCGGGCGCGCCGCTTCCGCCGGTGGAGGCCGGCGCCGGCGACCCGATCGACGCCATCGTCCGGGGCGTGCTCGACCTCGACCGCAGCTACCTCGCGGTGCAGGGGCCTCCCGGAACGGGCAAGACCTACACGGGGTCACGCGTGATCGCCCGGCTCGTGAACGAGCACGGGTTCAAGATCGGGGTCGTCGCGCAGTCCCACGCCATCATCGAGACGTTGCTCGCCCGAGTCGTCGCCGACGGCGTGGCGCCCGCGCAGGTCGCGAAGGCGCCGAAGGACCCCGACTCCGATCCCGCGTACACGGTGATCCCGAAGAGCGGCATGGCGGCCTTCCTCGCCGAGCACGCCGATGAGGGTGTCGTGGTCGGGGGCACCGCCTGGGACTTCAGCAACACCGCCCGCGTCGAGCGTGGAGGTCTCGATCTGCTCGTGATCGACGAGGCGGGACAGTTCTCGCTCGCCTCGACCATCGCGGTCGCGGCGGGTGCGAAGCGCCTGCTGCTCCTCGGCGACCCGCAGCAATTGCCGCAGGTCAGTCAGGGTGCTCACCCCGAACCCGTCGATACCTCGGCACTGGGATGGGTGATGGACGGCGATGCGGTCGTGCGCCCCGAGTACGGCTACTTCCTCGCCCGCTCCTGGCGCATGCATCCGTTCGTCGCCGCGCCGGTGTCAAAACTCGCCTACGCCGGCAAGCTCGCCTCCGCGCCGGGAACCGAGAAGCGATCCGTCGACGGCATCGACCCCGGGCTCCACGTCGTGCCGCTGAGACACCGTGGCAACGCGACGCAGTCGCCGGAGGAGGCCGCCGAGGTCGTGCGGATCGTCCGTGATCTCGTCGGGCGGACGTTCACCGACAACACCGGCGCCGGCGCCAACGCCGACACCGACGATGACAACACGACGACCCGCCCGCTCACCCCTGCCGACATCATCGTCATCACGCCGTACAACGCGCAGCGCCAGCTCGTGCACGAGGTGCTCGCGTCCGCGGGCTTCGGCGATGTCCCGGTCGGAACCGTCGACAACTTCCAGGGCAAGGAAGCGGTCGTCTCGATCACCTCGCTCGCCGCCTCCAGCGGGCGCGATGCCCCGCGAGGTCCCGAGTTCCTGCTTCTGCAGAACCGACTGAACGTCGCGATCTCCCGTGCGCAGTGCGTGGCCTACCTGATCCACTCGCCGGCACTGCTCGACGATCTTCCCTATACGCCGGAGGGCGTGGCGCGGCTCAGCGCCTTCGCCCGCCTGGTGGGCGCGGCGGACTGACCGAGGCGAACCTGTGCATACCCGAGACGAGATACTTCGAGCAGCCGCGGAGTGGGCGTGGTTCCCCCGAGGATCCGAGAGCGAGAACGCGGAGCTGCTCCTCGTTCGCTACCCTCCTCGCTTCGGTGGGGGAGTACGAGGGTCGCAGGTGCGCTCCTCGCGGCGTGCGGACGAGGTTCTCGACCATGCGATCTCTCGCACGGTGCGCTGGGGCGAAGACACCCTGACGTTCTGGACGAACCCCTCGGACGCGCCCGATCTGGAGGATGAGCTCCGCCGGCGTGGAGCCGAACACATCGACACCGTCGCGGTGTTCGCACGACCGATCGATGGTGAGGCCGCGGCCGCAGCACCTCCGCCGAACGGGGCCATCGCCGAGCTGGTCACCGACCTCGACCAGATCCGAGCGGTCGACGCGATCAACGTCGCGGTGTGGGAGCAGCTCGCTCTCGACGACGAGGGCCTCCGTGCCGAGTTCGATGAGCTCACCGCGTCGCTGGAGTCGCGCACCCACGGACGTGTGCTCGCGCGCCTCGCGGGGCAGCCGGTGAGCACGGGAGGGTGGACACTCGCCGACGGCTTCGCGCGTCTCTGGGGCGCGGCGACTCTCGAAGACCATCGCGGACGCGGCGCCTACCGTGCAGTCCTGTCCGAACGCCTCCGGATCGCGGCGCAATGGGGCGCCATGACGGCTCTGGTGAAGGGACGCGTCTCGACCTCTGCGCCGATCATCGCGCGCGCCGGCTTCGAGCACTACGGGGATGAGCGTGCGTACCGCCTCATCGTGGGCTGAACAGCCGCCTGCGGCTCAGACCGTGCCGTAGAGGCGGTCGCCCGCGTCGCCGAGGCCGGGCACGATGTACCCCTTCTCGTTGAGACGCTCGTCGAGCGCACCCAGCACGAGCGTCACATCGCGGTCGCCGACGAGCGCCTCGATCGCTGCGACGCCTTCGGGCGTGCCCAGGAGGCAGATCGCCGTGACGTCCTTCGCCCCGCGATCGAACAGGAACTGGATGGCCGCGGCGAGCGAGCCGCCCGTCGCGAGCATCGGGTCGATGGCGAAGCACTGCCGGTCGCTCAGGTCGTCGGGAAGACGCTCGGCGTACGTCGTGGGTTCGAAGGTCTCCTCGTCGCGCACCATGCCCAGGAATCCGACCTCGGCGGTCGGGAGCAGCTTGACCAGGCCCTCGAGCATGCCGAGGCCGGCCCGCAGGATCGGGACGACGATCGGACGGGGCTCGGAGATCTTCACACCCATCGTCGTCGTGACGGGGGTCGTGATCTCGATCGGAGAGACCTTGACGTTGCGGGTCGCCTCGTACGCGAGGAGCGTCACGAGCTCCTCCGTCAGCTGGCGGAACACCGGCGACGGGGTACGCGCATCGCGCAGCACCGAGAGCTTGTGGGTGACGAGAGGGTGGTCGGCGACGTGAACACGCATGGAATACAGGCTAATGCGCCGAGCCGCCCGGCACGACATCGGATGCACCGCGCGCGGCGGACGCCGCACGCCGCTGTCGTAGGCTCGATCCATGACCGCCGCCGACCTGCCCGCGATGCGCCGTGCGCTCGTGCTCGCGGCGGAGGCGAGCACCGCGGACGAGATCCCGGTGGGTGCCGTGGTCGTCGACTCCGCCGGTCGCATCATCGCCGAGGGGCGCAACACCCGCGAGGAGACGCACGATCCCACGGGTCACGCCGAGGTCGAGGCGCTGCGCCGGGCCGCGGCATCCGTCGGCTCCTGGAATCTCGAGGGGCACACCCTCGTCGTCACCCTGGAACCGTGCCTCATGTGCGCTGGAGCGATCCTGCAGGCGCGCATCGGACGGGTCGTCTTCGGGGCGTGGGACGACAAGGCGGGAGCCGCCGGGTCGATGTACGACGTGCTGCGCGATCGCCGTCTGCCCTACCGGGCCGAGGTCGTCGGGGGACTCGAAGCGGATGCCGCTACCGCCCTGCTGCGCGACTTCTTCGCCCGCAAGCGCTGACGCTGCGGCCTGGCCGGTCAGTCCGAGGACTTGAAGACGAACGCGTCCGTCGGGGGCTCCGGATCGAGGGCAGGCCGGTACACGTCCGGCTCGATGTAGATCACGCGTGCGGCGGGAACGGCCTCGCGGATGCGCGCCTCGATCTCATCGATGTCGTCGGCGGCCTCGCGCACCGACTTGTCGGCGGTCAGTGCGATCTTCGCCGCGACCATGAGCTCGTCGGGGCCGAGGTAGAGGGTCTTGATGTGGATGAGCTTCTCGACCTCGTCGCCGGCGGCGATCGCGTCGACGATGCGATCGAGGTCGGCGGTGGTGGCGCCTTCGCCGACGAGCAGGCTCTTGGTCTCGATGCCCAGCACGATCGCGATGAGCACCAGCAGCACACCGATCATGAGCGTGCCGATCGCGTCGAACACCGAGTCGCCGGTGATGACGGTGAGCCCGACGCCGAGCAGTGCGAAGCTCAGACCCGCCAGTGCCCCGGTGTCCTCGAGCAGAACGACGGGCAGTTCGGGCGCCTTGGAGCGGCGTACGAACGACACCCAGGACTGCCCCTTCTCGCGAACGAGGTTGCTCTCCTTGATCGCGGTGCGCAGTGAGAAGCTCTCGAGTCCGATCGCGATCACGAGCACGACGATCGGCAGCCACCACCACACGGGGTCCAGTTCGTGCGGGTGCGTGAGCTTGTCGATGCCCTCGTAGATGGCGAACAGGCCGCCGAGGGAGAACAGGATGATCGACACGACGAACGCCGAGACGTACCGCTCGCGGCCGTAGCCGAAGGGATGCGCGCGGTCGGCCTCGCGGCGCGACTTGCGTCCGCCGAGCAGGAGCAGGAGTTGGTTGCCGGAGTCGGCGATCGAGTGCACGGCCTCGGCGAGCATCGACGCGGACCCCGAGAGCAGCCAGGCGACGAGCTTCGCGAGCGCGATGCCCATGTTCGCCAGGAACGCTGCGATGATCGCCTTGCCGCCGCCGGATGCACTCATGTGTTGAGTCTAGATCGCCCCCTCTGGGGATCGCAGGTGCGCCCGCCGTAGGATGACGACATGGCTGACTCTCTCCCCGCTCTCGCGTTCCTCGGTGCCGGTTCGATGGGAGGGGCGATCCTGCGCGGCGTCGTCGCCTCGGGCATCGCCGTCGACGGTGGGATCACCGCAACGAACCGCTCGCGGGTGAGTGCCGCCGACCTCGCCGACCTTCCCGGCGTCACGACCATCGCCCTCGAAGAGCGTCCCGACGGTAACCGCGACGCACTCGCTTCCGCCCGGATCGTGCTGGTCGGCGTGAAGCCGGGGATGGTGCCGGATCTGCTCCGCGAGATCGCCCCGCACCTCGCCCCGGACGCCATCGTGGTGAGTCTCGCCGCCGGTGTGACGCTGGCCACGTTCGCAGACGCGCTGGGCGCCGACGTGCACGTCATCCGCTCGATGCCCAACACCCCGGCGACGGTCGGCAAGGCGGTCACCGGTCTCGCCGCCGGCCCCGCATCGACGCCCGACGACATGGCGCTCGTGCGCCGCCTGTTCGAGACGGTCGGCGCCGTGATCGAGGTGCCGGAGTCCCAGATCGACGCGCTCTCGACGATCTCGGGTTCGGGCCCCGCCTACGTCTTCCTGCTCATCGAGGAATGGACGAAGGTCGGCCTCGGTCTCGGCTTCAGCGAGGCGGACGCCCGCCTGATGGCGGAGCAGACCTTCATCGGCTCGACGGCGCTGCTCGAAGCGTCGGGGGAGACCCCGGCCGAGATGCGCCGACGGGTCACGAGTCCGAAGGGCACGACCGAGCGTGCGATCGCGGTGCTGCAGGATGCACACCTCGAGAAGACGTTCGCGGATGCTTCGGCGGCCGCGCTGGCGCGCGCTCGGGAGCTCGCCGCCGGGGCGTGACCATGCGGCTGCGATTCTCGGGCGAGATCTGGTTCTGGCGCGGGCCCGCGCCGTTCCACTTCGTGACCGTGCCCGAGACCGAAGCGGTGATGATCGGCGAGGTCGCCGCGGTCGTCACCTACGGGTGGGGGATGATCCCGGCATCCGTCACGATCGGCGGAACGCGCGTGACGACGTCGCTCTGGCCGAAGGACGGCGGCTACATCGTCCCGATCAAGAAGGCTCTGCAGGACGGTGAGGGTATCGGCATCGACGATGTCGTCGACATCACTCTCGACATCGACGCCTGACGCCTCGCCCGACCTGTACGAGTCGCGCGCGTCAGCGGTCGAGGGCGGCGAAGCGCTCGATGTCGCTGTTGGTGCCCGAGACGATGATCAGGTCGTGGTTCGTGACGATCGTGTTCGCCTCGGCGTAGCGGAACGGCTTGCCCGGGCTCTTGACGCCCACCACCGTGACGCGATACTTCGTGCGCACGCCGGACTCGTTGAGGCCGATGCCTCGGATGAACTTCGGCGGGTACATCTTGGCGAGCACGAAGTCGTCGTCGAAGCGGATGAAATCGAGCATGCGGCCGCTGACGAGGTGGGCGACGCGCTCGCCGGCCTCGCGCTCCGGATAGATGACGTGGTTCGCTCCGACGCGGGCGAGGATCTTGCCGTGCGACTGCGAGACGGCCTTGGCCCAGATCTGCGGGACCTTGAGGTCGACGAGGTTGGCGGTGATGAGGACGGATGCCTCGATCGACGAGCCGACCGCGACGACCGCCACCTGGAAGTCCTGGGCGCCGATCTGGCGCAGGGCGTCGATGTTCTTCGCATCGGCCTGCACGGTGTGCGTGACGCGATCCGACCACTTCTGCACGAGCTCGAGGTTGCCGTCGATCGCGAGGACCTCTCGGTCGAGACGATCGAGTTCGCCCGCGCAGGCGGCGCCGAACCGGCCGAGACCGATGACGAGGACGGGAGCGTCGCCCCGGAGGACTTCAACCAACGATCGGCCTTTCCACGGGCAGTGAGTAATACTGCGATCGCGATGTCGCGGCGACTGCCGCGGCGAGAGTCACTGTACCAATGCGCCCCATGAAGATGGTGGCGGCGAGCACGTAGGAGCCGGCGTCGGGGAGCTCGGCGGTGAGGCCCGTCGAGAGTCCGACGGTGGCGAAGGCGGAGATCACGTCGAACAGCACGTGGCTGATGTCGGCCTTCGTGATCTGCGCGATGACGATGGTCGACAGGGCGACGATCGTGGCTCCCCAGGCGACGACGCTGAGCGCGACGCGCTGCACGTCGCTGGGGATGCGCCGGCCGAACACCTCGACGGACTGGCGACCCTTCGCCTCGGACCACACCGCGATCGCGAGCACCGCGAGGGTGGTGACCTTGATTCCGCCGGCGGTCGACGCCGATCCTCCACCGACGAACATGAGCATGCTCGCGGCGACGAGCGACGAGCCGTTGAGGTCGGCCATGTCGATCACGTTGAAACCGCCCGAGCGGGTCATCGCCGACAGGAAGAAGGCCTGGAACGTCGTGTCGGCGGCATCCATCGAGCCGAAGGTCTTCGGGTTCTGGTACTCGAGGATGAGGAAGACGGCGGCCCCGAGGACGAAGAGCAGCACGGTCGTCACGAGTGTGAGCTTGGTGTGCAGCGACCAGCGCTTGACGTGCCAGACGTGCTTGGCCAGCGAGTAGATCACGGGGAAGCCGATGCTTCCGAGGAAGACGCCGACCATCAGCAGCGACAGCACGAGGTAGTCGTCGGCGAACACCGCGACGCCGCCGTCGTTGGGGGCGAAGCCCGTGTTCGTGAACGCCATCGCGGCGAAGTAGGGGGCTTCCCAGAGAGCGGCGATCGGACTCACCCCGGCCATCACGAGTCCGGGGTAGAGGAGCACGGCGAGCGCGCCCTCGATGATGAGCGCCGAGAAGGCGACGGTGCGCAGCAGCTGGCCGACCTCCCCGAGGCGGACGGTCTGGCTCTCGTTGACGACGCCGCCGTGCGCGCGCATCGGGTTGGTGTCGCCCGCGGCGAGGAGCTTGGCGCGCAACCCCAGGCGCTTCGAGATCACCATGCCCATGAGGGAGGCGAGGGTCAGAACGCCGAGACCGCCGATGTTCACGCCGACGAAGATGAGCACGTGCCCGAACGGCGACCAGTGGTTCGCCATGTCGACGGTCGCGAGGCCGGTGACGCAGATGGTCGAGACGGCCGTGAACAGCGCGTCGCTGAGCGGGGTGACGGTGCGATCGGCCGCAGCGATCGGCAGCGAGAGCAGCGCCGTGAACACGAGGATCAGCAGCGCGAACACCACGATGGCGAGACGCGAGGGCGAGGAGGTGAGGATGTGACGGCCGTGGGCGGCGACATTGCGCAGGCGTTGCTTGGGGGACGACGCAGACACGATGCCCGACATCGCGTCCCCTTTCGTCTGCCTCCGCCGCAGATCGGCGCCGGCTCAGCACCTGAGACCGAGCCCTCGTCATGGTACTCCGTGCCGGGGACGACTACCCTGAACACATGACCGACATCTTCGACGTGATCGCAGACGGTACGAGGCGAGACATCCTCCAGCTCCTCCTGCGGCGCACCACCGAAGGAGAAGCGGGCACGAGCGTCAGCCAGATCGTCGCCGACCTCGGCATCAGTCAGCCCACGGTGTCGAAGCACCTCAAGGTGCTCCGCGACGCCGAGCTGGTGACCGTGCGCGAAGACGGTCAGCGTCGTTTCTACAGCCTCGCGGTCGAGCCGCTCGAGGTCGTCGACGACTGGCTGGTGCCCTTCCTCGTCGACGCGTTCGGCGACGACGCCCCCGACATCGCCTACCCCGGGGCCCCGATCCCCGAGAGTGCCGCGCACGCGGCGGAGGTGGTCGGGCGCGCGGCGGCATCCGCGAAGCACGTGGTCGCCACGGCCCTCAAGCGACTCGGCGCCTGACACCCCGCTCGACACAGTTCGCCCCCGGCGACCGGGGGGCTGTCGTCGGGGGCGATGCCGCGGGCCCCAGCCCGCGTGTCCCGAGGCGGTGCCTGCCCCGGTCCTGCGCCGAGTGTGACACTTTCGGCTGAGTGAACCTCGGAGAGAGGCTATGCCTCTGCTGTGACGAGTGACGGCACCGTGAGTCCCACTGTTCACACCGGCCCCAAGGGTTTACACGCGTCACTGCCAACCCATAGAGTGTGCTCATTCGAGAAAGGGGTATGTGGGATGCCCGAAGTTCCTGACGTCCGGTTCCTCACTGTTGCTGAGGTGGCCGGGATCATGCGCGTGTCGAAGATGACCGTCTATCGGCTCGTGCACTCCGGCGACCTGCCGGCCATCCGTTTCGGACGCAGCTATCGCGTGCCGGAGTCCGCCGTGGCGGACGCCCTCCAGCGCCCGATCGCCGACGTCGGCTGACCGTGCGGGAGTCCGCATCGTCGGTGTGACGGCGCAGGCCCGACGGTTTGCTAGACTGATCCGAGGCATTTTTCCGTGCCCGTACCCGGGCGTCCGATCATCGCGACGCCCAACCCCCTGACTTAGTGAGGTTTCCGTGGGTTCTGTCATCAAGAAGCGCCGCAAGCGCATGGCGAAGAAGAAGCACCGCAAGCTGCTTCGCAAGACTCGCCACCAGCGCCGCAACAAGAAGTAAGCGGCCAAGACACGAGCGCCCCCGACAGCTCTTCGGAGCATGTCGAATGGGGGCGCTTTGTGTCTCTGCCGAAGGTCCGAGCAGCTCGAAGGAAGCCATGAAGTCGATCACCGTTACCGAACTCGCCGACCGCACGGGCACGCCGCTCATCGACGTGCGCGAGAAGGACGAGTTCGCGGCGGGCCACGTGCCCGGCGCCGTCAACATCCCGATGTCCGAGATCGGCAACCGACTCGAAGAGCTCCCGGCCGAGTCGTTCGACGTGATCTGCCAGGCCGGCGGCCGTTCCGCTCGCGTCGTCGAGGCGCTCGAAGCGCGCGGCTACGACGCCACCAACGTCGAGGGCGGCACGGGCGAATGGATCGCGCAGGGACGCGCGGTCGAGGTTCCCTCGGCGTGACCACGCTGACCCTCATCGGCAAGCCCGACTGCCACCTCTGCGACGTCGCCTCCGAGGTCATCGACGCCGTCGTCGCCGAGCTGCCGGATGCCGCGGCCGAGCGGATCGAGATCGTCGAGGCCTCGATCACCGAAGACCCCGCCCTGTTCGATCTGTGGTGGGAGAAGATCCCCGTCGTCCTGATCGACGGAGAACTGCACGCGCACTGGCGACTCTCGCCGGACCGACTGCGCACCGCGCTCGAGGAGGCCCTGAAATGACCATCCGCCATGTCGTCTCCTGGAAGCTCGCCTCGGAGGACGCCGACGAGCGCGCCGCGCAGGCCGCCGAGGTGGCCCGCCGCCTCAACGCCCTCGACGGTGTCGTGCCGCAGCTGCTGTCGATCTCGGCCGGCGCGAACGTCGTGTTGCCGGAGTCGAACTGGGACGTCGTGCTCGTCGCCGACTTCGACTCCGTCGAGGCGCTCGACGAGTATCAGGTGCACCCCGCGCACGTCGAGGCGTCGGGATACATCCGCTCCGTCGTGAGCGCACGGGTCGCCGTCGACTTCGAGATCTGATCCCCGCACGCGTAACGCACCGAAACAAAACCGTAATCCTGGATCGGGCACTCTTAGTAGGGCATCCACCCGGCACGTGCCAGGATGTTCACCTATCGGCCCACTTCGGTGGGCCTTACCCTGCCATCGACTCTCAGGAGCTGTTATGCACCGTCGCACTACCTTCGCCGGCCTCGCACTCGTGGCTGCCGCAACCCTCGCGCTCGCAGGCTGCGCCGGCGGAACCGACTCCGGAAGCGGGGACTCGGATGCCGGAGACGAGTACGGTCTCGTCAGCGCGGGCACGCTGACCGCCTGCTCCGACGTGCCCTACCCGCCCTTCGAGGTCGAGGACTCGAGCACCGAGAGCGGCTACTCCGGATTCGACATCGATCTTCTCGATGCGATCGCGAAGAAGCTCGACCTCAAGCTCGCCGTCCAGGACGTGGGCTTCGACGCGCTCCAGTCCGGCACCACGCTCGTCGCAGGTACCTGCGACCTCGGAGCTTCGGCGATGACGATCACGGACGAGCGCAAGGCGAACATCGACTTCTCCGACCCGTACTACGACTCGCTGCAGTCGCTGCTCGTGCGCACCGACTCGGGTATCGAGTCGATCGACGACCTCGCCGGCAAGAACGTGGGCGTCCAGCAGGGCACCACCGGTGAGACCTACGCGACCGAGAACGCCACGGGCGCCGAGCTCGTGCAGTACCCCTCCGACGGCGAGCTGTGGCCCGCGATGCAGGCCGGTCAGATCGACGCCATTCTGCAGGATCAGCCGGTCAACATCGAGCACGAGAAGGCCGACAGCGCCTACAAGATCGTCGAGACGTACGACACCGAGGAGTCCTACGGTTTCGCCTTCGCCAAGGGCGAGAAGGACGCGCTCGTCGATGCGGTGAACACCGCCCTGCAGGAGCTGCGCGACAGCGGTGAGTACCAGAAGATCTACGACTCCTACTTCAGCGCGAACTGATCGTCGTGCGTAGGAGTTTCGGAGGTCCTTCACAATGGCGTTGAAACGGACGACCAGGACCAAGCTGTATCGCCTGGTGATGTATGTGGTGTTCTTCGCGGTCATCGCGGGGATCGCCCTGTCGATCAATTGGGAACGGGCGATCCCCCAGTTCCTGAACGTGGAGGTCGCCGCGAGGCTCTTCCCCGACATCATCACGATCGGCCTGCGGAACACGATCCTGTTCACGATCATCGCCTTCACGGGTGGTCTGCTGCTCGGCATCCTCTTCGCGATGATGAAGCTGTCGAGCATCGGGTTGTTCCGGTGGGTGGCTACCGCGTGGATCGAGCTCTTCCGCGGCCTTCCCGCCCTTCTGACGATCTTCTCGGTGGCATTCATCGTCCCGATCGTCTTCGGGTGGAAGGTGCCGGGCGGGCCGGTCGGCGCCGGACTCCTCGGACTCATGCTGGTGGCCTCGGCGTACATCGCCGAGGTCATCCGCGCCGGGGTCCAGGCTGTGCCGAAGGGGCAGACGGAGGCGGCGCGCTCGTTGGGCATGTCGCCGCTGAAGACGATGTTCTGGATCATCCTCCCGCAGGGTTTCCGCATCATCATCCCGCCGATGACGAATGAGCTGGTGCTCCTGCTGAAGGACACGTCACTCGTGTTCATCGCCGGTAGCTTCATCTGGTCGAAGGAGCTCACCACCTTCGTCCGCGACGCGAACACGTCGAACGCGAACGCGACGCCGCTGATCGTCGGCGCCCTGCTGTATCTGGTGGTGACCATTCCGCTCACGCGATACACCGCGTGGCTGGAGCGACGGATGGCGAGAGAACGATGATCACAGAACTGATCGATGTCCACGCTCCGGCGATCGACATCCAGGGTCTCGTCAAGACCTTCGGCGACAACGAGGTGCTCAAGGGCATCGACCTCACCGTCACCAAGGGCGAGGTCGTCTGCGTCATCGGCCCCTCCGGCTCGGGGAAGTCGACGCTGTTGCGCTCGGTCAACCTGCTCGAGGAGCCGACCGGCGGCAAGGTGCTGATCGAGGGGATCGACATCACCGACCCCGAGACCGACATCGACCGTGTGCGCACCCGCATCGGCATGGTGTTCCAGAGCTTCAACCTGTTCCCGCACCTCGATGTGCTCGGCAACCTCACCGTCGCCCAGCAGCGGGTGAAGAAGCGGAGCAAGGCCGAAGCACAGAAGATCGCAATCTCGATGCTCGACCGAGTCGGGCTGTCGCAGAAGGCAGATGCCTATCCGGGGCATCTGTCGGGTGGGCAGCAGCAGCGCGTCGCGATCGCGCGTGCGCTGTGCATGAACCCCGACATGATGCTGTTCGACGAGCCGACGTCGGCGCTCGACCCCGAACTGGTCGGCGAGGTGCTGCAGGTCATGCGCACGCTCGCCGACGAGGGCATGACGATGCTCGTGGTCACCCACGAGATGGGCTTCGCCCGTGAGGTCGGCTCGCGCCTGATCTTCATGGACGGCGGTCACATCGTCGAAGAGGGCGACCCGCGCGAGGTCATCGGCAACCCGCAGCACCAGCGCACGAAGGACTTCCTCTCGCGCGTGCTGTGAGACGTTCACACACGATGAGGCCCCCGGAGCGAATGCTCCGGGGGCCTCATCGTTGTGGAGGAGGGATCAGACCTCGACGACCTCGGCGTCGGGGGCGTGGGTGCGCACGGACTCGATCCCGTTCTCCGCGGCGGACTTCGAGGAGTAGCCCTCGCTCGTCGCGATGACCTGACCGTTGCCGGCCTTGAGGCGGAACCGGTATTCGCCGGACCTGTCGGTGTAGAGCTCGAACTTGCCTGCCATGAGGCATCCTCTCTGTGGTGTCTGCGAGGCGGAGGGCCTCTCGTGCATCACGGTAGCGCCCGACCGCGTGCGGCGGTAGGGCGGGACTCAGGCGCGCGGGTGCACGGCTACGGGCTCGGGCGCGACCGCGATGCGGACGCGATCGCCGAAGGCGGGGTGGATGCCGGGGGCGTGCTGCACCCGGACGATCTCTCCCGCTTCGGTGCGAACGAGCGTGCGACGCATGCTGCCGAGGAAGGTGCTCTCCTCGACGACCGCGTCGGTTGCCGCATCCGCCTCCGAAGCGAAGAACACGTTCTCGGGGCGCAGGTACACGTCGACCGGGCCGTCGGCGGGCGTCTGCAGCGGCAGCCGCTGCCCCCACACGACGACGTGGTCGCCCTCGGCGACGCCGGCGACGATGCTCGAGAGACCCACGAACGCGGCCACACCGGCGGTCGACGGCGTCGTGTAGAGCTGCTCCGGCGACCCGATCTGCTCGATGCGGCCCGAGTTCATCACGGCGATCCGGTCGGAGACGGCGAGCGCCTCCTCCTGGTCGTGCGTGACGAACACGGTCGTGATGCCCAGGCGCAGCTGGATGCGGCGGATCTCGTCGCGCAGTTGCACGCGCACCTTGGCGTCGAGCGCCGACAGCGGCTCGTCGAGGAGCAGCACCTTGGGCTCGGTGACCAGGGCGCGCGCCAGTGCCACGCGCTGCTGCTGGCCGCCCGACAGCTGGTGCGGGTAGCGGTCGGCGAAGTCGGCGAGACCGACCAGGACGAGCGCATCCTTCGCGCGCTTCGCGGATTCGGATGCCGACACCCCGCGGCGGCGCAGCCCGAAGGCCGTGTTCTCGGCGACGCGCAGGTGCGGGAACAGCGAGTACGACTGGAAGACCATGCCGATGTCGCGCTTGTTGGTCGGGACGCGCGAGACGTCCTGACCGCCGAGCAGCACCGCGCCCTCGTCGGAGCCCTCGAGGCCCGCGAGCACGCGCAGGAGCGTGGTCTTGCCGCAGCCCGACGGACCCAGCAGCGAGACGAACTCACCCGGGGCGATGTCGAGGTCGACGCCGTGCAGCACGCGGTTGCCCGCGTAGCTCTTCACGATGCTCTGCAGCTGCACCCGGGTGCCCTCGCCCGCCTCGGCGAGCAGCAGGTTGTCCTGGGTGCGGGGGAGTGCGTGATCGATGGTCATGAGTGGGCCTTTCCGTTGCCGCGTGCGACGCGACCGATGAGGAGGAGAAGGAGGAACACGAGTGCGAGTGCCAGCAGCGTGAAGATCGCCGGCGCGTACGGGTCCTGCTTCTGCACGACGACCATGGCCGTCTGGAACACCTGCCGGTTCAGCAGCGAGGCGATGGTGAACTCGCCGAGCACCACCGCGATGGAGATGAGCGACGCGGCCAGCAGGCCCTGGCGGAGGTTGGGCGCCAGCACCTTGAGCACGACCGTCGGCCAGCTCGCCCCGAGCGACCGTGCGGCCTCGGAGAGCGTGCGCAGGTCGGCGGCGTCGATCGACGCCTGGATCGAGCGGTAGGCGAAGGGCAGCACCGTGATGCCGTACGCGAACGCGAGCGTCCACGTGCCGGTGCCCACCGAGCGGCCGATCTGCAGGTAGATCGGGGCGAGACCGACGACCAGCACGATCGCGGGGATCGAGATCGGCAGCAGCACCGCGAACTCGAAGATCGGCTTGAGCTTGCCGAAGCGCAGGTTCACCAGGATCATCGTCGGCGCGAGCAGGAACAGCACGATCGCGACGGTGACGACGGCGAGGATGAGCGAGTTGCCGAGACCGGTCCAGATCGGCTTGATCGCCGCGGAGGCGGCGGGGTCGAACAGCGCGAGCCAGTGGTCGAACGAGAGCCCGCTCTCGGTGTCGCGCAGCGTGTAGAGGAACGTCGACACGAGCGGGATGGCGAAGAACAGGCCGACGAGGATGCCGATGACCCAGCGGGTCGTGAGCGAGGGGGCGAGACGGTTCACGACTGCCACCTCGCGGCCCGACGCTGGATCAGCGAGTACAGGGCCATCACGACGCCGACCACCACGATCATGCCGAGGGCGAGCGCGCCCGCGAGGTTCTCGCGACCGAGCACGGTCTCGCTCGTGAGTGCGGTGCGGATCTGCAGCGGCACGATTTGCGAGCCCTGGCTCGCGAGAGCGGCGGCCGTGGCGTAAGAGGAGAACGAGTTCGCGAACAGCAGCAGCAGGCTCGCGAGGAACGACGGGGCGAGCACCGGGAGCCCGATGCGCAGCCAGAAGCTCGTGCGCGTGCCGCCGAGGGTGAGGTTCGCCTCGGCCCACTGCGGCTTGAGCGCGGCGAGGGCCGGCATGAAGGTGATGACCATGAGGGGGATCTGGAAGTAGATGTACGGCAGGATCAGGCCGGGCAGTTCGTAGAGCCACGTGCCGTTCTCGTAGATGTTGATGCCGAACGTGTCCTTGAGGAACACCGTCAGCACACCCTGGATGCCCATCATCGCGATGAAGGCGAACGCCAGCATCACGCCGCCGAACTGGGCGAGGACTCCGGCCGCGGCATCCACCGACGAGCGGATCGCGCCCTGCGGATTCATCCCGAGGAGGGCGTAGCAGACGAGCGCGCCGACGACGGCGCCGACGACGGCGGTCAGGAGCGAGATCCAGGCGGAGTTGGCGAACGTGTTCAGTACGACGGGATCGCCCAGTGCCGACACGTTGGTCCAGGTGAACGAGCCGTCCTTGGTGAAGAAACCGGAGCCGATCGCGAGCAGCGTCGGCACGGCCAGGAACAGCACGATGTAGGCCGCGAAGGGTACGAGACCCAACCAGGCCCAGGAAGGCGCGGACCGCCGGGCCCGCGCGGTGTGCGCGGGCCCGGCGGTGGTAGCGGGAGCGGATGCCGGAGCATCCGCCCCCGTGTCGACGAGAGTCGTCACTGGACCGCCGCTGCCCACTTCTCACCGAGCAGCGTGCCGGCGCCTGCGGACTGCTCCTCGGTGGGGACGACCGTCTCCTCGGGAACCTCGGGCAGAGCCGCAGCGAGGTCGGCGTCGATCGTGCCGGCCTCGGTCATGGCCTCCATGCGCACGGGGCGAGCGCCGCCGCCGAGCCACAGGTTCTGCACCTCGTCGCTGTAGAGGAACTCCTGCCACAGGCGCGCCGCAGCCGGGTGCGGGGCGTCGACGTTGACCGCCTGGTTGTAGTAGCCCGCGTAGCCGGTGCCGTCGAAGACCACGACCTCCCAGTTGGGGTTGTCGGCCTTGTGCGAGGCGTTCAGGTAGTCCCAGTCGAAGACGACGGGGGTCTCGCCGCTCGCGACGGTCGCCGTGGTCACGTCGACCTTGAGCAGGTTGCCGGCCTTCTGCAGCTCCGCGAAGAAGTCGATGCCGGGCTGGAAGTCGTCGAGCGTACCCTCGGACTGGACGGTCGCGAGACCGACCGCGGCGAACGCGGCGCCGGCCTGGGTCGGGTCGCCGTTGATCGCGACGGCACCCTTGTAGTCGGCCGAGAGCAGGTCGGCGAGCTCCGCGGGAGCGTCGAACTTCGAGGAGTCGTAGCCGACCGACATGTATCCGCCGTAGTCGCCGACGAAGAGGCCGGTCGGCTCCTTGAGCTCTGCGGGGATGTCGTCCCACGTCTGCACCTTGTAGGGGGCGAAGTAGTCGGTGTTCTGGAGCGCGACCGTGAGGCCGATGTCGAACACGTCGGGAGCGGTGTCGAGGCCCTTGTTGGTCTCGGCGGCCTGGATCTCCTCGGCGCTGGACACGTCGGGGGAAGCCTCGTTGATGGTGATCTCGGGGTACTTCTCGGCGAAGAGGTCGAGGATCTCGCCGTAGTTCGCCCAGTCGCGCGGCAGCGCGATGACGTTGAGCTGGCCCTCCGCCTTGGCGGCGGCCTCGAGGTCGGCGAACGTGCCGAAGTCGGCGACGGACGTCGCGGTCGCGGCGTCGGTCGATCCCTCGCCGGCGTCGGTCGCGTCGGCGGCGCCGGAGCAGGCGGTGAGTGCCAGAGCGGCGGTGGTGACCAGTGCGATACCGGCGCCGATGCGCGCGCGGCGGGTGAAGCGTGCCATGAGTGTCCTCTCGGGTGACCGGCGGTGCGCCGGTTCGGGTTGCGAGAGGAAACTATGGGCCGTGAGTTACCGGTCGGAGCGGCGTGGGTGAACGGAGGGTGACCGGGTGGTGGCGGGGTGGGGTGCGCCCCGTCCTGGCGCGGAGTTCAGGCGGTCTCGACCGTGTACTTGAAACCGAGATGTGACCCGATATACCCCAACTTCTCGTAGAAGCGGTGGGCGTCGGTGCGCGCGGCATCCGAGGTGAGCTGCACCATCGCTGCTCCGACCGCGGGTGCGGCCTGCTCGCCGACCCAGCGCATCACGGCCGACCCGATGCCCGACGACCGCAGGTCACTCTGCACCCGGACGGCCTCGACGAGCAGCCTCCGGGCGCCCCGACGCGCCATGCCCGGGATCGAGGTGAGCTGCAAAGTGCCGACGATCGCCCCGTCGAGCTCGACGACGAGCAGGTCGTTCGACGGCTCGGCGAGGATCTCGAGGAGCGCCTCGGCATACGCCGGCCGGTCTTCCGCCGAGGCGACATCGCCGCGCGCTGCACTGATCGGGTCGTCGGCGAGCAGGGCGATCACGGCATCCGTGTCGTCGGCCGTCGCGCGGCGCAACACCGCGCTCCCCAGGCGCGACGCGAACGGGTACGGCAGGGGGAGGGCCTCGATCATGGCTCCAGTCTGTCAGCGGGCGCGTCGCACGCTGACGAGCGGATGCCGGTGCACGCCCGAGTCTCTGGAATCATGGCTGGGTGGATATCGGCACCGTGCTCGGACTCGAGCAGCTCACCTGGGGGATGCTGCTGCTCGTCGTCATCGCCGCTTTCGCCGCGGGCTGGATCGATGCCGTCGTCGGGGGCGGTGGGTTGCTGCAACTGCCCGCGCTGCTGCTCATCCCCGGGATCGCGCCGATCCAGGCGCTCGCGACCAACAAGCTCGCCTCGGTGTTCGGCACTGCGACCAGCAGCGTCACCTACTATCGGCGCGCGAAACCCGACATCCGTACCGCGATCCCGATGGCCCTCATCGCGCTCGCCGGATCGTTCGGCGGCGCCGCGGTGGCCACGCTGCTGCCCGCTGCGGCGTTCAAGCCGATCATCGTCGTGGCCCTGCTCGCTGTCGCACTCTTCACCGCCTTCCGGCCGCAGATGGGCGCGGCGACCATGCTGCGCTTCCACGGGCACAAGCACCACATCATGGCCGGCGCTGCCGGTCTCGTGATCGGCTTCTACGACGGCATGATCGGGCCGGGAACGGGGACGTTCCTCGTGATCGCGCTCGTCGCGCTGCTCGGCTACGACTTCCTGCAGGCGAGCGCCAAGGCCAAGATCGTCAACCTCGCCACCAACCTCGGTGCGCTGCTGCTCTTCATCCCGCATGGCTCGGTGCTGTGGGTGCTCGGGGGGATTCTCGCGGTCGCCAACGTCGCGGGCAGCTACCTGGGGTCGCGCATGGCGATCTCGCGCGGCACGAAGTTCATCCGCGTGGTCTTCCTCGTCGTGGTGATCGCCCTGATCGCCAAGCTCGGCGTCGACGTGTGGAACGAGAACCTCGCCCCGGCGCTCGGGCTGGCCTCCTAGGGGCGGGAGCCTTCTACAGGCTCAGGGGCCCAGTCTCGCGGGGCGGGACCCTTCGACAGGCTCAGGGACCCAGTATCAGGACCCGGGTTGCTGAGGTCTTGGATCCGAACTGGGTTGCCGAGGCTGTCGAAGCAGTCCCCGCCGGCGTCAGCATCCGTTTGCACGGAGTGCGCACGCCTGCACGGCGATACGGGCGGATGCTCCGTGCATGTGTGATGCGTCCGTGCGGGTGTGCGGGTGTGCGGGGCGGGGCCCTTCGACAGGCTCAGGGACCCATTCTCTCGGGCGGGGCCCCTCGACAGGCTCGGGGCCCAGCTCATGTCGAACCCGGGGGTGCGACAGGCCCAGCACCCGGAACCGGGTTGCTGAGCCTGTCGAAGTATCCCCCACAAGGGGCAGAGGGTCAGGCCTCGTCGTCCTCCGGCTCGAAGTCGACGCCGGCCTCGGCGCGCTGCTCGGCCGAGATCGGAGCGGGCGCGGCCGTGAGCGGGTCGTAGCCGTTGCCCGACTTCGGGAACGCGATGACCTCGCGGATGGACTCGGTCTTCGTGAGGTGCTGCAGCACGCGGTCCATGCCCAGCGCGATGCCGCCGTGGGGCGGCGCGCCGAACTTGAACGCGTCGAGCAGGAAGCCGAACTGCTCATCGGCCTGCTCGTCGCTGATGCCCATGACCTCGAAGACCCGCTTCTGGATGTCTTCGCGGTGGATGCGGATCGAGCCGCCACCGAGCTCGGAGCCGTTGCACACGATGTCGTACGCGTAGGCGAGGGCCGATCCGGGGTCGGTGTCGAACGTCGCCTCGAACTCCGGCTTCGGTCCGGTGAACGCGTGGTGCACGGCGGTCCAGGCTCCGGCGCCGACGGCCACGTCGCCCGAGGCCACGGCATCCGCCGCCGGCTCGAACATCGGGGCGTCGACCACCCAGGTGAAGGCGAACTCGTCGGGGTTCAGGTAGCCCAGGCGGCGACCGATCTCGACGCGGGCGGCACCGAGGAGGGCGCGACTCTCCTTCGTGGCGCCCGCGGCGAAGAACACGCAGTCCCCGGCCTCGGCGCCGACGAGCTCGGCGAGACCCGCCTGCTCGGCCTCGGACAGGTTCTTGGCGACGGGGCCGCCGAGCGTTCCGTCCTCGTTGAAGAGCACGTAGGCGAGACCGCGGGCGCCGCGCTGCTTCGCCCAGTCCTGCCAGGCGTCGAGCTGCTTGCGGGGCTGGCCCGCGCCGCCGGGCATGCGCACGGCGCCGACGTACTCGGCCTGGAAGACGCGGAACGTGGTGTCGGCGAAGTACTCGGTCGCCTCGACCAGCTCGAGGCCGAAGCGCAGGTCGGGCTTGTCGGAGCCGTACTTCGCCATCGCGTCGGCATAGGTCAGGCGCGGCAGCGGGGTCTGCACCTCGACGCCGATCGTCTTCCACATGGCGACGACGAGCGACTCCATCAGGCGGATGACGTCTTCCTGGTCGACGAAGCTCATCTCGATGTCGAGCTGCGTGAACTCGGGCTGGCGGTCGGCGCGGAAGTCCTCGTCGCGGTAGCAGCGCGCGATCTGGAAGTACTTCTCGACGCCGCCGACCATGAGCAGCTGCTTGAAGAGCTGCGGCGACTGGGGCAGGGCGTACCAGCTGCCCGGGCTCAGGCGCGCGGGCACGAGGAAGTCGCGGGCGCCTTCCGGCGTGGAGCGCGTGAGCGTCGGGGTCTCGACCTCGGTGAAGTCGTCGGCGTGCAGCACGTCGCGGATCGCCTTGTAGACGTCGGAGCGCAGGCGCAGGGCGGATGCCGGGGCCGGACGGCGCAGGTCGAGATAGCGGTACTTGAGGCGCGCCTCCTCGCCGACGGTCTCGCTGTCGGCCAGCGCCGTCGAGACCTGGAAGGGGAGGGGAGCGGACTCGTTGAGCACCTCGACGGTGGTCGCGATGAGCTCGATCTCGCCGGTGGGCAGGTTCGGGTTCGCGTTGCCCTCGGGGCGGCGCGACACCTCGCCCGTCACCTTGAGGACGAACTCATTGCGCAGCGGGTGGGCGATCTCCTCGTCGCGGATCACGACCTGGGCGATGCCCGACGCATCCCGAAGATCGATGAACGCGACTCCTCCGTGATCACGACGGCGATCGACCCACCCCGCGAGGGTGACGGTCTGACCGATGTGCTCGGCTCGCAGTGAGCCTGCCGAGTGGGTGCGAAGCACGGAGTATTCCTTCTGTTCTGTGAACGGGCGAACCCGCCCATTCTACGGGGGCGCGCGGCGTGTCTCCGGCGGGCGGAGGGGATCAGTAGGGTGGCAGGGAAAAGGAAGGTGCTCCCATGGAACTCGCCCTCGTCCCCGCCGCCGATGTACCGGTCGTCCCCGATTTCGTCTCCGCGTTCTTCTCGGGAACCACGAGCGTCATCGGCATCATCTTCTACGTGCTGCTGGCGATCGCCTGGTGGAAGGTGTTCACGAAGGCCGGGTATCCGGGCATCCTCGCGCTGATCCCGATCGTCAACGCGATCTTCCTGCTGCGCATCGCCGGGATGTCGGGCTGGTGGGTGCTGCTCTATCTGGTGCCGATCGCCAACGTCATCCTCGCGATCGTCGTCGCGGTCAAGGTGGGCGATCGCTTCGGCAAGGGTGGTGCGTTCTCGTTCTTCCTGCTGTTCCTGATCCCGTTCATCGGGTACTTCATCCTCGGGTTCGGGGACTCCCGCTACCGCAAGGCCTGACGTGCCGGCATCCCGTCTGCACCTCGTCCGTCACGGCGAGGTCCACAATCCCGGCCGCGTGCTCTACGGCCGTCTGCCCGACTTCCACCTCAGCGACGACGGACGGCGCATGGCGCAGTCGGCGGCCGAGCACGTCGCCGGTCTCGGTCGCGACGTCGAGGCCCTGCGGTGCTCGCCGCTGGAGCGCACGCAGGAGTCGGCCGCTCCGTTCGCCGAGCGCTTCCACCTCGAGCCGGTGCTCGACGAACGCGTCATCGAGCCGACCAACGTCTTCGAGGGCACGCAGATGCGCCGCTCGCTCATGAACCCGCTCAACTGGTGGCATCTGCGGCAGCCGTCTGTGCCCAGCTGGGGCGAGCCGTACGTCTCCGTCGCCGAGCGCATGCGCGCCGCGATGGACGAGCTCTGGCACACCACCGAGGCGGGCGACGCGGTGATCGTGTCGCACCAGGCACCGATCTGGATCACACACCTGTCGGTCGCCGGACTCCCGCTGCGGCACGATCCGCGCACCCGGCGCTGCGCCCTGTCGAGCGTGACCTCGTTCGAGCGGGTCGGCGACGTGTGGCGTGAGGTCGACTACGCCGAACCCGCGGCGACGGGCGGCGCGGTCGACGTCGGCGCCGTCTGAGGCATCCCGTTCATGGCCCTGGGAGCTACGCGCCCTCGGCCATGAGCGACTGGATGTGACCGACGGCGGCGAGCTGACCCGCCGCGACCGCCAGCGCGACCGCGGCCATCGCGCCGGGCAGCGAGGCCCGATGTGCGATGTCGCCCGCCGCCGACACCCCGGCGACGGACGTGCGGCCGAAGTCGTCGATCTCGATCGCGCCGGACGGGAGCATCGCGAGTCCGAGCTGCTCGGCGAACGGGGCGCGCTGGCGCGAGACCACCGAGGCGACGAAGATGCCGGCGACAGATGCTTCGCCCTCCGCCGTGGTCAACGTCACCGTCTCTCCCTCCCGCGCGATCGACAGAGGTGACGAGGGGGCGACGACGGCGCCGAGCGCCTCGAGGGTCGCGCGATCCTCCTCCGGGAAGGAACCCTCGGTGGGGAAGACCGTGATCGACGACACGATCCGGCCGAGCAGCCCGATCAGATGGGCGGCGCGGGCGGCCTCGCCGATCACGGCGATCGGCTTGTCCGCATGCTCGTGCCCGTCGCAGAACGGGCAACTGAACGCGCCGGCGCCCCACAGCTCCTGCAGTCCGGGGATCGCCGGCAGTTCGTCGGCCATGCCGGTCGCGAGCACGATGCGTCGAGCCACCACCGTGCCGCCGTCGGCGAGTTCGACGGTGAACGCCCCCTGCTCTCCATCGACCCGCTCGACGCGGGCATCGCGCACCTCGACGTCCGCGTACTCCGCGAGCTGGGCGCGGGCGATCGCGCGGAAGTCGGCGGGCGGGGTGCCGTCGTTCGCGGCGACGTTGTGCATGTGCAGCACCGTGCCGTTGCGGTACTCGCCCGAGTCGAGCAGCAGCGCCGAGCGGTGCATCCGTCCCAGCGTCAGCGCCGCCTGCAGGCCCGCGGGGCCTGCGCCGATCACGATCACGTCGTACATGAGGGGTCCTTCCGACCGGTGGATCTTGTGTTCGCGATCAGTCTGTGACTTCATGTCGGGATGAAGTCAAGCGACGGGGCGCGAGGTTGACATCACTAGTTCGGCTAGTAATCTAGTTTTGCGAGCATTGTCCGGATGTTCGCACCACACGGAGGGAGCGGGACATGATCGAACGGGAAGAGATCGCTGCGAACGAGGATGGCGCGGGCGCCGAGGGGGAGCGCTTCGGGAAGTGGTTGTCCCTGATCAATCAGGAGGACTGAGGTGAGCACCGCGGAGGCTCCCGCCACCATCTGGAACGCGATCGATCAGTCGTACGCGCTCGACGTCGCCCGCGCCGTGGAGCGCGTGCGCGTCGCAGAGGACCAGCTGGCGCGTCGACGTCAAGCGTCGTGTGGACCGAGTCCACTGCTTCGCGAGATCACCCGGCTCATCGCCGAGGCCGACCATCGCAACGAGGCGATCACTCCCGGTGACCTCGCGTCCGAGTTGCAGGTGACGACCGCCGCGATCTCGAAGGCGCTCGAGAAGCTCGAGACCGCGCGGGTCATCACCACGCAGCGGAACCCCGCGGACAGTCGCTCGAAGCTTCTCGTTCCCCTGCGGCGGATCGATCCCTCCGAGGGGCTCGACGCCACGGCGGTCGCCGTCCACCGGATCGCGACGGACCTGAGCGCCGAGCAGTCGGCGGTGGTGAGCGACTTCCTCGAGAAGGTCGCCGACCTCATCACGAGGGAGTGCCGGGACTGACGGCGTCGCTTCGGCGGTCGAGCGGCGGACCTTGCGTCCACGCTCCGTTTGTGACTTCATGTTGGGATGAAGTCACATGCCGAGCATCCGTGGTCCGTCGGCGATGTCGCCGCCCGCGTCGATCTGCCCACCAACGTGCTGCGCCACTGGGAGTCGGTCGGACTGCTGACCCCCGCTCGCGACGACGCCGGCCGCCGTCGGTACGGCGAGGACGACGTCGTGCGTATCGCCGTGATCCAGCGCAGCAAGGCCGCGGGCATGACGCTCGATCAGATCGCGGTGCTGCTCGACGACAGCAGTTGGGGGCGCCATCAGGTGCTGCAGTCGCACATCGACGACATCGACCGCCGCATGGAGGAGATGCGTCGCTCGCGCGAGATGACCGAGCACGCGCTGCGCTGCCGCTCGCACGACATCGCCACCTGTCCGCGTTTCCGGGCCGGCGTCGACGACGTGCTGTCGCGGTTCTGAGGGGCTCCGGTGACGGCGCCCGCGTCCGGCCTAACCATAGGAACCTCGGCGTAAACTCGTAACCGTGCCACTCGCCTCGAGGATTCACCCGATCCGCAGCGGCCGCCCCTCCCGCACTCGCCGTTCCCGGCGTGCGGTCGGAGCCGCGCTCGCCGCGGTGCTTGCCGTCGGCCTGACCGCCTGTGCTCCGGATGCCGTGAGCGAGTCGTTCCTGAGCGGTGAGAACACCGGCTACGTCGCCGCCGATGGCGCGATCCAGGAGATCCCCGTCGCCGAGCGCGGCGAGCCGATCGACTTCTCGGGCGTCACCGAAGACGGCGAGGCCTTCGACAGCGCCGACATCGCGGGCCAGGTCACGGTCGTGAACTTCTGGTACGCCGGCTGCGCGCCGTGCCGCGTCGAGGCCGGCGATCTCGAGTCGGTGTGGCAGGAGTACGAAGACCAGGGTGTGTCGTTCGTCGGCATCAACACCCGCGATCAGGCCGACACGGCCAAGGCCTTCTCGACCGAGTTCGAGATCACCTACCCGAGCCTGATCGACGTCGACACCGCGCAGGCCAAGCTCGCCTTCGCGGCCGAGACGCCCATCCAGGCCACCCCCACCACTCTCGTGCTCGACAAGCAGGGCCGCGTCGCCGCCCGCATCATCGGGCCCATCGACGGGACCTCGATCCTGTCCACGCTCGTCAAGGACGCGCTCGCGGAGAGCGCGTGAATCCCCAGGACATCATCGGTTCGGGAGCGCTCTGGCTGGCGATCCCGGTCGCTCTGCTCGCCGGGCTCATCTCGTTCCTGTCGCCCTGCGTGCTGCCGCTCGTGCCGGGGTACCTCGGCTTCCTCGGCGGATCCGTGGCTCCCCGCCCGGTGAACGGCGCGACCGCGTCGACGGATGCCTCGGCCTCGGGTCGCGGTCGCCTCGTCATCGGCGTGCTCCTCTTCATCGCCGGCTTCAGTGCCGTCTTCGTCGCGATCACCTCTCTCGGCGGCGTCGCGAGTGTCTTCCTGATCCAGTGGGGCGAGCTCATCACGCGCATCCTCGGCGTCGTGATCATCCTCATGGGGCTCGTCTTCCTCGGGCTGTTCGGCTTCGCGCAGCGCGAGCTGCGCTTCCACATCGACGGCAAGTACGGCGTGATCGGGGCGCCGCTGCTCGGCATCGCCCTCGGGATCGGCTGGGCGCCCTGCCTCGGCCCCACCCTGACGGCGATCTTCGCCCTCTCCTTCAACGCCGGCGACCCGGTGCGCGCGGGGGCCCTCGGTCTCGCCTATTCCCTCGGCCTCGGCATCCCGTTCCTGCTCGTCGCCCTCGGCTTCGGTTGGGCGACCACGGCCATCGGATTCCTGCGCCGCCACATCCGCGTCGTCAACATCATCGGCGGCGTGCTGCTGATCGCCCTCGGCGTGCTGATGGTGACGGGGCTGTGGACCGACATCATGTCCCGACTGACGGCGGTGATGAGCAGTGTCATCCTCCCGCTCTGATCACGAGACGACCGAGAAGAAAACCCGGAAGAACGAGAGTGCCGTGAGCAGCAAGACGCCCAGGTCCAGCGATCCGCTGCGACCGTCCGACCACGTCGACGGCGACGACTCGATCACGCAGCCGCGCCTCGGTTTCGTCGGGTGGCTGCGCTGGGGCTGGCGCCAGCTGACCTCGATGCGCACCGCGCTGATCCTGCTGCTCGTGCTCGCGGTCGCCGCGATCCCCGGATCGATCTTCCCGCAGCGCATGGCCGACCCGAACGGTGTCACGCAGTGGCAGCGCGACAACCCCGATCTCTTCCCGATCCTCGACGGCCTCAAGCTCTTCGACGTCTATCTGTCGCCGTGGTTCTCGGCGATCTACCTGCTGCTGTTCACCTCGCTCGTCGGCTGCGTGATCCCGCGCATCCGGCACCACTGGAAGGCGCTCCAGGCCCGCCCGCCCCGCACGCCCGCGCGGCTGCAGCGGCTCGACGACTTCCGGGCCGTCACCCGCGACCTCTCCGCGACCGCGGGGAACGGCGAGAAGACGGATGCCGAGGCCGAGGCATCCGCATCGATCGCCGTCGCGACCAAGCAGCTCAAGGCACTCGGGTATCGGGTCGAGCGCTACGACCGTGGGCGCACCTTCTCCGTGTCGGCCGAGCGCGGGTACTGGCGCGAGACCGGGAACCTGCTCTTCCACCTCGCGCTCGTCGGCGTGCTGGTCACGGTCGCCATCGGCGGCGGCTTCGCGTATACCGGTCAGCGGGTGCTGGTCGAGGGCGAGACGTTCGCGAACACGCTCGTCGACTACGACTCGATGAACCGCGGACGCTTCGTCGCCGACGACGCCCTCGCGCCCTACTCGATGCGCCTCGACACCTTCGATGTCTCGTACACCCCGTTCGGCGAGGCGGGTTCCGGCCAGGCCGGCGACTTCTCGGCCAACGTCACGGTCAAGGAGAACGGGGAGGAGCGCACCGGCTCCATCAAGGTCAATGAGCCGCTGCCCGTCGCCGACGACGACATCTTCCTGCTCGGCAACGGTTACGCGCCCACCATCACGGTGCGCAACGCCGACGGCGACGTGGTGTTCACGAACAGCGTGCCGTTCCTGCCGCAGGACACCAACATGACCTCGCTCGGCGTGATCAAGGTCACCGACGGACTCCCCGAGCAGCTCGGCCTGCTGGGCTTCTTCTACCCGACGACCGCCGTGCTCGACACGGGCGCGTTCTTCTCGGCCTACCCCGCGCTCACCAACCCGACGCTCACGCTCGACGTGTACTCGGGCGACCTCGGCATCAACGACGGCACCCCGCGGTCGGTCTACGTGCTCGACACCACCGACCTCACCCAGCTCACCGGTCGCGCGGTCGACAAGGACTCGATCGAGCTCGCTCCGGGCGAGACCGCCGACCTGCCGAACGGCATGGGAACGGTCACCTTCGAGGACGAGTCGCCCGAGGGCGCGACCGACGCCACGCAGTCGGTCAAGCGCTTCGCCTCGCTGCAGATCCACCGCGACGAGTCCGGCGTCTGGGTGCTCGGCTTCGCGGTGCTCGCGCTCGGCGGACTCATGCTCGCGCTGTTCGTGCCCCGCCGCCGCATGTGGGTCAAGGCCACGGTCGAGGGCGACTCCGTCTCGCTCGAGTACGCGGGTCTCGCCCGCGGCGAGGACCCGACGATCGCGGTGGCGCTCGACGACATCGTCGCCGGCCACGGTCGCCTGCTCGATGCGGCCGGGGGCACGGTCGCCCGCGACCCCGCCTCCGACGACCTCACCGAAGATCTCGCGGATGCCGACCCGACGGCATCCGACTCCCCGAAAGTAGACTGACACCATGTTCGACCTCGAAGTGATCTCGCCGGTCCTGCTCTGGACCGCGATCGCGATCTACGCCGCGGCTTTCATCGCGTTCGCATTCGACCTCGCGCGCCGCTCGCAGATCTCCGCCGACGCGCAGACCGTGCGCGAGGCCGAGCTGGTCGGCGCCGGCGCGCGCGGGGGAGCGACGCTCACGGCCACCGGAAAGCCCATCGAGCCGAAGCCCCAGCGCTTCGTCATGGCGCGCATCGGCACCTCGCTCACCGTTCTCGCGTTCATCTTCCACCTCGGTGCGACCCTCACCCGCGGATTCGCGGCCGGTCGCGTGCCGTGGGCGAACCTCTACGAGTTCGCGATGATCGGCACGCTGCTCATCATCGCCGTCTACCTGATCGTGCTGGTCAAGGTCGACCTGCGCTTCCTCGGTACGTTCATCACCGGCCTCGTGGTGGTGCTGCTGGGCCTGTCGTCGACGAACTTCTACGTCGAGGTCACGCCGCTCATGGACCCGCTCAAGAGCGTGTGGCTCGTGATCCACGTCTTCGTCGCCTCGCTGGGCACGGCGTTCTTCGCCCTCGCCTTCGCGCTCTCGGTCATCCAGCTCATGCAGTCGCGGCGCGAGCGCCTCGTCTCGGAGGGTGCGGCCAAGACCGGCCCCGGGTTCCTGCGTACGTTCCCCTCGGCCGAGCGCCTCGAGAGCATGGCGTACCGCTTCACGATCATCGGGTTCATCCTCTGGACCTTCACCCTCATCGCCGGGTCGATCTGGGCCTACTACGCGTGGAGCCGCTTCTGGGGCTTCGATGTGAAGGAGACCTGGACCTTCGTGATCTGGGTGCTCTACGCCGGCTACATCCACGCCCGCGCGACCCGCGGTTGGCGGGGAAACCCCTCGGCCTGGCTCGCGATCGTCGGCTTCACCGCCGTGCTGTTCAACTTCACGATCGTGAACGTGTTCTTCAAGGGACTGCACGCCTACTCCGGCATCAGCTGAGGCATCCGCCCCTGACATCCACGACGCCCCGTCTCCTTCCGGAGGCGGGGCGTCGTGCGTGCGGGTTCGAAAACGGAGATCGGATGCCGACGACAGGGCGTGTCGTTCGCACGACTCGCCGCCGCGCGGCCCGGACGTCTCCGTTTCCCGGGGCGGGGTGGGGGAACGAACGAACAGGGCGGATGCCGCGGCTCAGGTCGCGAGCACCGCCGTGGCCGAGGTCGTGCGGCGCAGGGCCACCGCGAGGGTGGTCGCGATGAGGGCGAGCACACCCCACACGACGAGGCCGGCGACGGCGGAACCGCTCCCGGCGATCAGTCCCGCGAATGCGGGTGAGGTCGGAAGCGCGGCGCCGAGGCCCGCGAGCCAGTCCGGCACGGTCGAGATCAACCCGGTCGCGACGGCCAGCACGCCGATCAGGGCGCTGACCCAGCGTCCGACTCCGCCGAAGATCGCGACGAGCGCCTGGTTCACCGCGGCGAAGACGACACCCGCGAGCACGGCGGTGCCCGCGAAGGTCCACCAGGCGGCCGCATCGTACGAGGCGACGAACTGCACGATGATCGAGACCAGCAGTCCCTGTCCGGCGCCGATCAGCGCGGCGGGCCAGAAGGAGCGCAGTGTGAGCGTCGGCGACGAGCGGCGCGACGTGAGGGTGCGGGCGGTGTGCGCGCGCATCACGATGAACGATGCCAGGCCACCGAACCACAGCACCACCGCGGCGAGCAGCGGGATGGCGGTGGGGCCGAAGATCGTGTCCATCGACGAGGTCGACTCGACCGGGTCGGCGATCACCGAGGCGATCGACGTCGACTCGGAATCGCTGAACGAGGGGAGCGAATCGGATGCCGTGCGCAGACCACCGGCGAGGTCGCCCGCGCCGGTCGCGAGGGTGTCGAGGCCCGTCGCGAGTTCGGTGGCGCCGGTCGCCAGTTCGGTCGCGCCGCTCGAGAGCTGGCCCGCGCCGGTCGCCAGCGCGCGGGCTCCCGCGGCCGACTGGTCGACTCCCTCGGTCGCGAGCTGGTTGAGCCCGGCCGAGATCTGGCTGGCGCCGGAGCCTGCCTCGTTCATGTTGGTCGCCAGGGTGGATGCCGCGGCCGGGAGGCCCGTGGACACCGGGGAGAGGTAGGCCGATGCCGTACCGGCGGCGGTCGCGGAGGTTGCGGCGGACGTCGCCACCTCGCCGAGCTTCGTGCAGAAGTCCGGGTCGGTGACCGACGTCGCGCAGGTGGCGGCGAGCTTGCCGAGTTCTGTGGCCGTCTTGGCCGACTCCGAGGCAGCCGTGTCGAGGAAGGGGGCCCCGCCCTGCGCGGCTCCGACGAGCTTGGCGAAGTCTCCGTTCGGATCGTTCAGCGCGGCCGCCCCACCGGTCAGCCCCGCCCCGAGCTCGCCCGCGGCGCCGGCGAGCTGCCGCGTGTTCGTGGCGATCGTGTCGAGACCGGTCGCCAGCGACGTGGCGCCGGTGCCGAGGTCACCCGCGCCGGTCGCGAGCTGGGTGGCGCCGTCGGGGATCGCGGCCGCGCCGGTCGCGGCATCCCGTGCGCCGTTCGCGAGGTCGAGTGCACCGGAGGCGGCCTCGCCGATCTGATCGCCGATCGTCGTGAAGCCGACCAGGATGTTCTCGGTCGTGGCCTCCGACAGCGTGGTGCCGAGCATGGACGCCGCGACGTTCGCGATCTGCCCCGTGATGAGGTCGTCGGCGACGAGACCGTCGTCGGGCGTGGTGACCTCGATCGTCGCCTTCTCGGGCGTGCCCTCGCCCTCGGAGATCGTGCGCCCGGCCGAGGTGGCCGCCGAGGAGAAGTCCTCGGGGATGGTGATGACTGCCTGGTAGTCGCCGTTCGCGAGACCTTCGGCGGCGTCGTCCTCGTTGGAGATCACCCAGGTGAGGTTCGAGTCGAGGTCGTCCGACCCCTCCACGAGTCCGGACGCGAGCTGACGCCCGAGGGGCGTGACCTGTCCGTCGATCTCGACCGGCTCGTCGAGGTTCACGATCGCGGCGGTCATCGAGTCCAGGCGCTCGGTCGGATTCTGGAGAGCGGTGACGAGGATGCCGCCGATCGCCGCCGGCAGCAGCAGGATGCCGAGGATCGTCAGCCACGTGATGGGCTTGCGGGAGCGTGCGCGCTCGATGGGGAGGGTCATGCGGTCACCTCGGTGGTTGCGGTCGCCCGTCGCGGGGCGCGGGTGTCGAGAAGGTTCGCGTCGGGCCAGCCGGCCTCCGCGAGGATCGTGCGGGCGGTCGCCGCATCGGACGCCGTGGCGAAGACGGCCAGGGAACGTGTGGCCGCGGCATCCCGCAGCATCGCCGTCACCTGGTCGCGTCGGCCTCCGGACAGTCGGTCGATGCCGTCGACGACCACGACCTCCGAGCGCCCGCGCAGGGCCTCGGCGAGGTCGTCGAGCGCGGCATCCGCATCGTCGACGATCACGCAGCCGACGTGCGCCCGCACCCAGGCGGCCCGGCCGGGGAGCAGGTGCCCGACGACGCGGAGTCGCCCCTCGTCGGCGGTCACGCGACCGGCGACGGCCAGAGCGAGGGCCCGCCGCTCACGGGCGTCGCCACCGGTCGCGATCAGCGCTTCGCCCGGAGCGACCCGGAACGACAGGGCTTCCACGACCGGTGCGTCGGTGCTGACCGTGAGCTCGTCGGCCGCGACGACCGAGCCGTTGCCCGGCCACTCGGCCAGATGGCGTTCGCGCTCGACGGCCTCGCCCTCGATGTCGACGCGGGGGAGGATGCGCTCGAGCCAGGCGGGGATCTGCCAGGCGTGTTCGCCGAGGATCGCCATGAGGGCGGGGATGAGCGTCATGCGCACGAGGAATGCGTCGATCGCGATGCCGGCGGCGAGGCCCAGCGCGATCGGCTTGAGAGACGAGTCGCCCTCCGGCACGAACGCGACGAACACCGCGAACATGATGAGTCCGGCGGCTGTGACGACCTTCGCCGATCCCGTGAAGCCGCTGCGGACGGCGCGCTGAGCGGCGGCCCGGCGTTCGGCGCGCGAGGCGGAGCGCGAGGCGCGATCGTGCACGAAGTCCTCGCGCATGCGCGAGACGAGGAAGACCTGGTAGTCCATCGCGAGGCCGAAGAGCACGCCCATGAGCACGATCGGCATGAAGCTGATGATCGGGCCGACCTTCGCCACGTGCAGCAGATCGGCGAACCAGCCCCACTCGAACACCGCGCCGACCACGCCGAAGGCGGCGACGATCGAGAGCAGGTAGCCGAGGGCCGCCGTCACGGGCACCCACAGCGAGCGGAACACGATGGTGAGGAGCACGAGCGACAGCCCGATCACGAAGATCCCGAAGGGCAGCAGAGCGCCTCCGAGCTGGTCGGAGATGTCGATCCCGACCGCCGTGAACCCGGTGACCTTGAGGTCGATGCCGAACTCGTCGAGCCACTCGTCGTGGTGCGAGCGAAGTTCGCGCACGAGGTCGGCGGTGGCGGGGTCGTCGGGCGCGGTCTCGGGGATGATCTGCACGATGCCGGTGTCGGCCGTCTCGTTCGGGGTCGAGAGCGCGACGTCCTTCACCCCGTCGATCTTCGCGACCGCGTCGCCGAGGTCGTCCATCAGCCCGACCGGATCGGTGGAGGTGACGATCGTTCCGGTGAGGATGAGGGGGCCGTTGAAGCCGGGACCGAACTCCTCGCCCACGATGTCGTAGCTCTGCCGGGCCTCGGAGTCCTTCGGCAGCACGCCGGCGTTGGGGAGGGCGAGGTCGAGGCTGAGGGCGGGCACCGCGACGACGCCGAGACCGAGCACGACGGCGATCGACACGAGCACCGGATGCTTCGTCACACCGCCGACCCAGCGCTCGCTGAACGCCCGGCGGGGGGCGCGCGCGGATCCGTCCTTCTTCGTCGCGGCGCGCTCCCGCCGGGGGCGGCCGACGATGCGGCCCTTCATGAAGCCGAGCACGGCGGGAGTGAGGGTGACCGCGATGGCCACGGCGATCGCGACGGCGACGGAGGCGGCGATGCCCATCGTCGTCAGGAACGGGATGCCGGCGAAGCCGAGCCCGATCAGGGCGATGAGCACGGTGATCCCGGCGAAGACGACGGCCGAGCCGGCGGTGCCGACGGCGCGGGATGCCGATTCCTCGGGGTCGACGCCGGCGCGCACCTGATCCTGATGCCGGGCCATGATGAACAGCGCGTAGTCGATGCCGACGGCCAGGCCCAGCATGAGGGCGAGGAGCGGGGTGGTCGACGAGACGGTGGCGAAGGCGGTGGCGGCGAAGATGCCCGCCATCGAGATCCCGACGCCGAGGATGGCGGTGAGCAGGGGGAGACCGGCGACCACGAACGAGCGGAACGTGACGATGAGCACGAGGAGCGCGATGATGAGGCCGACCGCTTCGGTCGGTGTGATGCCCGGGATCTCGGTCGCGAAGAGGTCGCCGCCGAGTGCGGTCTGCGAACCGTCCGGCAACGCCGCGCGGAGATCGTCGACCACGGCGCTCAGCTCGTCCTTGGTCGCCTCCGAGACGTCGGTCGACTGACCGTCGAACTGCAGGCGCACGATCGCGGCGGTGTCGTCCTCGTTGATCATGCCGTCGACCATCTCGTCGTAGGGCGATGTGACGGCGAGCACGTCGTCGATGCCGCCGAGTTCGTCGACGGCATCCTCGATGTGCGCGCGATAGTCGTCGTCGGTGACCTGATCGCCGTCGGCGGCGACGACGACGAACTGCGCGTTCGTGCCGCTCACCTGCGGGAACGAACGGGAGAGCTGCTCGAGGCCGGCCTGCGATTCGGTGCCGGGGATCGAGAACGTGTTGTCCGTGCCGGAGCCGAGCACAAGTGCCCCGGAGCCCGCGAGGCCGAGCACGAGCAGCCACGAGCCGAGCACGCGCCAGGGGTGCCGGAACGACCAGCGACCGAGTGAGGACAGGAGAGTGGACACGCGGGTTCCTCCGGAGGATGGGGGATGAGGTGGATACACAGGTGTATCCAATACATAGATGTATCGTAAGGTCGCCCGCATTCGGAAATCTGTGTGCGGGGTGTGAGAATCGTCACGATCGCGAACACCAGGAGGTTTCGATGTCGATACCGGCAACCCGGAGTCGTGAGAACACGCGCGCCCGCCTGCTCGAGGCGGCCGAGCAGCTCTTCGCGGAGGTCGGCCTCGACGGCGCCTCGGTGGAGGCGGTCTGCGAGCGCGCCGGCTTCACGCGCGGGGCGTTCTACTCGAACTTCGAATCGAAGGACGAGCTCTTCCTGATGCTCGCCGGACGTGTCGCCGAGACCCGTGTGAACGCGGTGCGCGAGCGCGTGACCGAGATCACCGCCGAGGGCGGCCTGGTGCCCGGCTGCGATCCGACAGACCTGCTGCAGAAGGTGATGGACTCCGGCAGCGACGACCGCATGGGCGTGATGCTCATGAGCGAGATCCGCATCCGCGCGCTCCGTGACGCCCAGTTCGGAGCGGCGTACCTGGCGCAGGAACGCGAGATGGTCGGCAGCATCGCGCAGATCGTCACGGACATCGTCGACGCCGGGGAGCTGCGGCTGCGAGTGCCGGCCGAGGTCGCCGGCCGCATCCTCATGATCGTCTGGGAGGGCATGACCGTGCGAGGCGCGATGGCCGGGCACGACGACGCCCAACTGCGCAGCGCAGGCAGCGAGGAACTCGGCCGACTGGTCGATCTGCTCCTGGTCTGAGCCGCCTCAGCCCGCGTCGAGCACGCGGTAGCTGCGTTCGAGGCGCGCGAGCCACCAGTCGCGGCGGTCGTCGTCGGCGGCGAGGCGGTCGAGCGCGGCACCGTCCGGGGTGACGCGGTCGGCGGGGATCACCCCGTCGCGGGGGCGCCGATCGGCGACGTCGTCGAGGAAGAGCGATGCCGTGCCGAGGCCGCAGTCGTAGTCGAGGTGGGGGAGGGCGGCGGCGAGGGCGGCGCCCTGCGAGAGCCCGACGGCGGTGTCGAGGGCGCTCGACACGACCGCCGGAAGCCCGGTCGCGGCGATGAGCTGGAGGGCGTGGGTCACTCCGCCGAGCGGCTGCGCCTTCACGACGATGAGGTCGGCTGCTCCGGCGCGAGCCACGGCCAGCGGGTCGGACGACTTGCGGATGCTCTCGTCGGCGGCGACCGGGATGCCCAGGTACTTCACGCGGGTGCGCAGCTCGGCGAGTTCCTCGACCGTCGCGCACGGCTGCTCGACGTACTCGAGGTCGAACTCGTTGAGCGCGTGCACGGCGTGCTCGGCCTCGTCGACGTTCCAGAGGCCGTTCGCATCGACGCGGATGCGGCCCTCCGGTCCCATCGCCTCGCGCACGGCGCGCACGCGGGCGATGTCGTCGGCGAGCGTCTGCCCGGGTTCGGCGACCTTGACCTTGGCGGTCCGGCATCCGGAGAACCGCGCGAGCACGTCGGGCACGCGCGCGGCCTCGACCGCGGGGATCGTGGCGTTGACGCGGATGCCGTCGCGCAAGGGTGCGGGCTGCGGGCGCCAGGCGAAGTCGATCGCCGCGGCGAGCCAGGTGGCGGCCTCGGCATCCGCGTACTCGATGAAAGGCGAGAACTCGGCCCATCCCTCGGGGCCTTCGAAGAGGAGAGCCTCCCGGGTGTCGACGCCGCGGAATCGCGTGTGCATCGGCAGGGCGACCACGCGTGCGGTGGAGAGGATCTCGCTGAGTTCGGGCGTCATGGGTCTCATTCTCATCTCCCGCCGCCGTTCCCGTCGCACTTTTCGTCGGTCCGGCCGGATCTTTCCGACGGAAAGTGCGACGGGGGAGCAGCCGCGAGCGGGAATAGGGTGGAGAGGTGACCAGCGCATTCGTCTCCGACCTGTTCGACCCCGCCGAGTGGCAGCTCGCGCCCGGCGCCGAGGACTACACCGACATCACGGCCCACGTCTCGAACGACGGAGGCATCGCGCGCATCGCCTTCCACCGGCCGGAGGTGCGCAACGCCTTCCGCCCCCACACGGTCGATGAGCTCTACCGTGCGCTCGACGTCGCCCGTCAGGATCCGCGCATCGGTGCGGTGCTGCTCACGGGCAACGGTCCCAGCGCGAAGGACGGCGGATGGGCGTTCTGCTCGGGCGGCGACCAGCGCATCCGGGGGCGCGACGGGTACAAGTACTCCGACCCTTCGACAGGCTCAGCGACCCAGGCTTCTCCGTCCCCCGCCTCGTTGGGCCGCCTGCACATCCTCGAGGTGCAGCGTCTGATCCGCTTCATGCCGAAGGTCGTCATCGCGGTCGTGCCCGGATGGGCGGCGGGAGGCGGGCATTCGCTCCACGTGGTCTGCGACCTCACGATCGCCAGCGCCGAGCACGGACGCTTCAAGCAGACGGATGCCGACGTCGGCAGCTTCGACGCCGGATACGGTTCCGCGTACATGGCCCGCCAGACCGGGCAGAAGATCGCCCGCGAGGTGTTCTTCCTCGCCGAGGAGTACTCGGCGCAGCGCGCCTATGAGATGGGCGCGGTCAATCGCGTGGTGCCGCACGCCGAGCTCGAGCGCGAGGCGCTCGCGATGGCCCGCACCGTGCTGACCAAGTCGCCGACCGCCATCCGCATGCTCAAGTTCGCGTTCAACGCCGTCGACGACGGACTCGTCGGGCAGCAGGTCTTCGCGGGCGAGGCGACGCGTCTCGCCTACGGCACCGACGAGGCCGTCGAGGGGCGCGATTCGTTCCTCGAGAAGCGCGACCCCGACTGGTCGTCGTTCCCCTGGCACTACTGAGGCACCGTCATGACCGCGCTGATCCCGATCGAGGCCGATGATCCGCAGCCGCTGAGTGTCGCGCTGCGGCGGGCGCTCGACGGGGGTCCGGCGCTCGGCTTCGGGATGCTCGCCGACGTGCCCGATCGGGTTCCGGTGGGCACGGCCGTCGTGATCTCGACCTCCGGGTCGAGCGGCATCCCCAAGCGCGTGGCGCTGAGCGCCGAGGCTCTGCGCACGAGCGCCGAGGCGACCGCCGACCGCATCGGATCGGGGCGCTGGCTGCTCGCCCTCCCGACGGGGTACGTCGCAGGTCTCCAGGTGCTCGTGCGTTCGATCCTCGCGGGCACCGAACCGGTGGCGCTGTCGGGCAGGTTCTCGCCCGAGGCGTTCGCGCACGCCACGCTGTCGATGCTGCGACACGGTGACGAGGCGCTGTACACCTCGCTCGTACCGGCGCAGGTGGCGACGCTGCTCGACGCGGCCGACGACGTCGCCGTGCGCGCCGCGCTGCAGGCCTACCGTTCGATCCTCGTCGGCGGGCAGTCCCTGCCCGAGCCGCTGCGGGAGAGGGCATCCGATCTGGGCGTGCGCCTCGTGCGCACTTACGGCTCCACCGAGACCAGCGGCGGGTGCGTGTACGACGGGGTTCCCCTCGACACCGTCTCGGTGCGCACCGTCGACGGAGAGTTGCGCATCGCGGGGCCCATGCTCGCCGACGGCTACCTCGGAGACGACGAGCTGACCTCGCGGGTGTTCGTGCGCGACGAGCACGGCATCCGCTGGTATCGCACGGGCGACCTCGGCCTGGTCGAGAACGGGGTCGTGCGGGTGCACGGTCGCGCCGACAACGTCATCGTGTCGGGCGGCATCAACATCTCCCTCGATCGCGTCGAGCGGATCGTGCGGCAGGTGCCGGGTCTCCATCAGGCCGTCGTGGTCGGCATCGACGACGAGCGGTGGGGCGAGGCATCCGTCATCGTCGCCGCCCGCGGCGAGGTGCTGCGCCGCAGCGAATCCGACCAGCTCGTGCACGCGCGCGACGCCGTCGCCGAGGCGCTCGGCAAGCACGCGCGTCCGGCGCGCCTGATCCTCGTCGACGAGATCGCGACGCTCGCCTCCGGAAAGCCCGACCGCGAGGCGATCCGCCGCATCGCCGCCGAGCTGCGCTGAGGGGCGCCATCGCGGCCCGTGCCAGACTGGGGCATGGCCACGTACACGCACGGACATCACGAGACCGTTCTCCGTTCGCACAGTTCCCGCACGATCGCGAACTCCGCGGAGTATCTCCGCCCGCACCTGGATCCGGCCGCCCGCCTCCTCGACGTCGGCGCGGGCCCGGGCAGCATCACGGCCGAGTTCGCGACCGTCGTCGCGCACGTGACGGCGACGGAGATCGACGCGAACGCCCTCGCGCTCTCCCGGAACCTCGTCGCGGACCGCGGCCTCACGAACGTCGACTTCTCGATCGAAGACGTGCACGCGCTCTCGTTCGCCGACGACAGCTTCGACGTCGTGCACACGCACCAGGTGCTGCAGCACGTCGGCGATCCGGTGCAGGCCCTGCGAGAGATGCGACGGGTCACGGTGCCCGGCGGCATCGTCGCGGCGCGCGACGCCGACTACGCCGGATTCATCTGGTTCCCGCTGCTGCCCGAGCTCGACGAGTGGCTGCGGCTGTACCGCGCGGCCGCCCGGGCGAACGGGGGAGAGCCCGACGCCGGGCGACGCCTGCTCGCGTGGGCGCGCGCCGCCGGCTTCGACGACGTCACGGCGACGGCATCCACCTGGTGCTACGCGACCCCCGAGGAGCGCGCGTGGTGGGGCGGCATGTGGGCCGACCGCATCCTCGAATCGGCGCTCGCGCGCCAGCTCGTCGACAGCGGCCTCGCGGGCCCCTCCGAGCTGCAGGCGATCAGCGACGCCTGGAAGCGATGGGCGGATGCCGGAGACGGCTGGTACCTCGTTCCGCACGGCGAGATCATCGCCCGGGCCTGACGGCCGGTCGCACTCGGGATACATCCCCAGACGGACGCGGCGCGCCCTCCGCTCGCGTAGCGTGAGAGCGTGTTCCGTCCCGTCTCCCGCACCTGGCTCGCCCTCGACATCGTCGGCGCGGTCATCGGTTTCGGTCTCACGGTCGGCATCCCCCTCGTGCCGGGCTCGGGCGGCCTCAGCGTCTGGATCGTCGACGGCGGGTGGTCGGTCACGGCCTACCTCGTCGTCGGAGCGATCGTCTGGGGCGCCGCCGCGATCGCCCGCCTGGCCCCGGCTCTGGCCCTCTGCGTCGCGTGGTTCGGTGCGCTCCTCCAGATGGCTGCGGGGCTGCCACCCGTACCCTTCGACTTCGGCGTGCTGGTCGTGCTGTTCGCGACGGCGGCCTGGGGCAGCCGACGACTGCTGTGGCTCGGCGGCGCCTCGGCGCTCGGCGGCGGGATCGTCGGCGGCGCGTACTTCGGGCTGGCGTGGTCGGGCGAACTGATCACCGACGCCGCGAGTGTGATGCGCGCCGCGCTCACCTCCGTGCTGCTCGGCTCGTTGTTCGTGCTGGCGATGGTGATGGCATGGGGAGCGGGATTGCTCTGGCGGGTCATCCTCGCCGGTCGCGCCACGCAGGTGGCGCGCGCGCAGGCCGAGACCGTGGCCGCCGAGGAGCAGGAGCGCGTGCGCATCGCCCGCGACATGCACGACGTGGTCGCGCACTCGCTCGCCGTCGTGATCGCGCAGGCCGATGGAGCCCGCTACGCCGCCGCAGCGAAGCCCGAGATGGCGACCGAGGCGCTGGGCACGATCGCGCAGACCGCCCGCGGTGCGCTGTCGGACGTGCGGATGCTCCTCACCCAGCTGCGTCACCGCCAGGGCGACGGACCGCAGCCCACGCTCGCCGACCTGGAGACGCTCTTCGCGCAGGTGCGGCACACCGGCATCGAACCGCGGATCACGGTCGACCCCGTGCCCCCGGGGGAGCCGCCCGCGGCCATCCAGCTCGCGGTCTACCGCATCCTGCAGGAGGCCCTCACGAACGCGATCCGCCACGGCGACGGAGCGGTCGACGTGCATCTGGCGTGGCTGCCCGACCGGGTCGAGATCCGGGTGGCGAACACCGTCGCGCCGGGGCCTGCTCCCGTGCAGCTGGGGCAGGGCGGGCACGGCCTGATCGGCATGCGCGAGCGCGCCCAGCTGGTCGGCGGTAGTCTGCATGCCGAGCGCCGGGGAGCGCAGTTCCACGTCTACGGCATGCTGCCGATCGGAGTCACGTCATGATCAGAGTCGTCCTCGTCGACGACCAGTCCCTCTTCCGCGCCGGTGTGCGGATGCTGATCGCCTCCCAGCCCGACCTCGAGGTCGTGGGCGAGGCCGGCGACGGGCGGGAGGCGCTCGATGTCGTGCAGCAGACCCGACCCGACGTCGTGCTCATGGACATCCGGATGCCGGTCATGGATGGCCTCACCGCGACCGCCGAGATCCTCCAGCGCCCCGACGCGCCGCGCATCGTGATGCTGACGACCTTCGACCTCGACGAGGCCGCGGCCCGGGCCATTCGTCAGGGGGCGAGCGGATTCCTGTTGAAGGACGCCGACCCCGAGTTCCTGCTCGCCGCCGTGCGCACCGTGCACGCGGGGTCGAGTGTGATCGCGGCATCCGCCACCCGTGAGCTGTTCGCGCACTTCGCGGATGCGCCGACCCCGGTTCCTCCGCAGTTCGCCGACCTCACCGACCGCGAACGCGAGATCTTCGCGCTCGCCGCACGCGGTCTGTCGAACGGTGAGATCGCGACGCGCGAGTTCCTCAGCGAGGCGACCGTCAAGACGCACATCAGCCGCATCCTCTCCAAGCTCAGCCTGCGCGACCGCGTGCAGCTCGTCGTGTTCGCGTTCGAGCACGGCCTCGCCTGAGATCCGCCTCGCCTGAGCACGGCCCCCGGCATCCTCCCTGCGGCATCGTCGGGATCATCCTCCAGGCGGAGGCGGATGCATCCGCTGGGCGACGACCGCGACGGCACCTGCTCCGTAGCGTCGGAGACATGGAGATCACGACCACCGACCTGGGCCTCGCCGCCCGCGTCCAGCACCTGAAGAAGACCTACGGCTCCGGCGAGGGAGTCGTGCGGGCGCTCGACGACGTCAGCGTCGGCATCCGCCGCGGTCAGTTCACCGCGATCATGGGCCCGTCGGGCTCGGGCAAGTCGACGCTCATGCACATCATGGCCGGCCTCGACACCCCGACCGAGGGGCGCGCGTTCATCGGCGACACCGAGATCACGGGTCTCGGCGACCTCGACCTCACCATCCTGCGCCGCCGACGCGTGGGGTTCATCTTCCAGGCGTTCAACCTGGTTCCCACGCTCGATGCCCTCGGCAACATCCTGCTGCCGTTCGAGCTCGACGGGCGCCGGCCGAGCGCGCTGGAGCGTGCGCGCATCGACGGACTCATCGAGACGCTGGGTCTGGGCTCGCGCCTGCGTCACCGTCCGCACCAGCTCTCGGGCGGACAGCAGCAGCGCGTGGCCATCGCCCGTGCCCTGGCCACCGCGCCGGACCTCGTCTTCGCCGACGAACCCACCGGAAACCTCGACTCGAAGACCGGACGCGAGGTTCTCCAGCTGCTGCAGGCCGCCAGCCGGGAGCACGGTCAGTCGATCGCGATGGTCACCCACGACGCCATCGCGGCCAGCCACGCCGACCGCGTGCTCTACCTCGGTGACGGTCGCATCGTCGCCGACCACCCGCGCCAGACCGCCGAGGAGATCTCGGCCTACATGCTCGCGGCCGAGGTGTCGGCATGACCGCCGTCGGCACGGCCTCGGTGGTCGGTACCGTCGTGCCCGAGACGGCCGCCACGGCTCCGCGCCTCGCGTGGTTGCGCGACCGGGGCATGGGCGCCAGCATCCTGGTCGCGGCGCTGTCGGCGGCGTTCGGGGTGATCCTCGTCGAGGTGACGGCCTTCATCGGTGCGGCGCTGCAAGCCGACCCGTTCATCGGCGACAGCGAGACGCTCGCGATCGTCGTCGCCATCCTCTCGGTGCTGCTCACGGGGGTCGCGATGTACGTCGCCGCGATCGTCACCGCCAACACGTTCTCGACGATCATCGCCGGGCGCACCCGTCAGATCGCGCTCATGCGCCTGGTCGGTGCGACCGCGCGCTCGCAGCGTGCGGAGGTCGGGCGACAGGGCCTCGTGGTCGGCGTGATCGGCGCGCTCACCGGCGTGATCGTCGGTGTTGCGCTCGCTGCCGTCGGAGTGCAGATCGGGCGGATGCTGATCGCCAACGTGCCGGCGGACTTCACCCTCGCGCAGCCGTTCCTCGTGCTGCCCGCCGTGGGCGTCGCGCTCACGACCTGGGTCGCGGCATGGGTCGGCTCGCGACGCGTGCTCACGGTGACGCCCCTGCAGGCGATCGGCGGATCGGTCGAGCGCGGCCACGACGAGGTGTCGGGCAGGGCCGGGCGTCATGTCGGCGCCTGGGTGCTGCTCATCGCCGGTGCCGCCCTGCTCGCGGGTGGGGTGCTGGTCGGACTCGTGACGCCGCTCGGGGTCGTCGTCGCGTTCGTGGGGGGCCTGCTCTCGTTCACCGGTCTCGCGCTCGGCTCGGTGCTGTTCATGCCGCCGGTGCTGCGCCTCGTCGGGCGGATGTTCGGGTCCAGCGCCACCGCGCGCCTCGCCGCCGAGAACGCGCTGCGGTATCCCGAGCGATCGTCGCGCATGGCGATCGGCGTGGTGATGGGCGTCACCCTCGTGACGATGTTCGCGGTCGCGCTGGAGTCGGCGAAGCGGTTGATGATGAACCAGACCTCCGAGGAGGTGCCGCCGGAGTTCTTCGCGCCGTTCGACGCCTTCGCCTCGATCATGATGGTGCTCGTCGCCGTCTCGGCCGTGATCGCCGCCGTCGGCCTGGTGAACCTGCTCACGATCGGTGTCGTGCAGCGGCGCCGTGAGCTCGGGCTGCTGCGATCGATCGGGCTGTCGAACGCCCAGGTGCGCCGCATGGTGCTGCTCGAGGCGACGCACATCACGGTGGCCGCGACGCTCACGGGTCTGGTGCTCGGAGTCGCCTACGGGTGGATCGCCGCCCAGTCGTTGCTCGGCTCGGTGCCGGTGCTGCCGGACTTCACGCCCGCCGGGCTCGTCGCTCCGCAGGTGCCGTGGCTGCCGGTGGTCATCATCGTCGTCGCGACGGCGGTGCTGACGCTCGTGGCCGCCGCGACGCCGACCCGGCTCGCGACGCGGGTCGCGCCGGTCGAGGCGCTGGCAGCCGACTGACGGCGGGCTCGCCGGCTCGCTGAGGGGTCAAGACACGCCGCTGCCGCGGTCCCGCGGGCGGCGTGTCTTGACCCCTCACGGTGCGGAATAGGCTGGACGGATGCCGTCGCCGTTCGATCAGTCCACCTACCAGGTCCGCCTCGACTGGGGGCTCGCCGGCCTCGCACGGCTCGCCGAGGCCGACGTGGTCGTGATCGTCGACGTGCTGCACTTCTCGTCGAGACTGGCGGATGCCGTCGCCGACGGTGCCGCGATCGATCTGGCCGAGGCGGCGGTGTGGTCGACGGACTCCGTCGCACCGGCGCTCGCGGTGACCGCCGCCGCCGGAGGAGCGACGGTGCTGGTCGGAGGCATCCGCAATGCCACCGCCGTCGCACGCACCGTGCAGGCCATCCAGGAGGAGCGTCAGGCGCGCACCTCGGTCGCCCTCATCGCCGCGGGGGAGCGCGACGGCTCGAACGACGTGCGCTTCGCGGTCGAGGACCACCTCGCCGCCGGAGCGATCATCGCGGCGCTCACCGACCTCGGCATCGATCACACGGCGCCCGATGCGGCGGTCGCGGCGGAGGGCTTCCGTGCTCTGCGCCGTGCGCTCGGGCACCTGGTCTCGGCGAGCGGCTCGGCGCGCGACACCGCCGATGCCGACGCGGTCGCCGCGGCATCCCGTCTCGACGCCGTCTCGGCGGTGCCCGTGCTCCGCGACCGGGCGTTCACGGCCTTCGCCTGAGACAGCCGGCGGCACGCCCGGGGGCAGCACCGTGTGCGCGGGGCACGAGCGTAGGGTCGGGGCATGAGGTTCCTCCCCGCAGTCATCGTCGACGCCGTGCTGGTTCTGATCTTCGCCGTGATCGGCCGCGCCTCTCACGACGAGAGCCCCGCCGGATTCCTGCTCACCGCCTGGCCGTTCCTGGTCGCGCTGCTCGTCGGTCACGCGCTCGCCGCATTGCTCCCCGGTCGCCCGCGTCGGCCGTGGTCGGTGCTGTGGGGCGTGGTCGTCTGGGTCGTGACCGTCGCCGGCGGTATGCTGCTGCGCGTGGTCACGGGGGACACCGCTCAGCTCGCATTCATCATCGTCGCGACGCTGACCCTCGGCGTGCTGCTGGTGGGGTGGCGCGCGGTCACGGCTCTCCTGCGACGCGGGCGCGCCTCGCGGGCAGCGGCCGACGGTCAGCAGGGCGCGACCCTCTCGCACGACGACCCGGAAGAAACGGCCTCCTCGGAGAACGCGAGCGACGGCCCGCGCACGCTCTAGAGCCCAGCGCCCTAGCGCGGCGACTGCGCGGCGAGCTTCACGTCGGCCGTGATCTCGCGCCGCGTCCAGGTGAAGAGGTATCGCTGATCGAAGGTGCGCGAGCACTGGGCGCACGAGGTGGCGCGGGTCGGGCGGCGATGCCGGAACGTCTCGTGCCCGGCGGGGCAGCGGCCGATCCAGGGCGCGAGCTCGACGGCGGTCTCGCCGTGGTGCGTGGTGCCGCCGACGTAACCGAGGTCGCGTGCCACGCGCTTCCAGGCCGGACCGTGCGCGGCGGCGTGCCCGGCGAGGGCATGGGCGACCTCGTGCAACAGCACCTGATGGATCTCGTCGTCGTCGAACCGTGCCGCGAGATAGCGCGACACGGTGATGCGCTTCTTCGTGTAGTCGCACTGCCCGGCGCGACGCTTGGCATGGTCGAAGCCGAACGACCAGGAGTCGTCGAGGTACATCGTCATGAGCGCCTCACCCCAGATGCGCACACGGTCAAGATCCGCCATGCGCTCAGGCTAAGCCATACCGCCGACACCGGGGTGAACGGCCGGTGCGCACGGTCAGCCGGCGACGAGCTGCGACGGGCGACGGCGCTCGGCCGCGTCGATCGCCAGCAGCGTGACTTCGAGCTCGCGATCTGCCGCGCCGGCCTCGCGGCGCAGGAACAGCGACTGCTTGAAGCTGTCGCGCGCGGTGTCGAAATCTCCGGCGTCGAAGGCGTTCTTGCCGCGGTGCTGGTGGGCGAACGCGGCGATCGTGATCCACCCCTGCCCTTCGGCCTCCTCCGCGCACGCGGCGAGCTCCTGCTCGGCGGCGGCGTGCGCCCCACGGAACTGCTGCACGGTCGCACGCAGCACGCGGGCGCGCAGCACATCCTTGCGCGTGCCCGCCATGCGCGCCTGTCGCACGGTCGTCTCCGCGAGGGCGAGCGCCTCGTCGAGGCGTCCCAGCACCTTCAGCAACCACACGCGCTCCAGCAGAGCGGGAAGGCTGCGCTGATCCTCGATCTCTTCGAGCCGTACCGCGCACTCGTCGATATCGACCAGCTCGCGGAGGTTCTCCCGGTCGTATCCCCGGATGAAACTCATTGCTCTCCTTCCGCAGCGTCCCCGTCCAGTCTGCATGCCGTTCACCCGGTCGTCGGGTCGGCACGCCCGCGTGCCAGCATCCCGGATGCGGATCAGCGCAGGAAGAGCGAGGCGTCGGGTCGCGGAGAGGCCACGGCATCCGCATCGGTGACGATGTGCGCGCCCTGCACGAACGTCTTCACCTCGGCGCCCTGCGCGATCTTCGCCGGATGCGGGCCCGCGGCGAGCAGGCGGGGGAGCCACTCGGTGGGCAGGGGAGAGGCGGATGCCGCGACCACGAGGTTGCCGAAGCGGCGTCCCTTGAGCACCTGCGTGTCGGCGAGCACCGCGACCTCGGGGAGCACCGCGGCGACGGTCGCGACCTGTCGGCGGGCGAAGGCGAGTCCAGGGCCGTCGGCGACGTTGATGAGCAGCACCCCTCCCGGGGAGAGCAGCTGCGAGACCTCGCGGTAGAACTCGACGCTGGTGAGGTGCGCCGGGGTCTGCGCGCCGGAGTAGACGTCGGAGACGACGAGATCGCACGCGCCGGTGAGGGCGGCGGGGAGTTTCTGCACGCCCTCGCGCGCATCCCCGATGCGGAGGCGGATCGACGCGCCCTTCGGTACGGGCAGGTGTTCGCGCACGAGCGCCGCGAGGGGCGCCTCCCACTCGATCACCTGCTGCCGCGATCCCGGACGGGTCGCATCGATGTAGCGCGGCACGGTCAGGGCGCCGGCGCCGAGATGCACGGCGGTGAGCGGTCCCGCGGGCAGCTGATCGATCACGGCGCCCATGCGCACGATGTACTCGAAGTGAAGGTGCGTCGGGTCGTCGAGGTCGACGTGCGACTGCGGGGTGCCGTCGACGATGAGCTCGAATCCGCTCGTGAACTCCGAGGGGGCGATGGTGGCGACGCCGCCGTGATCGAGCTTCGCCTGCGGATGCTCGGTGTCGCGTGCGCGCATCCGTCCCATGCCTGCGAGCCTACGCGCTCGTGCCGTGCCGATCAGCGCTGACGGCCGTTGGTGCAGGTCTCCTGTTCGGCGGTCTGACCCGAGATGCTCGGGTCGAGCGTGGCACGGGGCGCCGGGGTCTCGGTCGTCGGTGCGTCGGTGGAGGGGGCGGTCCCGGGGTCGGTCGCCGTGCCCGGGCCGACGACCTCGACGCCGCCGTTGTTGGTCGCGTCGCCCGTGAGCTGCACCGGCTGACCGGCGGCGAGTGCGGACCACAGGGTCTCGGCGGCCTCGTAGTTCGGGACGACGCGGTCGCTGTCGTCCGGGTCCTCGAAGACCGGGTACTGCGCGAAGACGAAGTCGCTGAACGGGACGTCCTTGATCGACAGTGCGAGCTGCGCGATGCGCACCGGGTTGCCGAGCTCGGTGCTCGGTTTGATGTTGTCGACGGCCGTGTTCGCGAGCCCGAGCACCTTGCTCGGGTCGCTGAGCACCTCGTCGCTGAGGATCTTTTTCACCAGTCGCGACATGTACTGCTGCTGGTTCGAGACGCGCGCCATGTCACTGCCGTCGCCGACCCCGTAGCGCGTGCGGATGAACTGCAGCGCTTCGTAACCCGAGACGGTCCGGGGTCCGGGCGCCCAATAGTCGATGCCCGCCTTCTCGTCGCGGATGCCGTCTCCGCCGATGCAGACCTCCACGCCGCCGATCGCGTCGGTGATGGCCATGACGCCATCGAAATCGATCTTCGCGGCGAACGGGATCTCGACGCCGCTGAGGTCGGTGATGGTCTTGGCGACGCAGGAGAGCCCGGCGTTCTGGTAGATCGAGTTGATCTGCGTCTTGCTGGTCGCCGAGGCGATCGATCCGTCCTCGCGCGTGCACTCGGGCGTCTCGATCATGAGGTCGCGCGGCAGGGAGACGACGGTGACGTTGCGGGGTTCGGCCGAGACGTGCACGAGGAGGTTGACGTCGTTGAGGATGCCGCCGTCGGCTTCCGAACAGCGCTCGCCGAGGAGCCCGCCTGACACCTCGCCGCACTCGTCGGTGCCGATGAGCAGCACGCTGAACTCGCCCGGGAAGGCGCTGATCGACGGAGGTTCCACCTCCGGCGCGTCCTCGAGCGCCACCGCGTCGGCATTGAAGCGGTTGATGTAGTCGACGACGACGAAGGCGCCGACGGCGATGGCCGAGACCAGGATGACGCCGAGGGTGATCCCGGCGATCTTGAGGAAGCCCTTCATCGGTCCCGGGGTGGGGAGGGGAGCGTGGCGGGCGACGGTGGATCGGTCCTTGTGGCGGGCGCGAGGCATCTCGAGAGCATAGCCAGGGCCCCGGGAGGATGCCTGTGAAGGCCCCACGGAAACGATTGTCACAAGCATGTGACGATCGTGTGAAAAACTTGCAGGCAATTAGTTAGTCGTAGATACTTATTCGACAGGGCGAGCACCCACTCGTCCATCCCCAGGACGTTTCAAAGAGGAGATCCACTGATGCACAAGCGCATTCTTCCGGTCGTGGCGCTCGGCGCCGTGGCTTCGCTCGCGCTGGCCGGCTGCGCCGGCGGCGGCGACAACGGCGGAGCAGCAGACGGAGAGGGCCAGGAGCTCACCGTCTGGATCATGAAGGGCACGAACCCCGATTCCACCGCCTTCTACGACAAGGTCTCCGCGGCCTTCGAAGAGGAGACCGGAGCGACGGTCAACATCGAGGAGATCCAGTGGGCTGACGCGCACGATCGCTTCGTCACCTCGATCGCCGGCGGCACCACCCCCGACATCGCCGAGACCGGCACCACCTGGACCGCCGAGTTCGCCGACGCCGGCGCCCTCCTCCCGCTCGACGAGTACGTCGACGCCGAGGACGGCCTGCGCGACGACCTGGTCGAGGGCCTCGAGGTCGCGGGAACCTACGACGACGAGCTCTACGGCATGCCGTGGTACGCCGGCGTGCGTTCGCTCGTCTACCGCGCCGACGTGTTCGAGGAGCTCGGTCTCGAGGCTCCGAAGACGTGGGACGACATCATCGCCGCGGGCGACGCGATCAAGGCCGCCAAGCCCGACATGCTCCCGTTCCCGGTTCCCGGTGACGCCGAGTTCCAGGTCTACCCCTGGGTCTGGGGTGCGGGCGGAGAGATCGCCACGAAGGACGGCGACACCTGGACCAGCGAGCTCGACAGCACCGAGTCGCAGGCCGGCATCGAGTTCTACACCGGTCTCGCGACCGAGCACGGCTTCTCCTCCGCAGGTGCCACCACCTGGAAGGAGACCGACCTCCGTGACGCGTTCACGCAGGGCAACGTCGCCATGATGCTCTCGGGCTCGTGGACGCCGAAGTCGCTCATCGAGGCGAACCCCGACCTCGAGGGCAAGATCGGCGCGGCGGTCATCCCCGGCGAAGACGGCGGCATCGCCCCGTCCGTGCTCGGTGGATCGCACCTCTCGGTCTTCAACACGACCAAGAACGCCGACCTCGCGTGGGAGTTCGTCAAGCTCATGACCACCGGTGAGTTCGCCGAGCAGTGGTCGAACGAGACCGGCTACTTCCCGGGCGTCCAGTCCGCGATGGAAGAGGCCCTCGCCTCGACCGACCCGCTCGTGGCACCGTTCGCCGAGCAGATGGTCGACGGCGGAGCATCCGTCCCGGTCACCCCGAACTTCGGCGCCGTCCAGGCGAAGAAGACGACCAACTCCATGATCCAGGCCATCCTCAGCGGGCAGAAGGACGTCGCGACCGCGACGAAGGATGCCGCCGCTGAGATGACGGACCTGCTCAACCAGTAAGGAAGCACTCCTTCCATGTCGATGGTGCAAGCGCCACTGCCGGCCACGAAGGCGGAGTCCACCTCCGCCTCCGTGGCCGGCGGCCGGAAGCGTCGCGGTCTCTCGATCGTCACGGCCCGCCCCTGGCTCCTCCTCGCGCCCGGGCTGATCATCCTCGCGGTGCTCATGCTCTGGCCGCTCATCCAGGTGTTCATCTACTCGCTGCAGGACTACGGTCTGCGCGAGATCAACACCGGGGAGAACAACTGGATCGGCTTCGACAACTACGTCGAGGCGCTCACCAACCCGACCCTGTGGACGGTGGTCCTGCCCAACACCGTCGGGTTCGCCGCGGTGGCGGTCTTCGTCACCGTGGCGGTCGGCACGCTCGTCGCCCTGCTGCTCGCTCGCCTCGGCACCACGTGGCGCGTCATCGTCTCGAGCTGCATCATGGTCGCGTGGGCGATGCCCGCCGTGACCGGCACCTACGTCTGGACCTTCATCTTCGATGCCGACCGCGGCATCTTCAACTCCGTCCTGCGAGACCTCGGCCTCATGGACCAGTCGATCAACTGGTTCACCAACCAGTGGTCGTTCTACGCGATCGTGCTGCTGAACGTCGTGCACCACGGCTTCCCGTTCGTCGCGATCACCGTGCTCGCCGGACTCCTCGGCGTCTCGAAGGAGATGCTCGAGGCCGCCGCCCTCGACGGCGCCGGCGCGTGGCGCCGCTTCTGGAAGATCATCTTCCCGACCCTCAAGCCCGTCTTCTCGGTCGTCATCATCCTGTCGACGATCTGGGACTTCAAGGTCTTCGCCCAGGTGTACCTGATGCCCGGCGGTAGCGGCGGCAACCGCCAGGTGCTCAACCTCGGCGTCTGGTCGTACGTCGAGTCGTTCGGTCAGAACCGCTACGGCTTCGGTGCGGCCCTCGCCGTGCTGCTCACCCTCGTGCTGATCGGCATCACGATCGTGTACATCCGATCCCTCATGAAGGAGGACGAGCTGTGAACCCGCGCGCATCCCTCCGCTCCCGCATCGGTATCGGGATCGCCGTCGCGGCCGTCCTGATCTTCACGCTGTTCCCCGTCTACTGGATGGTCTCCAGCGCCTTCGACAAGAAGGCCTCGAGCGGTGGGCAGTCGCTGCTGCCGCAGGAGTTCACCTTCGACAACTTCGCGTTCGTCCTCACCGAGGGCGGGTTCGGCACCTTCCTGCGCAACTCGGCGATCGTGGCGATCGTCACCGTCGTCGTGAGTGCGCTCGTGTGCCTCCTCGCCGCCGTCGCGGTCGCCCGCTTCAAGTTCAAGTTCCGCACCACGATCCTCATGATGATCCTCGTCGTGCAGATGGTGCCGCTCGAGGCGCTCGTCATCCCGCTGTTCCTCCAGGTGAAGAGCCTCGGACTCCTCAACAGCATCCTCGGTCTGATGGTCGTGTACGTGGCGCTCTCGCTCGCCTTCGGTATCTGGATGCTGCGCGGATTCGTCGCGGCCGTCCCGGTCGAGCTCGAAGAGGCCGCCTACATCGACGGCGCGAGCTGGTGGCGCATGTTCCGCTCGATCCTGCTGCCGCTGGTCATGCCGGGCCTGGTCGCGACGAGCATCTTCAGCTTCATCACCGCGTGGAACGAGTTCATCTTCGCGATGACGATCCTCGGCGCGCAGACCGACCAGTACACGGTCTCGATCGGTCTCAAATCGTTCTTCGGCCTGTTCGCCAACGACTGGGGCAGCATCATGGCCGCCTCGACGATCATCACCCTCCCGGTCATGATCTTCTTCGTGATCGTGCAGCGTCGTCTGGCCTCGGGCATGGTGGCGGGAGCCGTGAAGGGATGACCGACGACCTCGAGCGCCTCGCGAACGGCGTGCTCTGGCCGGGCTTCTTCGGTACCGAGGCGCCCGCCTGGCTGACCTCGGAGCTGCGCGACGGCCTCGCCGGCGTCGTGTACTTCGGCCAGAACGTGGGTGAGGGATTGTCGGCCCTGAGCGCCGAGATCCTGGCCGCCAATCCGGATGCCCTGATCGGCGTCGACGAGGAGGGCGGCAGCGTCACCCGCCTCGAGTCGGCCACCGGGTCCACGCTCCCCGGAGCCGCTCAGCTCGGCGCACTCGACGACCTCGTCGCGACCGAGCGCACCGGTGCCGAGCTCGCCCGTCGCGTGCGTGCGGTCGGTGCGAACGTCGTGCTGGGTCCCGTCGCCGACGTGAACACCGATCCGCGCAACCCCGTGATCGGCGTGCGGGCGTTCGGTTCCGAGGAGCCGCTCGTCACGCGTCACGTGATCGCGGCGGTGGACGGCATCCAGGACGGCGCCGTCGCCGCGTGCATCAAGCACTTCCCGGGTCACGGCGACACACATCTCGACTCGCACCACGCGCTGCCCGAGATCGCCCTCGACATCGACGAGTACGAGCGCGTGCACCTCGCGCCGTTCCGTGCCGCGGTCGAGGCCGGGGTCGACAGCATCATGACCGCCCACATCGTCGTTCCGGCGTGGGGCGACCGGCCCGCCACCCTCAACCCGCGCGTGCTCGGCATGCTGCGCGAGTGGGGTTTCGAGGGCGTCATCATCACCGACGCGCTCGACATGGCGGCCATCCGGGAGACCGTCGGGATCGGCGGGGGAGCGGCGCAGGCCCTCGCGGCCGGCGCCGACCTGCTCTGCATCGGAAACCCCACGAACCCCGGCGACGATGCCCTCCCCGACCAGGACGAGCACGACTTCCGCGCCGCGCGCGACGGCATCGTCGCAGCGCTGCGCGACGGGTCGCTCTCCCGTGAGCGCGTCGAGGAGGCCGCCGGTCGCGTGGCGGCGCTCGCGCGCAAGCTCCGTGCGGCCGCCGCCGAAGTGTCGGACGGCATCGAGGAGTTCGACGCGACCGATGTCGTGCGTCGTGCGATCAGCGTCGTCGGAGACGCCCCGGCCGCGGCATCCGCTCTGTCGGTCGTCGATGCACGCCGCCGTTCGACGCTGGCCGTCGACAGCGCCTCGGCGTACGTCTCGGCGACGCTCGCCGACGACGGGCGCCGCGTGCGCCTCGACGTCGCGCACACCTCGGTCGAGGAGCAGGATCGGGTGCTCGACGACGCGGTGTCGACGGAGGGCACGACCGTGCTGCTCATCGACCGTCCCGATGCGGATGCCGCGCAGCGTGCACTCGTGGAGCGCGCGGCCGTGCGCGACCCCGATGCGGTCGTCGTCAACGTGGGCCTCGCCGCACGCACGGCGCTTCCGCTGCCGACGATCGAGGTGGGAGCCGCCAGCAGGCTGGGCGCGCAGATGGCACGGGAGCGGTTGGTCGGCGCCGCCGGCTGAGACGGGTGCGCACGATGGACGACGACGTTCTCGCGCTGGTCCGCCGCTCGGTCCCCAAGCTGAGCGCGGCCGAGACGCGCGTGGCCGAGCGGATCCTCGACGACCCGATGCTCGTCGTCGAACTCGCGATCACCGATCTCGCCGAATTGTGCAGTACCTCGCTGTCGACCGTCGCGCGCTTCGCGCAGTCGCTGGGCTTCAGCGGCTACCGCGAGCTGCGCGTGGCGGTCGCGCGCTCGGTGACGCTGGCCCAGGCGCAGCAGGCGCGCTTCGGGTTGGATTCGACGACGATCTCGGCTGACGACGGCCCCGCCACGATCGCTGCGAAGCTCGCGGCCCAGCAGATCGACGCGATCGAAAAGACAGCCCACGGGCTCGATGCGGCGACCCTGGATCGGGCGGCGCGGGCCCTCGTCGATGCCCGCCACATCGACCTCTTCGGCCAGGCGGCCTCGTCGCTCGCCGCGCAGGATCTGCAGCTCAAGCTCTCGCGCATCGGCAGCGCGGTCTCGCACTCGGCCGATCCGCACCTGGCGCTGACCGCGGCCGCGTTGCGCACGTCGGACGACGTGGCGGTCGCCTTCTCGCACAGCGGCGAGACGGTCGAGACGCTGCGTGCGCTGGAGGTGGCGAGGGATGCCGGTGCGCTCACCGTCGCGGTGACCGGTGTCGCCGACTCCTCGCTCGCGCGGACCGCCGAGCTCGTGCTCCTCACGCACGCCTACGAGTCGCCTTTCCGGATGGCGGCGATGTCGAGCCGGATCGCGCAGCTGGCCCTCGTCGACGTGCTCTTCGTGCGCGTCGTGCAGCACCGCGGCGAGCCCGTGTCGATCCCGCTTCGGCTCACGCACGACGCCGCGGTGCACCACCGGCGCTGAGACCGGGGTCCGGAGATCGCGATACCGGATCGCAACACTGTCGTAACGCGAGAGTCTTGGCATACCAACATCCACTGAGTAGCGTCGAGGGAATCACCATGCGGGCGACGATGCTCGCATGCGCAGCGAAACGCCCCACAGGGAAGGTTCATCCATGCACCAGTCACCACTTCGACGACGCGGTCTCGTCGCCATCACGGGGGCGACGATCGCCGCCCTCGCCCTCGCGGGTTGTGTCGCGAGCGAGCGCGGCGACAACGATTCGGAAGGGTCCGGCGACGTCGACGGCACCTTCGTGTTCGCCGCATCGTCCGACCCGGCCAGCCTCGACCCCGCGTTCGCGCAGGACGGCGAGAGCTTCCGCGTCTCCCGGCAGATCTTCGAGGGTCTCGTCGGCACCGAGCCGGGAACGGCCGACCCCGCGCCGCTCCTCGCCGAGAGCTGGGAGTCGTCGGAGGACGGCATGAGCCACACCTTCACCCTCAAGGAGGACGTGACCTTCCAGGACGGCACGCCGTTCAACGCCGAGGCCGTCTGCGTCAACTTCGACCGCTGGTACAACTGGACCGGTCTCGCGGCCTCCGAGGCCTTCGGCTACTACTACAACAAGCTCTTCAAGGGCTACGCCGACACCGCGGCGGATGCCGTGTACAAGTCGTGCACGCCCGACGGCGACTACTCCGTCACGATCGAGCTGAACAAGCCCTTCGCCGGTTTCGTGGCCTCGCTGTCGCTGCCGTCGTTCGCGATGCAGAGCCCCTCGGCGATGCAGGAGTTCGGCGCCGACGAGGTGGGCGGATCCGCCGAGGCTCCGCAGCTCTCGGAGTACGCCATGGGCCACCCGGTCGGCACCGGTCCCTACTCCTTCGAGGAGTGGGCACCGGGCGAGCAGGTCACGCTCAAGGCCTATGACGGCTACTGGGGTGACGCCGGACAGATCGACGAGATCATCTTCCGCACGATCGACGACCCGACCGCTCGCCGCCAGGCGCTCGAGTCCGGCTCGATCGACGGTTACGACCTCGTCGGCCCGGCCGACACGAAGGCTCTCGAGGACGACGGCTTCACCATGGTGTCGCGCCCGCCGTTCACGATCCTCTACCTGGCGTTCAACCAGGCGATCCCCGAGCTGCAGGACCCGAAGGTCCGTGAGGCGCTGTCGTACGCGGTCGACAAGGACGCGCTGATCAGCCAGGTGCTCCCCGAGGGCACCGAGAAGGCCATCGAGTTCGTGCCCGAGGTCGTCAACGGCTACAACCCCGATGTCACCACCTTCGACTACGACCCCGAGAAGGCCAAGGAGCTGCTGGCCGAGGCCGGCTACGACGAGGCCAACCCGTTGAAGCTCACCTTCAACTACCCGGTCAACGTCTCGCGTCCGTACATGCCGGACCCCGAGCAGATCTTCACGGTGCTCTCGTCGCAGCTCGCAGACGTCGGCGTCGAGACCACCCCGGTCTCGGAGGAGTGGGTCGAGTACCTCGACCGCACCACCGGCACGTCGGACCACGGCATCCACCTCCTCGGGTGGACCGGTGACTACAACGACACCGACAACTTCGTCGGCGTCTTCTTCGGCCAGCAGAGCTCCGAGTGGGGCTTCGACAACCCCGAGCTGTTCCAGAAGCTGAACGAGGCGCGCGGCGTCTCGAACCTCGAGGACCAGACGGCTCTGTACGAAGAGATCAACGAGATGGTCGCGCAGTTCATCCCCGGTGTTCCGCTCGCCCACCCGGCGCCCACGCTGGCGTTCGATCCGCGCGTCGAGAGCTACCCGGCCAGCCCGGTGAACGACGAGGTCTTCACGGACATCGTCCTCACCAAGTAGGCCCGACCGACGCGCACCCTTCGTCTCGTCGCTCCGCTCCTCGCTCAGGGACCGGCCTCCCGGTCCCTGAGCGAGCGGAGCGAGACGAAGGGTGTGCGCCCGATCTACGGAGATCTCTGTGCTGCGCACCATCGGCGGGCGACTGCTGTTCCTCATCCCCACTCTGATCGGCCTCAGCATCCTGCTGTTCGCCTGGGTCAGAGCCCTCCCCGGCGGCCCGGCCGTCGCCCTTCTCGGTGAGAAGGCGACCCCCGAGGCCATCGAGAGGGTCAACGAACTCTACGGATTCAACAAACCGCTCATCGAGCAGTACTTCGTCTGGGTGACGAGGCTGCTCCAGGGCGACTTCGGCACCTCGATCCAGACCAACCGGCCGGTCGTCGAGGAGTTCTTCCGCCGCTTCCCGGCCACCATCGAGCTCAGCGTCGTCGCGCTCATCTTCGCGGTCGGCGTCGGCATCCCGCTCGGCTACTGGGCCGCGCGCCGCCACGGCAAGTTCAGCGACCACGCCTCGGTCGTGCTGAGCCTGATCGGCATCACGATCCCGGTGTTCTTCCTCGCGTTCATCCTGAAGTACATCTTCGCCGTGCAACTGGGCTGGCTGCCCTCCGACGGCAGGCAGAATCCGAGGATCGACGCCACGCATCCCACGGGCTTCTACGTGTGGGACGGTCTCATCACGGGCGAGTTCGATGCCGCGTGGGACGCGATCCTGCACCTGATCCTCCCGGCTCTGGCGCTGGGCACGATCCCGCTCGCGATCATCGTGCGCATCACGCGGGCGAGCGTGCTCGAGGTGCAGAACGCCGACTACGTGCGCACCGGGCGGGCGAAGGGCGTCGGATCGTCGACGCTCCGCAACCGCTTCATCCTGCGCAACGCCATGCTGCCCGTCATCACGACGATCGGTCTGCAGACCGGTCTGCTCATCTCGGGGGCGGTGCTCACCGAGACGGTGTTCGCCTTCCCGGGGATCGGGTCCTTCCTGGCCCGGGCGATCTTCACCCGGGACTTCCCGGTGCTGCAGGGCTTCATCATCTTCATCGCGATCGCGTACGCGCTGATCAACCTCGCGGTGGACGTCTCGTACAGCTTCATCGACCCGAGAGTGAGGGTCCAATGACGACCATCACCGGCATCCGGAAGGGGGCGATGTCATGAGCGTCGCACTCCCACCCGCCCAGGGCGGCGGCGTGATCGACACCGTCGCGATCGCCCAGGCCGGCATCAAGGAAGGGCCCGGCGGGTTCTGGCGCGACGTCTTCCGACGTCTGCGCCGCAACCCCACGGCGTGGATCGGCGCGATCATCGTGCTGCTGTTCCTCCTCGTGGCGGGCCTCGCCCCGCTGCTCGCCCCGTATCCCGAGACCGCGCTCCCCGGGGCGAAGTTCATCACCCCGACCTACATCCCGGGACCGGGGGAGCTGCCGCAGTTCCCGCTCGGCCTGGATCGGTTCGGCGGCGACGTGCTCTCGAAGCTGATCTGGGGTGCGCGGGCGTCGCTGCTCGTCGGCGTCATCTCCACCGCGATGGGACTCGTCGGCGGCATGCTGCTCGGTCTCCTCGCCGGTACCTTCGGCGGCTGGGTCGACACCGTGATCATGCGCTTCGTCGACATCATCCTCTCGGTGCCGAACCTGCTCCTCGCGGTCTCGATCGCGGCGATCCTCGGCCAGACGCCGTTCGCGGTGATGATCGCGATCGGTGCCTCCCAGGTGCCGATCTTCGCCCGCCTGCTGCGCGCCTCGATGCTGCAGCAGCGATCGAGCGACTACGTGCTCTCGGCGCAGACCCTCGGTCTCGGTCGGGGGCGCATCACGATGTCGCACGTGCTGCCGAACGCGATCGGTCCCGTGATCGTTCAGGGCACGCTCACGCTCGCGACCGCGGTGATCGACGCCGCAGCGCTCTCGTTCCTCGGTCTCGGCGGCGGTCGCCCCGAGACGGCCGAGTGGGGTCGCATGCTCACCTACGCGCAGGCGGAACTCTCGATCGCGCCGTGGCTGGCCTTCCTGCCCGGTATCTGCATCGCGGTCACCGCGCTGGGCTTCACCCTGTTCGGTGAGGCGCTGCGCGAGGCGATGGACCCGAGGACGCGTGCCCGATGAACGCCCAGGAGAACACGATGAACGACACCCCGCTCCTCTCCGTCGAGGGGCTCGCGGTCGACTTCACCACCATGGACGGCGTCGTGCACGCCGTCGAGGGGGTCGACCTCGAGATCTCGCCCGGTGAGACGGTCGCGATCGTCGGCGAGTCCGGTTCGGGCAAGTCGACGACCGCGATGGCCATCATCGGCCTCCTCGCGGGAGGTGGCAGGGTCGCCAGCGGCAGCATCCGTCTCGACGGGCGCGACATCGCGCACGCCGGCGAGAACGAGCTCCGCACGATCCGCGGGCGCGACATCGGTCTCGTCCCGCAGGATCCGATGTCGAACCTCAACCCGGTCGCGAAGGTCGGCACCCAGGTCGCCGAGACGTTGCTCGCGCACGGTCTCGCCACGCGGCAGAACGTGCAGCAGAAGGTCGTCGAGGCGCTCACCGCCGCGGGCCTGCCCGATCCCGAGAAGCGGGCGAAGCAGTATCCGCACGAGTTCTCGGGCGGAATGCGGCAGCGCGCGCTGATCGCGATCGGCCTCGCCTGCAAGCCGCGTCTGCTGATCGCCGATGAACCGACGAGCGCGCTCGACGTCACGGTGCAGCGCACGATCCTCGATCAGATCGGTGCGATGACGCGCGAGCTCGGCACCGCCGTGCTGCTCATCACGCACGACCTCGGTCTCGCCGCCGAGCGCGCGGAGCGCGTCGTGGTGATGCACCGCGGCAAGGTGGTCGAGCAGGGCCCCGCCCGCCAGATCCTCGAGGATCCGCAGCATCCGTACACGCAGTCCCTCGTGAAGGCCGCCCCCTCGGTGGCGGCCGCGCGCCTGCGTCCGGAGGCCTTCCAGGTCGAGGAACGAGCGGATGCCGCGGCCGACGCGTCCGTGGATTCCGGTTCCGCTGCGAAGGCCGACCACATCGTCGAGATCGAGGGCCTCACCAAGGTGTACCCGGTGCGCGGACGCGGCGAAGATTTCGTCGCGGTCAACGACGTGTCGCTCGCGATCCCGCGCGGCGAGACGGTCGCGATCGTGGGGGAGTCGGGGTCGGGCAAGACGACGACGGCGCGGATGCTGTTGAAGCTGATCGAGCCGACCAGCGGTCTGATCCGCTTCGAGGGCAAGGACGTCGCGTCGCTCAGTCGTGCCGAGACGCGCGACTTCCGCCAGCGCGTGCAGCCGATCTTCCAGGATCCGTACTCCAGCCTGAACCCGATGTTCACGATCGAGCGTCTGATCGCCGAGCCCCTCGAGTTCTACCGCCGGGGGAGCGGCGCCGAGCGTCGTGCGCGCGTGCGCCAGCTGCTCGACGACGTGGCGCTGCCGCAGTCGATGCTCGGGCGGTATCCGTCGGAGCTGTCGGGCGGTCAGCGCCAGCGCGTCGCGATCGCCCGTGCACTCGCGCTCTCGCCCGACCTCATCGTGTGCGACGAGCCGGTCTCCGCCCTCGACGTGCTGGTGCAGGACCAGATCCTCACCCTGCTCGGCGACCTCCAGAGCGAGTACGGGCTCAGCTATCTCTTCATCTCTCACGACCTCGCCGTGGTGCGTCTCATCAGCGATTACGTGTGCGTGATGAAGGACGGCAGCCTGGTCGAGGCCGCATCGTCGGAGGAGATCTTCACGAACCCGCGCGATCCGTACACGCGTCGTCTGCTCGCCTCGATCCCCGGGAACGAGCTCGACATCGCGTCGTGAGGGGCGGGCGGCCGGCGATGTCGCAGGCAGTGGATAGCATGTGACGCATGCGTACTCCTCTTCGATCCGCTGCCCTGCTCGTCGCCGCCGCCCTCACCCTCACCGGGTGCTCGACGCTCATCCCGACCCCGCAGGAGACGAGCGGGTCCTCGTCCGAGGTCGAGGCGGAGGAGACGACGGCGGGCGAACTCGACGCAGCGCCCGCGACGGGAGCCACGATCGCCGGTGACGGCTACACGTTCATCGCGCCCGCGGGGTGGGAGGACCCGCAGCAGGAGATCCCCGGGTTCGATCCCGACAGCTTCGCCGCCGATCTCCAGGACGCCGACGGGTTCGCCGACAACGTGAACGTGCTCAAGTCCCCGGTCGGCGTCGTCACGCCCGACCAGGTCGAGACGCTGGGGTTGAAGGAACTCGAGACGGTGGGCGCCACCGACGTCGTCGTGCACGACCGCGTCGTCGTCGCGGATTCCGAGTCCGCGCACATCTCGGCGGCCATGTCGAGTGAGGGCGTCTCCTACGTCGTCGACCAGTACTACGTCAGCAGCGCCGACCAGACCTACGTCGTGACGTTCTCCTTCAGCGACACGGTGCCGGCGGCCGAGCGCCAGCAGACCGCAGAGTCGGTGCTCGTCACCTGGACCTGGGTGTGATGCTCGCCACACCGCGCTGACGGATGCCAATACCGCAGCATCCGATATTGGTCAAGGACTCCACTTGCCATGTCGCAGATTCGTGTCTATAGTTAGTAGTTGCGCTCGCTTCTCCATGCCCTCATATGGTGGTCGGCATTTCGTTGAGCTTCTGAGCGCACACTCCACCTGACGACAAAGGAATCGAGAAGCCCTGCGGGGCTCACGGAGGTTATTCCCTTGGCTGCTGCTCGCAACGCATCCACATCCACCACCACCAAGAACGGACGCGGAGCTTCCCGCCTCTCGTTCGCCAAGATCTCCGACACGCTGACGGTCCCCGACCTTCTCGCCCTCCAGACCGAGTCCTTCGGCTGGCTCGTCGGTAACGACGACTGGAAGGCCCGCGTGGCCGAGGCCAAGAAGGCCGGCCGCACCGACGTCAACGAGATCAGCGGTCTCGGCGAGATCTTCGAGGAGATCTCCCCGATCGAGGACCTCGGCGAGACGATGCAGCTCTCGTTCACGAACCCGTACCTCGAGCCCGAGAAGTACTCGATCGAGGAGTGCAAGGAGCGTGGCAAGACCTACGCCGCTCCGCTGTACGTCGAGGCCGAGTTCATGAACCACCTCACCGGTGAGATCAAGACCCAGACGGTCTTCATGGGCGACTTCCCGCTCCAGACCGGCAAGGGCACGTTCATCATCAACGGCTCCGAGCGCGTCGTCGTCTCGCAGCTGGTGCGTTCGCCCGGTGTCTACTTCGACAAGACGCCCGACAAGACGTCCGATAAGGACATCGTCTCGGCGCGCGTGATCCCGAGCCGCGGTGCATGGCTCGAGTTCGAGATCGACAAGCGCGACCAGGTCGGCGTGCGCATCGACCGCAAGCGCAAGCAGTCGGTGACCGTCTTCCTCAAGGCCCTCGGCATGACGAGCGAAGAGATCCTGGCGGAGTTCGCCGGCTTCACCTCGATCGAGGAGACGCTCGCGAAGGACACCATCGTCACGAAGGAAGATGCGCTCCGCGACATCTACCGCAAGCTGCGTCCGGGCGAGCAGGTCGCCGCCGAGGCCGCCCGCGCGCTCCTCGACAACTTCTACTTCAACCCGAAGCGCTACGACCTGGCGAAGGTGGGTCGTTACAAGATCAACCACAAGCTCGGTCTCGACGCGCCGCTGACGGACTCGGTCCTCACGGTCGAAGACATCGTCGCGACGATCAAGTACCTCGTGCGCATCCACGCGGGCACCGAGACCTTCTCGGGCATCCGTGGCGGCAAGAAGGCCGAGATCCGTCTCGCGACCGATGACATCGACAACTTCGGCAACCGTCGTATCCGCGCGGTCGGCGAGCTGATCCAGAACCAGGTCCGCACCGGTCTGTCGCGCATGGAGCGCGTCGTCCGCGAGCGCATGACCACGCAGGACATCGAGGCGATCACGCCGCAGACCCTGATCAACGTGCGCCCCGTCGTCGCCGCGATCAAGGAGTTCTTCGGAACGTCGCAGCTGTCGCAGTTCATGGACCAGAACAACCCGCTCGCGGGTCTGACCAACAAGCGTCGTCTCTCGGCGCTCGGCCCGGGTGGTCTCTCGCGTGACCGCGCCGGCGTCGAGGTCCGTGACGTCCACCCGTCGCACTACGGCCGCATGTGCCCGATCGAGACCCCGGAAGGCCCGAACATCGGTCTGATCGGTGCTCTCGCGACGTTCGCGCGCATCAACTCGTTCGGTTTCATCGAGACCCCGTACCGCAAGGTCGAGGGTGGCGTCGTCACCGACCAGATCGACTACCTCACGGCTTCCGAAGAGGTCGACTTCAACATCGCGCAGGCCAACGCCCCGCTCGATGCCAAGGGTCGCTTCCGCGAGAGCCACGTCCTCGCGCGCCCCAAGGGCGGTAGCGGTGAGGTCGACCTCTTCCTCCCGGAGGAGATCGGCTACATCGACGTCTCGCCGCGCCAGATGGTGTCGGTTGCGACCTCGCTCGTGCCCTTCCTCGAGCACGATGACGCGCAGCGCGCCCTCATGGGCGCCAACATGCAGCGTCAGGCCGTGCCGCTGCTGCGCAGCGACTCGCCGCTCGTCGGAACCGGTATGGAGGGCTACACGGCCATCGACGCCGGTGACGTGATCACCGCCGAGAAGGCCGGTGTCGTCTCCGAGGTCTCCGCGGACCGCGTCGTCGTCATGCTCGACGAGGGCGGCACGCAGGAGTACCACCTGCGCAAGTTCGACCGCTCCAACCAGGGCACCTCCTACAACCAGAAGGTCGTCGTCACCGCCGGCGAGCGCATCGAGGTCGGAGAGGTCATCGCCGATGGCCCCGCCACCGAGAACGGCGAGCTGGCCCTCGGAAAGAACCTCCTCGTCGCGTTCATGACGTGGGAGGGCTACAACTTCGAGGACGCGATCATCCTGAGCCAGGACCTGGTGAAGGACGACACCCTCTCCTCGATCCACATCGAGGAGTACGAGGTCGACGCGCGCGACACCAAGCTCGGCAAGGAGGAGATCACCCGTGACCTCCCCAACGTCAGCCCGGAGCTGCTCAAGGACCTCGACGAGCGCGGCATCATCCGCATCGGTGCCGAGGTCCGCCCCGGCGACATCCTCGTCGGCAAGGTCACGCCGAAGGGCGAGACCGAGCTGTCGGCCGAGGAGCGTCTGCTCCGCGCGATCTTCAACGAGAAGAGCCGCGAGGTCCGCGACACGTCGCTGAAGGTTCCCCACGGTGAGCAGGGCACGATCATCGCCGTCAAGGAGTTCAACGCCGAGGACGGCGACGACGAGCTCGGCTCGGGCGTCAACCGCCGCGTCGTGGTCTACATCGCCCAGAAGCGCAAGATCACCGAGGGCGACAAGCTCGCCGGCCGTCACGGCAACAAGGGCGTCATCGCGAAGATCCTCCCGATCGAGGACATGCCGTTCCTCGCGGACGGAACCCCGGTCGACATCGTCCTGAACCCGCTCGGCATCCCGGGTCGAATGAACTTCGGCCAGGTGCTGGAGACCCACCTCGGGTGGATCGCCAAGCAGGGCTGGAAGGTCGAGGGCACCCCCGAGTGGGCCGTGCGTCTGCCGGAGCAGGCTTTCGAGGCCGCTCCCGGTACGAAGGTCGCGACCCCGGTGTTCGACGGCGCGTCGGAGGAGGAGATCTCCGGTCTCCTCGACTCGACGCTCCCGACGCGCGACGGCGTTCGCCTGATCGACTCGTCCGGAAAGACGCAGCTGTTCGACGGCCGCTCCGGTGAGCCGTTCCCGGCGCCGATCTCGGTGGGCTACATGTACATCCTGAAGCTGCACCACCTGGTCGACGACAAGATCCACGCACGTTCCACGGGTCCGTACTCGATGATCACCCAGCAGCCGCTCGGTGGTAAGGCGCAGTTCGGTGGACAGCGCTTCGGTGAGATGGAGGTGTGGGCCCTCGAGGCCTACGGCGCCGCGTACGCCCTCCAGGAGCTCCTCACCATCAAGTCCGACGACATCCTCGGCCGCGTCAAGGTCTACGAGGCGATCGTCAAGGGCGAGAACATCCAGGAGCCCGGCATCCCCGAGTCGTTCAAGGTGCTCATGAAGGAGATGCAGTCGCTCTGCCTGAACGTCGAGGTCCTCTCGGCCGACGGCACGCTGGTCAACCTCCGCGACACCGACGACGAGGCGTTCCGCGCCGCGGAAGAGCTCGGTATCAACATCTCCAGCCGCTTCGAGGCCGCCTCGATCGACGAGATCTAATCCTTCGGACGGGCCCGGGACGCAACTCCCGGGCCCCCCGAAGCAGACTTCTCAAAAAGAATTTCCGACACAGGAGAACTAGTGCTCGAGTCCACAACTTTCGATGAGCTTCGCATCGGCCTGGCGACCGCAGACCACATCCGCGCGTGGTCCTACGGCGAGGTCAAGAAGCCCGAAACCATCAACTACCGCACCCTGAAGCCCGAGAAGGACGGCCTCTTCGGAGAGCAGATCTTCGGACCGTCCCGCGACTGGGAATGCGCCTGCGGAAAGTACAAGCGCGTCCGCTTCAAGGGAATCGTCTGCGAGCGCTGCGGCGTGGAGGTCACCAAGAGCTCCGTCCGTCGTGAGCGCATGGGTCACATCGAGCTCGCCGCTCCCGTCACCCACATCTGGTACTTCAAGGGTGTTCCCTCGCGTCTGGGCTACCTGCTCGACATGGCGCCGAAGGACCTCGAGAAGGTCATCTACTTCGCCGCGTACATGGTCATCTCGGTCGACGAGGATGCTCGTCACCGCGACCTGGGCACCCAGGAGAACAACGTCCGTCTCGAGCTGAAGACGCTCGGCGACCGCCGTGACTCCAAGATCGCCGAGCGCCTCGCTCGTCTCGAGGAGGAGCTCGCCGCTCTCGAGGCCGAGGGTGCCAAGGCCGATGCCAAGAAGAAGGTCAAGGACGCCGCCGAGAAGGAGATGTCGCTCATCCGCAAGGGTGCCGACGAGGCGATCGCCAAGCTCGAGCGCGTATGGGAGGACTTCCGCACGCTCGAGGTCGGCGCACTGCGTCCCGAGGACGACGTCTTCCACGAGCTGCAGGACCGCTTCGGTCAGTACTTCGAGGCCTACATGGGTGCCGAGTCGATCCAGCGTCGTCTCGCCGCCTTCGACCTCCAGGCCGAGGCCGAGAACCTGCACCTGCAGATCGCCGAGGGCAAGGGCCAGCGCAAGATCCGTGCGATCAAGCGTCTCAAGGTCGTCAACTCGTTCCTCGAGACCGGCATGAGCCCGGCCGCGATGGTCCTCGACGTCGTCCCGGTGATCCCGCCGGAGCTTCGTCCGATGGTGCAGCTCGACGGTGGCCGCTTCGCGACCTCCGACCTGAACGACCTGTACCGCCGCGTGATCAACCGCAACAACCGTCTTCGTCGTCTGATCGACCTCGGTGCCCCCGAGATCATCGTCAACAACGAGAAGCGCATGCTGCAGGAGGCCGTCGACGCTCTGTTCGACAACGGTCGCCGTGGTCGTCCCGTCACCGGTACCGGCAACCGCGCCCTGAAGTCCCTCAGCGACATGCTGAAGGGTAAGCAGGGTCGTTTCCGCCAGAACCTGCTCGGAAAGCGCGTCGACTACTCGGGCCGTTCGGTCATCATCGTCGGACCGCAGCTCAAGCTGCACCAGTGCGGTCTGCCCAAGCAGATGGCTCTGGAGCTCTTCAAGCCGTTCGTCATCAAGCGCCTGATCGACCTGGGTCACTCGCAGAACATCAAGGCCGCGAAGCGCGCCGTCGAGCGCACGCGTCCCGAGGTCTGGGACGTGCTCGAGGAGATCATCCGCGAGCGTCCCGTGCTGCTCAACCGTGCGCCCACGCTGCACCGTCTCGGCATCCAGGCGTTCGAGCCGCAGCTCGTCGAGGGTAAGGCCATCCAGCTGCACCCGCTCGTCTGCGCGGCGTTCAACGCCGACTTCGACGGTGACCAGATGGCCGTGCACCTGCCGCTGTCGGTCGAGGCTCAGGCCGAGGCCCGCGTGCTGATGCTCGCGTCGAACAACATCCTGAAGCCGTCCGACGGCCGCCCGGTGACCCTGCCTTCGCAGGACATGATCATCGGTCTGCACCACCTGACCACGGTCAAGGAGGGCGCAGCCGGTGAGGGCCGTGCATTCGGTTCGGTCGGCGAGGCGATCCTGGCGAAGGACGAGGGAACCCTCGACCTGCAGGCCAAGATCCGCATCCGCATCCCGGGTCTGACGTTCCTCGAGGGCGAAGCGCCCGAGGGCTACGAGCGTCACGGTCTCGTGGACGCCTCGCTGGGTCAGGCGATCTTCAACGACGCGCTGCCGAAGGGCTACCCCTTCGTCCGCGAGCAGGCCGACAAGGGCAAGCTGTCGCAGATCGTCAACAAGCTGGCCGAGGAGTACCCGAAGGTCGAGACGGCTGCGTCGCTGGACCGCATTAAGGACGCCGGTTTCTACTGGGCCACGCGCTCCGGTGTGACCGTCGCCCTGAGCGACATCCTGACGCCGCCGAACAAGGCCGAGATCGTCGCGGGCTACGAGAAGCAGGCCGCGAAGGTCCAGTCCCAGTACGAGAAGGGCCTCACGACCGACGCCGAGCGTCGCCAGGAGCTCATCAAGATCTGGACCGAGGCGACCGACGAGGTGCAGGCCGCGATGAAGGCGCACTTCCCGGAGGACAACACCATCAACCGCATGGTGTCCTCGGGCGCCCGTGGTAACTGGCTGCAGATCCGCAACATCGCGGGTATGCGTGGTCTGGTGAACAACCCCAAGGGTGAGATCATCCCGCGTCCGATCATCTCCTCGTACCGCGAGGGTCTGTCGGTGGCGGAGTACTTCATCGCGACGCACGGTACCCGTAAGGGTCTGGCCGACACCGCTCTGCGTACCGCCGACTCGGGTTACCTGACCCGTCGTCTGGTGGACGTCTCGCAGGACGTCATCATCCGCGAAGAGGACTGCGGCACGTCGAAGGGCCTCGAGCTCCCGATCGCCGCTCCGAACTCGCAGGGTGAGCTCGTGCGCGATGCGAACGTCGAGAACTCGGTGTTCGCCCGTACGCTCGCCTCGGGTGTCGTCGACAGCAAGGGCGAGGTCCTCGCCGACGCCGGTGACGACGTGGGTGACGTGCTCATCGACAAGCTGGTCGCGGCGGGTGTCGAGACCATCAAGGTGCGCTCGGTCCTGACCTGCGACTCCGCCGTCGGTGTCTGCGCTCAGTGCTACGGCCGTTCGCTGGCGACGGGTAAGACCGTCGACATCGGCGAGGCCGTCGGCATCATCGCGGCCCAGTCGATCGGTGAGCCCGGTACCCAGCTGACGATGCGTACCTTCCACACCGGTGGTTCCGCGTCGGCAGACGACATCACGCAGGGTCTTCCCCGTGTGCAGGAGCTGTTCGAGGCTCGTACCCCCAAGGGTGCGTCGCCGATCGCCGAGGCCGATGGCCGCATCACGATCGACGAGACGGACAAGGCCAAGAAGGTCATCCTGACGCCCGACAACGGCGACGAGCCGGTCATCTACCCGGTTCTGCGTCGTGCGACGCTCCTGGTCGAGGACGGACAGCACGTCACGGTCGGTCAGCCGATCCTGGTGGGCACGCTCGACCCCAAGGAGGTCATGCGTGTCATGGGTGCCCGCGAGGTGCAGCGTTACCTCGTCAACGGCGTCCAGGGCGTGTACCGCTCGCAGGGTGTGCCGATCCACGACAAGCACATCGAGGTCATCGTCCGCCAGATGCTCCGCAAGGTCACCGTCGTCGATCACGCCGACACGACCCTGCTGCCGGGTGAGATGGTCGACCTCAAGCGCTACCAGGCGATCAACCGCGAGGCCGTGGCCGAGGGCAAGCGCCCCGCGTCGGGCCGTTCGGAGCTGATGGGTATCACGAAGGCGTCGCTCGCGACGGAGTCGTGGCTGTCGGCCGCCTCCTTCCAGGAGACGACCCGCGTGCTCACCGAGGCTGCGATGCAGGGCAAGCGCGACCCGCTGGTCGGTCTCAAGGAGAACGTCATCATCGGAAAGCTCATCCCCGCCGGAACCGGTCTCTCGAAGTACCGCGACGTCACGGTCGAGGCCACGGAAGAGGCCAAGAGCGAGCGCTACCCGAACCGGATCTTCGCATCCGACGGGGCGTACGCCGACGGTGACTTCGGTTACGTCGACTTCGACGCGTTCTCGACGGACGACATCACGCCCGGTACGTACAACTGAGTGTGAGTGAGTGAACGAAGGCCCCGGGGTTCTCCCCGGGGCCTTCGTCGTACCCGCCGGCATCCGAGCGGGCGGATGCCTAGTCGAAGATGCTCGCGATGATGCTGGCCGTGTAGCCGGTGGGCGCGAGGTTGGAGTACTGGGTGTCGATGAGGATGCCGTCGCGCCAGAAGAGGGTGCGCCCGTCGGTCACGGGGTATTGCTCGTTCTGCCAGGTCTTCTCGCAGCGGGTACCGCCGTCGGGCGTGAAGCAGCTGAAGCCCTCGGTGTCGGCGAGGTTGTTGAGCAGGTCGAGCGCGGGTCCGCGGTTCATGCGCTCGATCGTCGTGACGAGGCCCGTGGTGTCGGCGCCGGGGTCTCGCCAGATGCAGGTGAGGGTTCCGTTCGGGCCGACGCCCGACGGTCCGAATGCGGCGTCGTTGAGCGGCGTCTCGCCGAGCTGCGACAGCACGTCTTCCGAGAGGATCGCGCGGCAGTCGGTCGGCAGCGCCACGGCGGCGGCGGTGGGTGTCGGCGACGGGGTGGGGGAGGCGGATGCCGACTCGGTGGGCGATCCCGATTCCGAGGGCGATGGAGAGGCGGAGGAGCCCCCGTCGCCGTCGGAGGCGGCGCCGCAGCCCGTGAGGCCGGCGATGAGCAGGAGGGCCGCGACGGCGGCAACGGAGCGTGCCTTCATAGCCACACCGTACTCCTCGGTCATCCCGAGCCGTGCGAGCGGACGATGACGGCGGGGCGCGGTAATGTCGGGCGGGTGAGCACAGACACTTCTTCCCGATCCGCGGTCGTCATCGGAGACGCCCTGATCGACGAGATCCGCGACGAGACGGGCATCCGCGAACTGGTGGGTGGCGCCGCGCTGAACGTGGCCGTGGGCCTGCGCAGGTTGGGGGTGCCGACGACGCTGATCGCCATGGTGGGCGACGATGCGGCCGGCGCGCACATCCGCGAGTACCTCGACGACCACGGAGTCACGCTGATCGCCGAGCCGGCCCCGCACGGCTCCTCGCGCGCGATCGTGCAGCGCTCGGCCGGTGGAGAGCCGGAGTACGTCTTCAACGAGGCGGCGCAGCGGCGCAGCATCCGCTATTCGGATGCCGCGCGGCAGGCGATCGCCGACTCCGATCTCGTGGCGATCAGCTGCTTCCCGTTCGATGTTCCGGCCGAGGTCGACGCGCTGGCGGATGCCGTCGGCGACGCGCGCCTCGCGATCGATCCCAACCCGCGCGCGGGCATGCTCAGCGACCGGGAGGAGTTCGTGCGCGGCTTCGAGCGCCTCGCCGCGGCGACCGAGATCGTCAAAGTGGGCGCCGATGACGCGACGCTGCTGTACGACGGCGACCTCGACGCGCTGCGCGTGCGTCTGCGCGGTCTCGGCGTGCGCGCGGTGCTGGCGACAGCGGGCTCGGAGGGCGCGGTGATCGAGACGGATACCGCGACGATCTCCGCGCCGATCGCGACGCTGCCGGGGCCGATCGTCGACACGGTTGGCGCGGGCGATGCGACCCTCGCCGCCGTCGCTGCGGGGCTGGTCGGAGCACGTCCTCAGGCCGCAGGCGAGTGGCAGGCGCTGCTGCATCGGGCGATGGACATCGCGGCGGCCACGTGCCGTGCCGAGGGCGGTCTGCTGCGCACTCCCGAGTCGCTCGCGGAGTCGGCGCGCGGCGTGCAGGGCAGCTGACAGCTCGATTTCATCCACCGGCGTTCGACGGGTACTATAAATACTCGTGCCCCCGGTTGGCTGTTCAAGTTGGACGGGTGCGCTCTGGCGAGTTACCCAAGCGGCCAAAGGGATCTGACTGTAAATCAGACTGCACTGCATTCGGGGGTTCGAATCCCTCACTCGCCACCAGAAGGTGTTCACATCCGAACGCCTGGATTAGAAGAGCCGCCGCAAGCTGGCGGCTTTTCTCGTTCCCGGGCTCAGCTGCGAGTGTCGACGAGCGTGCTCACTTCTGCGGCGGAAGGATGAAGGACGTCTCGTAGGCGAAGACCTCGCCGTTGAGATCGCCGACGCTCGTGATCGTGTACGGGCTGAGGTTCAGCGTGTCACCGACGTAGAGACCGGCCAGGTAGGCCTGATAGGTCGGATCCACCGAGTGGACGCTCCCGCGCCGCACGGCGTTGAGAGCTTGCAGGGAGTAGAAGCCGACGCAGAGGCGTTCGAGGATCGCATCGACGTAGTCGCCGGAGGCGACTTCGTAGGAGGCGAGGGTGCCGTCAGCGGCGTACTCCACCGTGCCGTTCGCGCCATCGCGGGGGCCGTAGTCGTGAACGTTGGAGTACAACTCCACATTGAGCGGCTCACCGGTGGTAATCATGCCGTCCCCTCCCGAAGGGATGCAGTCCGGCTCGGATTTCGGCGTCGACACAGGAGCCGGGGGTGTCGTCGGCTCGGATGCCGATTCCACGGCCAACTCAGTTGCGGCGGGCGACTCGAGCGCGTCCGGGCTCGGAGCGGTGCATCCGGCCAGAACTGCGGCAGACAGGACACACGCGAGCGTTCCTCGCGTCGCCCGGGTGATTCGTTGCGCCACTCCTGAATTGTGGTGTCCGGTCGTCCCTTGTGTCTGTCCTCCCTTCGGCGGACAGAGACAAGAAACGGCGTTTCGCATGACGCTCACCGCAAGTAAGAAGCCCCGTTGAGGTCGAGCACCGCACCCGACGCCCACTGCGCCTCGGGAGAGGTGAGGTAGACGACCGCGGCGGCGACCTCCTCGGGCGTGCCGACGCGGCCGAACGGGCTCTGCGCGCGCACGGAATCACCTTCGGCGCCGGCGAGCTTCGACTGCTGCCGTTCGGTCCCGACGAAGCCGGGGGAGACGGTCGCGACGGCGATGCCGTGCGGAGCCAGCGCGACGGCCAGCGACTGGCCGAGCGCGTGCAGTCCCGCCTTCGCCGCCCCGTAGGCGGGGAAGTCGGGTTCGCCGCGGTCGGCGCCGCGTGAACCGATGTTCACGATCGATCCGTCGGCACCCGCGCGGATCAGCGCGTTGGCGACGAGATAGGAGACGTTCGCGGCGGCGCGGAGGTCGACGTCGAGCATCCGCGTCCATGTCTCCCGCCAGGTGGCGTAGTCCACGGCATCCACCCGATGGAAGGTCGCCGGGCTCGGCGCGATCGCCGCATTGTTCACGAGCACGTCGATGACCCCGAGCGCCGCGGTCGCCTCATCGACGATGGCCGCGGCAGCCGTCGGATCTGAGAGATCGCCGCCCACCAGGTGATGGCCGTCGCCGTGCAGCAGGGCGAGCGTCTCGGCGGCGGAATCCCGGTCGCTGCCGTAGTGCACCGCGACGCGATCGCCGCGCGCGCTCAGCGCGATCGCGGTGGCCCGGCCGATGCCGCGGGATGCTCCGGTGACGAGTGCGTGTGCCATCCCGCCACTCTACGAGCCGTTCCCACCCGCGACTTCCTAGACTGGGACGATGCGAGCGCTCACCGAAGCAGACGTCCGGGCATCGTTCGTCAATGCGGATGCCGACGAACTCCGGGTCATGGAGATGCCGCACGACTTCGTGCTGGTCGACTGGGACTACCTCGACTTCTTCGCGTGGCGCGATCCGGGCGCCGGCCGCCGCGGGTACGTGCTGATCCCGCACGACGGCGAGATCGTCGGCATCGTGCTGCGCGCTTCCGACCCGGGGCGCGGCCGATCGGGCATGTGCGACATCTGCCGCACCATGCAGCCGGGCAACCAGGTCACGCTGTTCTCGGCGCGACGGGCGGGGGAAGCGGGGCAGCGGGGCGACTCGTTCGGCACCTACATCTGCGCGGACCTCTCGTGCCACGAGAACGTGCGGCTCGCACACCCGCTCGCGCCGAACGAGGTCCTGGCCGACGGGCAGGTCGACTTCCGCCTCGACGGCACCCGCCGCCGCATGGAGGCGTTCGTCTCGCGGGTGTGGCAGTACGCCTGACCGCGATTACGCTGGACGCAACGTCCTGTGCTCGAAGGAGAAGCCATGAGCGATGCCATCCTGTTCTCGGTCGATGAGGGGATGGCTCGGCTCACGCTGAACCGCCCGGCTCGGCTCAACGCCTTCAACGCCGATCTCGCGCACGCGTGGCGCGACGCCACGGGCGAGGCGACGTCGCGTTCTGATGTGAAGGCGATCCTGATCGATGCGGCGGGGCCCGCATTCTGCGCCGGCGGTGACGTGATCGACATGGCGACCACGATGGGGTCGGGCGATGAGATCACGGCCCTGGCAGAGGTCATCAACACCGGCATCCGCTCGCTGACGGAATCGTCGGTGCCGGTCGTCGCGGCCGCGCACGGCACGACCGCGGGCGGAGGGCTCGGAATTCTGCTCAGCAGCGACTACGCGGTGGTCGGCTCGCGATCGCGGCTCGGCAGCCTCTACGCGAACATCGGCCTCACCCCCGACCTGTCGGTCTCGGCGCAGCTCGCCCGAGCGGTCGGGCAGCGACGTGCACTGCAGCTGGTGCTGCAGGATCGCCTCCTCACCGCCGACGAAGCGGTGGAGTGGGGCCTCGCGGCCGAGACGGTGACGGGCGAGGACTCGGCGGCCGAGGCCGCCCTCGTGCGGGCTCGCGGTGAGGAGATCGCCCGCTTCTGGCTCGCCGGTGCCGCGGATGCCTACGGGCAGGCGAAGCACCTGGTGCGCGCGCAACCCGAGCGCACCTTCGCCGAACAGCTGACCGCGGAGGCGCTCTCGATCGGCGCCGCGATGCAGACGCCCGACGCGCAGGCACGGATCGCCGAGTTCGCCGCCGCGTCCGCGAAGAAGGCCGGCTGACCCGGACTGCACCGACGTCGGCTTTCGGATGCTTGTGCACATCCGGGGCGTCGGGGCAGTGCCCGCGCCTGCTCGCATGGCAGGATGAGGGGCAACGCCGCTAGAGGGGGAGGGTCGTCATGTCCCAGCCGGAGACCGTGACCGAAGAGAAGAAGAACATGTCGCTCCTGATCAGGGGAGCGATCTGGATCGCCATCGGGGCTCTGATCGCCGCAGCGCTCGTCTGCGTCGTGTGGGTGCTGATCGGTGACCAGGACGGCCTGATCGGCCGGGCATTCCTCACGATCCTGCTGTTCGCCGGATTCGCGGGCATCGCGATCCTCGAGGCGGGACTCGCACCCAAGCGCCCCGACTGGCTGGCGCTCACCAGCATGGTCACCTGGATCATCGCGCTGATCGTCGGTGCCTTCAAGATCTGGCTGCCCGAAGACGACTACTACTTCAACGGAGCGGCGCGGTTCTTCCAGCTGCTCCTCGTGGTCGGCATCCTGCAGCTCGCGCTGCTGCACGTGCGCCTCTTCACCCCGGCTGCACAGCGCCACCCCACCACGTTCAACCGGGTGATCTACATCATCACGGTCGTGTTCCTCGGCGGCCTCGTGGCGATGCTCGTGTTCTACCTGACTTTCCCCGACGCGTTCGAGTACGTCGAGCTCTACTGGCGGATCGTCGTCGCGTTGACGATCCTCGCCGCCGTCGGAACGACGCTCGTTCCTCTGCTCAACGCGCTCTTCGCTCCGAAGAAGCCCGCGCAGCAGGCGCCTCCGGCGAGCGCGTTCCTCTCGTGGCCGACGTTCGCCGACGGTGTGACCCCGCTGCCCGCACTGCCCGATGGCAGCCCCGACTGGAACGCCTACTACACGGGACAGCCCACGGCCTACGTGCCGCAGGCTGCGCTCCCGGCGACGTCGTTCCCGGTGGCTCCCGAGCCGCAGGCTCCCACGGTTCCCGGAGTTCCTCCGGTGCCGACCGCTCCCGCCGAACCCGGATTCGCGTACCCGAGCGCGCCCCCGCAGCCTGCCCCTCCGCAGGCAGCGCCGCCGCAGCCCGCGCCCCCTCAGTCCGCACCCCCGCAGTCGGCGCCCTCGCAGTCGGCGCCCTCGGCTCCGCACACGCAGGAAGCCTTCCCGCCGCCGCCTCCCGCCCCGCGTCCTCCGCAGTGAGCGGCGAGATCGAGGTTGAGCTCGCCGAGCTCGCGCAGGAGATCGCCCGCGAGGCCGGCGCGCTCGCGCAGCGCCGTCGCCGCGAGGGTGTCACGCTCGCGGCGACCAAGACCACGCTGGCCGACATCGTCACCGAGGCCGACCGCGAGGTCGAGGCCCTGATCCGCACCCGGCTCGACGCGGCGCGGCCGGGTGACGGGTTCCTCGGCGAGGAGTCCGAGGCGGCGCAGGGCGAGACCGGCATCACGTGGGTCGTCGACCCGATCGACGGCACCGTGAACTACGCCACCGGCATCCCCGCCTACAATGTCAGCATCGCCGCCGTGCGCGGAACGGCAGACCCGGCGAGCTGGGAGCATCTCGCCGGAGTCGTGTTCGCACCCGCGCTGAGTGAGCTGTTCTCCGCCGCGCGCGGGCACGGGGCCTGGCTGGGCGACCAACGACTCGCGGTCACCGACGAGACACCCGCAGGCGCGTTGCTGGCGACGGGCTTCGGATACGACCCGGCCACGCACGACGGCGACATCGAGACGGTGAGGCGCGTGATGCCGATCGCGAGGGACCTGCGGCGGATGGGAGCGGCGGCCCTCAACCTCGCCTATGTCGCCGCCGGACGCCTCGACGGATACTTCGAGCGCGGTCTGAAGCCCTGGGATTTCGCGGCCGGGGCACTGCTCGTCCGCGAGGCCGGAGGCGAGGTCTCCCGCTTCGACGTCGACACGGCGCGCCCCCTGATCGTCGCCGGCGGGAGCGCCGTCCATGCGCGCCTGATCGAACGGATCGGCGCGAAAGATGAATGACTCATGGCTTTCCCAGCCGAGGCGAGGTAGTGTTTATGCGATCGTTATTTCCGCCGCCCGAAGGCGGAACATGAGTAAGCGCCCCCGAGCTTGACGTACGACCCCGAGAGAATCGTTTTGCCCTTCGAGAATCCCCAGGCTGAATCTGCGCCCACGCGCCGCTCCAGCCGACTCCGCACTCAGGCCCACGAGGCCACCGCGGTGGGAGAGACGGCGACAGCCTCTGCATCCCCCGCGGCCACCGAGACCTCCGCGCCGCTGTCCCGTCGCGCCGCCCGCATGCTGGCGGCCGAGGCCATCGCCGCCGACGAGTCCGTCGAGAAGATCGCCGCACCCGACGAGGTCGTCTCCGAGCTCGGCGAATCGACGCCGAAGCCGGCCAAGGTCCCCCTCGTCGTGAGCGACGAGCCGATCATCATCGACGGCCCCGCCATCCCCGCGCCGACCGAGAACCTCATCGACGCGTTCGAGCAGGCCTCGCAGGCGTTCAAGGGATCGGCGTTCCACCGCGCGACCGCCTCGGTGCCCGTCGAGAAGTCGTCGATCGAAGAGATCGTGCACCTCGCCCCGCGCCGCTCCGGCCGCATCCGCAAGGTCGTCACCGTCGGGGCCTCCCTCGGTGTCATGAGCCTCGCCGGTCTCCTCGCGGTGTCGATGACCCTCCCCGCCGAGGCCCTCGCCGCCGTGCAGGGCACCTCGGCCGCCTCCGCGTCGCTGGTCGCCCCCGCTGCCGCCGACGAGAAGTCCGCGGCATCCGATGAGATCCAGGCCTTCGTCACCTCCTCCGACGTGCAGAACGAAGCCCTCGACCGCGGCGACGACTTCAGCACGATCTCCCTCGTCGAGGTCGCCGCCGAACAGGGCATCAACTACTCCAACGAGGTCTTCACTAACGACCCCGAGGCCGCCATCCAGTGGCCGTTCCTCGTCGGCGTCGGCATGAGCTACGGCTACGGCATGCGCAGCGGCCGTCTGCACGAGGGCATCGACTTCGTTCCCGGCAACGGCGCTCCCGTCCAGGCCATCGCCGACGGCACGGTGCGCCTCGCGACCGAGCAGGGCGGCGCCTACGGCGTCACCGTGTACATCGACCACGTCATCGACGGCGAGGTCATCACGAGCCACTACGCGCACATGCAGTACGACTCGCTGCAGGTGAAGACGGGCGACAAGGTCACCGTCGGAACCGTGATCGGCAAGACCGGCAACACCGGCCGTTCGTACGGCGCGCACATGCACTTCGAGCTCATCGTCAACGGATCGACCATCGATCCGCTGCCATGGCTCAAGGCGAACGCCGGTCGCTACGAGTATTGACCGGCTCGATTTCATGAGGACGCCACAGTGATGGTATTCTCGTGTGGTTGCCCCGCGAGGGGCAGCACGCCCCGATAGCTCAGTGGCAGAGCACTTCCATGGTAAGGAAGGGGTCGTCAGTTCAATCCTGACTCGGGGCTCGCAGCATTCGTCTCTGCAGAACGCGGATGCGTCGCGGCAGGGTAGCTCAGCTGGTCAGAGCGCACGACTCATAATCGTGAGGTCGCGGGTTCAAGCCCCGCTCCTGCTACAGGAATTCACCCCGGTCCTCGGACCGGGGTTTTCTGTTGCTACCGCACCTCATCCGAGGGCGCATCGGCGGGGGGACGGCTGAGGATCAGGATCCGCCGCAGATGCATCGCCGCGAGCACACCGGGGCCGATCGACTGACGCAACTCGATCGTGCGATCATCGACCGTCTCGAGGAGGAGACGCACGGCGCGCGTCGCCTCTCCTCGAATGCGATGCGCCTCGGCCGACGTCGGATCCTCGAGAGCGATCACGTCGGCGACCGCATGGCAGGCGGCGGTCAGCGGAGCGGGGAGTTCGAGATCGAGGTCGATCGCCGCGGGGCGATCCCAGATCGTGTCCGCGAGCGAGTCCGCGATGTCCCTGATGTGCTGCGAGATCCGCTCCAACGCCTCCAGCTGTCGGTGCGCATCGTCGGTCTCCCCGCGTCGACCCCACGCGCGGGGATTGCCTCGGCGACTCTCGTCCGCCTCGACGAGAGCGAAGCGCAGCGAACGTGCCGTCTCCGCGAGCGAGGTCGCGTCGTCGGCCCACTGCTCCTTCTCGGGCGGCCACGAATCCGACACCGCCTCACCGATATCGTGCAGGTGCGTCGCGAGTCGCTCGCGGAAGAGACGCAGGCTTGCCGTCGCCTCGGCGGTGAGCGGTGCCGGCGCGATCGCCAGATTCACGACGAGCCCCACGGCGACCCCGACCGACATCTGGGTGAGGTATCCCAGGGAGTAGTCGTCGGCATTCTGCCCGCCGATGATCAGCACGAAGAGGGCGGCCATGGGCACGTACTCGCGCCCCACCCCGAACCACCCCGTGCCCGAGAGGAGCACCCCGAGCCCGACGACGATCGGGATGGACCACCACGTCGGACCCACCGTGAGCACGATGATCGAGGCCAGCCCGATGCCGGCGGCGAGTCCGAGCAGGGTCTGGAGCCCGGACTTCACCGACCCCATCAGCGTCGGGTACATGCTCACCAGCGCGCCGAGGGGTGCGTAATAGGGGTACTCGTCGGTGACCCCCGGCATGTATCGCGCGATGAACCACGCGATCCCGACGGCCAGCGCGGTCTTCGCGACCAGCAGAAGTCGTGCGGGACGCGTCGCTGCCTGCAGCGCCGAACGGAAGGGCGGGCGACGCATCAATCCTCGGTGCGGAAGCCCGCGGGTTTGTGCGTGCCGTCGCAGAAGGGCTTGATGGCCGACAGCCCGCAGCGGCAGAGGGCGATCGTGCGCCGGTGGCGCTCGATCGGCGCGCCCTCGGCATCGACAAGGTCGATGTCTCCCCGGACCAGGAGGGGCCCGTCGGGATACGCGGTGATCGTCGGATGCTCGTCGTGCACGCTCATACGTCCTCCCGCTCTCGGAGCGAGGACTCGTCGCGCGACCAGGCCTCGAGGATGTGCTCCCCGACCCAGCCGTCCACCGCGAGGCAGGCGGCGGCTCCGAACATGATGTCCGGCAGCAGATCCGGTCGGTCCTCGGCGAGTCCACCGGCGAGATCGCGAGCGGCGATCTGCTCGTGCACGGCGTCCGCTTCGACGTGCTCGTCGAAGTAGTCGGTGACGTCCTCGCCGTAGCCGAGTCGACGCAGGCCGTCGGCATAGAGCTTGTTTGGGATCGACGACGTCATCTCGAAGGCCGCCAGATGGCCGACGATCGCACCGACCAGCCGACGGTTCAGTCCGAACATCGACATCATGTTGTGCGACGCGAGAGTGATCGCCGGCACATCGTCGACGTAGGTGCCATACGTGTCGTCGAGGTCCGCACCGCGCATCGCGGCGGCGAAGATCTCCGCGTGCACGCGCTCGGGGCGCCCACCGCCGTACTCGTCGGACTGGATCTCGACGAGCGCCGCCTTCGCCCGGCCGGTGAGCCTCGGGATCGCCCACGAGTGGGGGTCAGCCTCGCGCAGCGTGTAGACGGAACGCTGCAGGAAGAACTCGCGGGCCTGCTCAGGGGTCGCCTTGCGGGCGAGGTAACGCGAGAGGCTGGGTCCGTCGTCGTCCGCGGCGAGGGCGAACAGCGCGCGCCCGACGGCATCGACGGTGGGCTCCGGCATCTCCGGAATCGGAACGACATCGCGCAGGCGCTGCTCGAAGGCCGCCTCCAGCACACCACGGACCGCGATCAGCTCGGGATCCCACTCCAGGCGAGGATCCAGTCCGGGGAGCGAACCGTACGCGGAGGCGTAGAGCAGGAAGAGCGCCAGCTGCACGTCGTCGTCGTGCAGGAGATCGGATGCCTCGGCCACCGCGGCCTGCGCACTCCGCACGGTCACGGCATCCGCTTCGCCGGTCAGGCGCTTCCGCACCGCATCGCCGAGTGGGCCGCGCGGGGAGGGGAGCGGGGCGTGGGAAGTGAGGAGAGGGGAGGTCATGTGCTTCTCCGATCAGTGAGGCGGGTGCAGTGTTCTGCGCTGGCGACCGAAGGGTCAGCGAGCGCGGCCCTCGGCGAGGTACGCCAGCCGGTTCAGGGTCTCCGCATTGCGGAAGCGAAGGAGCGGCGTGGTGATCAGGCTCGGCAGCAGTGTCGCGGGCCCTTTCACCGGCTCCTCATCGATGCGCACCATGGCGCCGCCGTCCCACGCGCGGACCCTCAGGGTCACCCGAGCCTCTCCGATCGGCCAGCCCTTCGCGCGGATGACCATGCGATTCGGGGGCGACCACTCCTCGACGACGGTGGTGTCGTCGAGGAGGGCGGGCCAGACACCGACCGAGTGATGCAGCTGGGATCCCTCGGCGGGCCAGGTCTCATCGACCTCGCGCATCCGCGAGGCGCCGACGACCCAGGCCGGGTACAGCCATCCGTTCTCGAGCACCTCAAAGACATCCGCCGGGGTGCATCGGAGCGTGCGCACGTTCTTCGCCATGCGACCACCATCGCGCGTCGAGCGCCCCGGGCCCAGGGGGTTGACGCGGCGGAGGATCGTCTCAGCGCGAGAGGTGCGCGCGCAGCGCCTCCACGACCAGAGCGTGGTCGGCGTGCATCTCGAGGCCGCTCACACCGATCGCGCCCGCGAGCGTTCCGCCGATCCGGATCGGGAACCCGCCGCCCGCCGCTGCGTACAGCGCGGGGTCGAGACGGGATGAGCGCTCGAAGTCCTCGCCCCGGGAGAGGAAGTCGTAGTGCACGCCCAGAGAAGAGCGGCCGAAGTGCTCGACGACGCGGAACTTCCGCTCCAGCCAGGCGTCGTTGAGGGCGCTCGTGCCCGGCGCCGCCATGTGGAAGGCGCGTTGGCCCCCGAGGACCACCGACACGACGATCGGCAACGCGTCGGCGACGGCACGCGCGCGCAGCCAGGCGCCCACCTCCCAGGCATCCGTCACGGTGAAACGATCGACATCCAACTCCCGCTCCTCGGCGGTGATCGCGTCGAGGGCGGCCTGTGCATCGATGCTCATACTCGTGAGACTAGCGGCCCGCCCGCGCCCGGGCGCAGAAAAGCCCGGAATCCGCGAGGGACACCGGGCCTTCTGCGACGGAGATGCCGTCGAGGTCACGCCAGCGGGCGGAGACCCTCCACGAGAGGAGTGGTCGGGCGGCCGATCAGACGCGCGAGCGTGCCGTCGGTGTCGGCCAGTGCGCCGTCGCGGATGCCGGCGTCGAGCGCGGTGACGAAGCCGACGGTTCCGGCGTCGAGACCCGCGGACTCGAGAGCGGCGGCGTGCTCCTCGGCGGTCAGCGCGCGGTACTCGACGGGGCTGCCGATGACCTCGGCGATCGCGGCGGCGAGCTCGTCGTAGGTCCATGCGACGTCGCCGCCGAGCTCGTACGCCTGGCCGAGGTGGCCATCTTCGAGCAGCACGACCGCCGCGGCATCCGCGAAGTCCTTGCGGCTCGCCGAGGCCACGCGGCCATCGCCGACGCTGGCCGCCAGGACGCCGGTCTCGCGGGCCTGCGCGATGTTACCGGCGTAGTTCTCGGTGTACCAGTTGTTCCGCAGGATCACGGCGGGGATGCCGGACGCGGCGATGAGCTCCTCGGTCGCCTTGTGCTCGGGGGCGAGCACGAGATCGCTCGTCGGGGCCTTCGGAGCACTCGTGTAGACGAGCTTGCCGACTCCGGCCGCCTTCGCCGCGTCGATGACGGCCTGGTGCTGCGCGGTGCGGCGACCGACCTCGGAACCCGAGATCAGGAGCACCGAGTCGACGCCCTCGAGGGCTGCCGCGATCGTGTCGGCCCGGTCGTAGTCGACGACCGCGGTGCGCACGCCGCGGGCGGCGATGTCGGATGCCTTGGTGAGGTCGCGCACCCCCGCGACGATCGACGACGGCTCCGCGCCGCGCTCGAGGAGGCTGTCGATGACGAGGCGGCCGAGCTGTCCGGTGGCGCCGGTGACGAGAATGGTCATGAGGGTCCTTTCGTGGGAATGACACCTTCGACAACCCCGCGCTGGTTCAAAACCTTCCGACCTGCGGGTACCCACTTTGAAGTAAGGTACCTACATGACGGTGAGTTATGCGCAGATCCGGGAGAGCACCCCGCTCGTCTTCGAGCAGGGGTGTAGCACCCGCGTGATCCTCGACCACGTGATGAGCAAGTGGGGCGTTCTCGTTCTCTCGTCGTTGTCGGACGGAACGCTGCGCTGGGGAGAGCTGCGCCGCGAGGTCGACGGCATCAGCGAGAAGATGCTCGCCTCCACGCTGCGCACCCTCGCCGACGACGGCCTCGTGCACCGCGAGTCGTTCCCGACGGTGCCCCCGCACGTCGAATACAGCCTGACCCCGCTCGGGCGGGACCTCATGGAGCGGATGCTGCCGCTGATGGCTTGGATCGCCGACCACGCCGACGGGATGCTCGGGCGAAACTGAACTGCGGATTTCACTGAACTGCGGATTTCGTCGCGTGCGTACCCATTCGCGGATGGAATCAGTCGTTCGGAGAAAGTCATTGACGCGATAACCGCAATGGCCCTACTGTCTGACCATGGCAGCTACGACGCCCATCCACCTTGAACGGCCCGACGGCAAGGGGTTGGCGGCAGGCACACTCGGGCTCTGGGGTTCGACCGTCATCGGTCTCGCCTCCACCGCGCCCGTGTACTCGCTCGTCGCGACGCTCGGCTTCGTGGTCCTCGCGGTCGGCGCGCAGGCGCCCATCGCCTTCATCATCGCCTTCGTTCCGATGCTCCTCATCGCGTTCGCGTATCGAGAGCTCAACAACGCCGTGCCCGACTGCGGCACGACGTTCACCTGGGGCACCAAGGCGTTCGGCCCGTGGGCGGGCTGGATGGGCGGCTGGGGCGTCGCCGTCGCGGGCATGGTCGTGCTCGCCAACCTCGCGCAGATCGCCTCGGTCTACTTCTGGTCGTTGATCGGGCAGGACCTCGCCAACAACGACTGGCGCGTGGTCGTCGTGGCCGTCGTCTTCATCGCCGCGATGACGTGGGTGAGCTGGCGCGGGGTCGAGATCGGCGAGCGCATCCAGAACATCCTGCTCGGCATCCAGTACCTCGCCCTCGGCATCTTCATCGTCACTGCTCTCTGGCAGTTCTTCGCGGGAACGGCGCCGAACCCGACGCCCTTCGACATGGAGTGGCTGAACCCGTTCGCGTTCACCGACTGGTCGGGCTTCACCGAGGCCATCCTGCTCGCCCTCTTCATCTACTGGGGCTGGGACACCTGCCTCGCCCTGAACGAGGAGACCAAGGACCCGAAGCGCATCCCGGGCCGCGCGGCTCTGCTCACCACCGTCATCCTGCTCTTCACCTACGTCGCGGTCACGATCGCGGCCATGATGTACGCGGGCCTCGGCGAGACCGGCACGGGACTCGGCAACGAGGCCAACGCCGACGACTTCTTCCTCGCCATCAAGGACGGGCTGCTCGGACCGTTCGGGTGGGTTCTCGTGGTCTCGGTGATCATCTCGGCGATCTCCTCGACGCAGACCACGATCCTCCCGACCGCGCGCGGCACCCTCGCCATGGGCGTCTATCGTGCGCTTCCCGCGAAGTTCAAGGACGTGCACCCGAAGTACAAGACCCCGTCGTTCTCGACGATCGTCATGGGCGTGGTCGCCTCGGTCTACTACATCGGCATGACGCTCATCAGCGACAACATCCTGCAGGACTCGATCCTGTCGCTCGGCCTCGCCATCGCGTTCTACTACGCGATCACCGGCTTCGCCTGCGTCTGGTACTTCCGTCGCGACATCTTCCGCTCGCCGCGCGAGTTCTTCTTCAAGGGCCTCTTCCCGCTGCTGGGCGGACTGATGCTCACCGGGGCGTTCGTGCAGTCGGCGATCGACATGTGGGACGTCGACTACGGCTACACCGTGCTGTTCGGCATCGGCGGCACCTTCGTGATCGGCATCGGATCGCTGGCGTTCGGTCTCGTGCTGATGTTCGTCTGGTACCTGTTCCCGCGGTCGAAGCGGTTCTTCCGCGGCGAGAGCCTGAACCGCGACACCCAGGTGATGGTGCCGGATGAGCCGGCGACCACCATCCGTTCGATCGACGGCGGCATCTGACCCTTCCCGGATCGCAATGACGGCCCCGGCGTCCGCGGATGCTCCGGGGCCGTCGTCGTGGGTGTCCTAGGCTTGTCGACGTGCGCATCCGGCTCGACATCGCCTATGACGGAACCCACTTCCGCGGGTGGGCCCGGCAGCCGACGCTGCGCACCGTGCAGGGCACGCTCGAAGAGGCGCTGGTGCGGATCGTGGGTTCCGACGTGCGGCTGGTCGTCGCCGGACGCACGGATGCCGGAGTGCACGCCTCCGGCCAGGTCGCGCACGTCGACCTCGACGACGCGCAGTGGGCGCGCATCGAGTCCCGGCACGGACGCGCAGCCCTCGACCCGGCCGCCTCGATCGCCGGACGGATGCGCGGAGTGCTCGGCGCGTACTCCGATGTGGCGGTGCACCGTACCTCGATCGCGCCCGAGGGATTCGACGCGCGGTTCTCGGCGGTCTGGCGCCGCTACCGTTACCGGCTCGCGGATGAGATCGCCGGATTCGATCCGCTGCGCCGCCTCGACACGACGAGCGTGCGGGGCCGACTCGACGCATCGGCGATGGACGCCGCGGCGCAGACCCTCATCGGCCTGCACGACTTCGCCGCCTACTGCAAGCCCCGCGACGAGGCCACGACCATCCGTACGCTTCTCGACTACCGGTGGACCCGCGATCCCGAAGGAGTGCTGGTCGCCGAGGTCAAGGCCGACGCGTTCTGCCACAGCATGGTGCGCGCCCTCGTGGGTGCCTGCGTGGCGGTGGGGGAGGGGCGACTGGATGTGAGCGACCTCGTGGTGCTGCGCGACGCGCTCACCCGTACGAGCGAGTTCAAGGTGCTGGCCGCTCGGGGGCTGATCCTCACCGAGGTCGGCTATCCGGCCGACGATCTGCTCGCCGCGCGCGCCGAGCAGACGCGGGCGCGACGCGACAGCGAGTGAATCAATAACAGACCCGCGCGACCGAGACAACCCGGAGCCGACCCATAGCAGCCGGGGGTATCGTGGCAACGATCATGAAGGTCATCTCGTACAACCTCCGCAAGCACCGGGCCGCCAGCGAGCTCGTGGCGCTCGTCGGCGAGCACGATCCCGACATCCTGTGCCTGCAGGAGTGCGACGTGCAGCACCTGCCCGAGAGCATCGGCGGTCTGGTGCTCGCCGACGCGACCCAGGGGAACCGGCTCGGCCTGGCGCTGTACTACCGGTCGAGCACTTTCCGGTTGCGCGAGATCCGGGCGATCGGGCTCAAGAAGTCGCTCCACGATCGCATGCTCAAGCCCGCGCACGAGCGCATCCTCGCCGCGCGATTGGTCGACATCGACGAGGGGCGCGAGATCATCGTGGGGTCCTTCCACGCGGCTCCGCTCACGGCGCTGAACTCGCTGCGACGGCACCAGATCCGAGCGGCGCTGACGTCGCTGGCGGCCCTCGGCGACGGGCTGCCGCAGCTCATGGTCGGGGACTACAACTATCCGGTGTTCAAGGAGAATCTCGGTCAGGCCGTGCGGGACCACGGGTACGCCCTGACCCTGAGCGACGACCACACCTACACCCGCTATCGCGTGTTCCGGGGTCACTACGACTTCGCGACGTCGACGGGCTTCGAGATCGAGCGGATCACGACCCTGCCGCAGGGCACCAGCGATCATCGTCCGATCCTCGTCTCGGTGCATCCGGACTGACGCCGCAGACCCGGATGCCGCAGACTCGAAGCATGACGACGATTCCCGCAGTCCTGGTCGGCGGGCCGACGCTGTACTTCACGTACGGCGGTTACGGCTTCCTGACCGATCCGACGTTCGACGAACCCGGTGTGTACGAGGGAGGATCACGCCTGCGCAAGCTGACGGGTCCGGCCGTGCGTCCCTCCGCGCTCGGCCCGATCGACGTGGTGCTGCTGTCGCACGACGAGCACGCCGACAACCTCGACAACGCGGGTCGCGCCCTGCTGCCCGAGGTGCCGCTGGTGCTGGGCACGGCGGAGTCGGCGACGCGGATCCCGCAGGTCGCGGGGCTCGTACCGTGGCAGGAGCATCGGATCGGCGATGTCACCGTGACGGCGGTGCCCGCGCTCCACGGACCCGAGGGGGCGGAGGCCGTGGTCGGGTTCGTCACGGGTTTCGTGCTCGAGGCGCCCGGCGAGCCCACCGTCTACGTCTCGGGAGACAACGCCTCGGTCGATCTCGTGCGCCGCATCGGCGAGCGGTTCCCGGCGATCGCGATCGCCGTGCTGTTCACGGGCGCCGCGAACGTCGGCGCCTTCGGCGACACCGATCTCACGCTGAACGCGCGGACCGCGCTCGAGGCGGCGGGCGTGATGGCGGATGCCGTCATCGTGCCGGTGCACGCGGAGGGATGGCTCCACTTCTCGGAGACCCTCGAGCGGCTGGTCGGGATCTTCGAGCACGCCGAGCAGGGGCACCGGCTGCGTGTGCTGACGCCGGGGGAGCGGTCCGACCTCGCGTGAGGCCGGTTTGAGGGACCGCGCTCGGTAGAGTATGCTGTCTCTTTGGTGCCCGTGCCGCTCGTCGGCGGGGTGCATCATCCGAACGTGAGCCCTCCACTGGCGTGTTCCTCCCTCTCGGGAAGAACCACCCCGGAGTGGGATTCACGAACTTCTCCGTTCGACACAAGAAAGCAGCACTATCGTGACGCGCACTTACACCCCGAAGGCCGGCGAGGTCCAGCGTGACTGGGTCGTCATCGACGCCACCGACGTCGTTCTCGGCCGTCTCGCCTCGCACGCGGCAACGCTCCTGCGTGGCAAGCACAAGCCCACCTTCGCCAACCACATCGACTCCGGTGACTTCGTCATCATCGTGAACGCAGAGAAGGTCGCGCTCACGGGTCAGAAGCTCCAGAAGAAGCTGGCCTACCGCCACTCGGGTTACCCGGGCGGCCTCAAGTCGGTCACCTACGCCGAGCTCCTCGAGAAGAACCCGGTCCGCGCCGTGGAGAAGGCCATCCGTGGCATGCTCCCGAAGAACAGCCTCGGCCGCCAGCAGCTGTCCAAGCTCAAGGTGTACGTCGGTGCAGAGCACCCGCACGCCGCGCAGCAGCCCCAGCCGTACACCCTCGACCAGGTCGCCCAGTAAGCGCCGTACAGACTTAAGGACATACTCGTGGCTGACATCCAGGACACCACCGAAACCCCCCAGAGCTTCTCGACCTCGACCCCCGAGACCGATGCAGTCGAGGCGGCTCCCCGCCCCGTGCTCAGCGTCCCGGGCGCCGCAGTCGGTCGTCGCAAGCAGGCCATCGCCCGCGTGCGTCTGATCCCCGGCTCGGGCACGATCACGGTCAACGGCCGTTCGATCGAGGACTACTTCCCGAACAAGCTGCACCAGCAGCTCATCAACGACCCGTTCACGGTCCTCAACCTCGCCGGCGGCTATGACGTCATCGCGCGCATCTCCGGTGGTGGCCCCTCGGGCCAGGCCGGTGCGCTGCGTCTCGGCATCGCCCGTGCCCTCAACGGCATCGACGAGGAGAACAACCGCCCGACCCTGAAGAAGGCCGGCTTCCTCTCGCGCGACGCTCGCGTCAAGGAGCGCAAGAAGGCTGGACTCAAGAAGGCCCGCAAGGCGCCTCAGTACTCGAAGCGTTAAGGTCCACTGCTTCCGATGCCGATCTTTGGCACGGACGGTGTGCGGGGGCTTGCCAATGGCATCCTCACCGCCGACCTCGCGCTCACCCTGGCCCAGGCGACTGCTGTCGTCCTGGGCCAGGGCCGTACTGCGGAGGCACGCAAAGCCGAAGGCAAGCGTCTGACCGCAGTCGTGGCTCGCGACCCCCGGGTCTCGGGACACTTCCTGACCGCGGCGGTCGCCGCCGGTCTCGCCTCCTCGGGCGTCGACGTGCTCGAGGCGGGCGTCATCCCGACCCCCGCGCTGGCGTTCCTCGTCGCCGACCGTGACGCCGACTTCGGTGTCATGATCTCGGCGTCGCACAACGCGGCGCCCGACAACGGGATCAAGATCTTCGCGCGCGGCGGCGTCAAGCTGCCCGACGTCGTCGAGCAGCGCATCGAGGCCGCCATGTCCGGCGAGATGCTGCGCCCCACCGGCGAGGGCGTCGGTCGGATCGACCGGTTCTCGGATGCCGAGGACCGGTACGTCGTGCACCTCCTGGGGTCGCTGCCGAATCGGCTCGAGGGCATCAAGGTCGTGCTCGACTGCGCCCACGGCGCCGCCTCCGGCGTCTCGCCCGAGACCTTCCGCGACGCGGGAGCCGATGTCATCGTCATCGGTGCCGAACCCGACGGTCTCAACATCAACGACGGCGTCGGCTCGACGCACCTCGACAACCTCGCGGAGGCGGTCGTACGTCTCGGTGCCGACATCGGCATCGCGCACGACGGCGATGCCGACCGCTGCCTCGCCGTGGACGCCGCGGGCAACGTCATCGACGGCGACCAGATCATGGCGATCCTCGCGGTGTCGATGAAGGAGCGCGGTCATCTCACCGACGACACGCTCGTCGCCACCGTGATGAGCAACCTCGGCCTGCACGTCGCCATGCGCGAGCACGGCATCACGGTGCGTCAGACCGCGGTGGGCGACCGCTACGTGCTCGAAGACATGAACGCCGGCGGCTTCGCCCTCGGCGGCGAGCAGTCCGGTCACGTGATCATGAGCGAGTTCGCCACCACCGGCGACGGCCTGCTCACCGGTCTGCACCTGGTCGCCGAGATGGCGCGCCAGGGCAAGACGATCGCCGAGCTCGCGGCCGTGATGACCGTCTACCCGCAGGTGCTCATCAACGTGCGCGGTGTCGACAAGGACCGTGTCGATGACGACGAGGTCGTCCAGGCCGCCGTCCGCGCGGTCGCGACCGAGCTGGGCGACACCGGGCGTGTGCTGCTGCGCAAGTCCGGCACCGAGCCGCTCGTGCGCGTCATGGTCGAGGCCGCCGATGCGGAATCCGCGCAGGCCTACGCCGACCGTCTCGCCGATATCGTGCGCGAGCGCCTCGCGCTCTGAGGATCCCGGCTCTTCACCGAGCGCAGTCCCCGTCCTGAGCAGCCGCTCGCGCCCCTGCGGCCGACGCCAGCTCAGGTCGGGGACTGACCCAGCTGCTCGATGTAGCGCAGGAGCACTCCCTCGCGGAGCGCCCACGGCGAGACCTCGAGCTCGTCGACCTTCAGGACGGTCATCGCCGTGTGCAGCGAGACCGCGGCGGCGACGATCTGGAACGTGCGATCCGGTGTGATGCCCGGCAGCTCCTGCCGGGCCGACGCGGGCAGGCGCGCGAGGCGAGGGATCCAGGATCCCAGCGATGCGCGGGGGAGCAACATCCGCTCGGACCCCGACCACCCGGGCACCGGGTACCCGACGAGGCGCGCCAGAGAGCGGATGGCCTTCGACGATCCGACCACGTGGTCGGGGCGGGGGAGGTCCGCGAAGCGGGGCAGCACCTCCTCGAGGGTGTCGCGGGCGTGCGCGCGCAGACGCTCGACGTCGTCCTCCCCGGGCGGATCGTTCGGCAGGAACTGGACGGTCATGCGTCCGGCGCCCAGCGGAACGGATGCCGCGGCATCCGGGAGCTCCTCGCCACCGGCGGCGATCTCGAGCGAACCGCCGCCGATGTCGAGGAGCAGGATCTGACCCGCCGACCACCCGAACCAGCGCCGCACCGCGAGGAACGTCAGCTCGGCCTCGGTCTCGCCGTCGAGCACCTGCAGCGGCTGCCCGAGAGCGGCTTCGATCCGTGCGATCACCTCCGCACCGTTCGCGGCGTCGCGCACCGCGCTGGTCGCGGTGGCGAGCAGGGCATCGACGCGCTCCTCCTCGGCGACCCGGCGGGCCTGCGCGACCGCCCGCTCCAGCGCGACGACCCCCTCTTCGGAGATCGAGCCGTCGGGCAGCAGATACCGCATCAGGCGCAGCACCGAGCGATCGCTCGTCGTCGCGAGCGGACGCCCGCCCGGCCGCACGTCGGCGGCGAGCATGTGGACGGTGTTGGAACCGATGTCGAGGACTCCGAGGCGCACGCGTAGAGACTACCGTCGCCCCGATACGATGGTCGGGTGACCACCGTCGACCCCACGCAGCCCCTCTCGCCGTACCGAGAGATCGGGCGGGCGGAATGGGCGCGGCTGGCCGCCGACCTCGATCAGCCGCTCAGCGAGACCGAGGTCGTGGAGATCCGCGGCATCGGTGACCGTCTGAGCCTCGACGAGGTGCGCGAGGTCTACCTGCCCCTCAGCCGCCTGCTCAGCCTGTACGCGACGTCGACCAAGCGCCTCGGCGCTGCGACCAGCTCGTTCCTCCAGGAGGAGGACTCGACGACCCCGTTCGTGGTGGGTGTGGCCGGCTCCGTCGCTGTCGGGAAGTCGACGATCGCCCGTCTCCTGCGCGAGCTGATGAGCCGGTGGCCCGGCACGCCGCGTGTCGAGCTGGTGACGACCGACGGTTTCCTCTATCCGAACGCCGAGCTCGAGCGTCGCGGCCTGATGGAGCGCAAGGGCTTCCCGGAGTCCTACGACCGCCGCTCGCTCATCGAGTTCCTCACCGAGGTCAAGAGCGGTGCGCCCGAGGTGCGCGCGCCCTTCTACTCGCACATGCGCTACGACATCGTTCCCGACGCGCACGTGGTGGTGCGTCGCCCCGACGTCGTCATCGTCGAGGGGCTGAACGTGCTCCAGCCGCCGGCGGCGCCGAACGACGTCGCGGTCAGCGACCTCTTCGACTTCTCGATCTTCGTCGACGCCGACAGCGACCACATCGCGAACTGGTACGTCGAGCGCTTCCTCGCCCTGCGCGAGGGTGCTTTCAGCAATCCGTCGTCGTACTTCAACGTCTTCGCGCACCTCACCGACGAGGAGGCGATCACGACGGCCCTCGGGTACTGGAACGAGATCAACATGCCCAACCTCGTCGAGAACGTGATGCCGACCAAGCATCGCGCCCGTCTGGTGCTGAACAAGGGCGCGGATCACTCGGTCGAGAGCGTGCTCCTGCGCAAGCTCTGACCCCGTCGGGCGGGTTCGATTGTTCGGACGGCTCGCAAAAAAACGCGCCTATTCTTGACGGCATGTGTGGAATCGTCGGATACGTGGGCCCGCGCCCCAGCCAGGACATCCTTCTCGCCGGTCTCGCCCGCCTCGAGTACCGCGGATACGACTCCGCGGGCGTCGCGGTCATCGACGGCGACGGAGCGCTCGGCATGCGCAAGAAGGCGGGCAAGCTCAGCGCTCTGCGCGACTCGCTCTCCGACGCCCCGCTGCCCGACGGCACGACCGGTATCGGTCACACCCGCTGGGCCACGCACGGCGGCCCGACCGACGTCAACGCGCACCCGCATCTCGCCGACGGCGACAAGCTCGCGCTGATCCACAACGGCATCATCGAGAACTTCGCCTCGCTCCGCGATGAGCTGGTGGCCGCCGGCGTCGCGTTCCGTAGCGAGACCGACACCGAAGTGGCCGCAGCCCTGCTCGGCCGCGAGTACGCGCAGAACGGCGGCGACCTGCAGCTCGCGTTCCGCAGCGTCGTCAACCGCCTCGAGGGCGCGTTCACCCTGCTGGCCGTGCACCAGGACCACCCGGGGCTCGTCGTGGGCGCCCGCCGTAACTCCCCGCTCGTGATCGGCCTCGGCGAGGGCGAGAACTTCCTCGGTTCCGATGTGGCCGCTTTCGTCGAGCACACCCGCCACGCGCTCGCGATCGGTCAGGACCAGATCGTGTCGATCACGCCCGACGCCGTCACCGTCGTCGACTTCGCCGGCACCCCGGTCGAACCCGAGCCGTTCGAGGTCTCGTGGGATGCCGCCGCCGCCGAGAAGGGCGGATGGGCGAGCTTCATGGCCAAGGAGGTCTCCGAGCAGCCCGAGGCCGTCGCCAACACGATCCGCGGGCGCATCCACGACGGCCAGGTCGTGATCCCCGAACTCGACGGACTCGACGACCTCTTCCTCGGTATCAACCGCGTCATCATCACCGCGTGCGGCACCGCCTCGTACGCGGCGCTCGTCGGCAAGTACGCGATCGAGCAGTGGGCCCGTGTCGCCGTCGACGTCGAGCTCGCCCACGAGTTCCGCTACCGCGACCCGGTGATCGGCGCCGACACCCTCGTCGTCTCCATCAGCCAGTCGGGCGAGACGATGGACACGCTCATGGCGGTCAAGTACGCCCGCGAGCGCGGCGCACGCACGCTGTCGATCTGCAACACGCAGGGCGCGACGATCCCGCGCGAGTCGGATGCCGTCGTCTACACGCACGCCGGCCCCGAGGTCGCGGTCGCTTCGACCAAGGCCTTCTCGGCGCAGATCACCGCCCTCCTCCTGCTCGGTCTGCACATGGGGCGCGTGCGCGGCTCGGTCGCCGACGCGTCGACCGACGTCGACGAGCTCAGCGCCCTGCCCGACAAGATCGCCCGGGTGCTCGCCGATGAGAACGAGCACGTCTCCCAGCTCGCCGGTTGGATGGCCGACACCCGCTCGGTGCTCTTCCTCGGCCGCCACGTGGGTTACCCGATCGCGCTCGAGGGCGCGCTCAAGCTCAAGGAGATCTCGTACATCCACGCCGAGGGCTTCGCCGCCGGCGAGCTCAAGCACGGTCCGATCGCGCTCATCGAGCCCGGGCAGCCGGTGTTCGTGCTCGTGCCGTCGCCCCGCCATTCGGCGCTCGTGCACTCGAAGGTCGTCTCGAACATCCAGGAGATCCGCGCTCGCGGAGCCCGGGTCATCGTGATCGCCGAAGAGGGCGACGCCGCCGTGCTGCCCTTCGCCGACGAGGTCATCCGCATCCCGCTCGCCGGCGCGATGTTCGAACCGCTGCTCGCGGTCGTCCCGCTGCAGATCTTCGCGATGGCGCTCGCCACGGCGAAGGGGCTCGACGTCGACCAGCCGCGAAACCTCGCGAAGTCCGTCACCGTCGAATGAGCCGGGTTCGCGGTGCACGGGTCCGACCGTGCGCCGCGAGTAGGCTGGAACCGTGATCATCGGGACCGGCATCGACCTCGTCGACATCCCGCGATTCGAGCGGACCCTCGAGCGCACCCCTCGTCTCCTGGAGCGTCTCTTCGCGCCCGCGGAGCGGAGCCTCCGGCTTCCGTCGCTCGCTGCCCGGTACGCCGCGAAAGAGGCGCTGATCAAGGCGCTCGGCGGCTCGGACGGCGTGCACTGGACCGAGATCGAGATCGCATCGGAGGAATCGGGGCGGCCGTACTTCGTGCTGTCGGGATCTACGGCCGACGTGATCGTCGAGCGCGGGATCGCGACCCTGCACCTCACGATGAGTCATGACGCGGGACTCGCGACCGCATTCGTCGTCGCCGAGGGAGGCCACCTGTGACCGTTCCGTTCCGCGAGGCATCCGTCGATATCGATGCGATCGCCGACAACGTCCGCCACTTCCGCCGTCTGACCGGTGTGGAGGTCATCGCCGTCGTGAAGGCCAACGCCTACGGTCACGGAGCGGCCGCTGCCGCCGTGGCTGCGCTGGCCGGCGGCGCGACGAGGCTCGGCGTCGCCGAGATCCCCGAGGCGCTCGAGCTGCGCCGGCAGGGGATCACCGCCCCGATCCTCGCGTGGCTGCACGCGCCCGGCGAGCGTTTCGACCGTGCGGCGGCCGAGAACATCGAGCTCGGCATCTCATCGTTCGATCAGCTCGAGGCCGCCGCGGCTGTCGCGAGCGTCGATCGCCCCGTCGCCGTGCATCTGAAGTTCGAGACCGGTCTGTCGCGCAACGGCATCGCCCCGGCGGACTGGGCACGGGTCCTCGCCGAGGCCGCCCGGCACGAACGCATCGGACGTCTGCGGGTGGTGGGACTCTTCAGCCATCTCTCCAACACGTCCCTCGACGACGATCGCGCAGCTCTGGCGAAGTTCGAGGAGGGGGTCGAGGTCGCGGCATCCTTCGGCATCCATCCCGAGATCCGGCACATCGCCGCCACGGCCGCCGCGATCGACCGGCCCGAGATGCGGCTCGATGCGGTGCGCATCGGCGTCGGCCTCTACGGGCTCTCGCCGTTCGACGACCGCACCTCCGCCGAGCTGGGCCTGCGTCCGGCGATGACGCTCCGCGGAGCCATCGCCGCCGTGCGCCGGGTGCCCGCCGGCACCGGCGTCTCGTACGGCTACGACCATCGCACCGACCACGACACGACTCTCGCGCTCGTGCCGCTCGGATACGCCGACGGCGTGCCCCGGCACGCGTCGGGTCGGCTGCCGGTCTCGATCGGCGGACAGCGCTTCACCAACGTCGGCCGCATCGCCATGGATCAGTTCGTCGTCGACGTGGGAGACACCCCGGTCTCGATCGGCGATGAGGTCGTGCTGTTCGGCGACCCCACGCTGGGTGTGCCCTCGGCCGCCGACTGGGCGGATGCCGCCGACACGATCAACTACGAGATCGTCACCCGCATCGGAGCGCGCGTTCCGCGGAGGACGACATGAGCGTCGATCCCGCCTTCCTCGGGCGCCGTGAGGTCCCCTCCTCCGACGACATGGAGCGCCTGGGCTTCCTGATCGGCGAGCAGCTCGAAGCCGGCGACCTGCTGATCCTCACAGGTCCCCTCGGTGCCGGGAAGACGACCTTCACGCGCGGCCTGGCCGAGGGGCTCGGTGTACGGGGGCCGGTGCAGAGCCCGACGTTCGTGATCGCACGCACGCATCCGTCGCTGGTCGGCCGGGCCCCGCTGGTGCACGTCGATGCATACCGGCTCGGCTCCGGAGCGGAGCTCGACGACCTCGACCTCGACCTCGCGCGATCGGTCGTCGTGGTCGAGTGGGGGCGCGGCATGGCGGAGGACCTCGCCGATGCCTGGTGGGACATCGAGCTCGAGCGTCCCGTCGGCGACGACGGCGGCGAGATCGATCCGGCCGAGCTCGACGCCGATGCGCCGCGCTACTTCACCATGACGCGCATCGAGGCCTGAGTCCCCTCGCTCCCGGCGCGACAGCCCGGCCGACGGCCACCCGTGAACGGCGACTACCCTGGAGAGGTGATTCTCGCCGTCGACACCTCCCTGGGCAGCGCCGTCGCGCTGATCGATCCCGACGGCGCGTGCCGCGCCGAGGCGGGCACGAGCGACCCGCTCGGGCACGCCGAGGTGATCGGCGACCTGCTCGTCGAGGCGCTGGCCGCGTCGGGTGGTGACGACGTCTCGCACGTCGTCGCGGGCATGGGCCCCGGCCCCTTCACCGGGCTCCGCATCGGGATCGCCGCCGCCCGGGCTTTCGCGCTCGGTCGTGGCATCCCGGTGATCCCCGTACCCAGCCATCACGCGGCGGCGCTCACGGCGATCGAGACGGATGCCGTCACCGGGCCGTTCGCGATCGTCACCGACGCGCGACGACGCGAGGTCGCGATCACGGTCTTCGACGGCGTCGATGCCGACGGACTTCCGCGCGTGCTCGCCGACACCGTGCTCGTTCCGGTCGTCGACGCGGACGCGCACCTCGACGGTATCCGCCGGATCGACGTCGCCGCGCTGTCGGCCGTCGATCTCGCTCGCGTCGGCGCCCGCGCTCACGCCGCCGGTCGCGAACTCGCAGGCGCCGAGCCCCTCTACCTCCGCCAGCCCGACGTAAAGCAGCCGGCCGCCCCGAAGCGGGTGGGGCTGTGACCCTGCGCGATGCGACCGCCGCCGACCTCGACGCGATCATGGGGATCGAGCGGCGTTCGTTCCCGACCGACGCGTGGAGCGCCGAGGCGATGGCCGCCGAACTCGTCAGCGAGCATGGGCGCTACCTCGTCGACGACGAAGAGGGCTCGGTCATCGGCTACGGCGGTGTGCGCGCGCTGCGCGGCAGTGCGGATGCCGACATCCAGACCATCGCGTTCGACGCCGACCATCGCGGGGTGGGGCGGGGACGGGCTCTGCTGCGCGCCCTGCTCGATGCCGCGCGCGAGCGCGGGGCGCGCGAGGTGTTCCTCGAGGTGCGAGCCGACAACCCGTCTGCGGAGGGGTTGTACCTCTCAGAAGGTTTCGAGGAGATCGGACGACGCCCCCGCTACTATCAGCCGGATGATGTGGATGCGATCGTGATGCGGCTCGTGCTGCGCAGGTCGCTGGGGAACGACTCCGGCATGGGGAGTGAGGTGAGCGCATGAGCGAACCGCTGGTGCTGGGGATCGAGACGAGCTGCGACGAGACGGGCATCGGGATCGTACGCGGACGCACTCTGCTGTCGAACACCATCGCCTCGAGCATGGACGAGCACGCCCGCTACGGGGGCGTCGTGCCGGAGGTCGCGGCCCGTGCGCACCTCGAGGCCCTGCAGCCGTCGATCGACGCGGCCCTGGCCGAGGCGGGCGTGGCTCTCGCCGACCTCGATGCCGTCGCCGTCACGAGCGGTCCCGGTCTCGCCGGCGCGCTCATGGTCGGTGTCGGGGCCGCCAAGGGTCTCGCGGTCTCGCTCGACAAACCGCTCTACGCGGTCAACCACCTCGTCGGGCACATCGCCGCCGACATCCTCACGGCCGATTCCGAACCTCTCGAGTACCCGACGATCGCGCTTCTCGTGTCGGGCGGGCACACCTCGCTCCTGCACGTTCGCGACCTCACGACCGACGTCGAACTCCTCGGGGAGACGATGGACGACGCGGCGGGAGAGGCGTTCGACAAGGTCGCCCGCCTGCTCTCGCTTCCGTACCCCGGTGGGCCCGAGATCGATCGGGCGGCCGTCGACGGAGACCCGAACGCGATCCGCTTCCCGCGCGGGCTGTCCCGCGCCTCCGACCTGGCGAAGCACCGCTATGACTTCTCGTTCTCGGGGCTGAAGACGGCGGTCGCGCGCTGGGTCGAGAAATGCGAGGCCGACGGCGTCGAGGTGCCGGTGGCCGATGTCGCGGCGAGTTTCCGCGAGGCGGTCGTCGACGTGCTCGTCACGAAGGCGCTCGCCGCCTGCGCGGACCTCGGCGTTCCCCGACTGCTGCTCGGCGGGGGAGTGATCGCCAATCGCCGCCTGCGCGACGTCGCCCTCGAGCGCGCAGCCGCGGCGGGCGTGACGGTACGCATCCCGCCGCTCTCGCTCTGCACCGACAACGGGGCCATGATCGCGGCGCTCGCCGCCGAGCTGATCTCCTCCGGCAAGCAGCCGTCCACGCTCGCCTTCGGCGCCGACTCGACGCTCCCCGTAACCGAGATCCAGGTAGCGGAGGCGGTCACCGTATGACCGACCCCACGGAGCCGACGCCCGCACCGGGGACGCCCACGCCTTCACCGACTCCGCGCATCGACCGGCCGAGTGGCGAGGTCGAGAGCCCGGCAGGTTCCGCACGACTGCCCGGAGCGCGTCGCGACGGATACACGCGGCTGCCGACCGGCCCCGTGGGCATCGAGCCCGTGGTCGTGAGCGGTCCGGATGCGGACGACCCGACGGGCCGCACCGCGTGGGCGCCCGCCGAGACCGAGATGGTCATCGATGACGCCCGCCTCGCTCCGTGGGCGCTGCTCGCAGCGATCGTCGCCCTCGGTGCCTCGTTCTTCGTCGGCTGGGGCCTGCCGGTGGGGGTGGTTGCGATCATCGCGTCGATCATGTCGTTGCGTCGACCGGTCGAGAGCCGGGGGATGGGTCGCTGGGCGCTCGTGCTCGGGCTGACCGCGACGGTGTACAGCCTGGGCTGGCTCGTCTGGGCCGGCATGCAGTTCGAGAGACTGGGCTGACGTCGGATGCTCGACGCCGAGGAAGCCGTCGAACTGCGCGCCCTGCAGGCGCGCGCCTACGGGCGTGAGGGCAGGTTGACCACCGCTGAGATGGCACGTCTCGAGGAACTCGGTTCACGTCGTGACCGGGACCCTGATGTCGAGCATCCCTCCGGTCCGGAGCCGGTCACCCCCGGCGGCGAGGTCGCCCCGTCGGAGATCGATGCACACCCGCACGACCAGGAGAGCGCGGAGAATCCGTCCATCGACCGGCCCCGTCGGTCGGCGATACGACGGACGATCACCATCGCGGTCGCGATCGTCGTGGTCTTCGGGATCGGCACGGTCGCCGGCTGGCTGCTCACGCGGCCGGCCGAACACGTCATCGTGATCAGCGAGGCGCAGCAGCAGTGGCAGCAGCGCCTCGTCGACGGCGGCGAGTACGACGCCGGTTCGATCCGAGTCATGGCGGTCGAGGCCGACGTGGTCGTGTGGGCCGCGACGAAGGGGGACGGGGCCTCCACATGCCTCGTGTTCAGCGATGGCGAAGTGTACCGACCGACGTGCAACGGCACGGATGCGGTGCGCTCCTCGGGGATGGATGCGGCGTTGACCGTCGACGTCGATGACGAGCTCAAGCGCCAGGTGTCGGCGCAGCTGTTCCTGACTCTCGACGGACGCCCGGCGGTGCTCTCGCAGAGCTTCCTCTACGGCGAGGCCGACAACTACGGCATGCTCTACGACGAGGACCAGTCGCGAATCGCAGAGAATCTCGTGGCACTCGGGTTCGAGCGGACGAGTCTGTGGATCGCCGGGTACGACCGCGACACTCCCGTATGGGCGGCCACGCGCACGGCGACAGGGCAGACGTGCGTGATCTACGACGGCTCCGGGGAAGCCCCGCTTTCGGTGTGCGACCCGAACGCCGCGGAGGAGGCGGGTGCCCGGTCCCTGGCGTTCGAACGCCCGGATGAGGAGACCGGAGGGACGACCCGCATCACCTATGCCTACGGGGCGGGGCCGTCGTACCTCGAGATCGCCCGGGAGTCGGCGCCGGGAGAAGCGAAGTGAGCACTGACGGCGAACTGCGAGATCTGCAGCGCAAGGCGTACGGCCGCGCAGCCGCGCTGACGCGAGACGAGGCCAGTCGTCTGCGTGAGCTCGAACAGGGTCGTCGCACCATCATCCCCGGATCCGCAGACCCGTTCCCCGAGAGGAACCATGCGGTTCCACGCGCGACGGTGACCGCTCCGGCATCCGATCGTCCGACCGACCGTGCGCCGAGCCTCGAGGAGTCCCTCGCACTCGGACAGGTGGAAGGGACGGATGCTACGGAGACTGCCCCCATCGACGCACGAGAACCGGAGGCGGCTCCGGGGACGCACGCGGTGCTGCGTCGGCACTGGCGGTTCGTGACGGTCTCCGCAGTGCTGATGCTCGTGCTGGGGATCGGCATCGGCTGGGCCGTCTTCGCGCCGCCGTCCGATGCGATAGCGCTGACCGCGGAGCAGCAGGAGCGGCGCGCTCTCCTCGAAGACGAATCCGACTTCGATCCCGGCACGCTGCGTGCGGTCGGGCAGGACGACGACTCCGGTGCGATCGTCTGGCTGGGCACCAAGGGCGAAGGGGATCTGACCTGCGCCGTCGTCGATGTCGACGAGGCGACGCAATCCCAGTGCCAGCGCACGTCCGATTTCCAGAACGTCGGAATCAACGTCGCGGTCATGCGCCCCGGCGAGACCGTCGACGAGGTGACCGCCGTCTTCACGACGATCAATGCGTACATCGTGGTCGCCACCGACGGCGATCCGATCGCATCGATCCAGCAATGGGACTCGTCGTCATCGATCCTCGCCCAGTTCGTCGGCGACGAGCGCACGCGGGCCGAGGAACTCGTCGCGCAGGGCTTCGAGATGAACCTGAGCGTCGTCGGCTACTTCCGAGACGAGCCGGTCTGGATGGCGAATCGATACGGCGAGACGGTCGAGCCCGAGGCCTGCCTGATCGTCGATGCCGCACAGCTCGATGCGGTCTGCCTGCCCTCCACGACGGCGATCGACGTCGGCCTGTCCACCTTCGTGTCGGACGACGGATCGGGTTCCGGGCCCGGCTCGTCGCTCACTCTCGCCTTCACCGCGAGCCAGACGCCCTACCTGACGATCACCGAAGCCCGAGCCGGCTGACCTACTCGGCGGCGGACACCCGGTCGGCGAGGATCGCGCGGCGCTGGTCTCCGACCCGCACCAGGATCAACGTGGCCGAGGCACCACCGCGCAGCGTGAGCTTCTTGCGGAACTGCGCCGGGTCGATATCGACTCCGCGCTTCTTGATCTCCAGCGTGCCGATGTCGTTCGCCCTGAGCACGGCATTGATCGCCTTCGGGTTCGCGGCCATCGTCTCGCGCACCCGGAAGGACTGCACGAAGGGGCTGGTGAGCGCGGCATCCGAGGTCAGATAGGCGATCTTCTCGTCGAGCATGCCGGCATCGAGGCTGCGGGCGACGTCGCCGATCAGACGAGCCCGGATCACCGCTCCGTCGGGTTCGTGCAGGAAGGCGCCGAGCGGGCGCACCTCGGCGTCGACGGCGTCGGCGCCGGCGGTGAGTTCGTGCGAGCGCTCGCCGCGGATCACGAGCGCGGCGCGGCGCACGCCGGCCCGGGCAAGAGCCCCGGTCCAGAGCACGAGCTCGACCACGCTGCCGTCGGCGCTGACCCACTGGGCCTCGGCATCGGCCGGCAGCGCATCGCGATCGTGTGCGGGGCCAAGCTTGATCCCGGTCGGCACGCGGGACGCGAGCGCGAATGCCCAGTCCAGCGAGGGGGAGTAGTCGTCGGGCGAGACGCGACGGGTCTCGCTGTGCCCGGCCGTGCGCCGGGCGGGGTCCATCCACACCGCGTCGCGCCCGTCGAGGTCGGCGCTCTCGGCCGTGCCGTGCTGCACGGTCGCGCTCTCACCGAACGGGGCGAGGTTGTACGCCGCGATCGCCGCGGTCACCGGGTCGGCGTCGACCGCGAGCACATCGAGACCGGCTCCGGCGAAGGCGAGGGCATCGCCGCCGATCCCGGAGCCGAGGTCGGCGATGCGGGTCAGCCCCGCGCTGCGCATGCGCTGGGCGTGGCGGGCGGCGACGCCGAGACGTGTGGCCTGCTCGAGGCCCGCGCGGGTGAACAGCATCCGCTCGGCGAACGGTCCGAACTTCGCTCCCGCCTTCGCACGCAGGTGCGCCTGGCCGACCACGGCCGAGACGAGTTCGGGGGAGTGTCCGTCGGCCCGCAACCGCGACACCGCGCGCGTGACCTCGTCCGTCGACTCGACGCTGCCGAGCGCATCCAGCAACTCCAGCCCGACGGGGGTCAGCAGTGCTTGCAGCTCAGACATCTCCACTCGCTCAGCCTACGCGGGCGGCGGGGCTGGCACTCGCGTTGCATGAGTGCCAGCGAAGCGCCTACACTGGCGTTAGCACTCTCGGGTTGAGAGTGCGAACAAGTCTTTCGTGTCAGCGTCAAGAAAGAAGAGGTAGACCGTGTCGGTTTCCATCAAGCCGCTCGAGGACCGCATCGTCATCAAGCAGGTCGAGGCCGAGCAGACCACCGCGAGTGGCCTGGTCATCCCCGACACCGCCAAGGAGAAGCCCCAGGAGGGCGAGGTCGTGGCGGTCGGCCCCGGTCGCATCGACGACAACGGCAACCGCGTTCCGCTCGACGTCGCCGTCGGCGACCGCGTGCTCTACAGCAAGTACGGCGGCACCGAGGTCAAGTTCGGTGCGGACGAATTCCTCGTCCTGTCGGCTCGCGACGTCCTGGCGGTCGTCGTCCGCTGATTCAGCGTTCCCGAGAAGGGGCCCGGATGCTTCGGCATCCGGGCCCCTTCTCGTCAGCGCGCGGCGGAGTCGTCGCGCCCGCGCCGTCGGAGCGACGACGGTCGGGGAAGTCGCAGCGCATGCGCCACGGAGGTGAGGCGCGATCCGATCTTCCACGACGTGCTCGTCTCGATCTCGTGCAGCCGTGAACGCAGGCTCTCGAGCTCGGTTTCCGCTTTCTTCAGTCGAGCGTGTGATTCGGCGAGTTCTTTCTCGACGGCCTGCCGGGCCCGACGCTGCTCATCCCTGTCGCCGGCGAGTCGGAGGGCCTCGGCTGCGCGCTCCTTGCCGAAGCGCACCGCCTCGGCATGCTCGTGCTCGAGTCGCATCGCTGCGATCTGGAGCTGGGTGACCTCGTCGATGCGGATGGCGAGAGCGTCGCTCTCCGGCGCGTCGTCCGCTTCGGTGAAGACCGCCAGGGCGTCGACCACGCTCTTGCGCGCGGAGTCCGCGAGGGCCGCGGCATGCGCAGCATCCGGCTCGTGTTCGAGTGCTGCGGTCACGGCAGCAGGAAGGCTGGAGGGCTCGATGCCGAACGGGAAGTCCGCGTCCCAGGTTTCGGCGTAGACGTCGACCTTCGGCTTGGCGATGCTGAGGCGCTTCGTGCCGTAGGCGCACGCGAGGATGCGGCCGTGCAATGAGCTGCCGATCCAGAGGGAGGCCGTGGCGATCTCGCGCACACGGTCGTCGATCGAGCGTGCGTCGCTGAGGGCGATGTCCCAGTCCGGGCGCTCGGCCGAGACCCGGTCGATGAGTTCGCGGTAGCGCTCGATCGAATCGTGCGCGGGCGCTGATCCGGCGACGAAGAGCCGGATGGGATGATCCCCGAGTTCCGAGCACGCGACGATGGCGTCGGTCCATGCCTCGATGCCGTACGTGCGGATGTGTCCTTCCGACAGCTGAAGGAGCACGGAGCTGTCGCGGGGTGCATCGATCGGTAGGACCGACGCGATCGTGTGGACGAGGTCGGGCGCGAGACGGTGCGGGATGCCGAGGCGCTCGAGCAGTTCGGCGGACTTCGGATCACGGACCGAGATGTAGCGCGCTTCGCGCAGGGCGCTCGTGGCGACGGCGGCACGCCAGGGAGTCAGGCCGCCGATGCCCGAGACTCCGACGGAGTTGAGCACCAGGCGCGCCCCGCGGTTGCGGGGGAACGCGCTCGGTCGCGGCACGTACGGCGACTCCATCCGTGCGTTCATCACCTCGTCGAGGAGCGCGTCCTGTTCGGCCGCGTCGAGTGACGAGAACCGCGACCACTCGGCGTCGTCGACGGCGGTCCGGTAGACGTACTCGCGCTGCGTGGAGCCGACCTCGCCACCGACGGTCCAGATGCCCGTGGCGGGCTTCTCGGTGAGGGTCGGGCCGGTCGCGGTGATCCGCCGCCCGAGGAGCGCGGACATGTCGACGGCGATCGGCGCGGTGTACTCGACATCGACGATGCCGCGCGCGAAGTGATCGGCGACCACGAAGAAGAGCAGATCGCCGAGGTTGTCGCGTTCGTAGGCGCCGCACGCGACGACCGGGGGGAGCGTGTGCGGGGGCACGGCACGTCCTTCGGGAGACCGCCGCCGTCGGGTGCGGAGGCAGGGCTGTCCGCGAGGGGAATCGCGGAATCGCGAGGGCTCAGGCGATGCCGATCAGTATACCGATCGGCCATTTTGGACCCCGGGAAGAAAGCGCAGCATCCGCCACGCGGCATCCGATTCCTGCCGAAATCATCCGGCAGGCCACGGAACCGCCAGTGGATGCGCACCGCGGGCATAGTGTTGTGCGGTGAGTTCCGTCCCCCGCGCTTCGTCGAGCCAGACCTCCGGAGTCGCCTACGCGGGCGGTGCCTATCTGCTGTGGGGCGTGCTGCCCCTGTACTTCCTGCTTCTCGTGCCCACGGGGCCCTGGGAGGTCGTCGCCTGGCGGGTGCTGCTGTCGTTCGTCTTCTGCCTCCTGCTCCTCACCGTCATGCGGGGCTGGACCGCGTTCCTGGCGATCATCCGGCGGCCGAAGCTCCTCGGCTGGACGGCGCTCGCGGGCCTGCTCATCTACGTCAACTGGCAGGTGTTCCTCATCGGCACCCTGACGGGAAACGTGGTCGAGACGAGCCTCGGGTACTTCATCAACCCGATCACGACGGTGCTCCTGGGCGTGTTCGTGCTGCGCGAGCGGATCCGCCGGCTCCAGTGGGCGGCGATCGGGATCGCCTCGGTCGCCGTGGTCGTGATCATCGTGGCCCACGGCGAGTTCCCGTGGATCGCCCTCTCGCTGACGGCCTCCTTCGGTCTGTACGGACTCATCAAGAAGCAGATCGGGCCGGCGGTGGATGCCGTCAGCGGTCTGACCCTCGAGTCCTTCTGGTTGATCCCGATCGCCGTCGTGCAGCTCATCCTGGTGGCTCAGACCCCGGCGGGCCTCACGATGGGCGTGAACGGCGGATGGCACGCAGTGCTCTTGGCCTGCGCCGGGATCGCGACGGCCGTGCCCCTGCTTCTGTTCGCCGCCGGTGCGCGCCGGATCGATCTCACCGTCATCGGGATGATCCAGTTCATCACCCCGGTGATGCAGTTCGTCATCGGCGTCGTCTTCCTCCACGAGCCCATGCCGGCCGAGCGCTGGGCCGGTTTCGTGATCGTCTGGATCGCGATCGTCGTGTTCGTGATCGACCTGCTGCTCGCCGCGCGACGAGGGCGAAGGACCGCTCCCACGCCCATCGTCTGAAACCGGTATTCCACCGCGTAGCGGATCGTTAACGCACCGAAACACTTGCGACCCCTACGGAGCGCTTCTGCGCCCTAGGGTTAGAGCACTCGACTGTGGTCACGTCCACTCTCAGTTACGCAAGGGAGCATTATGAAGGCACTGAAGGGTTCGCGCACCGCGAAGATCTTCGCAGGCATTGCGCTTGTCAGCGCGTCTGCCCTCGTCATCGCGGGTTGCAGCAGCACCCCGTCCGATGACTCGTCCGACGGCGGCGCGCCCGCCACCGATCTCACCCTCAAGCTCGGCTCGCTGCTGCCGAAGACGGGGTCGCTGGCATTCCTGGGACCGCCCATGGAGTCCGGTGTCGGACTCGCGGTCGAGGAGGTCAACGCGGCGGAGGCCGGCATCACCATCGACCTCACCGCCGAGGACGAGGGCGACACCGACACCAAGGCGTACGAGACGTCGATCGAGAAGCTGCGCAACGCTGACGTCAGTGCGATCGTCGGTGCGGCCGCCTCCGGTGTCTCGAAGCTGGTGCTCGACGGAAACGTGAGCGCGGGGATCCTCCAGATCTCGGCGTCGAACACGTCCCCCGACTTCACCGCCTGGGAGGACGACGGACTCTACTTCCGCACCGCCCCCAGCGACCTGCTGCAGGGCGAGGTGCTCGGCAACCTGATCGCCGAGGACGGCGCCAAGACGCTCGGCATCATCTACCAGAACGACGCCTACGGCACCGGCCTGAACGACGCGCTCACCACGACGTTCGAGGGCACCGGCGGCGAGGTCGTCGAGTCGGTCTCGTTCAACGTCGGCGATGCGCAGTTCGATGCGCAGGTCGAGTCGATCAAGGCCCAGAACCCGGACGCCGTCGCGATCGTGTCGTTCGAGCAGTTCAAGACCATCGCGCCGCTGCTGGTGAACGCCGGCATCTCGGCCGACAAGTTCTACATGGTCGACGGCAACCTGTCCGACTACGGCGACGAGATCTCGGTCTCGCTCGAGGGCGCGCAGGGCACGAAGGCGGGTCCTGCACTCGAGGACGACTTCACGGATCGCCTGCAGGCGTCGTGGACGGCTGCCGGCAACCCCGAGGTGAAGGACTTCACCTACGCGGCCGAGGCCTACGACGCCGTGATCCTGGTGGCGCTCGCGTCGCTCGCGGCCGGTTCGACCGAGGGCGCCGACATCGCGGCCAAGATGCAGGAGATCTCGGGCGGTTCGGGCGACGGTGAGAAGTGCACCAGCTTCGCCGAGTGCGCCAAGATCATCACCGACGGCGGCACGGCCGACTACGACGGCTACTCCGGCGACGTGACGTTCGACGAGAACGGCGACCCGCAGGGCGCCACCATCGGCATCTACAAGTACGTCGCGGGCAACACCATCGAGCGCACCAACTGATCGAATCGATGAGTTGATCGACCGATCACTCGGAAGGCCCCGGATGCTCGCATCCGGGGCCTTCCTCGTGCGGGCAGGTAGCCATGACTGCACCGCCGTGCGGCATGCGAAAGGGGCGGGATGCCGAAGCATCCCGCCCCTCGTCGAAGCGCTCAGGCGACGTCGTCGGCGAGCGTCCCGAGGTACAGTCCGATGACCTTGGGGTCGCTCAACAGCTCGCGCCCGGTGCCTTCGTACGCGTCCTTGCCCTGGTCGAGCACGTAACCGCGGTCGCAGATCTGCAGGCAACGGCGAGCGTTCTGCTCGACCATGATCGTCGTCACACCCGCCTTGTTGATGTCCGAGACGCGGATGAACGCGTCGTCCTGACGCACGGGGGAGAGGCCGGCCGAGGGCTCGTCGAGCAGCAGCACCGACGGGTCCATCATGAGCGCCCGCGACATCGCGACCATCTGCCGCTCACCGCCCGAGAGCGACCCGGCGCGCTGCTTGAGACGCTTACCCAGCTCGGCGAAGATGCCGGTGACGAACTCGAGGCGCTCCGCGTAGATCTTGGGGTTCTGGTAGAGCCCCATCTGCAGGTTCTCCTCGATCGACAGCGAAGGGAAGACGTTGTTCGTCTGCGGCACGAAGGCCACCCCGCGCTTGACGAGCTTGTCGGCCTTGAGGCCCACGATGCTCTCGCCGTTCAGCGTGATCTCTCCACCGCGCACGTTGACGAGGCCGAACATCGCCTTGAGCAGCGTCGATTTGCCGGCGCCGTTCGGGCCGATGATGCCGATCAGCTCGCCCTGACGCGCGACGAGATTCGCCCCGTTGAGGATGTTCACGCCGGGAAGGTAGCCCGCGTGGACGTCCGTGAGTTCGACGACCACCTTGTCTTCGCTCATGCGTTGTCCTTCGTGTCGGAGTCGACGGGATCCGTCGCCTCGAGCTCTGCCTCTGCCTCGGCCTCGATCTGTTCGCGGATGCGCGCAGCCTCGGCGTCGGCGACGACCGGAATGCGACCGGTGACGGCACCGAGGTCGACGTCCTGGTGGGCGCCGAGGTACGCGTCGATGACCGCGGGGTCGTCCATCACCTGGTCGGGCGGACCTTCGGCGACGACGCGGCCCTCGGCCATGACGACGACCCAGTCGGCGATGTGGCGCACCATGTGCATGTCGTGCTCGACGAAGAGCACGGTCATGCCCTGATCCTTGAGGTCGAGGATGTGGTCGAGCAGCGACTGGGTGAGGGCCGGGTTCACGCCGGCCATCGGCTCGTCGAGCATCACCAGCGTCGGGTCGCTCATGAGCGCCCGGGCCATCTCGAGGAGCTTGCGCTGACCGCCCGAGAGCGCGGCGGCGAAGTCCTTCTCCTTGGCGTCGAGCTTGAAGCGCGCGAGCAGCTCACGCGCCTTGCCCTCGATCTCGGTGTCCTGCGCGCGCCAGAGGAAGGGGAACAGGCTCGACCAGAAGCCCTCTCCGCGCTGCCCGGTGGCTCCGAGCTTCATGTTCTCGAGGACCGTGAGCAGCGACAGCGACTTCGTGAGCTGGAACGTGCGCACCTGACCCATGCGGGCCACCTTGAACGACGGGATGCCCGACAGGTTCTTGCCGTCGAACGACCAGGTGCCGCTGTTGGGCCTGTCGAAACCGCAGAGCAGGTTGAAGAGGGTGGTCTTGCCCGCGCCGTTCGGTCCGATGAGCGCCGTGATGGCGCCGCGGGGGATCTCGAGGTGCTCGACGTCGACGGCGGTCATGCCGCCGAATCGCCGCTGCACCGCGTCGACAACGAGGATCGGGTCGACCTTGGCGACGCCGGGCTTGACCTCGCCCTTCGTCAGACCGGTGGTCTTCGGACGCTTGATGCTTCCCGTCGCCGGCGCGGCGGCCGGCTCGGGGGTCAGTTCACTTGACAAAGGTCATCTCCCTCTTGTCTCCGAGGATGCCCTGCGGGCGGAAGATCACGAGCAGCATGAGTGCGACGCCGACGACGATGTAGACGACGGTCGCCGCCTGCTTGTCGGTCATCGGCAGCAGGCCGGCGTTCGCCAGCTGCGGCAGGAGGCTCGCGAGGAACGCGTTGACCACCCAGAACAGGACCGCTCCGAGCGTCGGGCCGAACACGGTGGCCGCGCCGCCGAGCAGGAGGATCGTCCAGAGGAAGAACGTCAGCGACGTCGAGTAGCTGCCGGGGACGACCGCCGACGGGAGGACGAAGACGATTCCGCCTGCCGCGCCGAGCACACCGCCGACGACCAGCGCCTGCATCTTGTAGGCGAAGACGTTCTTGCCGAGCGAACGCACGGCGTCCTCGTCCTCGCGGATGCCCTTGAGCACGCGCCCCCAGGGGCTGCGCATCAGCGCCCAGACGAGGAGCACGGCGAGGGCGAGCACGATGAGCCCGAACACGCGGTTCCACAGGTCGTTGGCCGTGTACGTCCACGGGCCGAACCCGTAGGTTCCCGGGGGGAACGGGTTCGCATCGCGGAAGCCGCCGTTGTACTGCGCGAGGCCGTCGGCGGAGTTCGTGAACTCGTCGAAGACCTGCGTGGTGAAGAGCAGGCGCACGATCTCGCCGGCCGCGATCGTGGCGATGGCCAGGTAGTCGGCGCGCAGACGCAGGGTCGGGATGCCGAGGAGCACGGCGAAGAGCGCGCCACCGAGCAGGCCGATGAGCATGCCCACGAACCACGGCAGCCCGAACGAGAGCACGGAGATCGCGTAGCCGTAGCCGCCGATGGCCATGAAGGCCGCCATGCCGAAGTTGAGCAGTCCGGCGTAGCCGAAGTGCACGGCGAGGCCCGTGGCGGCCAGCGCGTATGCCAGCGTGATGGGGCTGAAGAGGTAAGCGGCCGTGTTGGTGAAGATGGATCCGAAGTCCATGATGATCAGCCCAACCTTTCCTTGCGGCCGAGCAGGCCCTGCGGTCTGACGAGAAGGATCACGATGAGGATGACCAGGGCGCTCGCGTACTTCAGGTCGGAGGGGATCCAGAGGGTCGACACTTCGACGGCCATACCCACGATGAGCGAGCCGACGAGCGCGCCGAAGGCGGTGCCGAGACCGCCGAGCGTGATCGCGGCGAAGATGAGCAGCAGCATCTGCATGCCCATGTTCCAGGTCACTCCGGGGCGGAAGTAGCCCCAGAGCACGCCCGAGATCGCGGCGAGCGTTCCGGCGAGGATCCAGACGTACCGGACGACCCGGTCGACATCGATGCCGGATGCGGCGGCGAGCTGCGGGTTGTCTGAGATCGCCCGCGTGGCCTTACCGACCCGAGTGCGAGTGAGGAAGAACGCCACCCCGATGATCACGACGATGCTGACGCCCATCGCGATCATGTCGATGTACGACAAGGAGATGGGTCCGAGCCGGATGGGCTCGGGGCTCGCGCCCGGGAGCTGGTAGGTGCCGCCACCGATCATGTACTGGAAGAGGTAGCGGAGCGCGAGCGAGAGGCCGATGCTGACGATCATCAGCTGCACGACTCCCAGCCCGCGACGCCGCAACGGACGCCAGAGACCGGCATCCATGGCCCAGCCCAGCAGACCGCCGGCGATCACGGCCGCGGCGATGCCGAGCCACGGAGGAAGCATCCAGAGGGAGGTCGTCACGACTCCGACGAGCCCGCCCCAGGTGACCATCTCGGCGTGTGCGAAGTTCGACAGTCGCGTCGTGCCGTAGATGAGCGCCGCGCCCATCGACGCGAGTGCGAGGAGCAGGCCGAAGTTCAGGCCGCCCACGAGTCGCGACGCCAGCTGGTCGATGAAGCTGACGGTGATGCGCTCGCCCTCGCCGAGGAAGAGGTTGAGGATCTTGGTTCCGGTGAGACCGAACTCCACCTCGAACGATGCCGTCGTGCCGGAGATCGGCTGCGTGCCCTCGGGGAGGAGCGACGCGTCGACGATCACACCGTCGGGGAGCGTCTCCTCGTTCACCGTGATCGTGTACGTCTCCTTCTCGGGCACGTACAGGCGCCACTTGCCCTCGGCATCCGTCTCGGTCTCACCCTCGAAGCCGCTGCCGGAGACCGAGAGCTCGACGCCCTCGACCGGCTCGTCGTCGAAGGTGATGACCCCGCCGAAGTAGAAGTCGGTGACCTCTTGACCGTCGTCTGTCGTCTCTGCCGAGGCGGCGAGCGGCGGCTGCATGAGGATCGCGCCGAGTGCGAGCAGCACTCCGATGAACGCGACCAGCCACGGCTTCTTCCGGTGGACGGCGATTGTTGTGGATCCCACGCAACCTCCAGGGTGAGTGCACCTTCGCACAGACTTCGACCGTCTCGGGTTGGACGACGCACTTGACTGTAGTGGGCGATCTGCGTTTCGCCTACACCTTTAATCTGATCGAAATGAGAGCGGTACCAATACACCGGTGGGCCGATCGGGGTCGTCACGGTGCCCGGCTCCGGGAATGTTCTCGGCCGCTCTCCGCTTAGAATCTTCATACGGTTTCCCGGCCGGATCCGGCCGGCCCCACGAACTCGGCGTCGCGCGACACGCGCAGGAGGAGCATCCATGGAACAGCACGATCCCTTCGGTTTCGTCGGACTGACGTACGATGACGTCCTGCTGCTTCCCGGGCACACGGATGTCATCCCCAGCGAGGCCGACACCTCCTCGCGAGTGACACGTCGCATCTCGGTCGCCACTCCTCTTCTCTCCAGCGCGATGGACACCGTCACCGAGGCGCGCATGGCGATCGCGATGGCGCGCGAGGGCGGCATCGGCATCCTGCACCGCAACCTGTCGATCGCCGATCAGGCGTCGCAGGTCGACCGCGTCAAGCGCAGCGAGTCGGGCATGATCACCGACCCGATCACCACGACCCCCGACGCGACCGTCGAAGAGGTCGACGCGCTGTGCGCCCAGTACCGCATCTCGGGCCTGCCCGTCGTCGACGGCGACGGCCGTCTGGTCGGCATCATCACGAACCGCGACATGCGCTTCGTCTCGGGCTTCGAGCGCCAGTCGACCCTCGTGAAGGACGTCATGACGTCGGAGGGGCTCGTCACCGCATCCGTCGGCGTGGCCGCCGGCGAGGTCATCGCCCTCTTCGCGAAGCACCGCGTCGAGAAGCTCCCCCTGATCGACGCCGACGGCAAGCTCGCCGGACTCATCACGATCAAGGACTTCGACAAGAGCGAGAAGTACCCCCTCGCCACCAAGGACGACCAGGGTCGCCTGCGCGTCGGTGCGGCGATCGGCTTCTTCGGCGACGCGTGGGAGCGCGCCGAGGCGCTGCGCGACGCCGGTGTCGACGTGCTCGTCGTCGACACCGCCAACGGCCAGTCGCAGGGTGTCATCGATCTCGTCAAGCGCCTCAAGGCCGACGAGTCCTTCGCGCACATCGACATCATCGGAGGCAATGTCGCGACCCGCGAGGGTGCACAGGCGCTCGTCGACGCGGGAGTCGACGCGGTCAAGGTCGGCGTCGGCCCCGGCTCCATCTGCACCACCCGCGTCGTCGCCGGCGTCGGTGTGCCGCAGGTGACCGCCGTGTACGAAGCCTCCCTCGCCGCCCGCCCCGCGGGCGTGCCGGTGATCGCCGACGGCGGGCTGCAGTACTCGGGCGACATCGCCAAGGCGCTCGTCGCCGGTGCGGATGCCGTGATGCTCGGATCGCTCCTCGCCGGCACGGACGAGTCTCCGGGCGAGATCGTCTTCCAGTCCGGGAAGCAGTTCAAGCAGTACCGCGGGATGGGTTCGCTCGGTGCCATGCAGACGCGTGGCAAGCAGACCTCCTACTCCAAGGACCGCTACTTCCAGGCGGACGTCCCCAGCGACGACAAGCTCATCCCCGAGGGCATCGAGGGGCAGGTCCCGTACCGCGGACCGCTCGGCGCCGTCGCATACCAGCTCGTCGGCGGTCTCCGTCAGTCGATGTTCTACGTCGGCGCCCGCACGATCGAAGAGCTCAAGACTCGCGGAAAGTTCGTGCGCATCACCTCGGCCGGGCTCAAGGAGTCGCACCCGCACGACGTGCAGATCGTCGTGGAGGCGCCCAACTACAAGAAGTGATCCGCTCGCGCGGATGAGGGGAGGGACGGATGCCGCGGCATCCGTCCCTCGTTCTCTGCGTGGCGTCGCGCGCCGTCAGGCGAAGGGCGTGTGCCACAATCGTGAGGAACCTGCTCGCCCTTTCCCGCGTGCTTCCGGTGGCGAACGCACCGGTGGTATACCGCCCCCAACGGTCGGGAATCTCCCCAAGGAGAGCCGAATTGTCCGTAGATGCCATCCGCGTCCTCGTCGTCGATGACGACCAGGACGTCTCCCTGCTCGTGAAGACGGTGCTCGAGCGACGGGCCGGGTGCGTGGTCGACCTCGCCCCCGACGGTCTCGTCGCGGTCGAGAAGGTCGCCGAGATCCGCCCCGACGTCGTCATCACCGACATCGAGATGCCCGGATTGAACGGACTCGAGCTGTTGGCGGAGTTGCGTCGCAAGGTGCCGGCGGTGCCCGTCGTCGTCATGACCGCCCACGTCTCGGTGGAGTACGCGGTCTCGGCGCTCCGCGCCCAGGCCGACGAGTTCCTGACCAAGCCGCTCGACAACGCGCGTCTCGTCGAAGTCGTGCGCAACCTCGCCGAGGAAGGCCGCCGCCGTCGCGAGGAAGGACGCCGCAAGGAGATCGTGCTCGCGGTCGGAGCCCATCCCGACGACGTCGAGATCGGCGTCGGGGGAGTGCTCGCGGCGCACGCCGCCGCGGGCGACGAGATCACCATCCTCACCCTGTCGCGAGGCGCGCGCGGAGGCGATGCCAACAGCCGTCAGAACGAATCGCTGGCCGCCGCCGAGCTGATCGGCGCCCGCCTGTTCCTCAAGGACCTGGTCGACACGGAGATCTCCGGTGGCGGGTCGACCGTGCGTCTGATCGAAGAGGTCGTCGAGCAGATCCAGCCCACGATCGTCTACACGCACTCCGCGCACGACCGTCATCAGGATCACCGCGCCGTGAACGAGGCGACCACGGTCGCCACCCGCCGCGTCGGCACGGTCGCCTGCTACCAGAGCCCCTCGTCGACGATCGACTTCCGGCCCACGCGTTTCGTGCGCATCGACGGCTTCGTCGACCAGAAGCTGCGCCTGCTCGACTGCTTCGGATCGCAGACCGCGAGCCGCGCCTACCTCGAGCCGGAGTTCGTGCGGGCGACCGCTCGGTACTGGTCGCGCTTCGGTGGCGGCGTGGCGGTGGAGCCGCTCGAGATCGTCCGCGAGACGGCGGCCTTCGTCGGCGCTCATGAGCTCACCCGACAGGAGGGCTGACATGGCCCGCGTCCTCGTGACCGGAGCCGGAGGACCCGCCGGCGTCGCCGTCATCCGCTCGCTGCTGCGCCGACCGGAGCTGACGGTCTTCGCAGCCGACATGGACGGCTGGGCGGCAGGTCTCTATCTCGTGCCCGCCGAGCAGCGGCGTCTGGTGCCGCCGGGCAAGGCCGACGACTTCGTGCCGGCTCTCGCGCAGTTGGTGGTCGACGATCGCCTCGACCTCGTGATCTCGACCGTCGACGTCGAACTCATCACGCTCGCCCGCCGACGCGAGGAACTCGCCCCCGCCGTCCTCGCCGCGCCCTCGGCCGACACCCTCGACACCGCGCTCGACAAGCTGCTGCTCGCCGAGCGGTGCGCCCCCACCGGACGCGCACCGCGCACCGTGCTGGCCGGTCCCGACGCGCTCGCGATCGAGTGGGAGTTCCCCGTCTTCGCCAAGCCCCGCCAGGGGGCGGGGAGCCGCGGCATCCGCCTGGTGCCCGATCGGGCGGCGCTCGACGCGCTCCCGCTCGACGAGGGACTGATCGTGCAGGACTTCCTGCCCGGTGAGGAGTACTCGGTCGACGTCATCGCCGATGCCGCGGGGAGGGTCGTCGCCGCGGTGCCGCGCACCCGCGCGCGTGTCGACTCCGGCGTCGCGATCGCCGGGCGCACCGTGCACGATCCCGAGCTCGAGGAGACCGCCGCCGAGATCGCCCGGGCGATCGGGCTGGTGGGTGTCGCCAACGTGCAACTGCGCCGCGACCGCACCGGAGCCGCCGTGCTGCTCGAGGTCAACCCGCGATTCCCCGGCGCGCTGCCGCTCACGATCGCGGCGGGCGTCGACATCCCCTCGCTCGTGGTCGACCTGTTCCTGGGGGCCGAACTGCCCGAGCGGCTTCCGTTCCGGGAGCTCGCCTCGGTGCGCTTCCTCGAGGACATCGTGGTCGAGATCGATGACGTGCTCGTCTCGGAGCACGCCGGTCACCAGGAGGAAGCGTGAGCATCGGCATCCTCCGCGGCGATCACCACGTCCACTCCACCTTCTCCGACGACGCCGTCTCGACTCCCGAGGAGAACGTCGCGGCCGCCGTCGTCGCGGGCCTCGAGACCCTTCGCATCGTCGACCACGTGCGCCGCGACACCACCTGGGTGCCCGAGTACGTCTCCGCGATCGCGGCCCTGCGCGTGCCCGAGGGGCTGACCGTGCTCACGGGGGTCGAGGCCAAGATCCTCGACACCGCGGGCACTCTCGACATCCCCGAGCTGCCGGCGGGGATCGATCGCATCCTGATCGCCGACCATCAGTTCCCCGGGGTCGACGGGCCCCTCGGCCCGACCGCCGTGCGCGAGCGCATCGCCGACGGCTGGGCGACGACGGACGTGCTCGACGACTTCGTCGCCGGAGTCATCGCCGCGATGGAACGCCATCCGGGCAACCAGCTCGCTCACTGCTTCTCGCTGCTGCCGAAGATCGGTCTCGCCGAGAGCGACCTGGGCGAGGAGCGCCTCGCGGCGTGGGCGCAAGCCGCCGCCCGAACGGGCACGCTCGTCGAGGTCAACGAGAAGTGGGGATGCCCCGAGCCCGCGTCGCTGGCCGCGCTCCGCGCCGCGGGTGCGGAGCTGGTGGCCTCCACCGACAGCCATGACGCCCGTGACGTGGGCCGGTACGCTCGCGTGCGCGACCTGCTCGGAGCGGAGGCGCTGCCGTGATCGACCAGCTCGAATGGTGGCAGACGGCGATCGTCATCGTGCTCATCCTCTGCATCCTCGTCGGCACGCTGCCCGTCATCAACACGGGGCTGCAGTTCCTCTCGCTGCCGATGCACGCGTTCCGCAACCACTACGGGAAGGCGGCCCCGCATCACCCGAACGTCGCGGTGATCATCCCCGCGTGGAACGAGGGGCTCGTGATCGGGCCCGCGATCGAACGCCTGCTGCAGCTGCAGTACCCGGAGGAGCGGCTCCGGATCTTCGTCGTGGACGACGCGTCCACCGACGACACCCCTGACATCGTGCGGGCCAAGGCGGCGCAGCACCCGGGACGCGTGGAGCACCTGCGGCGCGAGGTCGGCGGCCAGGGCAAGGCCCACACCCTGAACCACGGACTCGACATCGCCCTCGCCGACCCGTGGACCGAAGCCGTGCTGATCATGGACGCCGACGTCATCTTCGCCCGCGACGCACTGCGCAAGCTCACCCGGCACCTCGCCGACGACAAGGTCGGCGCGGTGACCGCGTACATCGCCGAGGGCAGCCGCGATCGCAACTACCTCACCCGGTTCATCGGGGTCGAGTACATCATCGGTCAGCTCTCCGCCCGACGCACCCAGAACGTGCTCGGGGCGATCGCGTGCCTCGCGGGTGGGGCGCAGCTCCATTCGCGGGCGAACCTCGAGGCGATCGGCGGACGGATCCCGACCGGCACCCTCGCCGAGGACACCATGACCACCTTCGAGGGCCAGTTGAAGGGGCGGCGGGCGGTGTTCGAGCCCTACGCCGTCGTGCTGGCCGAGGAACCGCGCACGATCGACGCACTCTGGAAACAGCGTCTGCGGTGGGCGCGCGGCAACGTGCAGCTGACGTCGATCTACAAGCACCTGTGGTTCCGACCGAACCCCGACCACCAGCTGGGCAGCTTCTCGTTCGGGCTCGCATGGTTCACCATCCTGCTGCTGCCGGCCTTCATGCTGGTCGCGGCGACCGCGCTCGTGATCCTGCTGATCTTCCACAGCGACATCGCGGAGTTCGTCTTCCGGTTCATGTGGATCGCGGCCGCGTGCATCTATCTGTTCTCGATGCTCTATGCCGTGCAACTCGACGGGCGCATCGGGCGGCACTCCTGGCGCGAGGCCATCATGTTCCCGGGCCTCGGCGCGCTCATCCTCATGGCCATCGCGCTGTTCCCCTGGGCGTTCGAAGACGCCGTGCTCGCCCTCGGCGGGTCGCTGAACGACGACACCCTCTTCGTCTGGGCCCTCGTCTTCTACCTCTGGGGCCCGATCTCGATGCTGGGCGTCTGGCTCGCCCGGGCCGTCGAGAAGCTGCCGGGCGGGCGGTTCTTCGCCGGCCTCCTGCTCTACATCTGCGGATACGGCTCGTTGCTGTGCGCCATCACCGTGGATTCCTACATCAAGGAGTGGCGTCGCGCCGACGCCTCTTGGATCAAGACCGAGAAGGTCGGACGGGTCGACTCATGACCGAGATGCCCACACCCCAGGCCGAGGCCGAGGAGATCGAGCAGGACGCACGCTCCGAGAAGCGGCTGATCTGGCAGGCTCTCGCCGCTATCGCCGTCGTCGTCGTGGTGGTCGTCGTCCGCGAGATGTTCCTCCGATGAGCGCACGCCCGTTGGCCCTCGTGGTCGAGGACGACCTCGACCAGATGTCGCTGCTGCGTCGTCATCTCGACCGCGAGGGCTTCGACGTGTTCTCCGCCGGTGACGCCGAGTCGGCGATCTCGGCCTTCCCGCACATCGACCCCTCGCTCGCGGTGCTCGATCTGCTGCTCCCGGGTATCTCCGGCACCGAGTGCGCGCGCCTGGTGCGGGAGACGTTCCCGCGGTGCTTCCTCGTGATCAGCTCCGTGCTCGACGTGACGTCGTACCCGACGGCGGATGCCGCGCTCCCGAAGCCCGTGCGCGGGGCAGCCCTGCGCCGGGCCGTCGCAGGAGTCGACCGATGAATCGTTACGAGTCCTTGGGCACGGCGGCCGCCCCCGCTCCCGTGCAGCGCGGGTGGCAGCGGTACTTCGACGACCCCACACCGCTCATGAAGCAGGGGCCCACGGCCATCGCCGTCGGCGTCGCAGGGCTGCTCGTGATCGTGGTGCCCGGTATCCAGGCCACGAATCCGGCGGCGGCGATCGTCGGTATCGCTCTGGTGGGGCTCGTCACCGCGCTCGCCGCGGTCCTCGCGGCACGGGGCGTTCACGACGGCTGGATCGTGCTCCTCATCCCCGCGGTGGACATCCTGGCCATCGGAGTGCTGCGTGTCGGCACAGGTGGAACCGCGTCGCTGTTCTCGTCGTTCGTCCTGCTCCCGGTGATCTGGCTCGCCGCCTCACCGGGGTTGCGTCCGGTCTTCCTGATCGGGGTCCTGACGTCGATCGCTTTCCTGATGCCGATCGCGCTCGACTCGGCAGCCGGCGAGCTCGCCTGGCTCCGCGGCGTGATCAGCCCCCTCGTCTTCGCGGTGGCCGGGGCGATCGTCAACGAGCTCTCACGTCTCCAGCGTCTGCGCACCGCTCAAGCGGAGGCGCTCGTCGTCGAGCGCACGGCGGCGCTCTCGGACAACCTCTCGATGGTCCAGCAGCTCCAGGCCAGCGAGAAGCAGTACCAGTTCCTCCTGGAGTCGTTCAGCAGCCTGTGGAGCTCGATCACCGCCCAGGCGGTCATCGCCACCGACCGCAAGGGTGTCGTGATCGCCTGGAACCCCGGGGCGGAGCGCCTCATCGGTCTGTCCGTGGACGAGGCGCTCGATGATGTGACCGTCGATCGCTTCTTCGATCCCTCGGCACTCGGCCTCTTCGCCGATCCCGCGACTCCCCGGTCGCTCGACGACCCGACCGGGATGCGCGCCCTGCTCGACGAAGTCGACGCGGGCCGCACGGTCGAAGCCGATGTCGACATGACCACCGCCGGCGGATCGAGCGTGCCCGTGCGTCTCACGCTGTCGCTGTACCAGGGGACGGATGGCGCACAGCGCGGCTATCTGCTCGTCATCACGGACGAGACCAAGGCCGTCGAGGTCGCACGCCTCAAGGACGAGTTCGTCGGCATGATCTCGCATGAACTGCGCACGCCGTTGAGCGCGATCATCGGGTTCCTCGACCTGCTGCAGAACGATCCGGAACAACCGTTGACCGCTGACCAGCAGGACTTCGTGGCCGTGATCGAGCGGAACGCCAAACGTCTTCTGAACCTCGTCGGCGACCTGCTCTTCACCGCGCAGGCGGAGTCCGGCCGATTCCCGCTCGAGAAGGCGGAAACCGACCTCTCCGCTCTCGTGCGATCCGCCGTCGAGTCGTCCGGGCCGAACGCTCAGAAGAACGGTGTGGAGCTCCTCTCCGACATCCCGGCGGAACCCATCCGTCTCCTCGTCGACGCCGGCAGAATCGGTCAGGCGATCGACAATCTCCTGTCGAACGCGATCAAGTTCACGCCGAGCGGCGGACGCGTCACCGCACGCCTGGAGATGCGCGAGGGCGAAGCTCGCATCTGCATCGAGGACACCGGTTTCGGGATCCCGGAGGAAGAGCAGGGGATGCTGTTCACTCGCTTCTTCCGCGCCTCGACGGCGACCCGGAACGCGGTGCCCGGGGTGGGGCTCGGGCTGACGATCACTCGCGCCATCGTTCAGGCGCACGGCGGGACCATGAGCATGAGCAGCGAGGTGGGGAAGGGGACCGAGTTCTGGTTCACTCTTCCGGTCGAGCTGCGCACGGAAGCGCTGCGTCTCGAGGGCCTGCGCAACGTCTGACATCCCGGTGAGGGGTCACGACTCGCCGCGTGCGGATGCCGTCCTGCGGCGTGTTCCGACCTCTCAGCTCACGTGGGGGAGCCGAAACGGCTCGGCGGCGCGCGCCGACTCGTCGAGCGCGAGATCCGCGAGCGTCGCCCCGATCCCGGTCGCGAACTTGAACCCGTGGCCCGAGAAGCCCGCTCCGACGACGATCCGGCCGCGTCGGTCGAGGACGAACGCGCCGTCGTCGGTCGAGGTGTACGTGCAGCTGATCGGCACCGCGCTCGCCGCGTCGAGTCCCGGCATCCACTCGCGCACGTAGCCGGCGAGAGTGTCGAGATGCGTGGGGACGTGCGGGCGGGCGTCGGGGTCGACCTCGTCGCCCACACGGTGGAAGCCGACCTTCACGCCCTCCCCGGGAGTGGGCATGCCGTAGACGGTCGCGGGGTACTCCTCCGGATCGACGTAGTGGTTGAACGACGGCCAGCCGGCGTCATCGACCGGCGCGAAGTGCGCGGGCGTCTCCTCGGTGACCGTGAGGCGGGGGAGTCCGAGCTCTCCGACCAGGTTCCGGCTCCAGGCACCGACCGTGACCACCACGGTCTCGGCGCGCAGGTGCGAGCCGTCGGCGAGAGCGATGTCGATGCCCTCCCCGCGGTCGTCGATCGCGGCGACCGGCGTGCTCCATCGCACGTCGCCGCCCGCGGCGAGGATCCGGCGCTCGAACTCGATCAGGGCAGCGGATGCTCGCACGACGCCGGCGTCGGGCGACCACAGCGCGTCGTCGTCGAAGCGCATGCCGGCCCAGCGGCGGGTCGCCTCGCCTGCGGAGAGCACCTCGGCCGGGATGCCGCGCGCGGCCAGGCGCTCGTGGATCCGCCGCAGGTCGACATCACCGTGCGTGACGAGGCCGTGCAGCCGTAACAGGGGAGTCCCGCCGACGTCACCGAGCGAGTCCCACCCCTCCCGCGCACGCACGAGGAGGTCGAGGTAGTGATCCTCGTCGTAGGCGTTGTTGAAGTTGCGCGTGGCTCCGTGCGACGCCCCCTCGCGGTGGCCGCGGGCGAACCGCTCCAGCACGACGGGACGCTTCCCGCGTCGTGCGAGTTCCCAGGCGGTGGCGAGTCCCATGACCCCGCCGCCCACGATGACGACCGCTGCGGCATCCGCTCCCATGCATCCTCCCGATGTCGCTCCCAGTCTCCCAGCCATCGACCGCCTCCGCGCCCGGGTAGTCTGGAGTGGTGACCATGGAGATCGAGCTCGGCCGAGGAAAGCGCGCGCGTCGCGCGTACACGTTCGATGACATCGCGGTGGTGCCCTCGCGGCGCACGCGCAACCCGGAGGACGTGTCGACCGCCTGGACGATCGACGCCTTCGGCTTCGGGATCCCCGTGCTGGGGGCGCCGATGGATTCCGTCGTGAGCCCGCAGACGGCGATCATGCTCGGGCAGCTCGGCGGCCTCGGCGTGCTCGACCTCGAGGGCCTCTGGACCCGGTACGAGAACCCCGAGCCGCTGCTCGCCGAGATCGCCGGCCTCAGCGACTCCCAGGCGACCGTGCGCATGCAGCAGCTGTACTCGGAGCCGATCAAGCCCGCGCTCATCACGCAGCGTCTCGCCGAGATCCGCGAGGCGGGCGTCACCGTCGCCGGCTCGCTCACGCCGCAGCGCACCCAGGAGTTCTACGACACGGTCGCCGCGGCCGGGGTCGACCTGTTCGTGATCCGTGGCACCACGGTGTCGGCGGAGCACGTCTCGAGCGACATCGAGCCCCTCAACCTCAAGAAGTTCATCTACGACCTCGACGTGCCCGTGATCGTCGGCGGCGCAGCCACCTACACGGCCGCGCTGCACCTCATGCGCACGGGCGCGGCCGGTGTGCTGGTCGGCTTCGGCGGGGGAGCGGCGTCGACCACGCGCGCGACCCTCGGCATCCACGCGCCGATGGCGACCGCCGTCTCCGACGTCGCGGCGGCGCGTCGCGACTACCTCGACGAGTCGGGCGGACGCTACGTGCACGTCATCGCCGACGGCGGCGTGGGCACCTCCGGCGACATCGTGAAGGCGCTGGCGATGGGGGCGGATGCCGTCATGCTCGGCGTCGCGCTGGCCCGCGCCACCGATGCGCCCGGTCACGGCTACCACTGGGGCCCCGAGGCCCACCACCCGAAGCTGCCGCGCGGTCGTCGCGTGCAGGTCGGAGGGATCGGCACGCTCGAGGAGATCCTGTACGGCCCCGCTCCCGTGGCCGACGGCACCGCGAACCTCATCGGCGCGCTGCGCAAGTCCATGGCGACCACCGGATACTCCGACCTCAAGGAGTTCCAGCGGGTCGAGGTCGTCCTCGCCCCGTACGAAGCCTGATCCTCCGTATCGCCGCCGTGTCGTCCGCCCCGCTGTTCCCGCCGACCCTCCGTGAGGTGATGCTGCGCGGGCGATGGATCGGCATGCTGCTGTTCTGCCTGCTGGTGGCCGGCGTGTTCGCCTGGCTCGGCCAGTGGCAGCTCGAACGTGCGATCGAGACCGACCCGCCCGAGCCGGGCGCGACGGAGCAGGTGCAACAGCTCGATGAGGTCGTGGAACCGGGGCAGTACCTTCCCGAGCCGCTCGTCGGTCAGCGGGTCGAGACCTCGGGCACCTGGGTGCCCGGCGACTTCCTCGTCGTCTCGCAGCGCTACAACGACGGCGTCGAGGGCTACTGGGTGACCGGTCAGCTGCGCGTCGCCGAGCGCACCTCGATCGCCGTCGCGATCGGATGGGCACCCGACCGCGAGAGCGCGGACGCGGCGATCGACGAACTGAACGCCGATGACGGCGGCACCGTCGAGATCGCCGGCCGCATCATCTCCGACGAGGGACCGGTCCCGCCGCCGCACGACGAACCCGACCGGATGAACCGGATGTCGACGGCCGCACTGCTCAGCTTCTGGCACGACACCGACCAGCTCGACGTGTATCGGCCGTATCTCGCCGCGATCGAGGCATCCGCCGGGCTCGTCGACATCGATTCGCCGGCGCCGAACGAGATGTCGCCGGTCAACTGGCTCAACGTGTTCTACGCCGTCGAGTGGGCGATCTTCGCGGGCTTCGCCTTCTACCTCTGGTACCGCCTGGCGAAGGACGCGTGGGAGCGCGAGGTCGAGGAATTCGAGGACGCCGCCGCGGCGTCCGCCTGACACGCGCACCCCGGGAATGCGGCCGTGCGCGGCCGGTGAGCAGTCGGTGACCAAACGGCGAACACCATTGAGGATGTCGGACCCTCTCCGTAGGGTCGAAGACATGCGCGCGTCCGGACACACGCTCCGGGCGCTCGCACGACAGGCCCCACAAGGGCCCGACGTCACCGAAATCCACAATGTCGAGGAGACCGTTCGCATGTCAGCCCCCCACGACGACGCCCGCACGGGAGTCGATTCGTCAGAATTCCGGAAGCGGGGGCGCACCGGCGCTCTCGCTCTGACCACCGCCGTCGCGCTGACCTTCGGGTCGCTCGCCGCGGCCCCCGCTTTCGCCGAGGAGCCCGTCGATGCCCCCGCATCGTCGAGCACCGAGACCGAGGCTCCGGCGACCCCCGCGCCGGACGACACCGCATCCCCCGCACCGGAGGAGGCCCCGTCGACGCAGCCGGACGCCGAGGACGAGGCGGACGACGCGGCAGCGGCGCCCGCGCCCGCGCCCGAAGAAGCACCGGCGGCCCCCGCGGAGGATGCCGCGGTCGCGAGCACGCCGGCCACCCACACGATCGCCGAGGTGCAGGGCACCGGCGACGTCTCTCCCGTGAACGGTCAGACCGTCACCGTCGAGGGCATCGTCACCGCCGATTATCGGACCGGCGGCTACAAGGGCATCGTGATCCAGACGCAGGGCTCCGGCGGCGCCGAGGACGCGACGCCCGGCGCCTCCGACGGCGTGTTCGTCTTCTTGAACGCCCTCGCTCCGACTCTCGAGATCGGCGACCTCGTCTCGGTCACCGGGCGGGTGAGCGAGTACTTCGGCCAGACCCAGATCTCGCCCACGGCTCTCGCGGGTGTCGAGGTCGTCACGGCCGATGCCGGTCTGCCCGAGGTCACCCCTCTCCCCGACACCGTCGTGGGCGCCGACCGCGAGCAGTACGAGAACATGCTCGTCGCCCCGGCCGGTACCTATCGTCTCGCGTCGAGCCACCAGCTCTACAACTTCGGCACGCTGTGGCTGAACGCCGGGGAAGACCTCAACGTCAAGAGCACCGAGACGACGCGTCCGGGTGATGATGCAGCCGCGATCGCGGCCGCCAACCGGGCGAACCGCATCCTGCTCGACGACGCGTGGTCTCTGCAGGTCAACAACAACAACCACCCGGGTCAGCAGCCGTACTTCACGACCGACCAGGTCGTGCGCACGGGTGACGTCGTCGACTTCAGCGACGCCGGCTACATCCTGCAGTGGGGCTTCGACGACTGGCGGCTGCAGCCGACCGTGCCGATCGACGACTCCTCGCCCGCCGAGCTCAAGGTCGGCTTCGAGCAGACCAACCCGCGCCCCGAGACCGCTCCGGACGTGGGCGGCGACGTGCAGGTCGGGTCGTTCAACGTCTTCAACTACTTCACGACATTGAAGAGCGAGAACCCCGACGCCCGCGGCGCGGCGAATGCGGAGCAGTTCGCGATCCAGAAGTCCAAGATCGTCGCGGCGATCAACGGACTCGACGCCGACATCGTCTCGCTCATGGAGATCGAGAACTCGGTCAAGCTCGGCAAGCCGATCGACACGGCGCTCGCCGACCTCGTCGACGGGCTCAACGACGCGGCGGGCGGCGAGGTGTGGGCGTTCGTGCCGACGCCCGACGCCCTGAACGACGCGGCGACGACCGACTACATCACCAACGCGATCATCTACAAGAAGGATGCCGTCTCACCGGTCGGCGACAGTGCGACCGTGACCGACGAGTCGGTGGGGGGCAATGCCCGTGAGCCGATCGCGCAGGCGTTCGACATCGACGGACGGGTCGTGACGGTCGTTGCGAACCACCTCAAGTCGAAGTCCCCGCCCACCGGCGCGGGTGCCGAGCCGGCCGACGGTCAGGGTTTCTTCAACGCCGACCGCGTGGCGCAGGCCGAGGCGATCCTCGACTTCGCCGGCGACCTCGAGCAGTCGACCGGGAGCAGCGACCTGCTGCTGATCGGCGACTTCAACGCCTACGGCAAGGAAGACCCGATCGACGTGTTCACGTCGGCGGGCTGGAGCGATCTCGTCGCCGACAAGACCGACGGACAGTACACGTACTCGTTCGACGGCGAGCTGGGTTCGCTCGACCACGTGATCGCGTCGCCGTCGCTCGCCTCCTCGATCACCGGAGCCGGCGTGTGGGGCATCAACTCGCCCGAGTGGAGCGACCGCGGCTACGCGTTCGGAGCCACCGAGGCGGGTACGCCCTATCGGTCGAGCGACCACGACCCGATCATCGTCGGTGTTTCCTCGGAGATCCCGCCGGTGAGCATCGACGTCGTCACGGTGAACGACTTCCACGGACGCATCGAGGCCGACGGCGCCGCCGCCGGTGCCGCTGTGCTCGCAGGAGCCGTGCAGCAGTTCCGTTCCGAGAACCCGAACACGATCTTCGCGGGAGCGGGAGACCTGATCGGTGCATCGACGTTCACCTCGTTCATCAACGACGACAACCCCACCATCGACGCGCTCAACGCGGCCGGTCTGGATGTGAGCTCGGCGGGCAACCACGAGTTCGACCAGGGCTGGGAGGACCTGCGCGATCGCGTGCAGGACCGCGCGGACTGGGAGTACATCGCGTCGAACGTGTTCGTGACCGAGACCGGCGAGCCCGCTCTGGCCCCCGCCTGGGTCAAGGAGCTCGACGGCGTCAAGGTCGGCTTCATCGGAGCCGTCACCGAGGATCTCGACTCGCTGGTCTCCCCGGAGGGGATCGCCGACCTCGAGGTGCGCAGCATCGCCGACTCCGTGAACGCGGTGGCCGACGATCTGCGCGACGGCGACGAATCCAACGGCGAGGCCGACGTCATCATCCTGCTCGTGCACGAGGGCGCCGAGAGCACCGATGTCGCGGCGGTCACGCCCGACTCGCCGCTCGGTGAGATCGTCTACGGCGTGGACGCCGATGTCGATGCGATCGTCTCGGCTCACACCCACCTCGCCTACAACCACGTCATCGACGGCCGCCCGGTCGTCTCGGCAGGGCAGTACGGCGAGAACCTGGGTCTGATGAACATCCAGGTCGACCCGACCACGAAGGACCTGATCTCGATCACCAACGAGATCAAGCCCCTCACCGCCAACGGACAGCCGCTCTACCCGGCAGTGCCCGAGGTCGCCGAGATCGTCGCGAAGGCGAAGGCCGAGGCCGACGTGCTCGGTGCGGTCGAGGTCGGGCAGATCACGGCGGACTTCAACCGGGCGCGTCAGGCGAACGGTTCGGAGAACCGCGGTGGCGAGTCGACGATCGGCAACTTCGTCGCCGATGTGCAGAAGTGGTCGACGGATGCCGACATCGCCCTGATGAACCCCGGCGGTCTGCGCGCGAACCTCGCGTACGCGTCGAGCGGGGCATCCGATGCCGACGGCAACGTCACCTATCGAGAGGCGGCGAACGTGCAACCGTTCGCCAACACGCTCGTGACGCTCACCCTGACGGGGGAGCAGCTCAAGGGCGTGCTCGAAGAGCAGTGGCAGCCTGCGGGGGCGGCGCGTCCGTTCCTGAAGCTCGGCGTCTCGGAGGGGCTCGTCTACACGTACGACCCCACGGCGGCGCAGGGAGCGCGGATCACCTCGATCACGCTCGACGGAACCCCGATCGACCCGGCGGCCGAGTACACCGTCGCGGCGAACTCGTTCCTCGCGGCGGGCGGCGACAACTTCGTCACCTTCCGAGAGGGCACCGGCAAGCGCGACACCGGCAAGATCGATCTGCAGTCGATGGTCGACTGGTTCGACGCGAACGGCACCGCGACGCCCGATCAGGCGCAGCGGGCCGTCGGCGTCACGGTCAGCCCGGCGGATGCCGACGGGTACAGCGCGGGCGATCAGGTGACCGTCGCGCTGTCGTCGCTCGCGTTCAGCGCGGGAGAGCCGGCACCGGGCGAGGTGACGCTCTCGCTGGGCGACACCCAGCTCGCCGCGGGTGCGATCGACCCGGCGATCGTCGACACGACCGACGAGGCCGGACGTGCGACGCTCACCTTCACCGTCCCCGCGGGAGCGACGGGTGAGCAGGCGCTCACGGTGTCGGTCCCGGCGACGGGCACGACGGTGCAGGTGCCGTTCACGATCACGGGTGAGGCGGAGTTCGCCGGCACGATCGACCTGGGCTCCTCGAAGGTGACGGCAGGCAAGAAGCTGCAGATCACCGGTGAGGGTTACGCGCCGGGCGAGACGGTGACTGTGCAGCTGCGACCGAAGAAGGGCGCGCCAATCGAGGTCGGCACGATCCAGGTCGCCGGCGACGGCTCGTTCGACGGCTCGGTGACGGTTCCGAAGAACACCAAGGCCGGCGATTACACCGTCGCGGTGTCGCAGTCGGACGGAGACGAGGCCACGGCATCCGTCACCGTCAAGAAGGCGAGCACGATCGGCGGGATCATCGGCGGCATCATCGATTGGATCCTCGATCTGATCGGCGGATGGTGGTGACCCCACCCCGCTGATCGAAGCGGAGGCCGCCGGGAGCGATCCCGGCGGCCTCCGTCGTCGTTCAGGTCGCTGTCAGGTCGTCAGGGGACGAGAACCTGCACGTCGGCCTGCGCGAGGGCTGCGGCGATGTGCGGGGGCGGCGGGGCATCCGTGATCAGGTAGTCGGCCCGGTCGAGCTGCGCGATCTGCGCGAAGAACCGGCGCCCGATCTTCGAGGAGTCCGCCAGGATCGCGGTGCGCTCGGCGCGCTGCATCATCTCGGACATCATCGCGGCGTCGCCGAGGTTCGAGGCCGAATACCCGCCCTCGTCGACGGCCCCGACGCCGATCAGCGCGAGGTCGCAGCGGATGTCGACCTCCGGGCCGCCGGGCGTCATCGTGAACGTCACGGGTCCGGTCGTCGCCTGGGTGATCGAGCGCACCGCACCGCCGAACACGTACAGGTCGCGGAACGCGGTGGGGGCGAGCTCGGCGGGAATCCGCAGGTTGTTCGTCGCGATCGTCAGATCCTGATGATTGCGAAGCGCGCGAGCGACCGCCAACGTCGTCGTTCCGGCGTTCAGCATCACCACCGAGCCGTCCTCGATCAGACCGGCGGCGAGGCGAGCGATGCGCTCCTTCTCCTCGGTCTGTACGCGCATGCGCACGTCGAGGGCGCGGTCCTTGAGCGGCCCGGTCGCGGAACTCACGGCACCGCCGTGGGTGCGCACGAGCACGCCTTCGCGGTCGAGTTGATCGAGATCGCGGCGGATCGTGTCGATCGAGACGCCGAAATGCTCGGCGAGATCGCCGACCGTGACCTGCCCCGTCTGCTCGACGTAGCTGGCGAGATCGGCCTTCCTGCCCGCGGGGAGGCGACGACGATGTGCCGGTGCGGATGTTTCCATGCAGACATCTCTAGCACACGAAAGCGACGAACACCGCAGACTTGTGCAGAAAACGGCATATCGAGTGCATGGCTGATTATCCGCGGAATATCGGCCCCCTGCGGAAGAAGTCTGTAACGACATCTCCAGATTGACGCTTGACGCCGCGGCAAATCCGGGCATAACATGGCTCAAAACCGCATGAACAAGCATTGAAGCGCGTGATGCGGCACGATCTCGAAGAGGAGAAGTGATGAGCACAGTGCGACTGGGGCAGCGACGCACCCGGAACATCGTCGGAGCCGCCGCGGCGGCCGTGACCCTTCTGGCGGTGGCGGGCTGCGCGCCCAGCACCGGCGGCGACAGCGGTGGAGACGGCGGCGACGTGACGATCGAGTTCGCCCAGTGGTGGGAGCCGGAACTGCCCGACGGCGAGTTCCGCGCCCTCATCGACGACTTCGAGGCGGCGAACCCCGGGATCACGGTCGATCTCGTGAGCGGGCCGTACGCCTCCACCAAGGAGCAGCTGTTCGCGGGAGCCGCGTCCGGCACCATGCCCGATGTCGTCGGTCTCGACGGTGCGTGGGTCAACGACTTCGCCTCGCAGGGAGTCATCGCCGACCTCAGCGCGCTGATGGAGGAGTACGACTACGACGACAGCGAGCTCGCCAGCCAGATCCAGGTCGACGGCAGCACGTACATGATCCCGGTCGTCAACTTCGTGTATCCGATGTTCACGAACGACGCGCTCCTCGCCGAGGCCGGTGTCGACGCTCCGCCCGCCACCCGCACCGAGTTCGAGGATGCCGCCGAGAAGGTCTCCGCCCTCGGGGGCGACGTCTCCGGGTGGGTCCTCCCGCTCTCCCTCGAAGCGCCGAACGGTGTGCAGAACGACGTCATGTCGTGGGTCTGGGCATCCGGCGGCTCGATGCTGAAGGACGGTCAGCCCGATCTCACCAACGACGACGTGACCTCCGCGGTCGAGTACATCGGCGAGCTGTGGGACGCGGGCGTGATCGCCTCCGGTTCGTTCACGATGAAGGAGCAGGACAAGGTCGAGGAGTTCACCAACGGCCGGGCCGGCATGATGATCGACTCGCTCGCGCACATCAACCTCATCCGCGAGACGAACCCCGACCTCGAGTTCTCGATCTCGGCGATCCCCGCCGAGGACGGATACGAGGGCGAACGCGGCATTCCCTACGCCTCGTGGGGCATCGGCGTGGCCGAGAACTCCGAGCACAAGGAGGCGGCGTTCAAGCTCGTCGAGTTCCTCATGAGCCAGGAGACCAACTCGACTCTGTCGACGATGGCGAAGGCCTTCCCCGGCAACTCGACCTCGGTTCCCGACTTCGTGAACGACGACGAGCTGTTCAAGACCGCGTTCGACATCTACCAGGCCGGCTACCCCGCCAACGAGTTCACCGGGCTGCCGGTGGCGGAGGAGCTGATGCGCCAGTTCGGCGAGCAGCTGCAGTCCGCACTCGACGGGCAGCAGTCGATCCCCGACGCGCTCAAGGCGGCGCAGACGTCCTGGGAAGCGGAGTTCTGAGCTCCTCGCCTCCCGCCTGAACGGGGTGCCGCATCGCCAATGATGCGGTGCGGCACCCGACCAACCTAGGAGCCCGCACCTCATGAGCCTGAGAACGACCGACGACACCGAGGTGATCGTCACCGGGGTGCCGCACTCGCGGCGCCGACGGCAACTGCGCAAGACCACCGAGTCGTACGCCTTCCTCTCGCCGACGATCATCCTGCTGTTCGTCCTGATGATCGTGCCGATCGTGATGGTGATCGGATATTCGTTCCAGGACAACGTGATCCTGAACAAGTCGCCCGAGTTCGTCGGGATCGCCAACTACGTCGAGGTCCTTTCCGACCCCCGCTTCTGGAAGGCCACCGGCAACACGATCCTGTTCACGGTCGCGAGCGTGCTGGCGCACCTGGTGCTCGGTCTCGCGTTCGCGATGATGCTGAACAGCCCGCTCCTCGGCCGGGTCTCGCGCTCGCTGTTCCGGGCCCTCTACGTTCTGCCGTGGCTGTTCACGGTCGCGGTCATCGCGGTGCTGTGGCGCATGCTCCTCGCCCCGAACGGCGTGATCAACTTCCTGCTCAACACCGACATCGAATGGCTCGCCTCTCCGCAGCTGGCGTTGGGCACCATCATCTTCATCAACATCTGGGCGGGGTACCCGTTCTTCATGGTCAGCCTGCTCGCCGGCCTCCAGGGCGTCCCGGCCGAACTGCACGAGGCGGCCACCGTCGACGGCGCCAGCAACGTGCAGCGCTTCTGGAACGTGACGATCCCGCAGCTGCGACCGATCATCGTGAGCCTCGTGCTGCTCGACCTGATCTGGACCTCGCAGCAGTTCGCCCTCATCTGGATGACCACCGGCGGCGGTCCGATCGACGTCACGGAGGTGCTCAGCACCTTCACCTACAAGCTCGCCTTCGCCAAGTACGACTTCTCGCTCGCCGCCACCTCGGCCGTGCTCGTGCTGCTGATGTCGATGGTGCTCGCCGTCTTCTACGTCCGTCACCAGAAAGCGAGGGACTGAACATGGCGCTCACCATCAAGAACCGCCGCGTCGTCGCGAAGGGTTCGCTGATGATCGGACTGATCATCGGAGCCGTCTTCGCCGCCGGACCCGTGCTGTGGATGCTCTCGAGCTCGTTCAAGTCCAACACCCAGATCTTCGAGCTGCCCCCGCGGCTCATCACCGACACCTTCTCGTTCGACGCGTACATCGCGATCTTCACGAACGCCGAGACGGTGCGGTTCTTCCTCAACAGCTACATCGTCGCGGGGTCGGTCACGATCCTCACCCTGATCGTCGCGATCCAGGCGGCCTACGCCTTCAGCCGCTTCGACTTCCGGGGCAAGCGCATCCTCAACGTGGTGATCGTGAGCGTGCAGGCCGTGCCGCCCATCACGCTGCTGATCCCGTACTTCGGCCTGATGGTCGGCCTCGGCCTCTACAACTCCTACGCCGGGCTGATCCTCACGTACATGGTGTTCACGCTGCCCTACGCGATCATCATGATGACCGGCTACTTCAACACCCTGCCGCGCGAGCTCGACGAGGCCGTCCGCGTCGACGGCGCGGGGTCGTTCACGGCGCTGTGGCGCATCCTCGTGCCGATCTCGGTGCCGGGCATCGTGTCGGTGGGCATCTACACGTTCATGATCGCGTGGAACGAGTACCTGTTCGCGCTGACGCTCACACGCACGATCGACATGCGCACGGTGCCCATCGGCATCCAACTCCTGATGGGGCAGCACTCCTACGAGTGGAACCAGATCATGGCCATGAGCGTGCTCGGGTCCATCCCCGTGCTCATCCTCTTCCTCTTCTTCCAGCGCTACTTCATCAGCGGCCTCACGGCCGGCTCGGTGAAGAGCTGACCGCCACCCCGCCCGGGGCCCTTGACCATCACGAAAACAGGAGAAACACGTGCTCTACACCGGAAAATCCATCCTCGACGTCGCCAACGCGCACAACTTCGCGATCCCGGCGTTCAACATCAGCGATTGGGCGATGTTCAACGGAGTCATGGACATCAGCGAGGAGAAGAACGCGCCGGTGATCATCGCGATCCACCCGGACGAGGTTTCGCACATCACGACCGACCTGATCGCGGCGATGCACTCCCGCGCGCACCGCTCGAGCGTCCCCGTGGCGATCCACTGGGACCACGGCGGCAGCTACGAGCAGATGATCACGGCGATCAAGGCCGGGTTCACCTCGGTCATGATCGACGCATCGCTGCTGCCGTTCGACGAGAACGTCGCGCTCACGCGCAAGGTCGTCGAGGCCGCGCACGCGGTGGGCATCCAGGTCGAGGGCGAGCTGGGCACGATCGGCGCGAACGACAGCTACGGCGAGTCGGGTGCCGCGGAGATCATCTACACGAACGTCGACGACGCCGTGCGCTTCGTCGAGGAGACGGGCGTCGACAGCCTCGCGATCGCCATCGGCACCTCGCACGGGCTGTACCCCGCCGAGAAGAACCCCGAGCTGCGCCACGACCTGCTCCAGGAGATCAAGGCCGCGGTCGGCATCCCGCTCGTGCTCCACGGCGGATCGGCGAACCCGGACTCCGAACTGCGTCGCGCCGTCGAGCTGGGCATCAACAAGATCAACATCTCCAGCGACATCAAGGTCTCGTACCACAACCGCATGCGCGAGATCCTGGGCACCGACGAGCGTCTGCGCGAGCCGAACGCGATCCAGCCCGAGCCGATCGCCGCCCTGAAGGCGACCGCGGCTGAGAAGATCGAACTGTTCGGTGCGGACGGCAAAGCCGACCTGTACTGACCGGCACGGATCTCGACGGGGAGGACGATCGACGGATGACACGTGATGTGGGCGGTCGGCTCGTGCTGGGGCTCGGCGGAACGGTCGACTTCGAACTGCGGTGGGACTCCGCCGTCGTGGGCCGGCTGGCCCGGGAGCATCGCATCCGGCGGCACGAGCTGACCGCCGCGGCGTCGATCGTCGACGAGCGCTCGCTCCTGGTGGCCGTGCTCGCGTTCGTCGCAGCCGGGACCGGGGCCGAGCGCTTCGTCGAGTCCTCCGAGGTGATCGAGCGCTTCGCCGCGCACTTCGACGTGGCCGTGACGCTCGGCGGCACGGGGGTGCGGGCGGGGCTCGTGCTCGACAGCCTCGGCATCCCGAGCGTGCAGCATCTGGTGAGCATCGACGACAACGTCCGCCGTCTGCTGCCGGAGCGCGTCTCGTACGTGTCGTCGGCCGACCGCGACACCCTCGATCCGCACCTGATCGTGCAGTACCCGGTCGGGGCGCACGTGCGGCTGATCGACGGTGACATCGTCTCCCCGAGCGCGAACCGGCTGATCTTCGCGAACGACCCGCCCAATCGCGAGATGCGTCTCGCCGACGATCTGCCGGCGGCCCTGGCCGGAGCATCCGTCTTCCTGGTGTCGGGCTTCAACACCATGCAGGACCACGACCTGCTCGAGCGCCGGCTCGACGAGCTGCTCGTGGCGCTCACGTCGCTGCCCGACGACGCGCTGGTGTACTACGAGGACGCGGGTTTCTACACGCGGGCCTTCTCGCACACCGTCCGCGACCGGCTGCTCTCCCGCATCGATGTCTACGGCATGAACGAGGACGAACTGCAGGAGTGTCTGGGCCGATCCGTCGATCTGCTCGATCCGGCCGATGTGATCGCCGCGCTCACTGCGATCGCCCGGCTGATCCCCGCCCCCGCCCTCGTCGTGCACACCCGGCACTGGGCGATCGCCGTCGGATCGGATGCCGCGCGCCACCGCGCAGCGCTCGAGAGCGCTGTCCGGGTCGCGGCGACGCGCTACCGGCTCGGCGACGGATTCTCGTCGTCGGATGCCGAGGAGACGGCCGCGATGGCGCGGAGCCGCCGCGGCGCCGAGCTCGTCGCCGCCGTCGAGGGCGGCATCCCCGGAGCGATCGGCGTGCCGGCCTTCGCCCTCGATATCGCGGAGCCGACGACGATCGGTCTCGGCGATACCTTCGTCGGCGGGTTCCTGGCTGCGCACGCGGATGCGGATGCTGCGCACGCCGATGCGGATGCCGCGCATGCTGACGCGGATGCCGCGCACGCCGATGTGAATGGAGCTGCCCGATGAACCCGATCGCCCTCGCCCCGAACCGACCGGCCGAGCGCTTCTACCGCGGCGGTGAGCGCCTCCGCGCGTTCCGCGGCGATCCGGGGTCCGCGCCCCGCGAACCCGAGGACTGGATCGGATCGGTGACGACGGTCCGCGGCGAGGAGACCCTCGGCCTCAGCACCCTGCCCGACGGGCGTCTGCTGCGCGAGGCGATCGCCGACGACCCGATCGCCTGGCTGGGGGAGGAGCACGTCCGCCGTTGGGGTGACGACGCGCGCCTGCTCGTCAAGCTGCTCGACGCGGGGGAGCGGTTGCCGGTGCATGCGCATCCGCACGACGACTTCGCGGCCGGGCATCTCGGCCGCGCGCACGGCAAAGCCGAGGCCTGGTACATCCTCGAGGGCGGGACGGTGCACGTCGGCCTGCGGGAGGACGTGACGGCCGATGCCCTGGCCGATCTGGTCGCGCGCCAGGACGTCGCCGCGCTCCTCGGTCTGCTGCACGCGATCGAGGTCGGGCCCGGCGATGTGGTGTGGGTGCAGCCGGGGGAACTGCACGCGATCGGCGCGGGTGTTCTCCTGCTCGAACTGCAGCAGCCCGAGGACCTCTCGATCCTGCTCGAGTGGGAGGGGTTCGCGATCGACGGCCCCGGCGAGGGGCATCTGGGTCTCGGGTTCGATCTGGCCCTGACGGCGGTGAACCGCGCCGGACGTGACCGGGCACAGCTCGACGCCCTCGTCCGCACGGCGCCGCGATCGGGGTCGGCGTTCCCGGCTGCCGCCGACGAGTACTTCCGCCTCGATCGGGTTCCGGTCGACGGCGAGCCCATGGTGCTCGATCCCGGGTTCGCGATCGTCGTCGTGGTCGATGGCGAGGTCGCCCTGGGCGGGCAGGAGTTCCCCGCGGGGTCGACCGTGCTCGTTCCCGCCGCGGCATCCGAGCGCGCGCTCACGGGTCACGGTGAAGCGCTGGTCGCCCGGCCGCCCGCACCGTGAGGGCGTCGAGCGCGGGCCATCCGCGCCGGATCGAGCGGTGCGGCGCGCCGACTAGACTGGACGCATGCCCGAACCGAAAGTCGCCAGCTTTCCGGCGATCCGCGGTGCGCTGAAGTTCTACCAGATCGCGTCGATCATCACCGGAGTCATGCTGCTCCTGCTGCTGACCGAGATGGTGCTGAAGTACACGCCGATCCACCTCGAACTGTTCCTCGGAGGATCGGGCGGACCGCTCTGGTTCGCCGGCGTGCTCGCCGGCGCCGACTGCGAGTGGTGGTCGCTGTTCGCCCCCTGGACGAACTCGTGCGAGATGACCTCGCTCGGCGACGGCTTCAACGTGTCGCTGGCGATCCTCGTCGCGCACGGCTGGTTCTACGTCGTGTACCTCTTCGCGTGCTTCCGCATGTGGAGCCTGATGCGCTGGCCGTTCCCGCGCTTCATCCTGCTCGCCCTCGGCGGCGTGATCCCGCTGCTGTCGTTCTTCATGGAGGCCATCGTGGCCCGTGAAGTCAAGACCTACCTCGCCACCCGAGAGGCCTCAGAGGTCTCCGCTCCCGCCCCGGAAGGTGCCCGTTGACCGAACAGTCCGAGACCCAGCAGCGCCCCGCGCTCGTCGTCGATTTCGGCGCGCAGTACGCGCAGCTGATCGCCCGCCGCGTGCGCGAGGCCGGCGTCTACAGCGAGATCGTGCCGCACACCGCGACCGCCGCCGAGATCGCCGCCAAGAACCCGGTCGCGATCATCCTCTCCGGAGGGCCCTCGTCGGTGTACGAGGAGGGAGCGCCGCGCCTCGACCCCGCGGTGTTCGACCTCGGCGTGCCCACGCTCGGCATCTGCTACGGCTTCCAGTACATGGCCCAGACCCTGGGTGGCGAGGTCGCGAACACCGGCCTGCGCGAGTACGGGGCGACGGATGCCGTCATCACGGGTGACGGCGGAACGCTGCTCGGCGGCCAGCCCGTCGAGCAGAACGTGTGGATGAGCCACGGCGACCAGGTCGCGCGTGCTCCCGAGGGCTTCGACGTGCTCGCGACGACGGACGCGACCAAGGTCGCGGCGTTCGCGAACGAGGACCGCGGCTTCTACGGCGTGCAGTGGCACCCGGAGGTCAAGCACTCCGATCACGGCCAGCGCGTGCTCGAGAACTTCCTGCACAAGGGCGCGGGCCTCGCGTCCGACTGGAACAGCGGCAACGTGATCGCCGAGCAGATCGAGCGCATCCGCGAGCAGGTGGGCGACGCCCGCGTCATCTCGGCGCTCTCCGGCGGTGTCGACTCCGCGGTCTCCACCGCGCTCGTGCACAAGGCGATCGGCGACCAGCTCACCGCCGTGTTCGTCGACCACGGGCTCCTCCGCAAGGGCGAGCGCGAGCAGGTCGAGAAGGACTACGTCGAGTCCACCGGCGTGCGTCTGATCACGGTCGACGCCGCCGACACCTTCCTCGGCCACCTGAAGGGTGTCACCGATCCCGAGGAGAAGCGCAAGATCATCGGGCGCGAGTTCATCCGCGCGTTCGAGAAGGTGCAGCTCGACCTGGTCGCCGAGGCGAAGGCCTCCGGCGGCGCCCCGGTCAAGTTCCTCGTGCAGGGCACGCTCTACCCCGACGTCGTCGAGTCCGGCGGCGGTGCGGGCACGGCGAACATCAAGTCGCACCACAACGTGGGCGGTCTGCCCGACGACCTCGACTTCGAGCTGATCGAGCCGCTGCGTGCGCTGTTCAAGGACGAGGTCCGGGCGATCGGGCGCGAGCTCGGCATCCCCGAGGCGATCGTCGGCCGACAGCCGTTCCCCGGCCCCGGCCTGGGCATCCGCATCATCGGCGAGGTCACGGCCGACCGTCTGGAGATCCTCCGCGAGGCCGACGCCATCGCTCGTGAGGAGCTCACCAAAGCCGGGCTCGACCAGGAGATCTGGCAGTGCCCGGTCGTGCTCCTCGCCGACGTGCGCTCGGTGGGTGTGCAGGGCGACGGCCGCACCTACGGCCATCCGATCGTGCTGCGTCCCGTGTCGAGCGAAGACGCGATGACGGCCGACTGGACGCGCCTGCCGTACGACGTGCTCTCCAAGATCTCGAACCGCATCACCAACGGCGTGCGCGACGTCAACCGCGTTGTGCTCGACGTGACGTCGAAGCCGCCGGGGACGATCGAGTGGGAGTAGGGGAGACGATGCTCCCCGCGTCGGCGCCGGCCCTGCCGGACGCCGAGTACCTGGTGTTGTCGAGCCGGCTCATCCCCGACCTCGACGGCGGCTACACGATCGCGACGCTGTCGCGCGCCCGGCAGCTGGCCGGTGCGGGCGTGGCCGAGGGGCGTGGGCCGCAGCTGCTCACCTTCGACCCGGGTACCGCGGCCGACCACGCGCAGCACCGGGAGACGTTCGTCTCGCGCGGTGCTCTGGTCGACGCCTCCCGCCTGCGCAATCTCTTCGACGAGGCCGTCGCCGCCGAGGGCGGAGCGACCGCGTGGCTGCGATCGGTCGCCGATCCCGCCCTCGTCGCGAACCCGGGGGTCGAGTACCGCACGATCGCGGATGCCGAGGGTCGGCCGTTCGTCGCGCTCCCGGTGATCCCGGGCAATCCCGACTGGCACCTGAGCGTCGAGCCGGTGCAGATCTTCGATGCGGACGGCGAGGTCGTAGGCGGCGTCGCCGGTTTCGGCGCACTGTACCGCGCGTGGCTGTCGCACCTGGCCGCGGGCCTCGGCGACCGCCCGATCGTCGTCATCTGCGAATCGCGTCAGCTCGGCGAGCTCATCGTGGGGTGGCAGGATCCGCGCGTGCGCATCCTCCACACGATCCACACCATCCACCTCGAGGCTCCCTACACGGCGGATGCCCCGACCAACGCCCTGTGGACGCGCTGGTTCGCCCTCTCCGACCGTTTCGACGCCGTGATCTGGCCGACGGCGACGCAGCGCGACGACGTCGTGGCACGCTTCGGCACGGCGGCGCGGAACGAGACCGTGCCGAACCCGATCGCGGCCGTCGCGCGCCGCGACGACCTGCGGGAGCCGGGACTGGTCGTGGTGCTCGGACGCCTGGCTCCGGGCAAGCGCGTCGATCAGGCCATCCGCGCATTCCTCGCCGCCGACGTGCCCGACACTCGCCTCGAGATCTGGGGCGGCGGACCGGAGCAGGAGCGCCTGACCGCCCTCATCGCCGAGCTCGGTGCGGCGGATCGCGTCGTGCTCGCCGGGTACACCGACGACCCGGGGCGCGTTCTCGACCGGGCCTCGGTCGTGCTCACCGCCACCGCCTTCGAGGGGCAACCGCTGTCGATCGTCGAGGCGCTGCTGCACGGCGCGCCGGTCGTGTCGTACGACGTGCGCTACGGCATCCGCGACGTCCTGGGCGCGGGCGGGGGAGTGCTCGCTCCGAGCGGCGATGTCGATGCGTTGGCCGCCGCCCTGCGCGGCGTGCTGGCCGACCCCGCGCTGCTCGCGCGGCTGAGTGCCGAGGCCCCCGAGGTGGCCGCGGCATGGAGCCCCGAGAAGTCGCTGAGCGCGCTCACCGCCGTGATCGATGCGGCCGTGCGTCGGCCGCCCCGGCGCTGAGAACACGCTCGAGAGAGCGCTCGAGAAGAAATCTCGGAGAATTCCGGATCGCATGTCGATCCGACGCGTTCCCGTTCGACGTCTTTGATGAGAGGGTCGAGACACGATCCCATCGATCAAGGAGAACACCATGAAGTACATGCTCATCATGCGCGCGACCGACGAGGCCGTCGATGCGTACAAGGAGATCCCCTTCGAGCAGGTCATCGAGGCGATGGGGAAGTACAACGAGTCCATGATCAAGGCCGGCGTGCTGGCAGCGGGCGAGGGACTCACCGATGCCGCGGAGGGCTTCGTCGTCGACTTCAGCGCCGAGACCCCGCTCATCACCGACGGCCCCTACGGCGAGACCAAGGAGCTGTTCAACGGATTCTGGATCCTCGAGGTGTCGAGCCGCGAGGAGGCCGCCGAGTGGGCGAGCCGTGCACCGCTCGGACCCGGATCGTTCCTCGAGGTGCGCCGGGTGACCGACGCCTCGGACTTCCCCGCCGACAACGAGTGGATCGAGAAGGAAGCAGGCTGGCGCGAGGAGCAGGCGCAGCGCGCCCAGCAGTGAGATGACCCCCTCCTCCGACGACGCGGCGGTGCGTCCCCTTCCCCCACCGGGGACGGTGGAGCGCACCGTCGCCGCGGTCTGGCGCATCGAGTCGGCGAAGATCGTCGGCACGCTCGCCCGCATGGTCGGCGACTTCGGGTGGGCGGAGGACCTCGCCCAGGAGGCGCTGCTCGATGCGCTGCGGCAGTGGCCGGTCGAGGGTGTGCCCCGTAACGGCGCCGCCTGGTTGACGGCCGTCGCGAAGCGCAGAGCGATCGACGGATGGCGGCGGCAGGAGCGCTTCGACGATCGCATCGCCGTGCTCGCCCACGACCTGGAGCGCGAGCAGGCCGAGGGGATCGACGCCGTGCCCTGGGATCCGGACGCGGTCGACGACGACGTGCTCCGGCTGATGTTCATCGCCTGTCACCCCGTGCTGTCACGCGAAGCCCAGGTGGCTCTCACCCTGCGCGTGGTCGCGGGGCTGTCGAGCGAGGAGATCGCTCGCGCGTTCCTGGTTCCCACGGCCACCGTGCAGCAGCGCATCGTGCGGGCGAAGAAGACGCTGGCCGCGGCGGGGGTTCCGTTCGAGACTCCTCCGCGCGAGGAGCACACCGCCCGTCTCGGGGCGCTCCTCGGCATCGTGTACCTGATCTTCAACGAGGCCCACGCGGCGAGCAGCGGGCCGGAATGGATGCGGCCGGACCTCGCCGACGAGGCGATCAGGCTGGGGCGTGTGCTGGTCGGGCTGATGCCGCGCGAGCCGGACGCCCTCGCGCTGCTCGCTCTGATGGAGCTCACCGCGGCGCGGTTCCCGGCGCGGACCGACGCGCAGGGAGATCCGGTGCTGCTCGGCGACCAGGACCGACGGCTATGGGACCGCAGCCGGATCACGCGAGGACGCGCCGCGCTCGCGCGGGCGGATGCCGTCGGCCGAGGCCGTGGCGCCTATGGACTGCAGGCGGCTATCGCCGAGTGCCATGCGCTCGCTCCGTCGATCGAGGAGACCGACTGGGAACAGATCGTCGTGCTCTACGAGGCGCTCGGGCGGCTCGCCCCGTCACCCGTCGTCGAACTCAACCGCGCGGCCGCCGTCGCGATGGCGACGGGGCCGGCCTCGGCGCTGAAGGTACTCGATCAGCTGGAGGCATCCGGAGTTCTGCGCGGGTACCACCTGCTGCCGGCGACGCGGGCCGAGATGCTGCGCCGCCTCGGGAGGGAGGACGAAGCGCGCAGCGAGTTCGCGACGGCCGCCGCCCTCACCGGCAACGACCGTGAACGCGCGCTGCTCGAGGCGAAGTCGCGCGGCGAGCGGACATGACTTCGCCCCCACCGGGGGCCGGAGGGGGCGAAGCGCCGCGATCAGCGCACGGAGCGGTGATCAGGCCTTGCTGCGACTGCCACGACCGACGATGAGGCCGTAGATCAGCAGCACGATGATCGATCCGCCGATGGCGAGGAGCCACGTGCCGAGATCCCAGAACTCGGTGAGCGGGCGGTTGAGGATCAGCGAGCCGAGCCACCCTCCGAGCAGGGCGCCGACGACGCCCAGCAGAAGCGTGATGAACCATCCACCGCCCTGCTTGCCGGGCAGGATCAGTTTCGCGATGGCCCCGGCGATGAGACCGAGAAGAAGAAAGCCGAGAAAGCTCATGATGACCTCCTGTGTGCAGACGAGTTTCGTCTGATCGCTCGATTCTGCGCTCTCAGGAAGCTTTCAGGAAACCCCTTGCGCCGCGGGGCGGAACATGCAGGAGACCCGCCTCCGAAGAGAGACGGGCCTCGTGAGCGACAGACGACGGATCGTCAGTTGTTGCCGCGGACGATCGCGATGATGCGCAGGATCTCGACGTACAGCCAGACGACCGTGACCATGATGCCGAAGGCGCCGAGCCAGCCGTAGACGCGGGGAGCGCCGTTGCGCACACCCTGCTGGATCTGGTCGAAGTCGAGCACCAGCGAGTAGGCGGCCATGATGACCACGAGCACGCCGATGATCAGTCCGAGCGGAATGCCCATGATCTCGGCGCTGTAGAGGCCGAAGGCCTGGCTGGCGGGCAGGACGCCGGTCCACATGAGCACGAGGTTCAGCAGCGAGAAGACGAGGTAACCGACCATCGCGACCATGAAGATCTTGGTGGCCTTCTTCGACGCGCGGATCTTGCCGCTGGCGAAGAGGGCGAGGGTCACGCCGACGACCGAGATCGTCGCGAGCGTGGCCTGCAGCACGATGCCCGGGTAGAGGACCTCGAAGAACGCCGAGATGCCACCGATGAACAGACCCTCGAGGGCGGCGTAGGCGAAGATCAGCGCCGGACGCACCTTCTTGCGCGAGGTGAAGGTGATGATCATCGCGAGGACGAAACCGCCGAGCGCACCGATCATCCACGGCACGAGCGAGACGGTCGAGAACGAGGTGATGTCGGTGCCGCCGAGCGTCCACACCCAGCCGATGGCCGCGGTGACGAGGAGGATGCCGAACAGGCCGGCCGTCTTCCAGACGGTGTCCTCGACGGACATGCGATCGGTCTCGATCGAGCCCGCCGGCGGGGCTGCGTACATGCCCTCGAGCTGCGCGTTGGCCGCGGCGTCGACGGTGGCGTGCTGGAACGATGCGGCCTGGGCTCCCCGAGCACCCTGCGGTGCGCCGGGGTAGGTCGCGACATTGCGCGGATCCTGCTGCTTGAAAGCAGGGTTGTTGAATGCGAAGTTGCTCATGGTGGGCCTCACTCCAGAAGGGTGTCGTAGGTCGCTTTCCTCCACGATACCGGCGTGGGGCGCGCGATGGGGTGTTCTACGCTGAGAGCGTGCCCAGGAAAACTCCCCTCGTCATCGGACACCGGGGCGCGCCCGGGTATCGCCCGGAGCACAGCCGCTCCTCGTACGAGCTGGCGCTCGCGATGGGGGTGGATGCCGTCGAGCCCGATGTCGTCGCGACGAAGGACGGCGTGCTGGTCGTGCGCCACGAGAACGAGATCTCGGGCACGACCGATGTGGCGGAGCATCCGGAGTTCGCCGATCGCCGCACCACCAAGCGGGTCGACGGGCAGGCGCTGACGGGCTGGTTCACCGAGGACTTCACCTGGGACGAGCTCTCGACGCTCCGCGGGCGCGAGCGTCTGCCCGAGGTGCGCGCCACGAGCGCCAGCTTCGACGGCGGGCAGCCGATCCTGCGTCTCGTCGATCTGCTCGACCTCGTGCGGCGCGGGTCGGTCGAGCACGGGCGCGAGATCGGCGTGGTGCTCGAGGTCAAGCACGCCACGTACTTCGCGAGCATCGGTCTCGACCTCGTGCCGCTGATCGAGCGCGATCTGCGGGCCGCCGGCTGGGCGGACGGAGAACTGCCGCTGATCATCGAGTGCTTCGAGCAGACCGTGCTGGGTCAGCTCCGGGCCCGCGGCATCCCGGCCTCCTACATCTACCTGATCGAATCGTCCGGCCGCCCCTACGACCAGCTCGTCGCCCACGGCAAGAGGGCGCTCACCTACAAGGCGACGGTCGCACCGCGGGGCCTCAACGGCCTGATCGGCTCGGTCGACGGCATCAGCGTGAGCAAGAAGATGCTGCTGGCGCACGGCAACACGATCGTCGCCGACGCGCATGCGCGGGGCCTCAAGGTCTTCACCTGGACGTGCCGACCCGAGAACGCCTTCCTCGCGCCCGAGTTCCGCGGCGACGGGGGCAAGGGCGCCTTCGGCGACTACGAGGCGGAGTGGGGCGTGATCGCGCGACAGGGGATCGACGGCGTCTTCGTCGATCACCCCGACCTGGGCGTGGCGTTCTTCCGCGGCTGAGGGATCGGGCACCGGCAGAGCCGGCGTCGGAGCGACCCGGCGGTGCGCGGCGGGAGCGTCGGAGCCGGATGCCAGACTGGCCCGCATGAGTGGAATCGTCGTGGAAGACGTCAGCCGGGCGTTCGGGACGGTGCAGGCCGTCCGGTCGGCCACACTGCGCGCGGAACCGGGGCGGGTGACCGGACTCGTCGGGCCGAACGGCGCGGGCAAGACGACCCTGCTCCTGATGCTGGCCTCGCTGCTCGCCCCCGACACCGGCACGATCCGCATCGGCGGCGTCGACCCGATGGTCGATCCGCTGGCCGCCCGCCGGCTGCTCGGGTGGATGCCCGACGCGCTCGGCGCCTGGCCCTCGCTGACGGCGCGCGAGACACTCGTGACCACGGGTCGGCTGTACGACATCGCACCGACGGATGCCGCGCATCGGGCCGCCGCGCTGCTCGACCTCGTCGGGCTCACCCCGCTCGCCGATTCCCCCGCGAAGGTGCTCTCCCGCGGGCAGAAGCAGAAGCTCGGGCTCGCCCGGGCGCTCGTGCACGACCCCCGGGTGCTGCTGCTCGACGAGCCCGCCTCGGGACTCGATCCCGAGGCCCGTGTGCAGCTGCGCGTGCTGCTGCGCCGTCTCGCCGCCGAGGGGCGCACCGTGCTCATCTCCAGCCACATCCTCTCGGAGCTCGAGGAGGTCGTCGACGACGCCGTCTTCCTCGTCGCGGGGGCAGTGGTCGACGCGGCGCCGGCCCAGGCATCCGTCCGAGCCTGGCGGATCCGGCTGCTCGGCGCCTCGACCGATCGGTTGGCCGCCGACGCCTGGCAGGTCGCGTCGACCCTCGGGGTGGCTCCGGAGTCGCTCGGCGCCGACCGCGGAGCCGTACTGATCGGCTTCGAGACCGAGGAGTCCGCCGCGCACGCGCTGCAGAGGCTGGTCGCCGCGCAGCTCCCGATCTCGGAGTTCGCGCCGGCGCAGAGCGCGCTCGAACACACGTTCCTGCATCTGAATCCGACGGTCGCACCCCCGCCCACGGCTCACCCCGGAACGGAGGCCGGAGCATGAGCATCGCCCATATCGGCACCATCGCCCGTCTCGAACTGACCCAGCGCCTGCGCAGTGTCGGTTGGTACGTGCTGCTCGGCGTCTTCGCCGCGGTGCTCCTCGGGGTCACAGCGCTGTCGTCTGCCGTCTACTCCTACGGCGACGCCCCGGGGGCGGGGATCTTCTCGATCGTCGTGAACATGGTGCTCCTGCTCGTCGTGCTCGTGTCGCCCACGCTGAGCGGCAACGCCATCAACGGCGATCGCGAATCGGCGACCCTCGCCGCGATCCAGGTGACCGCGGTTTCGACGGGCGACATCATGCTCGGCAAACTCGTCGCCGCGATCGCGACGGGCGGGGCATTCCTGCTCGTCGCGCTGCCCTTCCTCGCCTTCTCGCTGCTCGGCGGGGGCGCGGACCCGCTGGTGCTGCTCATCTCGATCCTCGTACTGGCCGCGGAGATCGTCATCGTCGCGGCCATCGGGGTGGGGCTGAGCGGTCTGATCGCGCGTCCGTTGTTCTCGGTCGCCACGACGTACCTCGTGGTCGCCGGTCTCGTGATCGGCACGCTCATCGTGTTCGCGCTGGGCGGGCTCGCCGTCCGCGGCGAGGCGACGAACTACAGCCGTCCCTACGACGAGAACGGCCCGATCTGCGACCAGTGGGAGGAGTACACCTACGAGGTGCCGCGCTTCGATCTCGTGTGGTGGGCGCTCGCCGCGAACCCCTTCGTCGTGCTGGCCGATGCCACGCCCACCGAGTACGGAAGCGGCGGGTATCCGGTCGATTTGTTCGGGCAGATCAAGTACGGGGTGCGCAGCGCGCAGCTGTCGCCCCTCGAACAGCGCTGGGACGACTGCGCGGTGGGGAGCCCCGGTCCGACTCCGCGCGAGGTGATCGACTCCACGGTTCCGAGCTGGTTCGTCGGGCTCGGAGTGCAGGTCGTGATCGCCGGGTCGCTGTTCGCCGGGGCGTGGTCGCGCACGCGCACGCCCGCACGGATGCTGCCGCCGGGGACGCGCATCGCCTGAGCTCCGGTCGCGGATGCCGGACCGTGCGCGGGAGCGAAACAGGCGGCGGTGGTGTCGGTGGCGCCGCCTAGACTCGTAGAGCCATGACCGAAGCTCCTCTCATCGTTCCCGGAACCGCCGGCCCGCAGGGTCAGGACGACCTCCTCGCCGGCCTCAACCCGCAGCAGCTCGAAGCCGTCACCTATCGCGGTCCTGCGCTGCTCATCGTCGCGGGGGCCGGATCGGGCAAGACGAGCGTGCTCACGCGTCGGATCGCGTCGCTGCTGCGCAGCCGCGAGGCCTGGCCGAGCCAGATCCTCGCGATCACCTTCACCAACAAGGCGGCGGGCGAGATGCGCGAGCGCGTCGAGGGCCTGATCGGCGATGCGGCACGCGGCATGTGGATCTCGACCTTCCACTCGGCATGCGTGCGCATCCTGCGGCGCGAGGCGCAGCAGTTCGGGTTCACCAAGTCGTTCACGATCTACGACTCGGGTGACTCCCGCGCGCTCATCAAGCGTCTGGTCAAGGAGCGCGAGGCCGACGCCTTCGGGCTGACCCCGGCATCCGTGCAGTCGCGCATCTCGAAGCTCAAGAACGAGCTGTCGGATGCCGAGTCCTATGCGCGGCAGGCCAACATGTCGGACCCCGCCGAGCGGATCTTCGTCGAGGTCTTCGCCGACTACCAGCGTCAGCTGCAGAAGGCGAACGCCTTCGACTTCGACGACCTGATCGGGCAGACGGTCTATCTGTTCCGCGCGTTCCCCGAGGTGGCCGACACGTATCGCCGTCGGTTCCGGCACATCCTCGTCGACGAGTACCAGGACACCAACCACGCGCAGTACGCGCTCATCCACGAGCTCACGCGGCCCCTTGCATCGTCGTCGGCACCGGACCCGTATGCCTCGAACGGCATGATGATCTTCGAGCCGGAGCCCGAGCCGAAGAACGCCGAGACCGCCGGAGCCTCGCTCACCGTCGTCGGCGACTCCGACCAGTCGATCTACGCGTTCCGCGGTGCCGACATCCGCAACATCAGCGAGTTCGAACGCGACTTCCCCGGGGCGCGCGTGGTGCTGCTCGAGCAGAACTACCGCTCGACGCAGAACATCCTCTCGGCGGCCAACGCGGTGATCGGCAACAACTTCGACCGCAAGGAGAAGAAGCTCTGGAGCGACCGGGGCGAGGGCGACAAGATCATCGGCTTCACCGGCTACTCGCAGCACGACGAGGCGCAGTTCGTGGCCGACGAGGTCGAGGCGCTGCACCGCGCCGGCATGCCGTACTCCGAGATGGCGGTCTTCTACCGCACGAACTCCCAGTCGCGTGCGCTCGAGGAGATCTTCATCCGTTCGGCGGTGCCGTACAAGATCATGGGCGGTACCAAGTTCTACGAGCGCGCCGAGATCAAGGACGCGCTGGCGTATCTCGTGGCGGTCGCGAACCCGGCCGACGAGATGGCGGTGCGCCGCATCCTCAACAAACCGCGTCGCGGCATCGGCGATGTGACCGAGACGGCGATCGCCCGCTTCGCCGAGGAGCAGGGGATCACGTTTCGCGACGCCCTGTCTATGCCGGCACAGCTCGGCTTCGGCCCCAAGATCCAGGCGGCGATCGCGCAGCTCGACGCCGTGCTCACCGAGGCGACGGCCATCATGCTGCCGCCGACGGGCGAGGTGCCGGCTCCGACGACCGTGGCCGACGGCCTGAGCCTGCTGCTCGCCAAGAGCGGTTACCTCGATGCGCTGCGCGCCAGCCGCGACCCGCAGGACGAAGCGCGCGTCGAGAACCTCGACGAGTTCGTCGCCGTCGCCCGCGATTTCGCACGCAACAACCCCGAGGGCACGATCGTCGACTTCCTCACCGATGTGGCGCTCGTGGCGGATGCCGATGACCTCGACGACGAGTCGGGCACCGTGTCTCTCATGACGATGCACACCGCCAAGGGCCTCGAGTACGACGCGGTCTTCGTCACGGGTGTCGAGGAAGACCTCATCCCGCACCGCATCTCGGCCGGCGAGCCCGGTGGACCGCAGGAGGAGCGTCGGCTCTTCTACGTGGGCATCACCCGTGCTCGCAAGCGCCTGCACCTGTCGCTCGCGATGACCAGGGCGCAGTTCGGCGAGGTGACCGTCGCGATGCCGAGTCGTTTCCTGCAGGAGATCCCGGTCGCTCTGATCGACTGGCGCCAGTCCCCGGGAGACGTCAACTCCCGCGGGGGCATGCAGTCGCGCGCCCTCAACGCGCGCCGCGCGGGCGGATTCGGAGGATCGGGATCGGGGTCGGGTTCCGGCTCCGGCGATCGCTTCGGAGTCAAGCCGCTGCCGGGCCGCGATTCGCTCAAGCCCCTCTCGACCGCCATGGACCGGTTCCCGAACCGCGTCACGGCCAAGGTGCGCGACAACGGCGACCTCGAACTCACCGCGGGGGACCGCATCCGCCACGTCGACTTCGGCGAAGGTCGCGTCGACGCCGTCACCGGTGAGGGCGCCAAGCGCATCGCGCACGTGCGCTTCGACACCGCCGGGCAGAAGAAGCTCCTCATCAAGGTCGCACCGATCGAGAAGATCTGACGGCACCGGGCCGGTGCCGCCGGGCCCACTGCCGCCGAGGGCGGAGCCGCGGAGGGTTAGGCTGGCTCATATGGCCCTCTTCTCCCGCCGCAAGAAGTCCGCTGACGACGCCGTCACCTCCGCACCCGACGCCGCCGAGGCGGTCGAGACGCCGGCGGATGAGGCTCCGGTCGCCGCGGCGGAGGAAGCCCCCGCCGCTCCGTCAATCGGCATCTCGGTGCAGGCTTTCCGCGGCGTCGGAGCGGAGGCGGGTCCCGAGGTCTCGCTGCCCGACCCCGACGCGAAGCCGGCTCCGGCCGTGCAGACCGCGCCTACGGCCCCCGCCGCCCCCGCCGCTCCCGCCGCCGAGCCGCGTCTGCCTCTCGCCGCCGCGTCGCCGCCCGAGCAGACCGAGTCCGTTCCCGGCATGAAGGACAACGTGCTGCTGCGCGAGGCCCTGAAGCAGGTCGAGAAGGGCGCGAGCAACGAGCAGCTGCTCGGCGTCATGCGGCAGGCGCTGCAGGGACACCTCTTCATCCGCGTGAACGGCGATGCCCGTGCGCAGATCGCCGAGGGCAAGCCCCTCGCCGTCGCCGTCGTGCGCGACGAGGAGCGCCAGTTCATGCTGGCCTTCAGTTCGGCCGCCGCCGTGCGCGACTCGGTGAAGCTCGAAGCCGACCCCTCCTCGACATCGGCCGTGGCGCAGCCCTCGACCTCCGTCATGCAGCAGGTCGTCGCCGGCGACTTCGCGGGCCTCATCATCGACAACGCCTCCGCGCCGCACCGGGTGGTGTTCCCGACCGAGCTGCTGCAGAAGACGCTCGAGCAGGCCGATGCCGAGATGACGGTCAAGGCCATCGTCGCGGCCCCGCGCGAGCAGGACTCCGCGACCCGTGCGGGCGAGGCGCTCGCCGAGACGCGCATGTGGGTGGCCGTGAACGACGGTGGCGCCGACGGCCAGGTGGGCATCGCCGAGGCGCAGACGACCGACGGCAAGCGCTTCCTCCAGCTGTTCTCGCACCCGCTCGAGGTCATCGCCCTCGGCCGCGGCGACCGACCGCTGCCCTTCGAGCCCGCGCAGCTCGCGAAGGTGCTCGCGGGGCACACCGAGATGGCGGGCGTCGTGATCGATCCGGCAGGTCCCACCCTCATCGTCGAACGCGATGCCCTCACGCGCGTGCTCGAACTCGCCCCCGCGACCGAGGACTGACACCACACGACGGAGGGGCCCTGCTGCGGCGCGCCCTTCCGCGGGCGACAGCCGCGCTCTAGGGTCGTTGCATGGCCTCCGAACGTGTGCCCGTGACCGTGTCCGACCCCGAGGGGGAGCGCGAGGTCGTGCTCTCCAGCCCCAACCGGGTCGTGTGGCCGGAGGTCGGGATCACCAAGGCCGAGCTGGCCGACTACGTGCAGCGGGTCGCCGATCCCTTCCTCGCGTCGAACGGCGACCGACCGGTATCGCTCGAGCGGTTCCGTGACGGCGTGGGGAGCGAGGGCTTCTTCTCGAAGAATCCGCCGAAGGGCACTCCCGACTACGTCGACGCCGTGACGGTGACCTACAACAGCGGGCGGCGGCATCCGCAGATCGTGTTGAACCGACCGTCGGCGATCGTGTGGGCCGTGCAGATGAACACGATCGTGTTCCACCCGTGGGCGTCGCTCGCGAGTGCCCCCGACAACCCCGTCGAACTGCGCATCGATCTCGATCCGCAACCGGGCACGGACTTCGCGGATGCCGTCACCGCCGCCCACGGCCTGCGGGAGGTGCTGAGCGAGGCGGGCCTCGAGGCGTTCGCGAAGACGAGCGGCAATCGCGGTCTGCACGTGTTCGCGCCGATCGAACCCACCCACGAGTTCCTCGACGTGCGACACGCGGTCATCGCCGCGGGGCGCGAACTCGAACGCCGGATGCCCGATCGGGTCACGATGAGCTGGTGGAAGGAGGAGCGCGGAGAGCGCACCTTCATCGACTTCAATCAGGCCAACCGTGATCGAACGATGGCGGGCGCCTACAGTCCGCGTGCCCTGCCGGGTGCGACCGTGTCGACCCCGGTGCACTGGGACGAGCTGGACGGCCTCGATCCGACGAGGTTCACGGTGCGCAGTGTTCCGCAGCGCCTCGACGAGATCGGCGACCCGTGGGCCGACAAGCAGCAGAAGCCCGGACGCATCGACACCCTTCTCGCCTGGTGGGAGCGCGACGTCGAAGACGGCTTGGGCGAGCTGTCGTTCCCACCCGAGTTCCCCAAGATGCCGGGGGAGCCGCCGCGCGTGCAGCCCAGCAAGAAGGTGGCGGCGCACTGGGACGCCGACGGGGAGCCTGCCGCGAAGGACTGAGTCAACCGATCACGTCGGCGAGGTCGTATCCCGCGACCGAGTCGAGCTGCGCGTAGGTGCACGAGCGCGCGTCGCGATCGGGACGCCAGCGTTCGAACTGCACGGTATGGCGGAAGCGCGCACCCTCGAGCTGGTCGTAGCGCACCTCGAGGACGCGCTCCGGACGCAGGCGCACGAAGGAGACGTCCTTCGATCCGGTGAAGCGCGATCGTTCGCCCTCGCCGGTGACGGCGTCTCCGGCTTCGTCGCGCTCGACCAGGGGCGCGAGCTCCTCGACGAGGTCGCGGCGGCGCGCGTCGCTCCACGCGGCGACGCCGCCCACCTGGCGCAGCGTTCCGTCCTCGTCGTAGAGGCCGACGAGGAGCGAGCCGACTCCCGCGCCGGACTTGTGGATGCGGTATCCGAGCGCCACGACGTCGGCCGTGCGGGCGTGCTTGACCTTGATCAGCGTGCGCTTGCCGGGGGCGTAGGGCTGGTCGAGCGGCTTCGCGACGACCCCGTCGAGCCCGGCGCCCTCGAACTCCGCGAGCCAGCGCACCGCCGCATCGTGATCACGCGTCGTACGGGTGATGTGCACGGGATGCGCCACGTCCGCCAGAAGCGACTCCAGGCGAGCCCGGCGCTCCGAGAACGGCCGGTCGAGCAGGTCGTCGTCGCCCTCCGCGAGCAGGTCGAACGCGATGAACATCGCCGGTGTCTCGGCGGCAAGGCGCGCCACGCGGGAGGCTGCGGGGTGGATGCGCTGGCTGAGCGCTTCCCAGTCGAGACGCTGCTCTCCGTCCGCGCCGGTCGCGACGACGATCTCGCCGTCGAGCAGGCACGGGCGGGGGAGCAGCTCCGGGATCGCCTCCACGAGTTCCGGGAAGTATCGTGTGAGCGGCTTGGCTCCGCGGGATCCGATCTCGACGGTCTCGCCGTCCCACGCGATGAGGCCGCGGAACCCGTCCCACTTGGGTTCGAAGAGCAGGCCGCCGGGCGTCTTCGCCGGATCGGGCACGGTCGCCGCGGCCTTCGCGAGCATCGGGGCGGGGATGTCGTAGCGCATGCCTCCATCCTGGCGAGCACGTGCGCGCGGCGGAAGGGGACGCGAGGAGTCACGACATGCCGCGCCGGCGCCGCGAGGCGCGGCGAGTCCTGACCCCTCACGGGGAACGGGTGTCAGGGGAAGAGGTCGCCGAGCTCGTGCGGCTCGCCGGCATCGGCGAGGGCCGTGCGGGCGGCGAGCCATCCCGACATGCCGTTGACGCCGGGCCCGGGCGGGGTCGCGGCCGAGGCGAGATAGACGCCGGGCATCGGCGTGCGCCACGGGGCCGCGGAGAGCGTCGGCCGCTGCAGCGCCTGGCGCATCGTGAACGCCCCGCCGAGCACGTCGCCCTGGATCTCGGCCGGGTTGACGGCCTCGCGTGCGGATGCCGGCACCGAGCGGTGCGCGAGGATGCGGTCTCGGAACCCCGGGGCGAAGCGCTCGACCTGACGCGTGATCAGCTCGGTCGCGTCGAGGTCCGAGTCGAGGGGAACGTGGATGTAGGTCCATAACACGGCCTTGCCCTCGGGTGCGCGGGTGGCGTCGAAGACGGAGGGCTGGACCGCGAGCACGTACGGGCGCTCGCTCACCCGCCCGCGGGCGACGGCGTTCTCACTCGCCCGCACCTCCTCACGGGTGCCGCCGAGGTGCACGGTCGGCGACTGCGCCACGTCGGCGTTCGCCCAGGGCACCGGTCCGTCGAGCTCGAAGTCGACCTTCGCCGCGGCCGGTCCGTACCGGTAGCGGGAGAGAGCGCGAGCGTACCCGGCGGGGAGTCCGGGGTGGGTCAGGGCGAGACGCGGCGAGGTGTTCAGCAGGAGCAGGTCGCCGCGCGCGGGATCGCCCCAGTCGAGGATGCCGAGGTCGCGCACGTGCAGCCCCGTCTCGACGCGACCGCCGTGCGCCTCGAGGTCGGCGACCAGCGCGTCGGCGATCCGCTGGGCGCCCCCGCGCGGATACATCCAGCCCTGCGCGTGACCGAGGGCGGCGAGCAGAAGCCCGGCCGCCGCGCCGGGGAGCGAGGGAACGGGCGTATTGGCGTGCGCGAGCACACCCGTGATCAGGGCCGCCGCCTCCGGGGTGCGGAAGGCGCGCGAGGCGAGCGGTGTGCCCTGGTCGAGCATCCGCAGGGCGTAACGCGCGGCGGTGAGCGGCTCGTGCGGCCAGCGCGGGATCTGATGGCCGGTGAAGTCGACGACCCCGTCGATGTGCTCGCTCAGCGGCCGCAGTCGGGCGAGCCATGCATCACGGTCGGCCCCGAGGGCGGCGGACGTCTTCTCGATGTCGCGCCAGGCGATCGCCGCCCTGCCTCCGTCGAGCGGATGGGCGTAGGAGATGTCGGGACGGATCCAGTCGATGCGGTCGGCGAGGCCGAAGGCACGGAAGAACGGCGAGGCGAGTGCCGCCGGGTGCACGGCGGAGCAGACGTCGTGGCGGAAGTCGGGAAGGATGCCGTCGGTCGTGCGCACGCCGCCACCGATCGTGTCCGATGCCTCGAGCACCCGCACCTCGTACCCCGCCCTGGCGAGCGACACCGCGCTCGCCAGGCCGTTGGGCCCGCTGCCGATGATCGTCGCCCGCACCATGCCGCCAGTCTTGCACGGCCTGCGCCGGGGCCGGGGAGCGGAAGCGGTCGAGACGGCCCCGGGATCGTGCGATCCTGGAAAGGATGAACGAAGTACAGGGCCCGACCCCGACCGGCACCTCCCGTCCCTACCGCTCCCTCGCGGAGGCGCTGCGCGCGCACCGCATCGACCCGGTGAACCACGAGTTCATCGGTGCGATCGTCGACGCCGTGGGTGTGACCTCGTTCATCGACCGCGGCCGCTATATCGAGGCCCTGCGCCGCGGCGACCACGCCTCGCTCCACATCGGGCGCACCTACACGAACGGGTTCGCCGAGGACGAGACGATCGTCGTCGGCTCCACCCCGCTGCGCTTGCAGCCCAGCGAGGGGCGTGCGCCGTACTTCTACGTCACCCACCCAAGCGAGTACGCGCCCTCCGTCCCCGCGCGTGCGGCGAAGCGTTCCTCGACCCCGCGCACGCCGTCGGTGCCGCGCGAGAAGGCGCCGAAGCCGGTGACCGAGCGCGACTACGGTGTGTGCGACGTGTGCTTCATGGTCAAGACGCCGTCGGGCGGCTGCGGCTGCGACTGAGCGCCGCTCGCCGGCATCCGTCCTCCACCGTCAGGCGAACGCGCTCATCCCGGTGATGTCGCGCCCGAGAAGCAGCGCCTGCACGCTCTCCGTGCCCTCGTAGGTGTGGATCGCCTCGATGTCGGCGAGGTGCTGCATCACGCCGTTCTCGAGCAGGATGCCGTTGCCCCCGAGCAGGTCGCGGGCGGTCGAGGCGATGCGGCGTGCGGCGCGGGTGTTGTGGAACTTCGCGAGCGACGCCTGCGTCGGACGCAACGCGCCCGCCGTCTCGAGGTCGGCCATCCGGCGGCAGTAGAGCTGCATCGCGGTGAGGTCCTCGAGCATGTGGGTGAGGCGCTCCTGCACCATCTGGAACTTCGCGAGCGGCTTGCCGAACTGCACGCGCTGGGTCGCGTACGCCAGGGCGGCCTCGTAGCAGGCGGTGGCGTGGCCGAGTGCCGACCAGGCGACGCCGGAGCGGGTCGCGTAGAGCACGACCGACGCATCCTTGAAGCTGTGCGTTCCGGGGAGCACGGCGTCGAGGGGAACGCGCACGTCGTCCAGGCGGATGTGCGCCTGGTGGATCGCACGCAGCGACGCCTTTCCGCGGATGACGGTGCCGGTGTATCCGGGGGTGTCCTGCTCGACGAGGAAGCAGCGCACGGCGCCGTGCTCGTCGGCGGATTCGTCGTCGACGCGCGCCCAGACGAAGGTGATCCCGCCGGATGCCCCGTTGCCGATCCACTTCTTCGTGCCGCTGATGACCCAGGCGTCGCCGTCGCGGCGCGCGACCGTCTCGAGTGAGACCGAGTCCGACCCGTGGTCGGGCTCGGTGAGGGCGAAGGACCCCAGCACGCTCGCGTCGGCGAGGGCCGTCAGCCATTTCTCCTGCTGCGCGGGCGAGCCGAACAGCGCGAGGGTGCGCAGGGCGAGACCGCCCTGCACCGCGAGGATCGTGCCGAGGGAGCCGTCGCCTCGCGAGACCTCCATGTTGACCAGTCCGGCGGCGAGAGGGGAGAGACGCGTGAGAGCGGGGTGCTCGACGCCGTCGACGACCAGATCCATCTCGCCCAGGCGGCGAGCGGCGGTCAGCGGGTACTCGGCCCGGTCCCAGGCGTCGGCCATCTGCGGGGCGACCTCGTTGACGTACGCCTGCGCGCGTTCCCAGGCGGCACGATCGGCATCCGGGATGTCGGCGAACACGGCGTAGTAGTCGCTGCCCTGCCGTCCCGTGACGTCGTACGACGAGACGCGCTCGCCGGGCAGGGGGGAGGAATCGATGCTCATGGGGCTCCTTCGTGGCACCAGGTATCGTACTCCTCGAAACTGAGTTCCACGACTCCGGGAGCGCGAAAGCGGAACCCTGCCCGAGGGACCCGCCGCAGAGCGCTCAGTCGAGCTGCGAGCGCAGGCGCCGCGTGACCTCGGCGACCGGCATCGACCGCGGGAACACGGCGACGACGACATCGTCGGGAGCGCTCGCCGTGGCATCCGCCGGCACGCCGTAGCGACGGCGCACGTCCGCCAGTGCCGCCTGCAGGGTCGCGAGAGGCACCTTCTTCGTGCCGCGCAGCAGCTGGCGCAGCACGTGGTTGTGCACCGCGGTCACCAGGGCAGCGAAGCCGACCGCGTCGAGCGGGTCGACGCCGGGGAGGGCCCCGCGCAGGTACTCGTCGAACAGGCGCTCGTAGCGGAACACCGTGATGATCTCGCGCTCGCGCAGCACCGGGACCTCGCGCACGATCCGATAGCGGCGGCGGGCGAGCTCGGGGTCGTGGGCGAAGTGCGAGAAGACCGACTCGGATGCCGCGCACACCGCGCCCCACGGATCGTCGTGTCCCTCGGCGAGGAACACCCGCAGGCGCTCCAGCAGTGCCTCGTGGTCGGCGAAGACGACGTCCTCCTTACCGCCGAACTGGCGGAAGAAGGTGGATCGCGAGACGCCGGCCGCCTTCGCGATCTGCTCGACCGAGGTCTGATCGAAGCCCTGCGTGTCGAAGAGCTCGAGGGCAGCGGCCACGACGCCGGTGCGCAGTTCAGCGGATTCGTGCATGGCACGAGCCTAGACCTCGCGCTGTCGAGCATGCGGATGGTGTGACGCGGGCGGCCCCCGGCGGAGCATCCGGGCCCGCAGGAGCGTCCAGTCCGAGGTAGTAGGCTGGGGGACTGGTCGATGTCTCGACATCGAGAGAATTACCAGACAGCAGCCCAGTGAAGGAACCACAGTGGATCTGTACGAGTACCAGGCACGAGACGTTTTCGAGAAGTACGGAGTGCCGGTTCTCGCCGGCATCGTCGCCGACACCCCCGAGGAGGTGAAGGCAGCCGCGGAGAAGATCGGCGGCGTCGTCGTCGTCAAGGCGCAGGTCAAGACCGGTGGTCGTGGCAAGGCCGGCGGCGTCAAGGTCGCCAAGACCCCCGACGAGGCCTACGAGGCGGCCAAGGCCATCCTCGGCCTCGACATCAAGGGCCACATCGTCAAGCGCGTCATGGTCGCCCAGGGCGCCCGCATCGCCGAGGAGTTCTACTTCTCCGTGCTGCTCGACCGCGCCAACCGCTCCTACCTGAGCCTCTGCTCGGTCGAGGGCGGCATGGAGATCGAAGAGCTCGCCGTCGAGCGCCCCGAGGCCCTCGCCCGCGTCGAGGTGAACCCGCTCACGGGTATCGACAAGGAGAAGGCCGTCGAGATCGCGCGCGCCGCGAACTTCCCCGAGGACCTCGTCGAGAAGGTCTCCGACGTCTTCGTGAAGCTCTTCGACGTCTACAAGGGCGAGGACGCGACGCTCGTCGAGGTCAACCCGCTCGTGCGCACCGAAGAGGGCGACATCATCGCGCTCGACGGCAAGGTCACCCTCGACGACAACGCGTCGGAGATCCGTCACCCCGAGCACGAGGCTCTGGAAGACAAGGATGCCGCCGACCCGCTCGAGGCCAAGGCCAAGGCATCGGGTCTCAACTACGTGAAGCTCGACGGCGAGGTCGGCATCATCGGCAACGGCGCGGGACTCGTCATGTCGACGCTCGACGTCGTCGCCTACGCCGGTGAGAACCACAACGGCGTCAAGCCCGCCAACTTCCTCGACATCGGCGGCGGCGCCTCGGCCGAGGTCATGGCCGCCGGCCTCGACGTCATCCTCGGCGACCCGCAGGTCAAGAGCGTCTTCGTCAACGTGTTCGGCGGCATCACGGCGTGCGACGCCGTCGCCAACGGCATCAAGGGCGCGCTCGAGACGCTGGGTGCCACGGCATCCAAGCCGCTCGTCGTGCGCCTCGACGGCAACCGCGTCGACGAGGGTCGCGCGATCCTCGCCGAGTACGCGCACCCGCTCGTGACCCTGGCCGCCACCATGGACGAGGGCGCCGACAAGGCCGCCGAGCTCGCCAACGCTTGAGACTGAAGGACTAGAAGAATGTCGATCTACCTCAACAAGGACTCCAAGGTCATCGTCCAGGGCATCACCGGCGGCGAGGGCACCAAGCACACGGCGCTCATGCTCAAGGCCGGTACGCAGGTCGTCGGTGGCGTCAACGCCCGCAAGGCCGGCACCACGGTCTCGCACACCGACAAGGACGGCAACGCCGTCGAGCTGCCCGTCTTCGCCTCGGTCGCCGAGGCGATGAAGGAGACCGGCGCCGACGTGTCGATCGCCTTCGTGCCGGGCGCCTTCACGAAGAGCGCGATGGTCGAGGCCATCGACGCCGAGATCCCGCTGCTCGTCGTGATCACCGAGGGCGTGCCCGTCGGTGACTCCGCCGAGGCCTGGGCCTACGCCCAGAGCAAGGGCAACAAGACCCGCATCATCGGGCCGAACTGCCCCGGCATCATCACCCCCGGCGAGGCGCTCGTCGGCATCACGCCCGCGAACATCACGGGCAAGGGACCGATCGGCCTCGTGTCGAAGTCGGGCACCCTGACCTACCAGATGATGTTCGAGCTGCGCGACCTGGGCTTCTCGACCGCCATCGGCATCGGCGGAGACCCGGTCATCGGCACGACGCACATCGACGCGCTCGCCGCGTTCGAGGCCGACCCCGAGACGAAGGCCATCGTCATGATCGGCGAGATCGGCGGCGACGCCGAGGAGCGTGCGGCCGAGTACATCAAGGCGCACGTCACCAAGCCGGTCGTCGGCTACGTCGCGGGCTTCACTGCTCCCGAGGGCAAGACCATGGGTCACGCCGGTGCGATCGTCTCCGGTTCGGCCGGAACCGCTCAGGCCAAGAAGGAGGCCCTCGAGGCCGCCGGGGTCAAGGTCGGCAAGACGCCGTCCGAGACCGCCGACCTGATGCGCGCGATCGTCGAGTCGCTCTAAGCGCTAAGCTGTAGGAGAAGGCCCCGGGCTCCACCCCGGGGCCTTCTTTCATGCCCGGGGAGCCCCGTCAGTGTTCGACCAGGGCGTCCCACATGAGGGCGACGTGCCGGGCGTCGGTGCCGCAGCATCCGCCGATCACCCGGACCGACGGCATCCGCTCGGCCAGGGCGGCCACGGCGATCGCCAGGTCTGCCGGGTCGCCCTCGTCGATGGTCTCGGACTCGTCGAGTTCTGCGTGCGACCGACGCGACGCATTGGGGCGGAGTCCGACGATCCTCGGCACCGTCGCCGCGTCGAGGGCGTGCGCGAAGTGGTCGGGATGCGCGCAGTTGAGGAGATAGCCGTCGGCGGGTGAGCCCGCGTCGACCAGATCGATCGTTTCGGCGAGCGTGCTCCCCGTCGCGAGGCGGCCGTCCGTCTCCACGGTGAACGAGATCTCGACGGGGATGCCCTCGTCGCGTGCCGCCCGCACGATCCCGATCGCCTCGGCCGCGTCGGAGAGCGTGTACGCCGCGATGATGTCGACGCCCGCCGCGGTCAAGGACTGCACCTGCGGACGGTGATAGGTCAGCGCATCGTCGGCTCCGGTCGTCGGATCCCACGTCCCGGGGCGGTACCCATCGCCTCGGGGGCCGAGCATTCCCACCAGGCGTACATCGGGCAGGTCGGCGTAGTCCTCCGCGACCGCGCGCATCAGGGACACCGCCTCGCGGTTGATCCGATCGAGTGCCGTCGCGTCGTATCCGAGCCGCGCACCCCAGTCGGCGCTCGCACGCCACGTCGCCGATTCGAGGCGCAGGCCCGCGCCGTTCGCGCGGGCGATGTCGCCGTAGGCGCGATAGTACTCCCGGAGCAGGCGCCGTCCGCGGCGAGAGTCGAGCAGCACGAAGGCCGCGAACTCCGGCAGATCGATGCCGTGATGGAAGATCAGGTCGGTCTCGAGACCGCCGTCGGTGACGTACCGCTGCGCGTCGGCATCCATGGATCCCGGTCTACCACCGCGCGATGGCCCGCGCTACGGGACTTCCGGACACGAAAGAGGGGCGGATGCCGCAGCATCCGCCCCTCCGTCGACTCGCTCTCAGATGCCGATGCCGAACAGTGCTTCGATCGGCCCGCGGGCGAAGAAGATCACGAAGCCCGCGCCGACCACCCAGAGCAGCGGGTGGATCGTCTTGGCGCGACCGGAGAAGGCGTTCACGACGATCCAGCTGATGAAGCCGGCGCCGATGCCGTTGGCGATCGAGTAGGTCATCGGCATGACCGTGGCGGTGAGGAAGACCGGCAGCAGCACGCGGAAGTCGCTGAGATCGATGTTCTTGATCTGAGCGAGCATCATCGCACCGACGAGCACGAGTGCGGCGGCCGCGACGGCGCCGGGCACGAGCGAGGTCAGCGGGGTGAAGAACATCGCGACCAGGAACATCGCACCCGTGATGAGCGTGGCGAATCCGGTGCGTGCGCCCTCGCCGATGCCGGCGCCCGACTCGACGAAGACCGTCGCCGACGACGACGAGGTGCCACCACCGGCGATCGCGCCGATGCCCTCGACGACGAGCGCGGACTTGATGCGCGGGAAGTCGCCCTTCTCGTCGGCGAGGTCGGCCTCCTTCGCGAGGCCCGTCATGGTGCCCATGGCGTCGAAGAAGTTCGAGAACAGCAGCGTGAACACGAACATCACGAGGGCGACGATGCTGACCTTCTGCAGGTCGAAGCCGAAGTCGACCTGGCCGACCAGGCTGAGGTCGGGCAGGCCCACGATCGAGCCGGTGAAGCCGAAGTCGAGGCCGAACGGCCAGATCAGGTTGACGATGCCGCCGAGCACGGTGCCGCCGACGAGGGCGATGAGGATCGCACCCTTGACGCGCAGCGCGGTCAGCACGCCGCCGATGAGCAGCGTGACGACGAAGAGCAGGGTCGGGATGGAGGCTACGGAGCCGCCGATGCCGAGGTCGACGGGCGGCGAGGCGTTGCCGGTCGCCGTCACGAAACCGGCGTTCACGAAGCCGATGAAGGCGATGAAGAGGCCGATGCCGACCGTGATCGCGAGCTTGAGCTGCACGGGAACGGCGTCGAAGATCATCTTGCGCAGGCCGGTCGCGGCGAGCAGCACGATGATGACACCGTTGATCATGACGAGCGCCATGGCTTCGGGCCAGGTCACCGAGCCGACGACCGAGAAGGCGATGAAGGCGTTGATGCCGAGTCCGGCGGCGAACGCGAACGGCAGTCGCGTGATCACGCCGAACAGGATCGTCATCACACCGGCGGTGAGCGCGGTGGCGGCGGCGACCGCAGAGCTGGACAGCACGACGCCGTCGACGTCGGGCGTTCCGAGGATGATCGGGTTGAGGATCACGATGTACGCCATCGTGACGAACGTCACCAGGCCACCTCGGATCTCGGTGCCGAAGGTGGAACCGCGCTTGGTGATCTCGAAGAAACGATCCAGGGCGTTCTTCGGCTCAGCGGCGGTGGGTGCGGGGGACGGGGCAGTTGTCATTCGGGTGAACCTCCGGATGAGACGATATCGTCTCTCCCGCGCCGCGCGCGCCCACCGGCATCCGCCCGGATTCTCGTCGTAGTCTCGAAAGGCTATGCAACGCCTTCTCGTCGCCCTCCTCGCCGCGTTCGACGCCGCCATCGCGGCCGCCGTCGGACTCGCCGTGCTCCTGGCGCCGCTGACCCTGCTGTGGACCCTCGCCTTCGGCGCCGCGGCCGACTGGGGGGCGCTCTGGCCGCTGACCGGCACGCTGTGGGCGTTCGGGCACGGGGTACCGCTCGACATCACGATCGCGGATGCGGCGCTGGTCGCGGTCGGTGTTCCGGCGGCGGCGGCGTCCTTCACCGTCTCGGTCGCCCCGCTCGCCCTCCTGGTCTTCACCCTGCTGTTCGCGGCGCGCTCGGGCGCGCGAGCCGCGAACGCCGGCTCGTGGGTGACCGGTGTGCTCTCGGGCACGGTCGTGTTCGCCGCGATCGCCGCCGGCGTCGCCCTCACCTCGCGTCTCGACGCGGCGAAGACCTCCCTGCTCCTCGCGATCCTGCTGCCCGCGGCCGTGTACCTCGCGGGTGCGGTGTGCGGAGCGGTGCGCGTGGTCTGGGAGGACGGCGACGGCGGGCCGATCGATGCGATCCACGACCGTCTGGACGCCTGGACCGAGTGGACCCCGGTACCCGCGGCCATCGTGCGGGGAGCGGCGTTCGCCCTCGTCGCCGTGCTCGGTGTCTCTGCCGCGGCGCTCGCCCTCCTCACGCTGTTCCGCGGCGGGGAGGTCGTCGCCCTCTTCCAGGCCGCACGTGTCGACGTGCTCGGCGCGGTCGTGATCACCCTCGCCCAGTTCCTCTACCTGCCGACGCTCCTCATCTGGACGGCGTCGTGGATCGCCGGACCCGGATTCGCCGTGGGCGTCGGCACCGCGGTGTCTCCGGCGGGCACGCAGCTCGGCGTCGTGCCCGGCATCCCGGTGCTGGGGCTGCTGCCCGAGAACAGCTCGATCTGGATGCTCATCGTCGTGCTGCTGCCGGTCGCCGCCGGTGCCGTGGCCGGATGGGCCGTGCGCTCTCGCCTGGTGTGGGAGGGGACGCCGCTACGGATGCTGCCGCGCGCCGTGATCGCGGTCGGCATGGGCGCCGTGACCGCGGGTGTCGCCGCCCTCGCCGCGCTGCTCACCAGCGGGTCGATCGGTCCGGGGCGTCTCGCCGAGACCGGCCCGTCGGTCGGCGCCTTCGCGCTCGCCCTCGGGGGAGAGGTGCTGCTGGGCGCCGCGATCCTGCTGCTGTCGCCGCGCAACCGCGACGAGCTCGCCGAGGAGCGCACCGATCGCTGGGTCGCCGAGATGACGGCATCCGATCTCGACGATCTGATCGGTGACGCGGCATCGACGTCGCCGTCTGCCGGATCCGCCGATTCACCAGCGGATGCCGCCCCTCTGCCCTTCGCGGAGACGGCTCCGCTCGACGATGTCACCGGGGAGGGGCGCCCTCCCGCGCCCCGGTAGACTGGGCGCGTGCTCACGGTCGCCGTTCTCATCTCGGGCACCGGCTCGAATCTTCGTGCCCTCCTCGAGGCCGCCCGCCACCCGGACTTTCCCGCGCGGGTGGTCGTCGTGGGCGCCGACCGCGAGGCCGACGGCCTGGCCCACGCCGAGGAGTTCGGCATCCCCAGCTTCACCGTGCCGTGGCACGAGCACGAGAGCCGCGAGGCCTGGGGCGAGGAGCTCGGCCGCCAGCTCGCCGTCTGGAACCCCGACCTCGTCGTGCTCAGCGGTCTCATGCGCCTGCTGCCCGCATCCCTCGTGGCGCAGTTCTCCCCGCGTCTCGTGAACACCCACCCGGCCTACCTGCCGGAGTTCCCGGGCGCGCACGGGGTGCGCGATGCGCTCGCCGCCGGCGTCGCCGAGACGGGCGCCAGCGTGATCGTCGTCGACGACGGCGTCGACACCGGACCGATCCTCGCGCAGGAGCGCGTGCCGATCCTCGACGGCGACACCGAGCACACCCTGCACGACCGCATCAAGCCCGTCGAGCGCCGCCTGCTGATCGATGTCGTACGGCGCATCGCGACCGGCGAGCTCGCGCTCGACGCCGCTTCCTGATCCTCTTCCTCCCCTCTCACGCCCGACGCACGAAGGAGCATCACCATGGCCGGCCCCCGCCACGACCCCTCGCTGTACCGCGATCGCGACACGGTGCCGATCCGCCGGGCGCTCGTCTCGGTGAGCGACAAGACCGATCTGCTCGTCCTCGCGAAGGCGCTCGCCGACTCCGGCGTGCAGATCGTGTCGACCGGTTCGACCGCCGCGACCATCCGCGAGGCCGGCTTCGAGGTGACCGACGTCGCCGCGGTGACCGGTGTCGCCGAGATGCTCGACGGTCGCGTCAAGACCCTGCACCCGAAGATCCACGGCGGCCTGCTCGCCGACCTGCGCCTCGAGGACCACGAGCGTCAGCTCGCCGACCTCGACATCGCACCGTTCGAGCTCGTCGTGGTGAACCTGTACCCGTTCGTCGAGACCGTCGCCTCGGGCGCCCAGGGCGACGACGTCGTGGAGCAGATCGACATCGGCGGGCCCGCCATGGTGCGCGCCGCCGCCAAGAACCACGCGAACGTGGCGATCGTCGTCTCGCCGCAGTCGTACCCCGGGATCATCTCGGCGATCGCCGAGGGCGGCACCTCGCTGTCGCAGCGGCGCGAGCTCGCGGCCCGCGCGTTCGCGCACACCGCCGCCTACGACACGGCCGTCGCGTCGTGGTTCGCCGAGGGCACCCTCCAGGACGACGGCGACCTGCCGGCGCACCTGACGATCCAGGCCGAGCGCCTCGCGACGCTCCGCTACGGCGAGAACTCCCACCAGCGCGGTGCGATCTATACGCGCGCGGGCGGTCACGGCATCGCCCAGGCCACGCAGCTGCAGGGCAAGGAGATGTCGTACAACAACTACGTCGACGCGGATGCCGCCCTGCGCGCCGCCTACGACATGATCAAGCCGGCCGTCGCGATCATCAAGCATGCCAACCCGTGCGGCATCGCGACGACCGCTCCGAACGCCCTCGACCCGATCGCCAGCGCGCACCTGCGCGCGCACGAGTGCGACCCGGTCTCGGCGTACGGCGGAGTGATCGCCGCGAACGGCACCGTGACGCTCAAGATGGCCGAGAACCTCAAGGACATCTTCACCGAGGTCATCGTCGCCCCCGCGTTCGAGCCCGCCGCCCTCGAGGTGTTCAAGGCGAAGAAGAACCTGCGGCTGCTGCAGCTGCCGGAGGACTGGCAGCAGGAGCGCATGGACGTGCGCCTGGTCTCGGGCGGACTCCTGCTGCAGGACGCCGACCGGTTCCCCGACGACATCGTCTCGGTCGCCAAGAACTGGGAGCTCGTCTCCGGTGAGCGCCCGAGCGACCTCGAGATGGAGAACCTGATCTTCGCGTGGAAGGCGTGCCGCGCCGTCAAGTCGAACGCGATCGTGCTCGCGAAGGACAACGCCACGGTCGGCGTCGGCATGGGCCAGGTCAACCGCGTCGACTCGTGCCGCCTCGCGGTCGAGCGCGCGGGCGAGCGCGCGGGCGGTTCGGTCGCGGCATCCGACGCGTTCTTCCCGTTCGCCGACGGCGCCCAGGTGCTCATCGATGCCGGTGTGACCGCGATCGTGCAGCCGGGTGGCTCGGTGCGCGACGAGGAGGTCGTGGATGCGGCCCGCAAGGCTGGCGTCACGATGTTCTTCACGGGAGAGCGCCACTTCTTCCACTGAGCATCCGCAGCTCCCTCGAGGCCCTCATCCGCAGACCGCGGGTGGGGGCCTCGGTCCGTCCGGTCTCTCGGCGATCGGAGATCGGCGATCGCGTGAGGAGTCACGACACGCCGTCTCGCGCCGCGCGGATGCGACGTGTCGTGACCTCTCACCGTGATGTCCGATTTCCGCCAGTCGATGTCGGAGGCCCGTGACAGCATGGAGTCATGAGCCTCCCCGTGACCGACTTCGACGAGCGGTACCGCGCGATCGACGCACGCGACACCCGTTTCGACGGGCAGTTCGTGACGGCCGTGCGATCGACGGGCATCTACTGCCGGCCGAGCTGCCCGGCGCGCACGCCGAAGCCCGAGAACGTGACGTTCTACCCGACGAGCGCCGCGGCGCACGAGGCGGGCTACCGGGCATGCAAGCGCTGTCTCCCCGAGGCGGCGCCCGGGTCGCCGGCTTGGAATCTGCGCGGTGACGCCGCGGCCCGTGCGATGCGACTCATCTCCGCGGGTGTGGTGGAACGCGAGGGAGTGTCCGGCCTCGCCGCGCGGCTCGGGTACTCGAGCCGGCATCTGAACCGGGTGCTGGTCAGCGAGCTCGGTGCCGGGCCGCTGGCCCTCGCCCGTGCGCACCGTGCGCACACGGCGCGCATGTTGCTCGTCGGCACCGACATGCCCGTCTCCGACGTGGCGTTCTCGGCGGGGTTCGCCAGCATCCGGCAGTGCAACGACACGATCCGCGAGGTCTTCGCCCTCACGCCCAGCGAGCTGCGCGCGCGACGACGGATGCCGATGGCCGCAGCTCCCGGCACGATCGACCTCGTGCTGCCCTTCCGCGGGCCACTCGATGCCTCGGGCATCTTCGCCTGGATGGCGGCCCGCGCATTGCCCGGGGTCGAGGCGGCCACCGAGACGTCGTTCGCACGGCACCTGCGCATGAGCGGAGGGCCGGCGTGGTTCGAGGTGCGGCAGGATGCCGCCGAGCGACTGCATCTGCGCGCCCGGGTCACGCAGCTGGGTGATCTCGCGCCCCTGGTGGGCACGGTGCGGCGCCTGTTCGATCTGGATGCCGACCCGCGGGCCGTCGACGACGCGCTCGGTGCGCACCCCGAGCTCGCGCCGCTGGTCGCCGCGACCCCGGGGATCCGAGTGCCGGGAGCGGCCGATCCCCACGAGATGCTCATCCGCGCGATGGTCGGTCAGCAGATCACGGTCGTCGCCGCCCGGACGGCGCTGACCGCGCTCGCCGACGCCCTCGGAGAGCGCACCGACGACGGTGTGCTCTTCCCGACCATGACCGCGATCGCCGAGCACGGCTCCGAGGTGCTGCGGGGGCCGGCCGCCCGCATCCGTGCCATCACCGGTGCCGCTGCCGCGCTGGCGGACGGCTCGCTCACCCTCACGGTCGGTGACGATGGGGCCGAGCAGCGGGCCGCGCTCCTCGCGATGCCGGGCATCGGGCCGTGGACGGCCGACTACGTGCGCATGCGGGTGCTCGGAGACCCCGACATCCTGCTCCCGGGTGACGTCGCGATGCGAGCCGGGGCCGCGGCCTCCGGTCTCCCGGGCGAACCGCGTGCCCTGACGGCGTGGGCGGAGCGGACGGCTCCGTGGCGGAGCTACCTCACCGCGCACCTCTGGCGCGCGGCCCCCGTCCGCTCGGCGAAGCGCGCGACGACGACACCGATCACGACGACACCGATCACGAAGACACCGATCACGAAGACACCGATCACGAAGGAGACCCCATGACCGCCCTCATCCAGACCATCGACACTCCCGACGGGGCGTTCACCATCCTCGCCGACGACGAGCAGCGCGTGCTGGCGTCCGGTTGGACGGCCGACCGCGGGGCGATCCTCGGAAGGCTCGCGGCGGCGGTGCGCCCGGCAGAGGTGCGCGAGGGCGAGACCGAAGCAGCGTCGGCCGTGCAGGCGTATTATGCGGGCGACCTCGCGGCGATCGACGCCGTGCCCGTGCGTCAGACGGGCACCTCGCTGCAGCTGTCGGGCTGGGCCGCGCTGCGGGAGATCGCCCCGGGCGCTCCGCTCACGTACACCTCCTTCGCCGCCGTGCTCGACAACCCGCGCGCCGTGCGGGCCGCGGCATCGATCTGCGCGCGCAACGCCCCGGCGCTGTTCGTGCCGTGCCACCGGGTGCTGCGTACCGACGGCACCCTCGGCGGCTTCGCCTGGGGACTCGACGTGAAGAAGCGCCTGCTCGCACGCGAAGAGATCGCGCGCTGAGAGACCGGGGCCGACGGGTCGCGCGAGAGGAAAGGAGGAATTCCTCTTGCGCACAGCTTGTTCACAGCAATAGGCTGGAGGGCTGTCGCACCGACCGGACGACACCGCCGAGCCCTGAGGAGGACACCATGACCACGATCCTGGTCACGCAGATCGCAGCTCTCGGCACGACTCCGGTGCGCACGTTCCACTAGAGCCGCACCGCGCTCCGCGCCCGCCTCTTCCCCGCCGGACGCCGGACTCGACGAGTCCGCTGCACTCACCGAGACCGCTCGGCGTCCGCCTGCTCCGCAACCTCTTCCGCACGAACCGTCTGAGAGACATGTCTTCCTCGCAGAATCCCCCCGCTTCCTCCTCCCTGTCGACCGCCGCAGCGCTGTGGCGTCTCAAGCCCTTCGTCCGTCCCGTCATCTGGCGGCTCGCCGGCGGTGCCGCCAGCGCGCTCGCCGCGGCGATCATCGCGCTGATGATCCCGATCGTCCTCGAGCAGATCATCCAGGGCCCTGTGCAGACCGGCGAGCTCGGAGCGATCGTCTGGGGCGCGGTCGCCGTTCTCGGCCTCGCCCTCGGTGAAGCCCTGATGGTGTTCCTGCGCCGCCAGTTCGTGCTCAAGCCCTCGACCGAGGTCGAGTACCGCATGCGCACCGATCTCTACGCGCGCCTGCAGACCCTGCCCGTGGCGTTCCACGACCGCTGGCAGTCGGGCCAGTTGCTGAGCCGCATGATGCAGGACATCGGCCTCATCCGCCGCTGGCTCGCCTTCGGTCTCGTGCTGCTCGTGGTGAACATCCTCACGATCATCATCGGAGCGGCACTCCTGTTCCGGTGGCACTGGCTGCTGGGCACGATCTTCATCGTCACCGCGATCCCGCTGTGGATCCGCGGCTACCTCTTCGAGAAGCGCTACGGGGCCCTCACCCGCCGGAGCCAGGACCAGGCGGGCGACCTCGCCACGAGCGTCGAGGAGAGCGTGCACGGCATCCGTGTGCTCAAGGCGTTCGGGCGCGGTAAGCATGCGCTGAGCCGCTTCAGCCGCCAGGCCGAGACGCTGCGCGAGACCGAGATGAGCAAGGCCGGGGCGATCGCCTCGATCTGGTTCTGGCTCGACCTCATGCCGCAGATCGCCTTCGGTCTCAGCCTCATGTCGGGGATCTGGCTCATCTCGCAGGGCGCGATCGACCTGCCCGAACTGTTCGCGTTCTTCGCGATGGCGACGGTGCTGCGCTGGCCGATCGAGTCGATCGGCTTCCTGTTCTCGTTCATGCTCGACGCCCGCACGGCGACCGACCGCGTGTTCGAGATCTTCTCCGAGACGAACACGATCACCGACCCCGAGAACCCCGTGCACATCGAGAACCCGCGGGGCGAGCTGGCATTCCAGAACGCGCATTTCCGCTACCAGGACGCCGGCGCGCAGGAGCGCGACCTGCTCGACGGCATCGACCTCGTGCTGCGGCCGGGCGAGACCATGGCGCTGGTCGGCCTCACCGGCAGCGGCAAGACCACCCTCACGACGCTGCCGACCCGCCTCTACGACGTGACCGGCGGTTCCGTGACGCTCGACGGCGTCGACGTGCGCGACCTGCCGCTGGCCGAACTGCGCCAGCACATCGCGATGGCGTTCGAGGACGCGACGCTCTTCTCGGCGACCGTGCGCGAGAACGTGCTGCTGGGTCGCGCCGAGCTCGACGTGCACAGCGACGAGGCCGAGCGCGTCCTGCGCGAAGCCCTCGACGTCGCCCAGGCATCGTTCGTCGACGCGCTGCCCGATGGCGTCGAGACGGTCATCGGTGAAGAGGGACTGAGTCTCTCGGGCGGTCAGCGACAGCGACTCGCGCTCGCGCGTGCGGTCGCCGCGAAGCCGAAGGTGCTCGTGCTCGACGACCCCCTCTCGGCGCTCGACGTCGACACCGAAGCGCTCGTCGAGGAGGCGCTGCGCCACGTGCTCGCCGACACGACCGCGATGATCGTCGCGCACCGGCCGTCGACCGTCGCCCTCGCCGACCGCGTGGCGCTGCTCGAGGCCGGGCGCATCACCGCCGTCGGCACGCACAGCGAGCTGCTGCGCAGCAGCCGCCACTACCGTCACGTCATCTCCAGCCTCGAGGCCGAGGAAGCGGCGCGCACCGGCGCGATCCCCGTGATCCGCGACGACGAGGCCGACGAGGCTCACGACATCGAGGCGGGCATCCGCGCCCAGAACGGCGAGCAGCCCGACGAAGATCTGATCACCGAGAAGGAGGTGCGGTCATGAGCGCCCTCATCGGAACGCAGGACGAAGACCGCTCCCGGTACACCAAGGAGGAGAGCAGGGCCATCCGGCAGCGCTCGCTGCGTCTGCTCGGCTCGCTCGTGCGGCCGCTCAAGGCGCGCATCGTGCTGGCAGCCGTCGTGCTCGTCATCTCGACCGCGCTGCAGGTCGCGGGCCCCATCCTCATCAGCATCGGGCTCGACCGTGCGCTGCCGGCCGTGATCGAGCACTCCGACTGGATGCCGACGTTCATGATCGGCGGCGTCTACCTGCTCGCAGGGGTCGTCGCCGCGGTGATGATCGCCTGGTACGTCATCATCGCCGCCAAGCTGACGCAGGCGGTGCTGCTCGATCTGCGCAAGCGGATCTTCCTGCACACGCAGCGTCTGAGCCTCGAGTTCCACGAGTCGTACACCTCCGGGCGCATCATCTCGCGTCAGACGAGCGACCTCGACTCGATCCGCGAGCTGCTCGACGGCGGCCTCAACGAGCTCGTCTCCGGCGTGCTCTTCGGCCTGTTCACCTTCATCGCGCTGTGCATCTGGGACTGGCAGTCCGGACTCATCCTCGCGATCGCGGGTGTTCCGCTGTTCTTCCTGATGCGCTGGTTCTACTCGCGGTCGCAGCTCGTCTACCGCGAGTCGCGCGTCATCAGCGCACAGGTGATCGTGCAGTTCGTCGAGACCATGACCGGCATCCGCGCGGTCAAGGCGTTCCGCAAGGAACCCCGCAACGACGTCGCCTTCCAGAAGATCTCGGGGGAGTACCGCGACGTCAACCGCCGTTCGCTGATGCTGTTCGGCACCTTCGAGCCCGGCCTGATGGGCGTCGCGGCGCTCACGCTCGGCATCGTCGTGCTCTGGGGCGGCGTGCGCGTCGCCGAGGGCGCGCTGACCGTCGGCGTGCTGCTGTCGGCGGTGCTGTACGTGCGCAACTTCTTCGCGCCCATGCAGGAGATCGCGATGTTCCTCAACTCCTACCAGTCGGCCACCGCCGCGCTCGAGAAGGTGTCGGGCGTGCTCGAGGAGGTGCCGACGGTGCCCGACCCCGAGAAGCCGGTCGACCTGTGGGAGTCGCGCGGGCACATCGAGTTCGACGAGGTGACCTTCGGGTACAACGGTGAGAAGACGATCCTCCCGAACTTCTCGCTCGACATCCCCGCGGGGCAGACGATCGCGCTGGTCGGCACGACCGGTGCGGGTAAGTCGACGCTGGCGAAGCTCATCTCGCGTTTCTACGACCCGTCGAAGGGTACGGTGACGCTCGACGGCGTCGACCTGCGCTCGCTGCACCCGAAGGACCTCCGCCGCGCGATCGTCATGGTCACGCAGGAGGCCTACCTGTTCAGCGGCACCGTCGCCGACAACATCGCACTCGGCAAACCCGACGCCTCGCTCGACGAGATCCGCGCTGCCGCCCGGGCCGTGGGCGCGGACGGGTTCATCGAGGCGCTGCCCGACGGCTACGGCACCGACGTCAACAAGCGCGGTGGCCGCGTGTCGGCCGGTCAGCGTCAGCTGATCTCGTTCGCCCGTGCGTTCCTCGCCGACCCCGCGGTGCTGATCCTCGACGAGGCGACGGCGTCACTCGACATCCCCTCGGAGCGGCTGATCCAGGATGCCCTGCAGACGCTGCTCGCCGACCGGACCGCGATCATCATCGCCCACCGGCTCTCGACCGTCGCGATCGCCGACCGGGTGCTCGTGATGGAGCACGGCGAGATCATCGAGGACGACACCCCCGATGCCCTGATCGGCGGCACGGGCAAGTTCGCCCAGTTGCACGCGGCATGGCAGGAGACGCTGGTCTGACGCGACGAGCCGTCGCACGGCACGACGCGGAACGGCGCACCCCGGGAGATCCCGAGGTGCGCCGTCTGCGTGTGGAGCGGCCGCGATTACGCCTGGATGAACGCCAGGATGTCGGGGTTGATCACGTCGGCGTGCGTGGTGAGCATGCCGTGCGGGTAACCCTCGTAGATCTTGAGCTCGGAGTTCGGCAGGAGCTCGTGCTGCTTCAGCGCGGCATCCTTGTACGGCACGACCTGGTCGTCGTCGCCCTGCAGCACCAGCACCGGAACCGTGATCGACTTCAGGTCCTCGGTCTGGTCGGTCTCGGAGAACGCCTTGATGCCCTCGTAGTGCGCGAGCGCGCTGCCGGTCATTCCCTGGCGCCACCAGTTGGCGACGACGGGCTCGGAGACGGCCGCGCCCTCGCGGTTGAAGCCGTAGAAGGGACCGGAGGCGACGGCCTGGAAGAAGTCGGCGCGGTTCGCTGCGAGCGCTTCGCGGAAACCGTCGAAGACCGAGATCGGCGTGCCCTCGGGGTTCGCCTCGGTCTGCACCATCAGCGGCGGAACGGCCGAGACGAGCACGGCCTTCGCGACGCGCCCCTGGGGCTGGCCGTACTTGGCGACGTAGCGGGCGACCTGGCCGCCTCCGGTCGAGTGGCCGATGTGCACGGCGTTCCGCAGGTCGAGGTGCTCGACGACCGCCGACGCGTCACTGGCGTAGTGGTCCATGTCGTGCCCGGTGCCGATCTGCGAGGAGCGTCCGTGACCGCGACGGTCGCTGGCGACGACGCGGAAGCCCTTCGACAGGAAGAACAGCATCTGCGCGTCCCAGTCGTCGGACGACAGAGGCCAGCCGTGGTGGAACATGATGGGCTGGGCGTCGCGGGGACCCCAGTCCTTGAAGAAGATCTCCGCGCCGTCTTCCGTGGTTACGAATCCCATGTGGGCCTCCATCGTCGGTGCCGCACCGAATCGTGGTCGGTGCGGCGGTGTGGGCTTGTGCGCCCATCGGGGAGTGATGAGCACGATCAACGTACCCCCGTGCGGCCCCCCGGGACAGGGGTTTCCGCAAGGATTCGACACCTGTTCAGTGAGGTTCCCTCCCCGGTCCTGCTCAGCGCCCCGGCCAGCGGCTCGATAGCATCGGAGGATGGACCCGTTGATGCTCCTCGGGGAGTGGTGGTGGATCGCGGCGGTCGGCGCCGGCGGTGTCACCGCGGGCGCCGTCGGGCTGCGGCGTCGCAGCACGCGCAGTGGCCGACGCCTCGCCGTCGATGCTGCGCGCCATGACCTGCGGGCGGCGAAGGTCGCGGTGGTCGAGAAGCGCGCAGCCGTGAAGATCGCGCGCGCCGATCACACCCGCATCGCCGCCGAACGCACCGCACGCCGGGCGACGGCGGAGCACGTGGCCAGCGCGAAACGGATGCTGCGCGACGCCGAGCGCGATGCGAAGGCGGCCGCGGCCGATGTGCGCGCGAAGCAGGTGCGCCTGAATGCGGCCCGCGCCGCGCTCCCCGCGGCATCCGCCCCTCGCCCGCTGGAGCGGTTGCGCGCCGACCACGATGCGATCGTCGCGCGCTGGATGACCTACGAGACCGATCCCGGTCTGCAGATCGCCTACCCGGCGATGTCGGACGTGAAGCAGCCGGCGACGGCGGCATACTTCCGCGCGGCGAATCGTGCGGCGGAGGCGCGGCGCACGGCGGGGGAGCGTCCGACGCCCGCGGAGTTCGCCGACTACCGCGACGCCGTCGACGCGCTCGCCCGTGCCTTCGAGATCGCCGAGCACACCGCGCGCGGGCGGGGGGACACGACGGCGAGCGTCGGATGGCAGGACGCCGCGCAGGACGCGATCTCGCGCTCCGCCGAGGCGATCGATCGTGCGGCGGGAGCGGCGGCATCCGCCTTCGCCGCGTGGTCGGCGCGCAAGCGCCCGCGCGGCGACGACCGGGAGAGCCGGGACGACCGCGATCGGTGAGATCCCGCCAGGATCAGCGGGACCCCACCGCGCTCGCTCAGGGAGCGATCGTGCGGCTGCGTACCAGCTCGCGGTACCAGTGACCGGAGTCCTTCACGGTGCGCTCGAGCGTGTCGAAGTCGACCCGCACGATGCCGAACCGCTTGGCGTAGCCGTAGCCCCATTCGAAGTTGTCGAGCAACGACCAGACGAAGTATCCGCGCAGGTCGACGCCGCGCTCGAGAGCCCGGTGCGCCGCGGTGAAGTGCCGACGCAGGTAGTCGGTGCGCTCCGGGTCGGGAACGGTGCCGTCGGCCGAGACCTCGTCGTCGAACGCGGCGCCGTTCTCGGTGACCATGAGCGCCTGCTCCGGGAACTGCTCCGAGAGTGACACGAGCAGCTCCTCGAGTCCCTCGGGTGCGATGTTCCAGCCCATCGCCGTGTACGGGCCCGGCTGCTCGACGAACTCGACGAGCTGATCGCTGCCCGGCCAGGCGGTGCCGCCCTCGGTGCCCTTGTGCCCATCGTTCTGCTGCTTCGGCGAGACGCCGTCCCAGAGCCGCACGGTCGCGGTCGAGTAGTAGTTGACTCCCAGCACGTCGATCGGCTGGTGGATCGTGGCGAGGTCGCCCTCCTGCACGAACGACCAGTCGGTGACCGAGGATGTGTCGTCGAGCAGATCGGCGGGGTACTCGCCGCGCAGCATCGGACCGGTGAACGCGCGGTTCGCGAGGGCATCGATGCGACGCATCGCCTCGGCCGCACCGTCGCCCTGACCGCGCAGCACGTGGAAGTTCAGCGTGACCGAGTAGTCCGGGTCGCCCGTCGAGGTCGCCCGCAGCGCCTGCACCGCGCGCCCGTGCGCGAGGTTGAGGTGGTGCACGGCCGACAGGGCGGATGCCGGTTCGTGGCGCCCCGGTGCATGCCCGCCCTGACCGTAGCCGAGGTAGGCCGAGCACCACGGCTCGTTGAGCGTCGTCCACGTGTGCACACGGTCGCCCAGGGCCGTGCCCATGATCTCGGCGTACCGCTCGAAGGCGTCGGTCGTGGAGCGCGCGGTCCAGCCGCCGGCATCCTCGAGGTACTGCGGCAGATCCCAGTGGTACAGCGTGGCGACGGGACGGATGCCGCGGGCGAGCAGCCCGTCGACGAGACGCGAGTAGAAGTCGACGCCGGCCTGGTTCACCCCGCCGGACACCGTGGGGACGATGCGCGGCCACGCGATCGAGAACCGGTAGGCCTGCAGCCCCAGGTCGGCCATCAGGTCGAGGTCCTCCTCGGTGCGGTGGTAGTGGTCGCAGGCCACGTCTCCCGTGTCGCCGTTCCACACCTTGCCGGGGGTCTTGCTGAACGTGTCCCAGATCGAGGGGGTGCGCCCGTCCTCGGCGGCGGCTCCCTCGATCTGGTACGACGCGGTCGCCGACCCGAACGTGAAGTCCGCGGGGAAGACGAGTCCCGAGCCCCGGTAGTCGTCGCGGGGGGTGAACAGCGTGGTCATGCGGTGATCTCCTCGAGGTCGGCCGTGTAGGTCTCGGTGCGACCGTCGGGATTCGTGACGGTGACGGCCGCGGTGCCGGTGCCGCCCGCGAAGACGCGCAGCTGCAATCCGTCATGGTAGTCGTAGTCGGGTCGATCGACCCGGGCGCCCCAGGGGAGCACGGTTCCGGGGCGCACGTACAGGGGGAGCGAATCGAAGCCGTGCCGCTCCCGCCGCCACCCGCCGCCGGTCACCGTCTCGCCCGTGAGCAGCGAGGTCCACTCGCCGGCCGGCAGGTAGAACTCGACCTCGCCGTCCTCGGTGAACACGGGGGCCACGAGCAGGTCGGAGCCGAGCATGTACTGGCGGTCGAGGTACGCCGTCGCCGGGTCGTCGGGGAACTCGAGCACCATTGGCCGCATCAGCGGCACACCCGTGGCGGCCGCGTCGAGGCCCTGCGCGTACAGGTAGGGCATGAGGCGCATCTTGAGGTGCGTGAAGCGACGCGTGACCTCCACCGCCTCGTCGTCGAACGCCCACGGCACCCGATACGAGCTCGAGCCGTGGAACCGCGAGTGGGAGCCGAGCAGGCCGAACGCTGTCCAGCGCTTGTAGACGCCGGCATCCGGCATCCCCTCGAACCCGCCGATGTCGTGGCTCCAGAAGGCGAAGCCCGAGAGGGCGAGCGAGAGGCCGCCGCGCAGGGTCTCGGCCATCGACGTGTAGGTCGACGTCGAGTCGCCGCCCCAGTGCACGGGCATGCTCTGCCCGCCCGCGGTCGCCGAGCGGGCGAAGAGCACGGCATCGCCCTCGCCGCGCGCCTCGGTGAGCACGTCGTACACGGCGCGGTTGTAGAGGTCGGTGTAGAGGTTGTGCATGCGCTCGGGGTCGGCGCCGTCGGCCCAGACCACGTCGGTCGGGATGCGCTCGCCGAAGTCGGTCTTGAAGCAGTCGACGCCCTGCGCCACGAGAGCGCGCAGTTTCGACTGGTACCAGGCCGTCGCCTCGGGGTTCGTGAAGTCGACGAGCCCCATGCCCGCCTGCCAGAGGTCCCACTGCCACACCGAGCCGTCGGCGCGCTTCACCAGGAACCCCTGGTCGGCCGCCTCGCGGAACAGGGGGGAGCGCTGGGCGATGTAGGGGTTGATCCACACGCAGACGCGCAGGTCCTTGTCGTGCAGGCGGCCGAGCATTCCCTCGGGGTCGGGGAACACCCGCGGGTCCCACTCGAAGTCGCACCAGTTGAACTCGCGCATCCAGAAGCAGTCGAAATGGAAGACCGACACGGGCAGTTCGCGGGCCGCCATCTCGTCGAGGAAGGAGTTGACGGTCTGCTCGTCGTAGTCGGTCGTGAAGCTCGTCGACAGCCACAGTCCGTACGACCAGGCCGGCACCACGGGCGGGCGACCGGTGAGGGCGGTGTAGCGCCCGAGCACGTCCTTGGGGGTGGGCCCCGCGATCACGAAGTACTCCAGCTGTTCGCCCGACACCGAGAACTGCACGCGCTCGACCGCCTCCGAGCCGATCTCGTACGACACGTGTCCCGGGTCGTTGACGAGTACGCCGTAGCCCCTGCTCGAGAGGTGGAACGGCACGTTCTTGTACGCCTGCTCGCTCGAGGTACCGCCGTCGGCGTTCCACACGTCGACCGTCTGGCCGTTCTTGACCAGCGGACCGAAGCGCTCGCCGAGTCCGTAGATCTGCTCGCCGACGCCGAGGTCGAGCTGCTCGTGCACGAAGACGGATGCCGCCGGCATCCCGCCGCCCTGACGCGCGTTGCTCACGATCCCCGGGTCGACCTGGGCGCCCTCGGCGAGCTGGACGTATCCCTGCGCCTTGTGCCCGCTGCCGGTGACCCGGCGTCCGTCGACCGCGAACGACAGGTCCCACGGGGCACCGGGGGTGACCGTCGCCACGAGGGAGCCCGCGTCGAGTACGCCGCCGGCGTCCGACACCGACACGGATGCCGTGGCACCACCGGCACCGGGGAGGGCGAAGCCGCCGTGCCACCGCCGGCCGGTGTGGTGGGCGATCCGCACCCGGATCACGCCCTCGGCGGGGGAGGAGAGGGTGGTCGTGAGCACGGGCCGGTTGAGGGTGTCGCCGCGCTTGGAGATCACCATCGTCGGAGCGGTGATGACGAGACCTGGGCCGTCGGGGGTCTCGGTGGTCTCGGCGATGTCGTACGCCTCCTGCGCGTACAGCGCGGTGACGCCGGGGCGCAGCTGCCAGAACCCGTCGGTGAACTTCATTACTTGACTGCTCCTGCCGTGATGCCCCGGGTGAGGGTGCGCTGGAAGATGAGGAAGAAGATGAGCGTCGGGATGATGCCCAGCAGGGCCGAGGCGCTCGTGGTGGTGACGTCCATGAGGCGGTCGCCCTGCAGCACGCTGATCGCGACCGGGACGGTCTGGTTGGCGTTCGACGCGAGGAACGTCAGCGGGATGAGGAACTCGTTCCACGTCCAGATGAAGAAGAAGATGAGCAGCACCGACAGCGTCGGGCGGCTGATCGGGAAGACGACGCGCCACAGGATCTGCCAGCGGGTCGCGCCGTCGAGCGAGGCGGCCTCGAGGATCTCCTTGGGGAAGGTGCCGTACACCGACGACAGCAGGTACGTGCCGAACGCGGCCTGGATCACCGTGAACACGATGATGACCGACCAGACGTTGTCGTACAGTCCGACCGATTTGAACATGTAGTACAGCGGGTACAGCAGCGCCTCCTGCGGCAGCAGGTTCGCGAGCAGGAAGAGCAGCACGATCCAGGAGCGTCCGCGCACGCGTCCGATCCCGATCGCGAAGGCGTTGAGCATCGAGATCACGACCGCGAGCACCGAGACGATGCCGGCGATGAAGATCGAGTTCCAGACCTTCTCGGGGAAGTTCACGCGCTCCCAGAACTTGATGATCCCACCGAAGTCGAGGGTCTCGGGGAAGGCGAGGGGGCCGGAGGTCGCGTAGTCGAGCGGCGACTTGAAGGAGTTCACGAGCACGAGGTAGAACGGCGCGATCACGAGCAGCGCGCCGACGATGACGAGCGCCAGCAGGAGCCAGTCGACGGGACGCTTCTTGGTCATGCCGCCGCGCGGACGGCTCGCGGCCTTCTTGCCGGTGACGATGGCGGTGGTGGCGTGCATCACAGACCCGCCCTTTCCTTGCGCTCGAGCGAGTTCTGGACGCGGATGAAGATGATCGACACGATGACCACGACGATCGTGAGCACGGTCGCGATCGTGGCGCCGTAGCCGACGTTCCGCTTGGTGAAGAACTCCTGGTAGGCGTAGTACGCCGGGACGAGGGTGGACCCCGCCGGTCCGCCGCGGGTGATGATGTACACCGGGCCGAACACCTTGAGCGCCGCGATGGTGCAGGTGAGGGTGACGACGAAGATCTCGGGGCGGATGATGCTCATCGTGATCGCCGAGAAGCGCTGGAACCAGTTCGCGCCGTCGAGTTCGGCCGCCTCGTAGAGTTCGGGGTCGACGCGCTGGAGCGCGGCCATGAACACCACGACGGGGTAGCCGAGCTGCACCCAGACCATCACGACCATCAGCACGATGAGCGCGGAAGGCATCTGGCCGAGCCAGTCGTAGGCGGGGATGCCGAACCAGGCGAGGATCTGGTTGAGCGCGCCGTCGCCGCCGGGGCGCACGATCCAGCCGATCACGATGCCGGCGACGGCGATCGGAAGGATCTGGGGGAGGTAGTAGGTGGCCCGCAGGAAGCTGCCGACCTTGCCGCCGAACTTGCGTCCGACCACGTCGAACAGGAGGGCGGCGACCATGAGGCCGATGATCGTGGGCACGACGACCATCGCGAGGATCATCCACACCGAGTTGGTGAAGGAGGTCCAGAAGTCGCTGTCGGTGAGGATCTTCTGCCAGTTCTCGAGACCGATGAACTCCGGCGTGCGTACGCCCTTCCACTTCGTGAAGGTGAGGTACACGTTCCAGATCAGCGGGACGATGACGACCACGAGCAACAGCACGAAGCCGGGGAGCAGGTACATCCAGTAGGCCCCGGTCCCACCGCTGCGCTGCGGGATCGACGGTTCTTCGGGCGGCAGCTTGGTGCGGCGGCCCTCGCGGGTGGCGAGTGACATGTTCATCTCCAGGAGGGTGCGGGGGCGGCGCCGGTCGGGCGCCGCCCCCGCGGGCGGATCAACGGAATTCGGCGGTGCCCTCGTCGTACTGCTCGCCGAGGTTCGCGTTCGTGGTCTCGGCATCCTGCACGCCGGTGACCAGACCCTGCAGCTCCTGCACGATCACGTCGTAGAAGCCGGGTGCGGGCCAGTCCGGGTAGAACGACAGGCCGTCGGCGTCGAGCACGCCGTTGAACGTCTCGATGAGCGCGGCGCTCTTCTCGTCGGTGATGTCGGCGGTGTCGGCGGCGACGGGGAGGCCGCCGTTGTTGCCGATGATCGCTTGGATCTCGGGGCGCATCGTGATGTCGATGAACTCGTACGCGAGCTCCTTGTTGGCGGCGTTCTCGGGAACGACCCAGAGGTTGCCCGAGGAGCCGAGCGAGAGATCGGCGCCCGGGAAGGCGTTCATCGTCCACTCGAAGCCGGTGGCCTCGGCGACGAAGCGGCCGAACCACCACGAGCCCGACACGAAGATCGGCGAGGTGCCGTTGATGAACGAGACACCGGCGTCCTCGGCCTTGACGGAGGAGACGTCGGAGGCGATGTAGCCCTTGTCGACGTACTCCTTCAGGGTCTCGGTCGCGGAGGTGATCTCCGGACCCTGCCAGTCGACCTCTCCGTCGTAGAGCTGGTAGGCGTCGACGAAGCTGCGGTCGCCCTCGAGCAGGGCGAGCTGGTACCAGAGCTGGCCGAGCGGGTACTCGGCGCCGGCCTCGGCCAGCGGGGTGATGCCCTGTGCCACGAAGGCGTCGAGCACGTCGACGAACTCCTCGTAGGTGGTGGGGATCTCGAGTCCCGCTGCTGCGAAGGCATCCTGGTTGTAGTAGACGCCGACGAACTCGCCGTAGTTCGGCACGCCGAACCAGGTGTCGCCGCCCATCACGCCGTCTTCCGAGTACTTGGCCGTGGTCTGCAGCGACGGGGCGAGCTTCTCGTCCCAGCCGTACTCCTCGACGGCGTCGGAGATGTCGGTGATGAGGCCGGTCGAGGCCAGGAAGCCCGCCGTCGCGTTGCCCTTGTTGAATTCCATCAGGTCGGGGGCGGCGTCGGTGTCGAGCACCTGGCTCGCGGTCTTCTGGATCTGCTCGAACGACTTCTCCTCGAACTCGACCGTCGCGCCGGTCTCCTCTTCGAAGATCTTGATCGCTTCGTCCCAGGCCTTGCCCATGGCGCTGTCGGCGCCCTCGTAGTGCCAGAGCTTGAGGGTCTGGCCGTCTCCGCCGTCGTCGGACGATCCGGCGGTGCAGCCGCTCAGCGCGATACCGGTCGCGGTGAGAGCGGCCAGGGCGGTGAGCGTCTTCGTCCTGCGTGTCGTGCGTGCCATCGTCGGCACTCCTTTCTCGGTGGCCCCGGAGGGCCGAACACTGCATCGGTGGGGTGTTCAGTTGTGGCGATCGCGTGATCGTCGAAGCGTTTCGATCTCGGCGATACGGGAGGGAGGTGTGAGGGCGAGGTCAGTCGCGGGGCGGTCGGACGGAACCCGCGCCGTGGTACTCGGGCGCGATGAGGTGGATCTCGGGCGGCACGTTCGTCTCGTCGAGGTGGCGCACGGCGATGTCGACCGCGAGCTCGCACGACTGCTGCGGCACGAGCGGGATGGTGTCGATCGGCGCTGCGAGTACGGAGGTGTCGAAGGATGCCGCGGCCGAGATGACCGAGGCGTCGACGCCGAGCGCGAGGCCGCGTTCGTCCAACACCTCGAGGAGCACGTCGTGCACGTCGCCGACGGCGTGCACGACGAACGCGCGGATGCCGTCATCGAGAGCAGCTTCGGCCGATCGGCGCACGAGAGCGGGGTCGGTGGCAGCGGCCCCGGTCGCGGTCCAGGTCAGGACGACGCCGCGGTCGGCGGCGCGCTCCTCGACCCCGCGGAGGAGTCGGCGGGGGAAGTTCGATTTGCGGTACGAGACCTCGGTCTGGCCGAGGAGGTGCACCGCGGTGTGGCCGGCGTCGGCGAGTCGATCGATCGCGAGGTGGCCGGCGGCCTCGAAGTCGAGGTCGACGCAGGTGAGGTCGCGCTGATCGTCGGGGAGCCCGATGAAGATCGTCGGCGTGCGCACCGAGCGGGCGATGTCGACGCGCTCGTCGTCGGGCGCCACATCGAGCACGAGGATCGCATCCACGAGGTTCGACGCGGCGACGCGGTTCATCCCATCGGAGGTCTGCTCGTCGGTGAGGAGGAGGATGTCGTAGCCGCGGCGGCGGGCGGCGACGGCGGTGGCCAGCACGAACGCCATGTGCGTGGGGGCGTGCGTGTCGGCGCGCAGCGGCTCCGTGAGCGCGAAGATGTGGGTGCGGCGGCCCGCGAGCATCCGGGCGCCGGCATCGGGCTGGTACCCGAGCGTCTGCGCCGCATCCTCGATGCGGCGGCGGGTCTTCTCCGACACGGGACGCTTGCCGCTGAGCGCGTACGACACGGTGCTGATCGAGACACCGGCGGCAGCGGCCACCTCGTGGATCGTCGTCATCGTGACTCCATCGTCGCTCTGGGTGAGATTGTCGAAGCGCTTCGCTCAGGCTTCTTCAGCGATGATAGACACGGTTTGTGGTCGAGCGCAACATATTTCTGTCACGCCGGGGGAGATGCGCGCGGGCACGGTCGCCCGACGCCCCGGCCGAAGGCGACGGGGTCTCGATGGGGGAGGGGATTCGAGACCCCGCCGCCGGCTTCAGGACGCGATGCGGATCGAGGCGATGACCTCGCCGTACTCCGTCTCGCCGACGGGCGTGAAGCCCACGCGCAGGAAGAACGCCTCGGGGCCGTCGTCTCCGGCCTCGTAGATCACATCGACATGGTCGAGACCGCGGGAGCGGGCTTCCTCGAGCAACTTCTCGACGGCGAACCGGCCGACGCCGCGACCCTGGTCGTCGGCGTCGACGTTGATGCGCCACAGCACCGAGCGGAAGTGATCCTCCGGGGCCTCGGGATCGAAGTTGGCGCTCACGAAGCCCACGACGGCATCGCCGTCGAGGACGACCCGCTGCCACGACGTGGCCGGGTTGATGACGGTCGCCGCGATCCCGTACGAGACCGGAGCGAGGAACTGCTCCTGCCCGGGCTTGAGCGACATGTTGTTCACGGCGACGATCGTCGCAGCGGAGAGTTCGACCATGCGCAGTTCGGACATGACCCCAGGCTAACCCCTCGCGCGCACGCGCACACTCGATCGGGTCGAGATTTCTCCCACAGCGTTGCGGGTATCTTGGTATCGAGACAAATCGCCCTTGTGAACGGAGATCATCCGGTGACTGACGACGCCATCATCTACACCTACACCGACGAGGCACCGGCGCTCGCCACCGCCTCGCTCCTGCCGATCATCACGGCCTACACCGGTCAGGCGGGCATCGAGGTCGAGACCAGGGACATCTCGCTCGCCGGCCGCATCCTCGCAGCCTTCCCGCAGAAGCTCACGCCCGAGCAGCAGGTGGGCGACGCGCTCGCCGAGCTCGGCGGCCTCGCCACGCTGCCCGAGGCGAACATCATCAAGCTGCCGAACATCTCGGCATCCATCCCGCAGCTCAAGGCCGCGATCGCCGAGCTGCAGAAGGCGGGATACGACATCCCGGACTTCCCCGACGACCCGACCTCGCTCGACGAGAAGGACGTGCGCGCGCGCTACGACCGCATCAAGGGCTCCGCCGTGAACCCGGTGCTGCGCGAGGGCAACAGCGACCGCCGCGCGCCCCTCGCGGTGAAGAACTACGCCAAGAAGCACCCGCACCGCAACAAGGCCTTCGCCGAGGGGTCGAAGACCCGCGTCGCGACGATGGGCCACGACGACTTCAAGTCCAACGAGAAGTCGTGGGTCGCGGCATCCGACGACGTGCTGAGCATCCGCCACACGGCCGCCGACGGCACCGTCACCGTCCTCAAGGAGGGCCTCAAGGTCCTGCCGCGCGAGATCATCGACGCGACCTTCCTCTCGGCCGCGGCTCTCGACGCCTTCCTCGCCGAGACCCTCGCCCAGGCCAAGGCCGATGACGTGCTCTACTCGGTGCACCTCAAGGCCACGATGATGAAGGTCAGCGACCCGATCATCTTCGGCCACGTCGTGAAGGCCTTCTTCGCCGACGTGTTCGCGACCTACGGCACGCAGCTCGCCGAGGCGGGTCTGCGTCCGAACGACGGTCTCGGCTCGATCCTGTCCGGTCTCGCCGATGTCGCCGACGGAACCGCGATCGCCGCGGCCTTCGACAAGGCCATCGCCGAGGGTCCGCGCCTGTCGTACGTGAACTCCGACAAGGGGATCACCAACCTGCACGTGCCCAGCGACGTGATCGTCGACGCCTCGATGCCCGCCCTCGTGCGCAACGGCGGCAAGCTGTGGGGCCAGGACGGCGGCGAGGACGACACCCTCGCGGTCATCCCCGACTCGTCGTACGCCGGCGTGTACCAGGCCGTCATCGACGACGTGATCGCGAACGGCCCGCTCGACCCCGCCACGATCGGCACCGTGCCGAACGTCGGTCTCATGGCGCAGGCGGCCGAGGAGTACGGCAGCCACGACAAGACCTTCGAGATCCCCGCGGCCGGTGTCGTGCAGATCCTCGACGGCGAGGGCAACGCGCTCATCGAGCACGAGGTCGAGGCCGGAGACATCTGGCGCGCGACGCAGACCAAGCACATCGCGGTCATGGACTGGGTCAAGCTCGCGGTCACCCGCGCTCGCGCGACCGGCGACCCGGCGGTCTTCTGGCTCGATGCGAACCGCTCGCACGACGCCCAGATCATCGCCAAGGTGCACCAGGGTCTCGCGCTGCTCGACACGCACGGCCTGACGCTGACGATCCTCGCCCCCGAGGAGGCCACGCGCTACACGCTCGCGCGCATGCGTCACGGACTCGACACCATCTCGGTGACGGGCAACGTGCTGCGCGACTACCTCACGGACCTGTTCCCGATCCTCGAAGTGGGCACGAGCGCCAAGATGCTCTCGATCGTTCCGCTGCTGGCCGGCGGTGGGCTGTTCGAGACGGGTGCCGGTGGCTCCGCGCCCAAGCACGTGCAGCAGCTCGTCGAGCAGAACTACCTGCGCTGGGACTCGCTCGGCGAGTTCTTCGCGCTGGCGGCCTCGCTCGAGCACTTCGCCGACCGCACGGGCAACGAGAAGGCCCGCGTGCTCGCCGAGACCCTCGACGCCGCGACCGGAACCTTCCTCGAGGAGGACCGTTCCCCGGGTCGCGCGCTCGGCACGATCGACAACCGCGGCAGCCACTTCTACCTCGGCCTGTACTGGGCGCAGGAGCTGGCGAAGCAGACGAAGGATGCCGACCTCGCGGCGGCCTTCGCGCCCATCGCCGCGGCACTGACCGAGAACGAGCAGACCATCGTCGCCGAGCTCAACGCGGTGCAGGGCTCGCCCGTCGAGATCGCGGGGTACTACCGCCCCGACGACGCGCTCGTGGCGGCGGTCATGCGTCCGTCGGCCACCCTGAACGGGATCATCGATGCGCTGAACTGATCGCGGATACGACGAAGGGGCGGATGCTTCGGCATCCGCCCCTTCGTCGTGTCCGCTCGTGTTCGGGAGTGATCCCGGATCAGACGTGGACCGCGTCGGTCAGTTGTGGACCGAGACCTCGAGGCCGACCGGCGACCAGTCGTAGACGTACTTCGCGAGGTCGATCGGCAGGTTGACGCAGCCGTGGCTCATCCGGTTGCCGTAGTTGTTGTGCCAGTAGGTGCCGTGGAACCCGATGTTGGTCGTGAACCAGGTGATCCACGGGACGTCCTCGGTGCAGTACGGGGCGCCCTCGTAGCAGCCCATGTCCTGCATGCGGGTGTGCGCGAAGACCTTGAACTCGCCCGTCGGTGTGGGGGTGCCGGGAAGGCCCGTCGACACCAGCCAACTGTTGACGACCTGGTCGTTCTCGTAGAGCGTGGCGCGCTGCGTGCTGAGGTTGATGTCGATGTGGCGGTAGAGGTTCACCGACTCGAACGGCACCTCGGACACCGCGAGCGGGAACACCCCGTCGCCCGCCTCGATCTTGGCGGCGACGTCGTCGGCGATGCCGGTCGTCTCGCCGATCGTGCGTCCGGTGACGCCCTCGGTCTCGGAGCGGAGCACATTGCCGGCCGAGTCGACGATGTTGCTCGCGTTCACGGGTGCGCGGTCGACGATCCCGGGCAGCAGGTCGACGGTCTTCTGGATCTCCGCGGCGTCGGCCGAGACGGCCAGTTGGCCGCCCTCCTCGGTGACGGTGAGCCACGAGGCGACGACGTCGGCCGTGAGCGGCACGGTGCGCTCCTCGCCCACGTAGAACCCGGCGGTGCCGAGCAGGGTGTTCAGCGAGGCGGCGGTGGTCGCGGCGTCGTCGTCGGTGACGGCGGCCGCGGCCTCGGTCGGGTCGCCCGAGAACTCGACGTTCGAGCCGCCGGCGGCGACGGTGTCGATGATCGCGGCTGTGAGGGCGTCGACGTCGATCGCGGTGCCGGCCTCGGCGGGGGTCGTGACGTATGTTCCGCTGGCGGCGTCGAAGGTGACGCCCGCATCGGTGGGGTCGACGAAGCTGGAGGGCACGGCGTCGCGCAGGGCGCTGGTGGCCGTCGCAGCGTCGAGCGTGATGTCTCCGGCGATCGGCTCGCCCATCCAGGCGCCGAGGTTCCACATCGGACGCTCGGCGAAGGCCTGGTTGCTGAGCGCTTCGCCGTCGAGGGCGATGCCCAGATCGCTGCCGGTGAGCACCGTGCCGTCGCCTGCTCCGGTGAGAGTGATCTGCGTGTCGGCGAGGTGCGACTCGATCGCGTCGTTCGCGGCGCCGGGCGTCATCCACCCGACGTTGATGCCGGCGACCGTGGTGCCGGGGGCGATGAGGATCATCGAGGCCGCACCGGCGCCGATGGCCACGACGCCGAGGCCGAGGCCGATCCAGAGACCCAGGCGGCGCTTCTTGGGGGCCGGTTCGTTCGGAGCCCACGCGAGGGGCTGCTCGCCCGTGGGCGGCTCGGACTCCGCCGCGGTCGGCGCTTCGTCGAGCGCTTCTGTCGCAGCCTCGTGAGTCGAGATCACATCCGTCACGAACTTCACCCCCCGGTTATCTAACGTGCCGTCTTTGACAAGAGTACCGGAGAGCATATAACGGGGAGGCAACGGTCGCCCGTGGCCTCCCCGTGAGAATCACTCGACGATCGCGATGCCGTCGATCTCGACGAGCATCTCCTCGCGCGGCAGGCCCGTGAAGACCGTGGTGCGCGAGGGCAGCACACCGCTCGTGGTGTGCGCTTCGACGAATGCGCCGTAGGCGTCGTTCATGATCGGGAAGTCCTCGCGCTTGGTGAGGTACACGCGCAGCATGACGACGTCATCGAACGTCGCGCCGGAGGCCTCGACGATCGCCTTGACGTTCTCGAGCGTGCGGGTCGTCTGCGCCGCGACGTCACCGGGGTAGAGGTACTCGTTGGTCACGGCGTCGACCGGGCCCTGGCCGGAGACCTGGACGAAGGGGCCCTTGCGCACGCCCTGCGAGAAGGTGTGGGCGGGAGCGGGGGCGGCGTCGGTGGAGATACGGGTCTTCGCAGTCATGAGGCCAGCCTAGTAGCCTTGTTAGATGCCTCAACAAATTGCGGATGCCGTGGACGGAGCCCCCGGAGAGGCCCTGGTGCTCAGCGCCGACAAGGC